>NZ_PQSQ01000086.1 GCF_002920575.1 Streptomyces sp. Ru73 | reverse complement strand
CTCCACCTCAGGCCCCGCCACGGGCACCGGGCCGGACCACCGGCCCGGGCCCGGGCGGAGCCCCGGCCACCGGCACCGATGAGACGGCCACGTGCCGTGCACCTCGTGTCGTCCGTGGCCAACGAGGCCCTCGTTCCCCTCGCGGAACTGCTCCGCTGCCCGGCAGCGACCAGAGAGGTTCGCATGTCCCATTCAGTGATCGAAACCGCAGCCAACGCCCTTGCCGGAAGGGAGGGCATCTCGGGTCCGGCACCGCAGAGCGATCCGGTCCACCGGCCCTCCGCGCTGACAGACGGCACCCGGGAGGGTGTGCTGCACTTCCAGCGGTGCCGCTGGTGCCACACCGCAGCCTTCCGCCGCATGTTGTGTCCGGCCTGCGGCTCCACCGACATGGCCGAGGAACGCAGTGCCGGTATCGGCGTCATCCGTCACGTCACCGTCGTCGGCCGTAGGGAGGGCAGGCCCCGCGCCATGGCCGTCATCGACATGCGCGAGGGGTTCTGCCTCCGCGCCAGGGTCGGCGCCGTGCCCCTGGACAGCGCCCGCATCGGAGACCGAGTACGCCTGGCATCCGGACCACGCCCACGCGAGATCGTCTTCCAGCTCTGCGACGCCTAGCCGGCAACGAGCGACACGATCCGCCGGCCGCCGGCTGCGTCGGGCGGTCTCACTGACGCGGCGTCAAAGGGGAGGCAGCGCTGACGACGCCGGGTAAGACCCTCGCATTCCGGCACGGGTTGCTTCTGGTGACCGAGCCGGCGGGGCGGGAGGTCGTGCTGCCAGACCGGTGGATCACACCCGTTTGCTGGTCAGGTCCGCAGCAGAGGGCCGGGCAGGGCCGGGCGACGCCCGACAGTACGGGCGACGCCCGAGAGCAGGGGCGTCGCCCGATCCCGTATCAGGACTGAATCGCGCCGTTGCCCGCGAGGGACTCGGGACGCAGCAGGGCGGTGAGCTTCTCGGCCGGGAGGAGACCCCTCTCCAGGACGAGTTCGGCGACGCCGCGGCCGCTGGTGAGGGCCTCCTTGGCGATGTCGGTGGCGGCCGTGTAGCCGATGTGCGGGTTGAGGGCGGTCACCAGGCCGATGGAGTTCTCGACGGTCGCGCGCAGCTGCTCGGTGTTGGCGGTGATGCCCGCCACGCAGCGTTCGGCGAGGGTGAGGCAGGCGGCGCGCAGGTGGGTGATGGACTCCGAGAGGGAGTGCAGGATGACCGGTTCGAAGGCGTTGAGCTGGAGCTGGCCGGCTTCGGCGGCCATGGTGATGGTGACGTCGTTGCCGATCACCTCGAAGGCGACCTGGTTGACGACCTCGGGGATCACCGGGTTCACCTTGCCGGGCATGATGCTGGAACCGGCCTGGACGGGCGGCAGGTTGATCTCGGCGAGGCCCGCGCGCGGGCCGGAGGAGAGCAGGCGCAGGTCGTTGCAGCTCTTGGAGAGCTTGACGGCGATGCGCTTGAGCACGCCGGACATCTGTACGAAAGCGCCGCAGTCCTGCGTCGCCTCGACCAGGTTGGCGGCGGTGACGAGGGGCAGACCGGTGATGTCGGCGAGGTGGCGGCGGGCCGATTCCGCGTATCCGGCCGGGGCGTTGAGGCCCGTACCGATGGCGGTGGCGCCGAGGTTGATCTCGTGGATCAGCTCGACGGCCTCGGAGAGCCGGCTGCGGTCCTCGTCGAGCATCACGGCGTACGCGGAGAATTCCTGACCGAGGGTCATGGGGACCGCGTCCTGGAGCTGCGTACGGCCCATCTTCAGTACGTCGCGGAACTCGACGGCCTTGGCGGCGAAGGTGTCCTGGAGGACGGCCATCGCCTTGAGCAGCCCGCGTACCGCGAACACCGTCGCGATCTTGACGGCGGTCGGGTAGACGTCGTTGGTGGACTGGCCGAGGTTGACGTCCTCGTTGGGGTGCAGGTGCTGGTACTGCCCCTTGGCGTACCCCAGCAGCTCCAGCGCACGGTTGGCGACGACTTCGTTGGCGTTCATGTTCGTCGAGGTGCCGGCGCCGCCCTGGATGACGTCGACGACGAACTGGTCGTGCAGCTTGCCATCGCGGATCTCGCGGCACGCGGCGACGATCGCGGCCGCCTTCCGGGGCTCCAGCAGACCGAGTTCCTCGTTGGCGAGCGCTGCGGCTTCCTTGACGGTGGCCAGGGCGTCGATCAGGTGCGGGTAGGCGGAGATCGGGGTGCCGGTGATGGGGAAGTTCTCCGTGGCGCGCAGGGTGTGGACACCCCAGTACGCGTCGGCGGGTATGTCCCGGTCTCCGAGCAGGTCGTGTTCGCTGCGGGTGGCGGCGGTCATGGCGTGCGGGTCCTCTTCTTCGAGGGTCTTCGAGGTGGGTGAGTCCGGCTCGTGGGTGGGGAGTCCGGCTCGTGGGGTGGGTGAGTCGGGCTGGGCGGAGCTGTACTTGGTCGGGCTCATGAGGTGGGCTGGGTCAGGGGCACGCAGGGGGCGACGGCCCGGGGGAGCAGTGCGGGGGCGGGCCGTACGCTGCCGACGGGCCGGCCGCCGCCGAGCATCGGCTCCCCCGCGAACGCGGTGAGGAGTTCCGGATCGGCCCCCGCCCGTACCAGGGCGGCCGCGGCGACGGGGATACGCGCCCGGTTCGCCCCGTCGGCGATCTTCACGGCGATGGCGCTGCCGTCCGGCAGCGCGGCGACCTGAACCCCCTCGAAACCGTCCTTGGCCAGCAGCCCGGGAACCGCGCGCATCAGCGCGGCGACGTCCCGCCCGCCCCCGGAGGCCATCTCGGGGTGGGTGCGCATGGCGTCCGCCACGCGTGCCTCGGGGGTGCCGGGCGCGGCGGTGGTGATACGGGCGGCGGCGCGGGCGAGGCCGTGCAGGGAGACGGCGAACAGCGGGGCGCCGCAGCCGTCGACGGTGACCTGCGCGATGCGCTGCCCGGTGAGGTCCTCGACGGTCTCGGCGATCGCCGTCTGCAGCGGGTGATCGGCAGCGAGGTAATTCTCCAGCGGTCAGCCGTTGAGCAGGCAGGTGTAGAGCATCGCGGCGTGCTTGCCGGAGCAGTTCTGGGCGAGCCGGGAGGCCGGGCGGTGCTCGCGGACCCAGGCGTCGCGGACGGCCGGGTCGTACGGCAGGTCCGGGACGTTGCGCAGGTCGTCCTCGGTGGCGCCGGCGAGATCGAGGATTCGCCGGGCTCCGGCGAGGTGGCGTTCCTCGCCGGAGTGGCTGGCCGCGGCGAGGGAGAGCAGCTCGCCGTCGAGCGGGAGCCCGGCCCGCACCATGGCGACGGCCTGCACGGGCTTGAGCGCCGAGCGCGGATAGCAGGCGGCCTCCGCGTCGCCGAGCCGGAAGCGGATCTCACCGTCGGCACCGAGGACGACGACGGAGCCGTGGTGGACTCCCTCGATCACCCCGCCACGGGTGACGTGGGCGACGGGAGCGTGGCGGGGTTCGCGGACGGGGGGTGCCGCCGCGAGGTGCCGCGCGTCCGTGGCGGACGCGTCGGCGGCGGGGCGGTTGTGCAGGTGGTGCATTCGTGTCTCTCTCGACCAGTGATGGGTCGTCGCCACTCTCGATGAGTGGCGGGTTGTCGTGAACGGTGGACCGCCGTGGGGGAGAGCCGTGGACGGTGGTCGTCATGGGAACGGTGGACCGCCCCGCACAGTGGGTCGTCGTGGACCGCTACGCCGCTCACGCGTCGGTCGTGACGGAGGCGCGCCCGACACGGCGGCGGATGCCGTACCAGCCCGCGACCAGAGCTCCGGCGATCAGTGGCAGGCACAGCACGGTCGCGCGGCCGGCGCCGCCGTCGGCGTACATCAGGACCAGGACGGTGGCGAGGAAGGCCAGGGTCACGAGTTCGGTCCAGGGGGACCCGGGCAGCCGGTAGCCGGGGCGGGTCAGCTCGCCCTTCTGGGTCTTCTGCCAGAAGAGCAGGTGACAGATCATGATCATGGCCCAGGTCGCGAGGATGCCGATCGCCGCGAAGTTGAGCACGATCTCGAACGCGTCGGCGGGGACCACGTAGTTGAGGCCGACACCGAGGACGCAGATGCCGCTGGTGAGCAGGATGCCGCCGTACGGCACCTGACTGCGGCTCATACGGGCGGTGAACCGCGGCGCGGAGCCGCTGACCGCCATGGAGCGCAGGATGCGCCCCGTGGAGTACAGGCCGGAGTTGAGCGAGGACATGGCCGCGGTGAGCACGACGAGGTTCATCACGCCGCCGGCCGCCGGGACGCCGATGCGGGACAGTACGGTCACGAAAGGGCTCTCGTCGGCGCTGTACGCGGTCCAGGGCAGCAGCATCGACAGCAGCACGACCGAGCCGACGTAGAAGACACCCACCCGCCACATGATCGAGTTGATCGCCTTCGGCATGATCTTCTCGGGGTTCTCGGTCTCCCCGGCCGCGACGCCGACCAGCTCCACGGAGGCGTACGCGAAGACGACGCCCTGGATGACCAGCAGTACGGGCAGCAGGCCGCCGGGGAAGACGCCGCCGTTGTCGGTGATCAGGGAAGGACCGGGCGCGGCGCCGTCGACCGGCTGCTGGGTGACCAGCAGGAAGATGCCGACGCACATGAAGACCACCAGCGCGCCGACCTTGATGATGGCGAACCAGAACTCCAGCTCACCGAAGATCCGCACCGAGATGAGGTTCACGGTGAGGACCACGGCCAGGGCGATGAGGGCGATCACCCACTGCGGGACGTCGGAGAACATGCCCCAGTAGTGGGTGTAGGTGGCCACCGCGGTGATGTCGGCGATGCCGGTGGTCGCCCAGTTGAGGAAGTACATCCAGCCCGCGGTGTACGCGCCTTTCTCGCCCAGGAACTCCCGGGCGTACGACACGAAGGCGCCGGAGGACGGGCGGTACAGGACCAGTTCGCCGAGGGCCCGTACGACGAGGAAGGCGAAGAGGCCGCAGACGGCGTACGCGAGGAAGAGGGAGGGGCCCGCGTCGGCGAGCCGGCCGCCGGCGCCGAGGAAGAGGCCGGTGCCGATGGCACCGCCGATGGCGATCATGTTGACGTGCCGGGACTTCAGGGACTTGCGGTAACCCGCGTCTCCGGCGTCGATGTGGCCGGACGAGGGGCGGGACGTGTGGTCGGACGAAGGGCGCGTCTCGCCTTTGAGATGCTGTTCGCTCACGCCTCGGGGCTGCCTTCCGTAGGTATGTCCGTACGTGTGGGGCGCACGATGTCGGTGAGGGTGGTGTCGACGCGGTCGAGATGGTGGGACATGGCCGCCACCGCGTCCTGCTCGGAACCGTCGATCAGCGCCTCGACGATCGCCCGGTGCTCCTGGTTGGAGCGCTCGCGCCGGCCGCCCAGGTCGTTGAGGAGCGCCGACTGGCGCGCCAGCGCGTCGCGGATCTCCTCGATGACCCGGCGGAAGACCGGGTTCTGGGCCGCCTCGGCCACGGCGAGGTGGAAGAGGCTGTCCATCGCGACCCACGCGGTGGTGTCCGTCTCCCGTTCCATCCGGTCCAGCAGGTGGGAGAGGTGGTCCAGGTTCTCCGGGGTGCGGCGCAGCGCCGCGTACCCGGCGACCGGGATCTCCACGTGCCGGCGCACTTCCAGCAGGTCGCTGGCCGAGTAGTCGCCGAAGGTGGGGTCCTCGACGGTGGTCGCGACCACGAAGGTGCCCCGGCCGGTCCTGGACACGGTCAGGCCCATGGTCTGCAGGGCGCGGAGGGCCTCGCGCAGCACAGGCCGGCTGACCTCCAGCGTGCGGCAGAGCTCCGCTTCGGAGGGAAGCTTGTCGCCGATGGCGTAGTCGCCGCGCTCGATGGCGCCGCGGAGGTGGGCGAGCACCGCTTCCATCGCGCTGACGCGCTGCGGCTTCCGGCCACCTGTCTGGCTGTCTGACAGGTTCATGCGAGTGATCCTGCGGGTTACGCGAGGGTGGTGTCAAGGGTTGTCCTGCCGGCGAGGCAGAAGCAGCGTGCGGGGGCGTGGGCGAGTGTTCACGAGATTCGACGGAACGGTGCTCGCGTCCGTTGGGCGGGTGCCATGATCACTCAGCGGCCGCACACCTCGGCGTGCCATCCGGCAGTGCCGGGCCGTAGCGCGACGGCGTGACCAACGGAAGGGACCGGACCTGGGCATGCGCAGACTCGTGCACTACGTCGCCACCACTCTCGACGGCTTCATCGCGGGGCCGGACGGCGGAGACCCCACGGGACCGAACGGCTTCTGGCCCATACCGGAGGACTACCTGCAGCACCTCGTGGCCGAGTACCCGGAGACGCTGCCCGTCCAGGCCCGGCAGGCACTGTCCGTCACGGCGGAGGGCACGCACTTCGACACCGTGCTGGAGGGGCGGCGCAGCTACGAGACCGGTCTTGCGGCCGGCCTCACCGACGCCTATCCCCACCTGCGTCACCTGGTGTTTTCCCGAACCCTGAGCGAGAGCCCGGACCCGGCCGTCGAAGTGGTCGCCGATGATCCGGTGGCGACCGTGCGTGAACTGAAGCAGCAGGAGGGCAAGGACGTCTGGCTGCTGGGCGCCTGGCCGCCAGTTCGTTCCTGCCGGCTGGCCGCGGTTCCGCCCGGTTGCGTTTTCCGGGTGTCGGCTGGGTGGCTGCCGGGTTCTGGGTACCCGTGCGGGCATGATCGAGGGCGCACTGCGGCGGGGCATGCCTGCCGGCGCCGCTGGGGCACGAGGAAAGGACGGAAACGCTGTGGGGAGCACCGGTGGTCTGCCCACCCTGCATACGCTGACAGAGCTGGCCAGGCTTGTGGAGGACCGTGATCAGTTGTATGTGAGGTGGTCACGCGGGCCCGAGACCGACCTCACGGCCGTCTCCAGCACCGACGACCTCACCGGCATCTCCTTGCCCGGCCTGTCCGCCAACCCGCTCGACGTCGCACCGTGGTGGCAGGACCGCTCCGTACGCGTATGGGTCGCCCGACGGCTGTATGACTACTCCCACCTGCCGCGGGAGAAGGGGCCGGGCGTCCGGGCATGGGTGTTGCGCGGCACCGAAGCCGACCGCGGCCCCGACAACGAACCACTGGTCACGGACGTCGAGCCCCTCGGCTGGATCGACCCCCGCGTGCTGGAGGAAGCCGAGGAGGAAGTGAAACGGCACAAGGAACAGTGGGGCCCGCTGCGCCGCGAAGGCTGAAAATGCCCTCGGTGGCGTCACCACTCTCCCGCACCACCGCACAGGTCCGGGTCCGACGCTCCCGGGGGATGGGCGCATAAGTCCTCGAAGGAGGCAGACAGCCCGCAACCCACTGCTCACAGCCCGCAGCCCGCTGAGATCACGGGTCGGGTCGGGTCGGTGGGTGCCGTGATGGCCTGTCGAGTGGGAAAAATATCGTTCGACAGGGTGTCCGCCGGTGCCGATACTCGCCTTCGTGGCAGCGCTGCCGGTGTTGTGGCTGTATGGGGCGCCAGGGGTCGGGAAGACCAGCGTGGGCTGGGAGGTTTTCGTCCGGAGCGCCGATGCGGGCGTGCCCACCGGATTTGTGGATATCGACCAGCTCGGCATGTGCTACGCGCCGCCGACGGCGCGGCACTGGGCTCCCGAGCCGGACTCGGACCCGGGGCGCCATCGGCTCAAGGCTCGGACGCTCAACGCGGTGGTGACCAACTTCCGGGACGCGGGTGCCCGCTCTCTGGTCGTCTCGGGCGTCACCGATGCCGCTCGCGGGGTGGAAGCCGGCCTGGTGCCGCACGCGAGGGTGACGGCCTGCCGGCTGCGGGCGGGGCCGGCGGAGCTGAGCCGGCGGCTGGCCGCTCGCGGTCGCCCGAACGACGATTTCGCGGAGGAGTTCGCGTACGCCGCTGCTCTGGACCGCGCCTTCCCGGCCGATCCGTACGTCGACACGACCGGACTGACCGTCGCCGAGGCCGCCGACCTCGTGACGGCTCGTACCCGGTGGCCCGGCCTGCCGGCACGAGGGGAGGACCTGAGCATGGTGCGGCGGGAACCGGACCGTACGCCGGGCGAGATCCTGTGGCTGTGCGGGCCGGCCGCCGTCGGCAAGTCCACCATCGGCTGGCAGCTGTACCAGCAGGTCCGGCGGGCCGGGGTGAATGCCGCGTTCGTGGACCTCGACCAGATCGGCTTCTACCGGCCGGCCCCTGCTGGGGACCGGGGAAACCACCGCCTCAAGGCGGCCAACCTGGCCGCGATCCGGCGCGAGTTCCGGGCCGACGGAGCGGGGTGCCTGATCGCTGTCGGCCCACTGGACCTGCCCGAGGACCTGGCGGCGTACACAGCGGCTCTGCCCGCGGCCACGATCACAGTGTGCCGACTGCACGCCGACCGGGAGACCCTGGCCGACCGGCTTACGCGCCGCGGTCACGGCATCACCCCCGCGCGGGGCCTCGCAGGCGACCAGCTGCTCGGACAACCGCAGGCGCGACTGTGCGAGATCGCCGACCGGGGGACACGGATCCTGGCCGCCCTGGACGGCCTCGGCGGTCTCCGCGTGGATACCGACGACCGGCCCGCGGACGAGGTCGCCGCAGAGATCCTCCGGCGGACCGGGTGGCCGTCGTCACCAGTTCCTTGAGCCGGGAGCGACGGCATGGGCCACAGCAAAAGCGCTGGCAGAGGTGAGGTCATGCTGAGGCTGCTACGCCCGTGAGGCCGGATTGTGTCCGTCGTGGTGTTTCGGCGCGGGCCGTTGGCGGTGCGGCGGACGGTGCGTGGCTTGGGCCGGGCCGGCGCAACTGCCGGAGTCCTCCACGCACCGGTCCCGCATCGACGCCGGGCGCCTGGCCGCTCCGAGCCCAGACCGCCGACTGCCGGTTGCCGGCCACGCCGTCCAGGACCACCGACCACCGACCGCCGACCGCCGCACCTTCGGCCGGCCTCACCGAAGAGTGAGCCAGCCGTTCCTGCCCGCGGACGCGGCAGCGGTGGCGGCCGCCATGGCGTCCGTTGTGTGGTTCAGGCGGGGGCGGGGCCGGGGCCGGGCTCGCCGCCGGGAGGTGTGCGGTCCGTTGTGTTCTTGACCACCGACAGGGGCCGGGCGACCGACTCCAGCGGCTTGCGTTCCGCGTCGATGCCGATGACCGCTTCGACGAGCCCGCCGATGACCATGACGGTGGCGCCGATGAGGTAGCCGATGAACAGCCGGCCGCGGTCGCTGCCGTCGCCGATCAGCCAGCCGTACAGGTAGGGCGCGCCGGCGCCGGCGGCCTGGCCGATGGCGAAGAACAGGGCGATGGCCTGGCCTCGTACCTCCAGGGGGAAGATCTCTCCTGCCGTCAGGTAGCCGGAGGAGGCGCCTGCCGAGGCGAAGAAGAAGATCACGCACCAGGCGGTGGTCTGGGTGGCGGCGGTGAGGACGTCCGCCCGGAACAGCATGGCGGTGAAGGCCAGTGCGCAGCCGGAGAAGAGGTAGGTGCCGGCGATCATGCGGCGTCGGCCGAGGGTGTCGAAGAGAGGGCCGAGCAGGATCGGTCCGAGGAGGTTGCCCACGGCGAAGGCGATCAGGTACAGCGGTGCGCGGTCGTCGGGGACGCCGTAGAACTTGTTGAGCACCAGGGTGTAGGTGAAGAAGATCGCGTTGTAGAGGAAGGACTGGGTGATCATCAACGTCGAGGCCAGTACGGCGCGTTGGGGGTAGTCCTTGAACAGCACCTTGAGCAGGGTGGTGTAGCCGGAGTGCGGGGACTTGGCGATGGTGATGGCCTGGCTCGCATCCACCGGCTGGAGGCGGCGTCCGGTACGGCTGGCGGCCTGTTCGATGTGTGCGATGGCCTCCTCGGCTTCCTTGTGCCGGCCGTTCATGATGAGCCACCGTGGGCTCTCGGGCAGGTTGCGGCGTACGAAGAGGACGGAGAAGCCGAGTACGGGGCCGAGGAGGAAGCCCAGACGCCAGGCGAGGCTCGCGCTGAAGTGGCTCAGGAGGTACAGCTCGGCCAGTGTGCCGATGATGGCGCCGGCCCAGTAGGTTCCGTTGACCAGCAGGTCGACCCGGCCGCGGAAGCGGGCCGGCATCATCTCCTGGATGGCCGAGTTGATTGCCGCGTACTCGCCGCCGATGCCCGTGCCCGCGATGAACCGCGTCAGGTACAAGAACGCGTCCCACCACAGGCCCTGGCCGAGGGTGAGGGCGGTGAGCCCGCTGCCGAAGAGGTAGACGGCGAAGGTGAGCAGGAAGAGCCCACGGCGGCCGAACCGGTCCGCCAGCCGTCCGAAGACCAGCGCGCCCACCACCTGTCCGATCAGATAGACGGTGGCGATGAGTCCGGCGTCGCCGGAGGAGAGATTGAGGGTATCGCTGCGGGTGAGGATGGCCACCACGGAGCTGGCGACGGTGATTTCCAGGCCGTCCAGGATCCAGGCGATGCCCAGGGCGGCGATCATCTTCGTGTGGAAGCCGGACCACGGCATCCGGTCGATCCGGGCGGGGACCAGGCTGCGGACGGGGCCGGCCGGCCCCGCGGGCGGGGTATCGGCGGGAGAGGGCACGGTGCGTACCTTCCGGGAAATGCGAACGAACTCATCAGTGTTCGCCCGGGCTTGGGCCGCCCGGCTGTAGGGCATCTGCCCCGACGGCGCGCCCGGCACACGGCGGTCGCCCGTAGCACGCCCGCTCCTGCGGCCGGAGTGGCGATGGGCATCAGAGCGAGGGGTGTTTCGTGCACGGGGAGTGGTACGCGCCGGGTTACATGGGGGGCCTCGGCGTCGCGGTGGATCGCGGTGGGTTGCGGTAGGGCGCGGTGGATCGCAGCGGGTTCGGAGGCGGGGAAGCATGTGGTTGCGGGTGGGGGGAGGGGCTGGGCGACGGCGCGCCGGTCGCCGTGGCGGACGTGTACTGCCGGCGGGTGCGTCTGTGCCGGCCGGTGTGCACGGTCGGTGTGTTGCTTTAGCTGCTGTGGGTTTCGCCGGCTCTCGTTACGGTGAACCGGCGCCGTACTCGTCTCGTGACGCAGCATCCAACTGTCTCGTGACGCAGCATCCAACTGGAGGCGCCCGAGGAGTACGTGAGGAGTACTTGGTGTAGACGGGCCGGTGGCAGCCGGGATGCAGCAGGTGGACCGAGGTCTCCTTTGCCGGCGGGCCGTGCGGCCGAGCAGCGGGCGCTACGGCACGCACGTTCTCCGGCCTCGGCGCCGCGGGGCCCCTCGGCCGCTCCGCTGCGCCTGAGTCTGTGCCGGACGACATTCCGCGGGGCTGCGTACAAAGCCTGACCACGTATCGCGGTGCTGCGTACAAATCCCGTAAAAGGCAACCGGTCCCACGACACCCGGCTCCGCGCAGACCACGATGGGGGCCGGAACGGGAGGGAGTCGGCGATGAGGTCCTGCCCCATCTGCACACCGGCGTGGGTTCCGTCGTGCTCGGCGCCTTGCTGTCGGCCGTGCTGGAGATGACCGTGCTGGCCACCGTTCCGCGTGCCGGTCGGCCGATCCTCGTCGGCGCCCTGGCCGGAGCCGTGACTGTGGTCTGCGTCGTGGTCGCGGCTGTCGTGCCCAGCCACCACCGAGCCCGACGAGGGCCAGCCGGCAGCTGACTGCGACGGACGAGTCGTAGCTGGCCGGCGCCGCCCTGGGTGTTCGTCCCCAGGGGACGCTGTCCGCCCGCTCCGGCTCACCCCCTCCCGTACAGCCGGTCCGAACCGTCTCCCCACCGCGTGGATCTCCGCCACGCACGGGCGCCCACGGGTGCCCACGGGCACGGCACCGCCTGGCAGAACACCATCTCGACCTGCCCGCAAACGTCGCACGTCTGCGGGCGGGCGCCACCGACCGCGAGCGGACCGGAGGGAGTGCGGTGCGGTATGCCCTCACCCAGTGACGGTGATCCCTTGTCCTGTACGGCCGGGTTGCCTCTCCACCACCGTCACGGGCGGCACGGTGACTCTGGGCCGACCGGCGGGGTGAAGCGGCGCAGCAGAGGGGGTCGGCTCTGCGGGGTGCTGGCGGGAGCGGGGCTTGCGGCCCTGGCACTCGGTGGCTGCGACACCGGCGGTGGCGGCACAACCGGCCGGGCCACCGCCTCGGTGCAGCCCGCCGCTCCCCACTCCACGAGCGCCACCGCGCCAAGCTGGCACAAGTGGGGCCTGCGCCCCCTGCTCGCGGCCCCACCGCCCCCGCACGACAAGCCCATCAAACTCTTCGCCACCGGAACGGTTCCGGTCATCACCCGCGTCCCGACGTCACAGAAGGTCGTGTTCATCACGATCGACGACGGGCTGGAGAAGGACCCGCACTTCGTCGAGATGATGCGGGACCTGAAAATCCCGATCACGATGTTTCTGATGAACGACGTCATCAGGTCCGACTACGGATACTTCCGGCAGCTGCAGGCCCTGGGCAACCACATCCAGAACCACACCCTGCACCACCCCGTGATGAGCGCTCTGCCGCTGACCCGCCAGCGGGAAGAGGTGTGCGGCGACCAGAAGAGGCTCACCAAGGAGTACGGGACCGCGCCGCTGCTGTTCCGCCCTCCCTACGGCGCCTACAACCACGACACCAAGACTGCGGTCGGCGCGTGCGGGCCCCGGGCGATCGTCTGGTGGCGGGAATTCACGCAGGTCAACACCATTGCGTACCAGCTCCCGGACAGGAAGCTGCGCCCCGGTGACATCATCCTCGTCCACTTCCGCGGACCCGCACAGCTCAAGGGCGACCCGATGACGCGGATGTTCGCCAACCTGCTCAAGCGGATCCAGGAGCAGGGATTCGCTGTGGCCCGCCTGGAGGACTACATCCAGCCACCGGCCGGTGCAACACCTCGGGCAGCGAAGTGAAGTGATGGGCCGTTGAACGGCGGCAGCCCTTCGACTGCTCGGCGATCGGGCGATTCCGAGTGGGCGTCAGGGTGCCGTTTCCCGCTTGCCGGCCGTGGAGGGCGAGCAGGACGTGGTCCGCTGGTCCGCCTCGCCCGCGCCCGTGGTTTCGACGTCAACCGACGGTGAGTCGGCATCGCCTGGCCGTGGCTGAGCACGTTGTATGCCGATGAGCACGACGTCCCCCTTCAGCCCGTCTGCCCCGGTGCGCGTCAGTCTGGCATGCCCATGACTCATGGACAACGGGGCCGGGAAGCGCGGGCGTCGTCGGCGTACGTGGAAGAGACCGGCCCGCCGCACGCAGGGGCAGCGTGACCGTCGAGGCGCCCCTCGCGTCGTGCATGTCCACCGGCCGGTGGACCGTCTTCGCCCCCGGCCGCATCCCTCTCCTGGTCCAGGAGGGCACCTGAAGCAGGATCCGCCGGGGTGTCGCACGAGCGTCCGCGCGCCGATCGCCGGTGTCGGCCGGCGAGGCAAGGCGGGGTGCTGGCAGTCAGGCGTCAGCTCCGGTCGAGGGGAGCGCCACCACCGTCAGCCGTCAGCCGTCAGCCGGGAGCCGTCAGCCGGGAGCCGCCTTGCGCCGAGGTGGCCCGCGCCATGGGGACGTCGGGGGAGTGGGTCTCTCCGGTGTGCTTTGCCGCGGCTCCAGTTCCGGGTGGCTGCCGGTGCCTGGGAATCACGCGGAGGCGAAGCCGCTCTATCGGCGTCGATCTCCGCGGTCCGTCGGCTGGTCGGCGGTGGGGTCGGTGTGGGGCCGGTGCCGGGTGGCGTGGAGGGAGCCGAGCAGATGGAGGGAGTGGGCGCTGGGGCTGCCTGGTTCGGCATGGTAGATGACCAGCTGCTGGCCGGGTGTCTCGCGTACGTCGAACGCTTGATAGGTGAGGGTGAGTGGGCCGACCTCTGGGTGGAGGAGGTGTTTGGCGTCCTGTGTTTTGCCTCGCACGGTGTGGGATTGCCAGAGGCGGGCGAAGTCCGCGCTGTGCTCGGTGAGGGTGCGTACGAGTTCGCGCAGCCGTGGGTTGTCCGGGTCGAATCCGGCTGCCTCGCGAAGGTTGGCGACGGTGGCGTGTGCTGCCCGGTCCCAGTCGGTGTAGAAGTGGCGGCCCGCGGGGTCGAGGAAGGTCATGCGGGCCAAGTTGTCCGCCGGCGCGAACGGGGCGTAGAGGGCATCGGCCAGGGCGTTGACGGCGAGGAGGTCCAGGGTCCGGCTCATCACGAACGCTGGAGTGTTCGGGTAGCCGTCCATCAGCTGTCGCAGTGCCGGGCTGACCTGCTCGGCGGCGTGGACGGAGGGCCGTTCGCTCGGCGTGGCCCCGGCCAGCCGGTACAGGTGCGCGCGGGCGTCCGCGTCGAGGCGCAGCGCGCGGCTGAGCGCGTCGACCACCTGGGGTGAGGGGTTGCGTTCGCGGCCTTGTTCGAGGCGGGTGTAGTAGTCGGCGTTCACGCCGGTCAGGACGGCGACCTCCTCGCGGCGTAGTCCGGCGACTCTACGGGCGCCGTAGCTCGTCATGCCGACGTCCTGCGGCTGCAGGCCGGCGCGGCGTGCGCGCAGGAAGTCTCCCAGGTGGTTGTCGTCCATGGGTCCAGGCTAGGCGGCGGCCCGGTGTGCTGCCTGGGTGCGGCACACCCAGGCAGCACGCGCCCTGGTTGGTCGCCGCTGACCTGCCCAGACTCGGTGGAGCGGGAGGGACCGCACCCTGTGAGGAGAGGAGTCCGTCATGGCCGGGAGCGTGGAGAGCGACCCCGTCGACGTGGTCGGAACGTGGGTGACCGCGGATGGCCACATCCGCCAGGAGCTACTGCCGGACGGCCGGTACGACGAGGCCCGCGGCGAGCGGCGCAGCGCGTACACCGGCCGGTACACGGTGACCGGTAGCCACCTGGACTACGTCGATGACACCGGGTTCACCGCCACAGGCGACATCCGGGACGGAGTGCTCTACCACGAGCACCTCGTGCTCTACCGGGAGCAGACGTCCTCGTAGCGGAGGCCGGGCCGCGGCCGCCCTGGCTCCCCGGGGCGGGGGGGGGCCGCCGTCGGCGGACCAGGAAGCCCCGGCACAGCAGTCAGCCGGTCTGCCGGTCAGCCAGGCAGCCGGTCTGCCGGTCAGCATCAACGACAACCGCCAGTCAGCATCAACGAGAACCGAGAACCGAGAACCGAGAACCGAGGACCATATCCATGACAGGACAACGACTTGACGGCAAGGTCGCGCTGATCACGGGCGCGACCGGCGGCCTGGGCACAGCGACCGCCGAACTCTTCGCCCGCGAAGGCGCCCGGCTGGTGATCACCGATGTCGCCGAAGGCCCCTTGCAGGACCTGTCCCAGCGGCTCGGGGCACGCGGCGCAGAGGTGGTCGCTGCCCGCCTCGATGTCTCTTCCGCGGGGGAGTGGGACGAAGTGATCACCGTCGTACGCGACCGGTTCACAACGCTGGACGTGCTGGTGAACCTCGCCGGCATCCTGGACTGGCCCGGTATCGAGGACACGCGGGAAGCGGCGTGGGACCGTGTCATCGACGTGAACCAGAAAGGCACCTGGCTCGGCATGAAGGCGGCCATGCCGCTTCTGCGGGCGAGCGGCAACGCCTCGGTGATCAATACCTCGTCCGTACTCGGCCTGGTGGGAAGCGGCGCGGCTGCGGCCTACCAGGCGTCCAAGGGGGCCGTGCGCCTGCTGAGCAAGACCGCCGCGGTGGAGTACGCCCGGCAGGGAGTGCGGGTCAACTCGGTGCATCCCGGGGTGATCGCCACGCCGATGATCCAGGACCTCCTGGACGACCAGGGCGACCAGCAGCCGGACATCCAGCGCACTCCCATGCGCCGAGCCGGCCGCGCTGATGAGGTTGCCTCCGCGATCCTCTTCCTGGCCTGCGACGACTCCTCGTTCGTCACCGGCTCGGAACTGGTGGTCGATGGCGGCCTCACCGCGCACTGAACCGCCCGGCCGCGCGACGGCCCACGGCTCGCCGTGAACGCCACACCCCGTGAGCGCGTCCACGTCCTGGCCCACCTCGGAGGCCGAACAGCTCAGCCGCCGCCTGCGCCTCAGGCGGGGTCGGCCTTGGACGGGTCCGGTGGCGGGCGCGTTGGCGTGTGGAGCGCCGCCGCCCGGATTCCAGAACTGCGCCGCCAATGTCACGCCGACGTCGCGCCGACGTCGTGCCGGCGTCGGGCCGGGGCCTGGGCCTGGCGGCCTGTGGTGGTCCCGGCAGTGGCACGTGTGCGCCGGGAAGCGGCACGGCTTCTGGCGCCCGCCCTCTCAGCGCAATTGCTCGGCCAGCCCAACGATGATGCCTTCCGGGCCGCGGAGGTAGCAGAGCAGGTAGCTGTCCTCGTACCGGGCGATGTCGCCGACGAGCACGGCACCGTGCGGGCGCAGGCGGGCGACGGTGTCCTCGATGTCGTCGACGGCGAACATGACCCGGTGTGTGCCCAGGATGTTGTGCGGCCGGTTGCGCTGCCCGACGCTGACCGCCGCGGGGCTGTGGTACTTCGCCAGTTCGAGCCGGCTGTGCCCGTCCGGGGTGTGGAGCATTGCGATGTCGCAGCGGACGCCGTCGAGCCCGGTGCACTGGTCGGCGACGGGACCTTGAATCTCCGCCCTGCCCTCCAGCTCCATGCCGAGTTCCACGAAGAACGCGATGGCGGCATCCAAGTCCTCGACGACGATGCCGACGTTGTCCATCCGCTGAATCGCCATGCTGGTCTCTCCTCTTCTTCCTCGTACGGCCGGTTTCCTCGTACGGCCGGTGGTGGCCGCCCATATCCCTGGGACGGAGCCGGCGGCATGTTCTCGACATCCTCAGACCGCCGAACTCCGAAAATCTCCGATTGCGTCTCAACACGCCGCCGATGGAGGCAGAAGGCTCCAGCTCGCTGACGAACGCGACCCCGGCACCTGTCGCCATGGCGGCGCTCCTGACGATGAGGTTCTGCTGGACGTGCGGGGATCCCTTCGAGCGGGCTGTCTGCAGACCTGATGACACGGCGAAGAGACACGGCACACCGCTACGGGAAGGCCGCGGCAGAGCGAGCGGTGTGACGAAGCCAAAGGAGAAGCGGGCGTGCGGCCCCTGCGTGAGGAACGCGCGGGGAGACAAGGTCCCAGCAGTGCTGCGGCGTTGCGGATCCGCGCTGTCGAACGCGCGCTCAGGTGGCCGGCGTGACCGGAAGCCGCAGGCCGAGCCACTGCTCGGCGTCCCAGGCCCGGAACCGCTCCACCTCGGTGAACCCCAGCTTCGCCGCCAGGCGCATCGAGCGAGCGTTGGCGGTCTGGGTGGTGAGCACCACCGGCTCGCCGGGAAGGGCGACGTCGAACCAGTCGAGCGCCGCCGCGCACGCCTCGGCGGCGTACCCGCATCCCCACGCTCGCGGCAGGAAGAGGTAGCCGAGATCGGCCTTCCCCATCGCAGCCGGGCGGTGGTGCTCCGTTGCTCTCCTGAGCAGGACCTGGCCGATCATCGCCCCGTCGAGGGCAACGACGAAACTCCCCGGCCGCCGCCCGGGCACCTCGGGCATCTCGCGCTCGAGCTCATCCCGCGGGCGGGGGCCGCCGAGGTAGGTGTGCACCTCCGGCGAGGCCAGTAGCTCGATGAACGCCGCGCGGTCCCGGGCCTCGGCCGCACGGAGCACGAGCCTGTCGGTCCTGATCGGGGCGGGTGGCCAGGTGACGGATCCAAGGTCGGTCATGCCGGCCAGGCAAGCAGCAGGCTCGGCAGGGATCAAGACCTCAGGCGCGGCGGGGTATGGCTTTATGACGGAGGGCCGGAGCCGTTTCCGTATGGCTTCGGGAAGCCACTGCTGTCCCTGGGGCGCGGTGTCGATGTGGTTTGGCACCACGCAGGGATTGCGGTGGAACGGTAAGGCGTGCGGCCGCCGCAGGTGGCCACGCGCGTGCCGAGCGCGCACGACCGGGTGGCGACGATACGGAGTTCCTCGCCCTTGCCCTCGCCCTGGCCCCCGTCCTCGGCGTAGGCGAAGACGCAGGCCAGTGTCCGCAGCCGATGACCGGGCCGCCGGGAGACGGCAAAGCCACGCAGCGGAGACAGCAAGGCCACGCAGCGCCAGCAGGAGACGGGCCTCGTTGATCGCGCGGGTGACGGTGGCCGACTGACCCCGTGCAGCTCGGCCGGCGCCGCGTGAGGCAACCGAGGACCGTAACCACAAAGCCGCTGCCGTCCTCCACGCCTGCATGGCGTGTACGGCCACTTGTTTCCGGTTCGACCATCCGCCGGCCGCGGTGGGCATCCGGACTACGTCATCGCCGAAGAGGACGACTGGTCGGACCGCGGCGGTCCGGAGCCATGCGAAGAGGCCCCTCCCCAGCGCAAGGACCAGGGAGGGGAGGGGCCTCTTTGTGTAGCTGTCGCTACGGGGGGGCTCAGCTGGTGCTGGTGTCCGCCTTACGGCGGCGCATCCACCACGTCAGCGCTGCGCCTGCCGCGACGGCAGCGGCGGCGATGGCGCTGATCAGGCCGACCGGAATGTCCGAGCCGGTGTCGGCGAGGTCGCCGTGCGGGTCCTTCGCTGGGGGCTGAGCGGGCTTACCGGTGTCACCGGAGCCCGGGGTCGTGGGATCCGGCGCCGGAGTCGACGGGGTGTCGGTCGGCGTCGGCTTTCCCGTGTCCGTGGGGGTCGGCGTGGGGGTGGGGTCGGGCTTGCCGTCGTCGCTCTTCACAGCCCCGCTCCCACCGAGGAACGTCACATCGGCATCCCGCGCGGAGGTCTGCGCCCGCACGCTGTCCTTCGTGGTCTGGGGCAGGCGCCGGTGCTGGAGCTGGAATTCCGCGGAGGTGATGTTGCGCTTGGGGGCCTTGGAGAAGTCGACGCCGCCGACGAAGAAGGTGTAGATGCGCCCGTCGCCGAGAGGCCATTCGTAGGTGAAGTCGCCCTCGGTGAAGGACTTCACCATCTCCTTCCATACGGTCCGCTTGTCCCAGTCGGCGTTCTCACCCCGCAGCGGCCACCGCTTGAGGTTGTTGCTGTCGATGATGGGCCGGAAGTCGGTGGCCTTCTTGGCGTCCTGCTGCCGGATCCACTCGGCGGCCACCCGGGACTTGTAGACGCGGCGCAGGTCGGCGTACTTCTTGTCGGTGTTGATCTGCTTCTCCACGTGCGGAACGAGGTAGCGGGTGATCAGCTGGTGGCTGCGCTCCTTCTCCGCCTTGGTGAGTTTCTTCGAGCAGTCCTCGCCCTGCACGGGGGTGTCGAAGTCCATCGCCGCATGGTTGACCTTCAGCGGGGCGTCGAGGATGTAGATGCCGCCGTCCTGCTCGCGGACCTTCGCCCGGCCCGGAACGATCCAGTTGCGGCCGGACCCCCAGCACGGCACCCCGTCAACCTTGGGGGCGGCGTTCATGAACTCCTTGCCGGGAGACTTCTTGGGGTCCATGGCACGGGAGAAGTCGCGCTTCATCTCCATGTCGGCTTCGAGGAGGACGCGTCCGGTGTCGGTCTCCCCGAACGCCTTGTCCATGATCTTGTCCGGCTGATCCGGATTCAGATTCACCCACTGCCTGTCGGGGGTGAGGGCCAGCCACGTGAACAGGGCGTCCGAGGCCAGCTCAAGCTTCGCTTGCCCGCCCCAGCCGGGATTGTTGTCCTCGTCCGGCATGAAGTCGGCCTTCATGCTGTAGTCCAGCGCCTTGCCCTTGACGGGGTTGCCGACGTACTGGAGTTCCAAGGTGGAGAAGTCGACGCCGCCGGGGCCGCGGCCCAGGACGCCGCGGGTGTTCATCTGGTTGTGCTGGTTCTGAATCTGACGCGCCTGCGCCGGGTTCTTCCCGGAGCCGTAGGCGATGGAGTTGATCGGGCCCTGGGTGCCGGTGTTCGGCCGCGGATTGAACACCGGGTAGGTCTTGGTGTACTTCGTCTGCGGCCACAGCCCCTTCGCCGTCGCCCGCCGCTCCGCGATCCGGATCGGGTTGTAGCCCGCCCCTCGTTCGGTGCGGAGCTTGGTGTTCTCCGCCTTGTATTCCTTGGTGGTGGCCCCGTTGGGCTTCTCTCCGGCGAACATGGTGAACTTCGACTTCGTGAAGTCGAATTTCGCGTCCTTGTGGCGAAGGATGATCTTGTCGTTCTTGAACTGGTCGGGCTTCCGCTTGCCGTCGGCCTTGAACTCACCCAGATCGCCGGTGCGCTGGTTGTAGGCGTCGTAACGCCGGGAGGCGATCTTGTTGCCGTCCTTGTCGAAGATCTCGACCTTTACTTCGCACTGCCAGTCCGGGCCGACGAGGTTGAAGTTCTGGACGGTCTTCCGCTCGAAGACGCCGCCCTTCTCCCGGGAGTGCTGGGCGCCGATCAGGTTCTGCGGCACCCACTTTTTGAACGACTTCGGGGACGGCTTGCCCTGGAGGTAGCGGGCGTAGCGGGCCCAGATGGCACGCTTCATGTCCTCGGGGTTCTTCGACGCCCGGTAGGCGGCATCCCACTTCTTGACGTCAGCGTCGGTGTTGCCGACGCTGTTCAGGTCGGCGCGGGTAGGCGCGGGAACGTCTTCGAAGCCCTTGAACTCGAGGTTGAAGTAGTACTCCTCATCCGGACCGCCCTTGACCCAATGGTGTTGGCCGGTGGGAGCTCCGGAATTGTTCGGGGTGCGGGAGAACCTCTTGCCGAGGTGCATTTCGTCGCACCGTCCGCCGGATGTGACCTTGGCGTAATCGCCGGGCGCTGCATTCGCGGTGGCGGGCAGGCCGACGAGCATCATCCCGGCCGCCGAGGCGACCGCGAGACAGGAAGCCAGGCGGCGTCGGAGCCGGACCCGGATGGGTATCTGTGTTCTCATGCGTGTCCCTGGTCGTGGGGGCCACGGGACTCAGATGGCGCGGTGGCGGCGGCGGGTTGGGCCCCCGTTTCAGCTCCTCGCCGGCCGCCGGCCAACACAATAGAGGCTGCCAACGCCTCGCGTGCAGAGGTTTGTTGAGCGGGGCGGGCGTGACGTGTCAGCACTGCAGTGGCGGCGTCAGCGGAATCTACTACCGTCGGCGGTATGACTGGACCTGACGAGACCTACGACCCGACCCGGCACCCCGACCTGCTCAGGTGGATGGGCGAGCGCCGGGACGCCCACGAAAGGTGGGCCGAACAGACCACCTTCGCCGGCGTGCTGGACTTCACCCCGGCCTCCCTGCGGATTCTGGACGACCTGATCCGGGAAACCGCGAACAGCATGGAGGAGCTCACCGACCAGCGCATGACGCCCTTCATTCAGGGCGCGATCTGGTACGTGGGGGAGGTGTTCTGCCGCCACCGAAAGATGGTGTGGAAGTACATCCCCGACATCGTCAGCGGGGAGCTTGAGCCGTTCTTCAACGCGGCCGGGGAGACCTCCGCGCTCGATCACCCCTGCGTCGGCGCCCCCGACGACCCGGAAAGCTACCTGTACCCGCTGAACATGCTCCGCCGGATCCTCCTCACTGAGGACGAGGTCGGCAACCCAGTCGGAGAAACGCTGCCGTCGATCTTCGCCAACCCCTTCGACGAGGACGACGAAGACGACGGCGAGGAGCTGGACCCGGTCAGCGGTTGGGAATGACCCCGGCCCGCACGCTGCTGCCGCCCACCCGCGCCGGGACACGGCCCTGATGACGCTCGCCCTCGTCGACCTGTTGGGGCTCGTACTGCTGGGCCAGGCCGGGCCTTGATGGAGCTCGCCGGGTGGGATCCCGCCCAAGCTGCCCCAACGGGATGAGCCGCAGCTGCAGGAGACCAGAATGACCAGCACCCGGTCGATGAGGACAAGCTGGTGATCCGGCCCAGTGCCAGACACACGCCGACGGTCGCAGCCTCGCCGCCCCCCCCGGGAAACGCGGCTCGGGCCAATGGGACGGTGAAACGGGTTATCGGGGCCCTTCTGGCGGGCGGATGAAGGCCCGCCGCAAGTGGTTGCGGGTCTTCGTGTCCTCGGCTGCGTACTGGCGTATGAGCCCGCAGTCACCGCAGGCGAGCGTGATGAGCTCGATGCGCTTGAGGGAGTAGGTGTCCCTGAGTCTGACGAAGATCGAGCCGCCTTGGTGTCGATTGACCTCGATGGGGAAGACCTCGGCCGATCCGCAGTCCGGGCACTGTCCCTGCTTCATGCCTGCATTCATGGCTTCACCCTGTCAGCACGGCTCGTCGCAGTGAAGACGTGACGTCTGCTGTGCCGGATGTGGGGCGAGTGCCTCAATGGCGAAGCCCGCCAACGGAGTAGACCGCGCTGACCTGCGACGATTCCTGAAGGTTCTTGCCGGGAGACGGAGCCTTTGGGCAGCGCGTTCCCCTGACCACTGAAGAGGAAGAGCAACGGCACCTACGCGGTGACCGAGAACCGCGCCAGCGACGACGGCGACCGGATCGCCACCGCGGACAACGACGTGGCAGCGGCCGTCAGCAGGCTGCGTTCGGCCTCGGCCTGGTCGTTCTCGACGGCTGACACGGCCCGTACCGACGTGGACGCCTGGAGCGGTGTGGCCGAGCACGCGGCAGCGGCCGCCGCGTGCGCTGTGCCGCGCGAGGAGCTTGAACAACTGCCGCATCACCCGCGGGTGTGCAGCTGGGGTGGCTGGGGCCACGCTGACCCCTTGGCTCTGGTCCGGGGCCGGCGGGCAGCCAGTACTGTCGTTCTCGTGCCCCGCAAGCCGAAGAAGCCCCGCCGTTTGATCGCCGCGGGATATGCGTACCTCTGGACCGTCCGCCACCGCCATGTCGTGCCGGGCATTGGCGGGCCCGCGGGGTGCCGCCAGATCCTTACGCTGTACCCGCAGCCGAAGAAGACCGGTGGCGCGCTGCGCATCGTCTTCATCGAGGGCCCGGGCCGGTATGTCCCGGGCGGGGCCCCGCTGGGCTCCGGAGACGTGGGATACGTGAAGGGCCCCTCGCTGAACTTGCACGAACCCGGCGCGGTCCGCGCGCTGCTGGAGGCGGCCGCGGCCCGTGGCTGGCAGCCCGGAGAACGGCGGACGGCGGAGTTCGATGGCTGGTCCCTGCTGGAGGCGGCCGCAGGTGTCAGGGCGGCCAGGCCCGGAGCCGGTCGGCCGCGGTGAAGACATCGCAGGCTCCGGCGAGCAGCACCTGGGCAAGGGTGACGGGCTCGCCGTAGGGCGGATCGATGCCTTGGCCGGAGGCGTGCATGTAGGCCAGGTGATCGCGCAGGCGTAGCGGACGTTGTACGCCGGCAGGGGCTTGAGCAGCAGGAGGGTTTGGTAGAGAGCGGCCGCGCGCCAGGCCGGATCGGAATGCCCGCCGAGGCGGGGCGGGTCGACGCGGTGACGGGCTACGGCGGCCACCAAGGCAGAGAAGTCGGAGACCATGGTCTGCTCGGGCAGTGCCGCCTCGTACTGTTGGAGCAGTCAGCCGCATGCCGGCCGTGAGAGACCGACGTGCTGAGAAGATCGGTTCGCACCGGCCGGAGCGCCGTGGGCGGTGAACGGCGATTGTCAGTGGGAGCGGGTACAGTGCCCGCGCGCCTCTGCGTGCGGTCGGTTCTGTCCGTTTGCACGCAGTCTTCACCAGCAAATCCCCCCAAATTCGGCCGCGCGGGTGTGCTTCCGGTCACCCTTTGGGGTTGTGAAGTGTGTCACCCTGGGGAGATCAAAGGGCGGTCAACCTGGGGTGTTGCCGCATAAGCCGGGCCGAAGGGGGCAGATCAACATGTGGCCAGACGGTGCACAACTACAGCACCGCAAGGCAAGATGGGGGCATCGCCGGAACCGAGTGTGATCGTCGCCACAATGACGGCTTTCGCCTTGCGTACGCGGCGGTAACCGCATTCGGGAAATGCGGAAGGCCCCACCCGAAGCCGGCCAAGCGTCCTGGTGAGGCCCTCCCTCAGCACTTCCGTCTGCAGCGCGGCCCCGACCGTTAGGTCGGGGCTCTTCGCGTTACAGCGACCAGTGGTCCCACGCGATCTTGTAGATCACGTAGAGCACCGGCCCCAGCCAGCGGACCGCCTTTCTGTGCGGCGGCACCCGCTTGCTGCAGCAGCGGCAGTGCCCCTCCGGCTCGTCTACTTGCTCGGCCATCGGGATCCATCACCCCCTCTCCGTGCGACCTGCGGATTTCGCAGGCCGGTGGGTGGGCCCACAACCTTCGTGGGCTCCCGGGGAGGCACGAGTGTTCGCGAGCCCCAGGGGTGACTGATTGCAGAGCAGAGTACCCCCACGCTGCGTTATCCGTGGTGTCACCAACTCCGCCTCGCAGCACAGGGGGTGCGGCACTGCGTACCCCTTCGGGTGTCTGCCTTATGCACGGATCCTCAACTACGGGCAGGGATGGCACTCTTAGCTGCAGCAACCCCCGCCGATGCGTGCGGAACGGAGTACCAGTTCCCTCCAGGGGAGTCGCCAATGTCACACAGGAGGGTCGGATTCCAGATGAACCGCCAACTCTGAACGCCTGTATTCGTGCGGCTAATTGACAAACTTTTTGCCGGGAAGCTCGTGCAGGAGTCGTCGGCTGACCTGGGCGACTGCGGTGTGCGAGCTGTTGCCCACGCTCCGGCGTCGAAGACCATAGTGCCGACGCCGCCCTCGTCGTGCTCGATACTCGTCGCGGCGCAACGGCCTTTTCGGCGCTGCGCGTAGCTGTTGCAATTTGCGCTTGCTGTGGCAGATGAGGCTCATGTGACGAGCAGTGCTACTGCAGAGTGCGGAGGTGTGCGTGCCGCGCGGTGACCAGCGAGCGCCACCGCTCGCGGGTGCCCCGCTCACCGTCGACCCACTGGGCAGGCGAGGCGGAACCGGGCGGCAGCGGCAGGCCGGCAGCGATGGCCATGTCCACCCCGCGCCGTGCACGCCGACCGAGCACCTGTGGTGGGGCGACGGCTGGGGCGACCGGGCCGGCGAGGCCGCGGCCATTGTCGATCAGCTCCTGAACAACCTCGGCGCCGCCGTCGACCTGCACGAGCACTGGAATGCGCCCACGGGCCTGACCACTCTGTTCAACGAGGAACACAGCACAGGCACCGAACTCACCCGCGCCACCCTGCTCCACGCCCGCATGACCCTGCCGCGCACGCGCTGCCCCCCCTTCCACTTCCCGGGCGAAGGCCGTCGGGCCGGCTGCCTTCGCGCATACCGCAGGCGCTCTCCACCGGAGCGCGCCGAATGGGGCAGGCACGGGGGCCGGGGGAGGGGCTCCCTTGTCCTGCCGCTCAGCCCAGGGCGAGTGTGAACGCAGTTGCGCGCAGACGGGCCGCCGGGGTGCTTGCGTGCGGCCGGAGCCCAGAGTGTCCCGCCTCGGCCGGGCGGGGCGGGCCTGCCTCCCCGCCCGGCGTGGTGCGTGGGTCCGTGCGTCAGTCGTCGAGCGCTGTCATGACGTCGGCGAGATCCACGAACTTGAAATCGGTGGCCTTGCGGTCGGCATCCGCCGGCGCGTCGTGGCCGTCCTGGACGACGAGCAGGCCGTGCGGGTACCTCTTGCCCAGAGGGGCGTTGAGTACGGCGGCGCCGTCGCACTCCTCGGAGCCGTCGAGGCTCGCCGAGGCGGCGGTGACGCGGAATCCGCCCTCGTACTCGTTGTCGTCGCTCAGCTCGCGGTCGTAGGCGGCGAAGGTGTTGTCGCCCTGGCTGGAAGCGAGCAGGTAGCCGTCACCGTCGTCCTGGGTGAGCAGCGTCAGCCCCTCGACGTCGGCCGTGAGCCGGGTGCCGCCGTAACCGGGGTCGGCGCCCAGGACGCACTCCTCGGTCCCCTTGTCGTACTCACCGGGGATGCCGTACTCGCGCACCTTGTCGACGAGGTGGGGCGAGCCGGTGAGATCGGCCCGCATCCGCCAGGTCCCGACGTCCTCCTGGCCGGCATAGAGGGTGCCGGTGGCCGGGTCGACCGCCATGCCCTCGACCTGGGGCAGCTCGCCGGGCTCGGCACAGGGCGTCCATGAACTGCCGTTGGGGAGCCGGAAGGTGGACGGCAGGTCCAGGGTGCGCACCTTGTGGTACCCGACCTTGCCGCCGGGCGCCGCGGTCAGTTCGAGCAGGGCGAGCGTGGTGCGGTTGCGTCGGCTGACCAGCGCGTAGGACCGCCCGGTGGCTGTGTCGGTCCAGGTGGTGAGGCCGTAAGCGGTCTGCTGCTCGTTGATCTCGTCCTGGTCGGCGGAGAACACGTGCGGCACGTCGGGGGCGGTGACGTCGGTGAGCGGGCCGCCTTGCCGGTCGCGGTCGATGCGGTAGATCCGCAGTGTGTCGCGGCCGCGGTCGCTGGCCACCGCCAGGTCGGCCCGGCCGGACGACAGGCGCAGGCCGGGCACGAGGTCCACGTTGTTGAAGCGGCCCGGGGCGTCGTCGGGCCTCGGCGCGGGCGGTGCCGGCAGGGATTGCACGGGCCGGGCTTCGAGGTCGTAGACCCGGAGCCCGCCCTGCTTGGCCGTGGCGATCACCAGGCTGCGGCCGGGGTCGGCGGCGTTCCGCCAGATCGCCGGGTCGTCCGCGTCGGCGTCTCCGCCCGCCTCGTCGTCGTACAGCGCGGGCGTCTCGGCCCGCGGGCTCACCGCGGGCAGGGCGCCGGTACTCCGGCTGCCGGCCTCGGCGGGTACGGCCGCCGTGAGGGTGGTGAGGACCACCCCGACTAACAAGGTGATCGGCCTGACGGACCGGCGGGTGCTCAGTCGTCTGTACATGCGAACGCTCCTCGGCGTGGGGGGTGGACAAATTCCGCGGCGAGTCTCGGACTTGGGGGTGTCCTTGACGTGAACGCAGCATGGGCCACGGCCCGGCCGGAGCGTGATCACACGGTGAACCGATGACGCGGTAGTCCATGAGAAGGAATTCGCCGCCTAACCGGGACGAGAACACCAGGGACACCTTCCGGCCGGAATCCGGCCGCGCTACGGCGCCGTACGCCGCGACGGCGTTGCGCCCATCCGCTGACTCGTCCGCCACGCTGCACCCCGCACGGCCGGCCCTCAACAGCTTGTCGTCGAACAATGAAACAACAACTTGTTGTTGCATTGTTCGATGTCATAAGGTGGCCGCATGGCACGTGATGCTCGGGACGGGGCCCGCGAACGACTGTCCGCACTGGCCGGCGACCCTGCCCTTCAGGAGACCGAGGCGCGCCGCCTGGAGCACGACGCCGCCCTGCTCCACCGGCTGCTCACGGCCGTTGGCCACCAGCCCGGCGGCGGGCCGGCTCCCGATGTGACTCCGGATGATCTCGGTGCGGCGCTCAGCCTGTTCGAGGACATGCGCAGTCAGCTGGACCGGCTGGAGACCCAGGTAATCATCGAAGCCCGGCGTCGCGGCCTGGACTGGCGGCAGATCGCCCAGTACCAGGGCATGAAATCCTCCCAGGCGGCCTCGCAGCGCTACCAACGGCTGATGACCCGGCTCGAAGAGATCCGCCAAGGTGTCCGGTAGGAGTAGGGGAGTACCGATGAACCACCAGCCCGAGGAACTCTTCTCCGCCATCGACTCTCTCCTGGCCGCCGTCGACGAGGGCACCGTGCTGCCCGCCCCGCCCGAACGGGTCCGGCTGCGGGAGGCCGCCGGGCTCACCCAGGCCGCCGTCGCCCAGGCCCTCGGCGCACGCGTACACAGCGTCCAGGCCTGGGAAGCAGGCCGCGCCGAACCCAAAGCCGAACGACTGGAGGCCTACCGCAGACTCCTCGACGGCCTCGCCCAGCGCTACCCCGCCCCCGCCACGCCCCCCGCCCCCCAGCCGACAACCCGGCCCGAACCACCGGCACCCGCCCCCACTCCGACAAACGCCGCCGCCGTCGCCCGTCCGGAGAACAACACGGCCACCAGCACGGCCAGGACACCGTCGTCGCGGCGGCCGGCCGCGAAGAAGGCGGCGCCGAAGAAGCCCGCCCCGGCCGCGGCCGCCGATCCGCGCTTCCCGCACGGTCCGCTGGCGGTCCTGGACGGCGACGGCACCGCCTACTGCGCCGACGGCCTGATGCTGGAGTGCCCGGCCAAGACCGTGCCGGCCCTGGTGGAATGGACGCTGAAGGAGTCCGGGCTCGGTGCGCCGCGGCTGCACCGCCACGGCAAGGACGCCGACCCACTGATCGCGCTGACCGCATCGGCCGCCGTCCGCCTCGGTCTGCCCGAGCGCCTGGAAGGCCCCGAAGCCCGCCGCTCGCTGCGCCTGCCCGAGGACCACCCCGTGGTCAAGCAGCTCACCCGCGCGAAGTGGAAGCTGACCCAGCGCGGCTTCGGCCCGTGGCCCCGCATCTACCGCCCCGCGCAGGCCGGCCAGCGCCAGTGCGTGCAGCTGGCCATGCTGTCCTGGGACGCCCTGGATACCCGCGCCTGGCCCGGCGCCGACGACCTGCCGCCGGCCGAACTCGCCCGCGTGCTCGGCACCTACGCCACCCGCGTGCTCACCCCGCGCGGCTCCACCGCCGTCTCCGGCCTGGAGCTGATGACGGCGCTGCGCCCGCCGACCCGCCCGGTGAAGGACACCGCGACCGGCGCCTGGGTGTCCGGTCCGAACCCCGGCGCGCTGACCGCCCCGGTCGACCCGGCGCCGCCGGAGGCCACCACCGAACACCCGGTCGCTCAGGGCTGGACCGGTGGCTTCCTGGACGAGGAGGCGTACCAGTGGGTCCGCGACGTACCGCTGCTCTCGGATGAGGAGTGCCTGCTGCCGCACGCGGTGGGCCTGGACATCAACACCGCCTTCCTCGCCGCCGCGGCCCGCCTGAGCGTCGGCCTGGGCGAACCCGTCCACGCCGACCGGCCGGCGTTCGACAAGAAGATCCCCGGCAGCTGGTACGTGGACCTTTCCCACATCGAGCTGGACCCGCGCCTGCCCAGCCCGTTCACGCCGTCCGGCCGCCGGCCCGACGGCCCGGCCTGGTACGCCACCCCGACCGTCGCCTACGCGGCCGAACTCGGCTACGACGTCACCCCCATCGAGGCCTACCTGCGGCGGGAGACCGGCCCGTACCTGGACCCCTGGCACGACCGCCTGAAGACCGCCTACGTCGACACCCTCGCCGACCTCGGTGTCACAGGCGACCTGGACGCCGAAGCGTTCCTCGCCGCCATGGAGCACCACAAGCAGACCGACCCGGGCCTGGCAGCGGTGCTTGCGGCCATCAAGGCCACGGTCAAGGGCGGCATCGGCAAGCTGCGCGAGCGCCCGCAGGGCCGTCACTACCGCGACGGGGAGCGCTGGCCCGCCCTGGAACGGCCCACCTGGCGCCCCGACATCCGCGCCGCGGTGATCTCCAAGGCGCGGGTGAACATGCACCGCAAGATGCGCAAGACCGCCGAAGCCACCGGCCTGTACCCGCTCGCAGTGCTGTCGGACTGCGTGGTCTACCCCAGCCCCGGCCCGAGCCCGCTGGACTTCCTGCCGCGTGACACCGACGGCAAGCCGTACCCCGGCTCCTTCCGCCTCGGCCCCACGCCCGGCCTGGCCAAGGTCGAAGGCGTGCAGACCATGGCGTGGGCGGTGGACCTGATGGAGCAGGGCTACAACCCGGCCCGCCACATCAAGGGCGGCGACGCCGTCCTGGACGAAGGGGAGTAGCCCGTGGGGGACATCGAGGACGCCCTGGAGCGCGCCGACCAGGAGGCCTTCACCCGCCAGCCGCCGAAAACACCGCTCGCCCAGATCCGGCTGCTGGTCCGGGCGGAGAAGGGCTCCACCCGGGCCGTGGCGGCCCGTTTGGGTGTCTCCCAGCGCACGGTGGAGCGCTACCTGGCCGGGCAGCGCAAGACGCCGCAGAAGCGCCTCGCAGAGGCGCTGCGCCGCGAGGTGCCGAAGGTGTGGCAGCCGCGGGTCCGGCAGCGCCGCCGCAAGCAGGCCGCCACCACCGCCGGCATCACCATCGAAACCCGCGCCCGCTTCGGCTACACCGCGCCCATCGGCACCACTGACGACGGCCGGGTCCGCCGGCTGACCGTCCACCTCCCGCCGGCCTACGCCGCCCGCCTCTTCGACGCCCAGCAACAGGGCGCGAGCGACCAGCAGCTGCGCGGCATCGTCGCCGAGGGCTTGCAGGAGATCTATTTCAAGGACGGCGGCCGCCGGGCTAATGACCTCGAAGTGGAATTCACCGACATCGACTACATCGACGTGTCGTTCTAATGAGTCTGAACAGAGGGTAGTTGTCATACGGGCAGGCTTGTTGTCACCGGCGTAGTGGGGTACGCGGGTGGGTCAGCTCATGTGTGCAGGAGAGCAGGCCCGCCGTGGCCGCGTCGTAGACCGTCGCGTTCTCGTGTCCGATGTACGCGGATACCGAGCCGAGGAGGAGGACCGAGGGCTGCTGGGAGAGGAGCGGCCGCAGGTCCCCGATCGGAGGGGCGGTGATTTGAGGTTGATCGCGAGGAGCGTGTCGACGGCCTCCTCGGTCCATGCCTCGATCGGGAGGTGGGTGGCGTCGGCGGCGTTGCTCATCAGGGTGTCGGGCTTCGGCCGTTCCTCCCGGAGCCGCGCCGCGAGCGCTGCCTGGCCGGGTGCGTTGCCGGGGTCAGTGTCCGCCGCGCCGGCCGGACAGTGGCTGCCCTGGCGGTCCAGGAGGCCGAGTCGGCGTACGGAGCGCGCCGTCCTCAGCTGGGCATCGACCGGAGCGGCGGATGGCCTCACTTCGGCGGATGTGGCCGGGCCGGTCCGCAGGGCCCGTTTGTCCGGTCGGGTGGTACGGGCAGGTGGGGGAGCCGCAGTTCACCGCCGAGCACCCGGCAAGCGGGGCCCCGGGCGGTGTCGGTCATCTGTTGTCGGCGCATGCCTCCGCCTCCGCCAGGTACCGCGCCACCGGCCCCAGCGTCAGCATTCCGCTCGCGCCGCCGGCGTGTTCGGTGCGGGCGGCGCGCAGGGCCATTGCCGCGCGGGCGGCGACCGGGCGCTCGCCGAGGCGGGCGGCGGCATGGGCGGTCAGGCACCAGAGCGCCTCCTGCATGTGATCAAGGGGTGGTTCGGGCGCCGTGGTCAGGGCGGTACGGGCCTCTTCGGTCCGGTTGCGGGCGAGCAGTACCAAGGGCTGCGTCCAGGGGCGGTAGGGGCCCCAGTCGAGGGCGGGATCGGTGGGCGCGGGGCGGTCGTGCAGGAGACGCAGGCCCAGGAGGGCGAGGGCGAACAGGCCCCGGTGCAGCCCCGGCATGCCCGCTGTTTCGGCGAGGGCGTCTTCGGCGGCGCGGTAGTGCGCCGCGGCCGTGGCGGCGGTCGGCCCGCCCGGTTCGGCACTGCGAGCGGCCGTGGCCCGGGCCCGGAACCAGTCGGTGAGGACGGGGACGAGCAGGGCCTCGGTGCTGACGGCGAACTGCTCGGCTGCCTCGGCGTGTGCGGTGGCGGCGCCGAGGTCGCCGAGAGCGGAGGCGGATTGCAGGCGGATGAGCCGGCCGAGCACGACGAAGTCCGGCAGCTCGTGCCGGGTGGCCAGGTCGAGGATCTCGGTCCCGATCACGTCCCGTGCCGTCGCGAGCCCGGGCCGGGTGAAGGACTGCAGGAACACGCCGTTGAGGGCGAACGCCAGCAGAGCGGGATCGCCCAGCTCCCGGGCCAGCGCCTCGGCCTCGCGCGCCGCCCGCCCGGCGCGCCTTCGTTCGACGGCGGAAAGACCGGCGCTGCGGCTTTCGACGGCGACGGTGGCCAGCAGGCGGGCGCGCAGTTCGGCGGGGCTGTCGGCGCCGAGGGCGGTGAGGGTACGCTCGGCCGCCGCGACGACGGCGCGGGACTGCTCGGGATCGTCGGCCCGGCTCCAGAGGGCGGGCACGTCGTAGGCGCCGATGACGCGGGCGGTCAGGGCGATGTCTCCGGTGCGCTCGGCCGCCTGGACGGCGGCGAGGCGGTCGCGCCGCGAGTGGACGAGGGCGTCACCGCCCGCCAGGGCCAGGGTGCGCGCCAGTTCCACGGTGGTGCGCGGGCCGAGTCGTACGCCGGCCGTCCACACGGTCCGCGGGGGCTGGAGCGTCGTGGCTCCGCGGAGGATGTCCGTCTCCAGGCGCCGGAGGCCGGTACCCGGGTCGAGCCCGAGCTGGTCCACCAGCATCGTGTGGGCGCGGCGCAGGGTGGCCAGCGCGTCCGCCTGACGGCCCGCGCGGTGCAGTGCGCGGGCCAGCAGCCCCCAGGCCGGCTCACGCCAGGGGTGTTCGGCGACGTGGGCGCCCAGCTCGGCGACCAGCTCCGCTCCTGAGCCGGAGTCGAGGAGGAGACCGGCGCGCAGTTCCACCCCCTCCAGCCTCAGCTCCTCCAGCCGGGTCCGTTCGCGCTGGGCCCACGCGGAGCCGGTCACGTCGGCGTAGGCGGGGCCGCGCCAGGCCGCGAGGGCCGCATCGAGGTCGGTCAGCGCATCGGGTGTACGCCGGGCGCGGGCCAGGGCGTCCTCGAACCGGTGGACGTCCACGGTGTCGCGCGGCAGGCGCAACGCGTAGCCGGGGCCTTCCGTGACGAGGACGCGCGGCGGGGTGCGGGGCGGCCGGCCGGGTTCGATGGCGCGGCGCAGCGCGGCGACGAACGTACGCAACGCACCCACGGCCCGCACCGGCGGCTCGGCCCACAGGTCGTCCACGAGGGTGTCGGTGGGGACCATCCGTCCCCCGGCGGCGACGAGCCGGGCGAGCACCTCACGGTGGCGGGGGCCGCCCAGGCCGACCGGGGTGCCGTCGTCACGGAGGGCCCGCACGGCACCGAGTACGTCGATTCGCATGCCCTCCATCTTCCGTGCCGCGGGTCGGCTGCGTCGAAGCGTACTGATCGGCTGCTGATCGCTGTCGTCCACGCTGATCCCGTCAGTCCCCGGACCAAGGCTTTCGCCGGTCCCCGACCCCAGGAAGGGGCCCTTCATGACGCCCGCCATTCCCGGTTTCGACCACGTCCGTCTGCCCGGCGCCGACGGAGTGGAGCTGGCCGCCGCCGTCGGCGGCAGCGGCAGCCCGGTCGTGTTGCTGCACGGCTTTCCGCAGACCCACCTGATGTGGCGGCACGTCGCCGAGCGGCTCGCCGGCGAGCACACGGTGATCTGTCCCGACCTGCGCGGCTACGGTGCGAGCGACAAGCCGGTGGCCACCGGCCCAGAGGTGTACGCCAAGCGCACCATGGCCGCCGATGTCGTCGCCCTGGCGGCGGCGCTCGGGCATGAGCGCTTCGCCCTGGTCGGCCACGACCGGGGCGCCCTGGTCGCCTTCCGGGCGGGACTGGACCATCCCGAGACCCTCACGCACCTGGGCATCCTCGACGTCGTGCCGACCCTGGACACGTGGAACGTCCTGCACGGTGTTACGGCGGCGGTCGGCTACCACCTGTTCCTCATGGCGCAGCCGCCGGGGCTGCCGGAGACGATGATCGCCAACAGCGCCGACGCCTACTTCGGCTCCTTCCTCGACGCCTGGGCCAGGGACCCGGCCGCCATGCCGGAACCGGTCCGGGCCGCGTACCTGCGGGCGAGCGCCGCGGCCGTGCCGTCGATCGTCGCGGACTACCGGGCCTCGGCGGGCATCGACATCACACACGACCAGGCGGACCAGGACGCCGGTTCCCAGCTGGCCATGCCCGTGACGGTCGTCCAGCAGGACTGGGGCGCGCAACTGGGCTACGACGCCGCCGCGGTCTGGCACGCGTGGGCGCCGGACCTGGACCACCGGCTGACCGGCGCGGGGCACTTCATGGCCGAGGAGGCGCCCGACGAGATCACGAAGGCGATCCGCGACCTGCTGCTGCGCTGAGCCGTCCGCCCGGGCCACGGGACGCGGCGGGCGAGCCCCGCGTTCCCGGCGCCGGACCGTTCCCGGCGCCGGACCGGCCCCGCGCTCCGGTGGCCGAGGAACGCCCGCCTCCCTGCGGTCGTGGCCGCTGCCCGGGAAGACCCGGCGCCGCGCATCAGGACGTGGGGAACGCGCCACGGGCCTACGGCTGTATCCCCATACCTCCCACGGGCAGACCGGGTCGGGCCCGGGGACGGCAATGGGTTCCGGGCAGATCGATCGTCACGGTGGGAGCGATCGGCACGGTGACGACACGGACCGGGTGGGCAAGGCGGGGAGGGGCGCCGATGAGCGCCGGGGAGTCGACGCCCCGGCCCGCGCGGTTCAGGCCATTTCGACGTAGCGGTGGACCCGGTCGAAGCGCCGGGCCGCCACGTCCCGGCGGCGGATCACCCAATGGGCGACGCCGGAGTCCAGTTCCGTGACGTCGTCGCCGCACCTCCAGGTGGCCAGGAGCGCCCAGTCGTCGGGGCCCTCTCCGTGGGCCGCACCGCTCTGCTCGGAGGGGCCGGCGTCCTCGGGACCGCGGGCGTAGTGGACGGGGTCGTTCTGGGGCGAGACCGGATGGCCGCCGATCTGCAGGGCCCAGGAAGGGCGGTAGCCGCCCCCGTCCGCCCAGGCGTCGGCGAGTTCGTCGGCGAGTTCGAACTGCTCGTCCTCGGGGAAGTCGCCCCATCTGTCGAGGGCGAAGCTCTCCGGCATCGGCGCGCTCGGCTGGTGCCAGACCGTGCGGAGCTCACGCGGCCGGTACGGCTCGCGCCGGCTGTGTTCGAGGGGGCTCGGTGGTGTCGGGGTCCCGGCGGGGACGTACAGCACCGCGTCGGACACCTGTCCTCCGATGCCGTGCACATCGGTGCCGGAGAAGAGGAGCAGGTGGCCGTCGGCGGGGAGCGGAAGGCCGGCGGCGCCCGGCGGGAGAGCCGCGAGGTCGACGGAGGCCACGAAGGGGTCGGACGGCCTCGGCACGCCGTGCGGCAGCAGGGGGTCGCCGCCGACCCGGGCCACGAGGGGGCCGTTACCGCCCTCCGCCAAGTACACCGCCGGACGGGCGACGCGTATCCACTCCTCCACCTCCTCCGACGGCAGTCCCCGGGATGCCGCCTCGGCCC
>NZ_PQSQ01000085.1 GCF_002920575.1 Streptomyces sp. Ru73 | reverse complement strand
GCGCGCCCACTCCTTCAACGCGGCCGCCGCCCAGTACGCCGCGAACCGCCCCTCCTACCCGCCCGCCGTCCTGGACACGGTGGAGGAACTGACGGGGCGTCCCCTCGCCGGCGCCCGCGTCGCCGACATCGGCGCGGGCACCGGCATCGCCACGGCCCTGCTGCGCGAACGCGGCGCCGACGTGCTCGCCGTCGAGCCCGGCGCGGGCATGGCAGCTCAGTTCAGCAGGGCGCTGCCCGGCGTACCCGTGGTCAGGGGCGACGGCAACGCCCTGCCCCTCGCCGACGCCTCGTGCGACCTCCTCACCTACGCGCAGTCCTGGCACTGGACCGACACCGGCCGCTCCGTCCCCGAGGCGCTGCGCGTGCTGCGGCCGGGCGGCGCGCTCGCGGTGTGGTGGAACATGAACGCCCTCGACGTGCCGTGGATCGCCGCGCAGAACGAGCGCATCGCGCGCCACTGCGGAGTGACACCGGCCGCGGCGGAACGTCCCGACGACAACCGCGCCGCCCGGCTCGCCGGACTGGCACGCCCCGGCCTGCGGTTCATGCGCCGCGAGCTGCGCTGGTCCCGCACCGTCCCGGTGGACACGCACCTGGCCAACATCACCAGCCACTCGGCGTTCCTCGTCCTCGGCGCGGAGTCCGTCCGCTCCTTCGTGGACGAGGAACGCGCACGGCTGCGCGCACTCTTCCCGGCGGGCTCGGTGGAGGAGGTCTACCGGGTCGATCTGCTGGTGGCGGTCCGCACCTGACCCCCGGTGCCCCTGGCGCCGTGGCGCCGCCCGGCCGTGCGGGGCCGCGGTGCGGCCGGCAAGTCTGCCGGGCAGTGCGGCCGGTCAGTACTGCCGGGCGGCGCGGCCGGTCAGTCCTTGGCGGCGGGCCGGTAGGTGCACACGTGCACTCCCGTGCCGGTGACGGTGGACGAGACCAGTTCGAGCGTGCGCAGCGCGCCGTCGTCCGGGAAGAGCCGCTTGCCGCCGCCGAGGAGCACCGGCTCGATCATCAGCAGCAGCTCGTCGACCAGGCCCTCGCCCACCAGCGTACGGACGAGCGTCGGGCTGCCCATGATCCACAGGTCGCCGCCCTCGGTCGCGCGCAGCTCCCGGATCCGCGCGACGGCCTCGCCACCCGGGATGAGGGTGGTGTTCTGCCAGGTCAGATCGGCGTCGCCCAGCGTGCGCGACACGACGTACTTCGGCAGGGAGTTCATCCGGTCGGCGAACGGATCGCCGGCCCGATCGGGCCAGGCCGCGGCCATCGTCTGCCAGGTGCGGCGTCCGAAGAGCAGCGCCTCCGTCCTGGCCATCGCGTCGTTGAGGGCGGGGCCCATCACCTCGGCGTCGAAGAACGGATGCGACCAGCCGCCGTGCGCGAACCCGCCGTCGGTGTCCTCCTCCGGTCCGCCCGGCGCCTGTACGACGCCGTCCAGGCTCATGAACTCACTGACCACGATGCGCATGGGGCTGCTCGCTCCTCTGTGCTGTTCTGAAGATCCGGTGCGGTGCTGAGATGCGGTGCGGTGCCGAGACGCGGTGCCGTCCGGAAGAACCGGTGCTCGCACTGCTGTGCTGCGCCCATCATTGCCGCTGTCCGGCCCCGGCGCGCGGATTACCGGAAACCGCGACGAGGCGGTAGCCGGAGCCGTCGCGGCGCACGACGCCGGCGGTGGGCGGCGGGAAGTGGCTGCCGAGCACGAGCGTGTCGCTGCCGGCGAGCGAGGCGAGCAGGTCGCGGCGGGTGCGCACCGCCAGGTCCGGGTCGATGTCGACGCAGCTGGCCAGGCCGGGGCGGTTGAGCTGGACGGGGTGGTGGATGCAGTCCCCGGTGATCAGGGCCGACCGCCCGCCGTCCGTCAGGCGTACGGCCACCTGTCCGGGGGTGTGTCCCGGTGTCGGTACGAGGGTGACGCCGGGGGCGATCTCGGTGCCCGTGGCGGGGACGTCGACCTGGTCCAGCAGGCCGTGGTCGCGCACCGGGTGGACCGAGTCGCTGAACATCTGGCGCCGCGCGGCGTCCAGTTCCACGCCCGACCAGTACGCCCACTCCTCGCGCGCCACCAGGTAGCGGGCATGCGGGAAGGTGGGCACCCACGCGCCGTCGCGGTAGCGGGTGTTCCAGCCGACGTGGTCGGTGTGCAGGTGGGTGAGGACGACGAGGTCGATGGAGTCGGGCGGGAATCCGGCCTGTTCGAGCCGGGTGAGGTAGTCCGTATCGAGGTGGTGCCAGGCGGGGTTGGCGCGGTCCTTGCCGTTGCCGATGCCGGTGTCGACGAGGATGCGCAGGCCGCCGGCGCGGAGGGCGAAGGAGTGGCTGGCCAGGCGGAGCCGGTGGTCGGGCCGGGCGAAGTCGGGGCGCAGCCAGGGGGCCGCGGCGACCACGTCCGGGGTGGCGCCGGGCAGCAGCCAGGGGCCGGTCTCCGGCGGGAGTTCGGTCTCGTCGATGCGGTGGACGGTGAGGTCGCCGAGGGTCCAAATGGGGTCGGGCATGGAAGTCCTTGGGGGAGGGGAGGATGTGGAGCCGGCACCTTAAAGCGCAGATGTTGCGTTAACGGTAGGCCAGCCGAATCGTTAAAGCAAATGGTTTGCGTTAGTGGTCGTGTCGGCTTACGGTCGTCACGACGGCGCCCGTTCGACGAGCGGCGCGGCAGCGCATGCGCGCCGGGCGCCCTCCCTTCTCTCCTTCTCTTCCGTTGCCTCTTTCCGACAAGGACGCAGACCAGCCATGTCCCTTCCTGCCCACACCCCGCGCGGCGCCGCCGAGGCGGCCGAGCGCGCCGGCGTCCCGCTGCGCGACGACCGGCACGCGGCCGTCGCCGCCACCGCCGACCACATCCTCGCCGTGGTGAGCCGCCTCCGGGAGCTCGACCTGGCCGACGTGCCGCCCGCCGCCGTCTACCGCCCCAAGGACGGTGACCGTCGTGCAGCCCTACGAACTCTCGCTCACCGAGGCGGCCGGCGCGATCGGCGACGGCAGCCTGTCGCCGGTGGAGCTGACCGACTCCGTCCTCGCGCGCCTGGCGGACACCGAACCACTCGTGAGTGCCTACGCGGCCGTCACGGCGGACAGGGCGCGCGAGGAGGCCGCCGCGGCGGAGCGCGAGATCGCCGCCGGGCGGCGGCGCGGCCCGCTGCACGGCATTCCCATGGCCCTCAAGGACCTCATCGACACCGCGGGCGTGGAGACCGCGGCCGGCTCGGCCGTCCGCGCGGGGCGGGTGCCGGACCGCGACGCCACCGTCGCCGCGCTGCTGAAGCAGGCGGGCGCCGTGCTCGTGGGCAAGGCGCACACGCATGAGTTCGCCTACGGGCTGACGACGCCGCAGACCCGCAACCCCCGCGCTCTGGACCGGGTGCCGGGCGGCTCCAGCGGGGGCTCGGCCGCCGCGGTGGCGGCCGGTTCCGCGACGTTCGCGCTCGGCACGGACACCGGCGGCTCGATCCGGGTACCGGCCGCGCTGACCGGGACGGTCGGCCTGAAGCCGACGTACGGACTGGTGTCCGGCGAGGGGGTGGCCGCGCTGTCCTGGTCGCTGGACCACGTCGGCCCGATCACGCGCACGGTGCGGGACGCCGCTCTCGTGCTGGCCGCGATCGCCGACCGCGGCACGGCCGGCCGGGCGCCCGAAGACGGCCCGGAACACCGCCGGCGCGACGGCGACCTGCGCGGCCTCCGTGTCGGTGTCCCGGCCGACTACTACTTCGACCGGGTGGACCCGGAGGTGGCGGCGGCCGTGCGGGCCGCGCTGGACCGCATGGCCGGTCTCGGCGCCCGGCTGGTGGACGTGGAGATCCCGCTGCACCGGTACGTCCAGGCCGTGCACTGGGGCCTGATGGTCCCCGAGGCGACCGCGTACCACGCCACGCACCTGGGCGGCGCGCCCGAACTGTACGGGGACGACGTACGCGTGCTGCTGGAGGCGGGCGCGCTGCTGCCCGCCGTCGACCACGTACGTGCCCAGCGGGCCCGCACGCTGCTGCGGCGGGAGTGGGGACAACTGCTGGGGCGGGTCGACCTGATCGCGGCGCCGACCGTGCCGGCGACCGCGGCGCTGACCGGACAGCAGGCGTTCACCTGGCCGGACGGCTCGGCGGAGTCGGTGGCCGACGCGTATGTACGGCTCAGCGCGCCCGCGAACGTCACCGGGCTGCCGGCCCTGTCCCTGCCGGTGGGCGCCGACCGCGACGGGCTGCCGATCGGCATGCAGCTGATCGGACGGCCGTACGGCGAAGCGGCGCTGCTGGCCGCCGGGGACGCGTACGAGCAGGCCGTCGGGCCGGCGCCGCTGGCCGAGGTCCGGCAGCCCGCCCCGCCGGCCGGGGACCGGCGGCCCGCCCTGGTCGCCGACCCGTCGTGACGGGCAGGGCGCCCGCCTTGAAGCAAAGAATCAGCGTTAAGGTGAGGGGATGGGAGCAAAGCCGAGGACCCGCCCGGGCGGGCGCAGCGCACGCGTCCAGGAGTCCGTGCACCGGGCCGTACGCGAACTGGAAGCCGAGCGGGGGCGCGCCGCGCTCACCGTGCCGCTGATCGCGTCGCGCGCCGAGGTCACCCCCTCGACGATCTACCGGCGCTGGGGCGACCTCCAGGAACTGCTGTCCGACGTCGCGGTGGAACGGCTGCGCCCGGAGGGCCCGCCCGCCGACTGCGGCAGCCTCGCCGAGGACCTGGAGACCTGGGCCGTTGAGTGGCTCGAGGAGATGTCCTCGGCGGCCGGGCGCGCCTACATCCAGGACGCGCTCGCCGGGGACCGGGAGGGCGGCAACGCAGGCCAGTGCTCGGCGTACGCCGCCGAGCAGGTCGCCGTGCTCCTCGACCGCGCCGCCGGGCGGGGCGAGGCCGCTCCCGACGTGGAGACGGTCCTCGACCACCTGGTGGCGCCGATGATGTACCGCATCCTCTTCCGGCCCGGCCTGCTGGACGCCGACTACGCCCGCGGCCTGGCCCGTACCGTCCTCGCCCGCTTCCCGTCGGAGGACGCGCGCTAGCAGAGGCTCCGGCCGGCGCCGTCAGGTGGTACGGCGCCGGCTGTTGCTGTCGTCGCGCAGCTGGTCGGTCCGGTCGGCCAGCGTGTCGATGCGGGCCGCCAGGTCGGCATGGCGCCGCCGGAGGTGCGGCCGGGTGGCGGTCAGCGGGTCGAGCAGGGCGGCCGGGTCGTCGTGCCCGAGCGCCTGGTTGAGCCGGTCCAGGGGTGCGCGGGACGCGGCCGGGAGGTCGGTGAGGGCGGCGACCTGGCCGGCCAGCCGGCGGAGGTCGGCGGCATTGCCGCGCGCCCACGCGGTGACGCTGCGGTCGGCCGCGCGCTGGTCACGGGTGGCCTGGACCCGCTGCTCGCCGGTGCTGCCGGCGGGGCCGGGGCGCTGTCGCAGGTAGCGGCGCTCGGCGGCCTGCCGGCTGGCGACGCCCAGCGGCTCGGCGAGGTCCGCCCAGCTCGCGCCGGCCTGCCGGGCCGTTTCGATCAGGCCGGTCTCCCAGCCGGCGAGCTCCTCGCGGACCTCACGCAGCAGCATGAGTGCGGCCAGTGCCTGCTCCGGGCCCTCCTCGGGGGAGGGCGGCGGCTCGGCGTCGCTGCGCCGGGCGGTGCGCACGGCGTTCTTGATGGTCTCCAGCGCCGCCGCTGCGGCGAGGAAGGAGGCCGGACTCGTGGGGTCGTGGGGCGTGGCCCCGGCGGCGTCCGGGACGGGGTGATCGGCGGGGGACATGAGCTTCTTCTCCTCGGCGGCACCGTCGTCGGCTTCAGGCTGTCATCGTATGGACGACATCTCGTTTGTCATCGGATGGATGACATGCTACAACCAGATGCAGGTGAAGCGCATTGGCACCAACTGCCTGAGCCTTCTGGAGGTGTTACTCCCATGTTGATGCGCACTGACCCCTTCCGTGAGTTCGACCGGCTCGCCCAGCACCTCATGGGTTCCGGCACCTGGTCGCGCCCGGCCCCGATGCCGATGGACGCGTACCGCGAGGACGACACGTACGTGGTGGCCTTCGACCTGCCCGGTGTGTCGCCGGAGGCGATCGAGATCGACGTCGACCGCAACATGCTGACGGTCAAGGCCGAGCGCCGGCCCACGGCGGAGGGCGAGAAGGTCCAGCTGGACGTCTCCGAGCGGACGCTGGGCGTGTTCTCCCGCCGGCTGGCCCTGGCCGACACCCTCGACGCCGAGAACATCACGGCCGACTACGACGCCGGGGTGCTGACGCTGCGCATCCCGATCACCGAGCGCGCCAAGCCCCGCAGGATCGCCATCCGCGGGAGCGCTTCGGACAAGCAGCTCTCCAGCTGAACGCGATACGGGCACGACGGATCACGATCACGAGAAAGGTGACTGCTGCAGCGATGCACCCCCAGTCTGCCCCGGACCGGCGTGACACGGTGATGACGTACCGTCAGATGCTGGAGAAGGTCCGGTACGAAGGCGCCTATCCCACCCGGGAGAGGGCCGAGGAAGCCGTCCAGGCCGTGCTCGCGGCGCTGGGCCGGCAGCTGACCGGTGACGAGCGCGTCGAACTGGCCGCCCGGCTGCCGCTGGAGGCCGCCATGACGTTCACGGCACAGATCCCGCAGTTCGAACCGCTCACCGGCTGGGGCTTCGTGAAGGACCTCGCCGCCCGCACCGGCGGCAGCCCGGCCACCTGCCGCTGGGACACCGGTGCCGTCCTCACCACGGTGGCCGCCCTGGCCGGCCGTGACCTCCTGGACCGCATCCTGGCCCATCTCCCCTCCGGCTACGCCCCCTTGTTCGGCCGGCCCGAGATCCCCCGGCCGGTCGAGCGGGCCGAGCGGCCCGCGGCGGACACCCGTACGGCCGTACCCCAGGCGGCCTGAGAAAACCGCCGCACCACCGCTGTTGCCGCGCCACGGCCTCCCCGCACCACGGTCGGCCCGCGCCAGGACGGCGGAGCGCCCGCTCCGCCGTCCGCACCGTCTTCCGCCGTTCTCCGCACCCCGTACGGCAGTTCACCGCCTCATACGTCGTCCAGACCGCCGCCGAGCACGGCACGGGCGGTGTCCAGCAGGGAGCGGTCGTGGCGGAAGGCGTGGCTGCGCAGCCGCAGCAGCGCGTACTCCGGGGAGACGCCGAGCCGTTCCACGAGGGCACCGGTCGCCTCGTGGACCGCGGCGAACGGCAGCCCGGCCCGGTCGGTGAGCCATCCGTTCCGCTGCAGGGTGGCGTGCGCCGCGGCCCCGGCAAAGGCCCGTGCGTCCCGGAGCTGACGTGGCGTCATGAGACCCGGCGCCCGCCGGTGGCCGAGGAGCGCCCCGATCCTGACCGTGGCGATGCGCATCGGGAAGGCGAAGACCGCCCGCACGCCGAGGTCCTGGACGGCCGGCGTCAGGCCGGGCCAGCGGGTGACCGCCGGCGCGGACAGATCGGGAACGAACAGCGTGGTGCCGCGCTGCGCCGCGTCCCAGCCGGGGCCCTCCCCGTGCACCAGCTGCAGGTCCTCCAGCGGCCGGGCCAGCGGACCGTGGAGGTGCAGCGGCTCCGGCAGGCCCGTGTCGGAGGCGAGCAGCAGTGCCAGGCCGTCCAGGCCCAGCGCTTCGGCGCATTCCCGCAGCGGCAGCCCGCCGGCCGCGACCTTCCGCAGGCAGTCGGCCATGGCCGGCCCGGTGGCCGGGTAACCCTCTGGCACTGTCGTCCCTCCCTCGTCCGCCGCCGGCCGCTGACGCCTCACCGGCGGGTGCCCGGCCGGGCCGTCGTGCTCGTGGGAGGAGGGGCGGCCCGGCGTGGAGCCCTGGGTGGCCTGTGACCTCAAGCCGGTGGTGACTGTCGGGAAAAGGCGGCCTCGGCGGCCGGGCAGCACGGTGCGCGGGCCCGAGGGAGGTCCCGCCGCAGCCCGGCACGGGGCGGGGCCGGCTACTTCCCAACCGGAGAACTCCCGCCCGCTGACGAGACAGGAGATCATGAGTACCGGCCGGCGGGAAACCCGCTGCGCAGAAAAATGCAATGTGCTCCACCGCGGGTGGGGCCAAGGGGGCAGAAGTGGCTGTGGGGGAGCGCGTGGGGGACGAGATGGTGGCCGTCCCGCCGGGGCGGGTGACGCTGTCGGACCGGCGGACGCAGCGCAGCTGGACGGTCGCGCTCACGCCGTACCGGCTCGCGGCGTACCCCGTCACCCAGGCGCTGTACGCGGAGGTCACGGGCCGGCGGCCGAGCGCTGCGCGGGGGGACCGGCGGCCCGTCGAGGGCGTCTCCTGGTGGGACGCGGTCCGGTTCTGCAACGCGCTCTCCCGCCGGGACGGGCTCACGCCGGCCTACCGCTTCCGGGAGGGCGGCGACGGTCCCGAGGCGGACCTGGACGCCTCGGCCGACGGGTACCGGCTGCCGGCCGAGGCCGAGTGGGAGCACGCCTGCCGCGCCGGGACGACCGGGCCGCACTACGGGCCGCTCGACGAGATCGCCTGGTACCGCGGCAACAGCCAGGAGCGCAGTCACGACGTGGGCGGCAAGCGCCCCAACGCGTGGGGCCTGCACGACATGCTCGGCAACGTCTGGAACTGGTGCGGGGACTTCTACGACCCCGAGGTCTACGGCACGTACCGGGTGCTGCGCGGCGGCGGCTGGTTCGATGAGCACTGGAGCTGCCGGGCCTCGGCCCGCCGCCGCAGCCACCCGGACTTCCGGGTCGACGACGTGGGGTTCCGCCTCGCACGGTCCGGCCACTAGGACCGGACCGTGCGAGGCCGTGCGTCCGCGCTCAGTCCAGTGCCGTGCCGCTGGTCTCCGGGGCCCACAGCACGGAGACCACCGCGCCGATCACCAGGACGCCGGCGAGCGCCGTCATCGTCGGCGCGAAGCCGAGCGAACCGAGGCTGACCGGCAGCAGGAAGGTGCCGATGGCGGAGCCGATCCGGCTCATGCCGTTCAGCAGGCCCACTCCCGAACTGCGCAGCTCGGTGGGGAACAGCTCCGGCGGGTACACCTGGTCGAGGTTGGTCGCCGCCGACATGGTGAAGGTGAAGACCAGGAACAGCGGGAAGAGCAGCAGGGCCGGCGCGTCCGGCCAGATGCCCATGGGTGCGAGCGACAGCGCGAGGACGACGAACGAACCGATGGTGAGCCGCCGCCGGGTCAGCCGGGCCACCAGCCACAGCCCGGCGACGCCGCCGAGCAGCAGGAAGAAGTTGAGCAGCGCTTCGCTCAGGAAGTCGTCCCCGTCGAGCTGGATCTTGACCAGCACCAGCGGCAGGAAGGTGTAGATCGCGAAGTACGGGATGACCTGGCAGTTGTAGAAGAGCACGCCGAACGCCGTGTTCCGCCAGTGCTCGCGGCCGAACAGCTCACGGTAGGAGCCGGCCCGCTGGGTGGTGGCCGGCTGCTGTGCCGCGAAGGTGTCGAAGTCGACGTGGCTGCCGACGAAGCGGGCGACCACCTGCCGGGCCTCGTCGGTCCGCCCCTTGCTGAGCAGCCAGCGCGGTGACTCGGGCGTGCCGAGCCGCAGCAGCAGGACCACGACGGCCGGGACCGCGCTGCTGAGCAGGAGCCAGCGCCAGGAGTCGCCGCCGAGCCCGATGAGGTACGTGCCGAAGAAGAAGGCGGCGATGTAGCCGACGGTCCACAGGCAGGTCAGCGAGGCCAGCAGGCCGCCCCGGTAGCGGCGGGGTACGAACTCGGCGACGAGCGTGGGCCCGAGCGCGTAGTCGGCGCCGATGCCGAAGCCGATGAGGAGGCGCAGCACGAACAGCTGCTCAGGGCTGCTGACGAAGAACTGCAGGACGGACGCGACGGCGATCAGCAGGAAGTCCAGCATGTAGAGGCGCTGCCGCCCCATGCGGTCGGCGGCCCAGCCGATGACGATGCTGCCGGCGAAGACGCCGATGAGGGCCGAGGCGCCCATCAGCCCCTGCCACAGCGAGCCGAGGTGCATCTGCGGGGCGATGGCGGTGAGCGCGATGCCGATGATGCCCAGCTGGTAGCCGTCGGAGAAGTTGGCGCCGAACGTCAGTGCCGTGATCTTGAGGTGGAAGCGGTTGAGGGGGGCGTCGTCGAAGGTGTCGGTCGGGGCTGCGCGTTCCGGTGCGGCGGCGCAATCGGCCCGGGAAGCGGCTGGGGTGAGGGTCCGGTCTTCCGGCATGGCTCGACAAGCACTCCGATCTGGGGACGCCGCGGTCACGCCGGGGCGTCGGGCGGGAGGGAGGGCGCACGGCCGCTGGGCAGCGGCCCGCGGAAACTGCTCTTGCCAAGATTGCGAATGGAGAGTTTCATGCACCCTGCGAGATGAATAAGTTCTTGTCAAGGGAGCTTCATGCCGGACCGCGCCACCTCCACCGCTTCCCCCGCAACTCCCCTCAGGGCACCACTCGACGTCAACGGTACCGACCTGACCTGCGCCGACATCGTGCGGGTCGCACGGCACGGCACCCCCGTGCAACTCGCCGGCGAAGCACTCGAACGCGCCGGCCGGGCGTACGAGATCGCCCGCGACAGCGGCGCCAAGCGCGCCGTGTACGGACGGACCACCGGCGTCGGCGCCAACCGGCACGCCGTCGTCACCCCGGACGCCGTCGACCAGCACGGCCTGCGGCTGCTGCGCAGCCACGCGGGCGGCAGCGGCGACCGGCTCCCCGACGACGTGGTACGCGCCGGACTGCTGGTCCGCCTGAACCAACTGGCCGCGGCGGGCAGCGGCGTGCACCCCCGGCTGCTCCGCGGCCTCGAAACCGCACTCCGCGAGGACGCCCTGCCCTCGCTGCACACCCGCGGCGCCATCGGCACCGGCGACCTCACCACCCTCGCCGAGGTCGCCCTGACCCTCGCCGGCGAACGGCCCTGGGCGAAGGGCGGGCCGGCCCCGGTTCCGATCAGCCCCGGCGACGCGCTGGCCTTCATCTCCAGCAACGCCGTCACGCTCGCCGAATCCGTACTCGCCTGGCACGACCTGAGCCGGCTGCTGCGCGCGAGCCACGTCATCACCGCGCTCTCCTACAGCGCGCTGGGCGGCTCGCCCGAGGCGTTCTCCGAGGTGGTGCATGCCGCGCGCCCGCACCATGGCTCGCTGCACTGCGCCGCCGAGATGCGCCGCATCCTCGCGCTGGGCCCCGACGCACCGGCCGGGCGGCGCCTCCAGGACCCCTTCGGGCTGCGGGCCTTCCCGCAGGTGCACGGTCCCGCGCTGGACGCGGCCGACGCACTGGAACGCGTACTGACCATCGACGTCAACGCCGCCGCCGAGAACCCGCTCATCGACATCGACGGCGAACAGGTACACCACCACGGCCAGTTCTCCACCGCCTACCTCGCCCTCGCGCTGGACGGACTGCGCGCCGCGCTGCACCACGCCGCCGAACTCTCCGCCGCACGCCTGAGCGACCTGGTCGAACCCGACCTCACCGGCCTGCCGCCGTTCCTGGCGGCGGGCCCGGCGGGCAGTTCCGGCATCATGATCCTGGAGTACGTCGCGCACGACGCGCTCGGCCAGCTCCGGCACGCCGCGGCGCCGGTCACCCTCGGCACCGCCGTGATCTCGCGCGGCCTGGAGGACCACGCCAGCTTCTCCACCCAGGCGGCCCGCAGCACCACCGCGGCCGTCGCCGCCTACCGCACGGTGCTCGCCTGCGAACTCATCGGCGCGGTACGGGCGTTGCGCCTGGCCGACGCCACCCTGCCGGACGCGCCGGTGGCCCGCGCCTTCGCCGCGGTCGCCGAGCAGCTGCCGTACGTCGAGGAGGACCACCCGCTCAGCGGCGAGATCGAGTGGGCCGAGACCCTGATCGGGGACTTCGCCGACTACTGACGGGCGGCTGCCGGCGGCGGCTGCGCGCCCCGGCCGTGCGTGCCCGGCGTGTGCCCGAAGGCACGGCGGAAGACGTCGATGAAGGCGCTGGTCGAGGACCAGCCGCAGCGGTGTGCCACCGCCGTCACCGGCAGGCCGTCCGCCAGCATCCGCAGCGCGTGATACAGCCGCAGCCGGGTCCGCCACTGCGGGAACGTCATGCCCAGCTCGCGGCGGAAGAGGCGGCTGAGCGTCCGTTCGCCGGCGCCCACCACCGCGCCCAGGGCGGCCAGCGTCCGCGGGTCGGCCGGGTCCTCGTACAGCAGGTCGCAGACGGCCACGAGCCGGGGGTCGGCGGGCGCCGGCAGCTGCAGCGGCTGCTGGGGCGAGGCGCGCAGCCGGTCCAGCAGGACGGCGCGCAGCCGCCGCCGCTCGGGCGTGCCGGTCTGCGGCCCGCGGGTGCAGGCGAGGATCAGCTCGCGCAGCAGGGGGTCGACGGCGAGGACGGTCGGGGCCGCCAGGCCGAGGGGGTTGGCGTCGGGCGCGAGGCCCAGCAGGTGCAGCGCGAGGTGCCCGTGGGCGCGGTGGGCGTGGACGCAGCCGGCCGGTACCCAGATGGCCTGGGTGCCGGGCGCGAACCAGGTACCGGCCTCGGTGGTGACGGCCACCACGCCCGAACCCGCGTAAATGATCTGGTGGTCGTCGTGGCGGTGCGCGTCGATCGACTCCCCGGGAGCCAGCACCCGGGTCACGGTGGGCGCCTCGGGAGTGTGGCGGATTTCCGGCATGGCTTGGCATGTTATCGGAAGCGCGCCAGCACCTGCGATGGCGACGATGACGGGGTGACGACGCATCAGACCGCACCCGGCGAACGCACCGTACGCCGCACCCGCCGCAACGGCCCCCTCGCGCTGCTGGCCACCGGCCATGCCTGCGTGGACGTCTACCAGGGCGCGGTGGCCGCCCTCGTGCCGTACTTCGTCGCCGAACGCGCCTACACCTACGCCGCCGCCTCCGGGCTCGTCCTCGCCGCCTCCGTCCTGTCCTCGGTCGTGCAGCCCCTGTTCGGCGCGCTCACCGACAAGTGGGCCATGCCCTGGCTGCTGCCGGTGAGCACCCTGACGGGCGGCGCCGGAGTCGCCCTCGCCGGGATCTTCGACGCGTACGCACTGAGCCTGGCGGCCGTCGCGGTGTCCGGCGTCGGGGTCGCCGCCTACCACCCGGAGGCCGCCCGCGTGGCACGCGGCGCGGCCCGCGGCAGCCACACCGCGATGGGCTGGTTCTCCCTCGGCGGCAACCTCGGCTTCGCCACCGCGCCCCTGCTGGTCTCCGCCGTGATCGCCACCGGCGGCCTGCGCGCCTCACCGCTCCTCGTCGTCCCCGCCCTCGCCGGCGCTGCGGTGTGCGTGGCCGCCCTGCGGAAGACGGCCACCGGCACCCGGCCGGCGGCCGCGGGCGGACCGGGAACGGGCGGGGAGAGCCCGGCAGCGGCCCGGGACGACTGGGCCTCCTTCGTGAAGCTGTCGGGCGCCATCGTGTGCCGCTCGGTCGTCTTCGTCGGCCTCAGCACCTTCATCTCGCTGTACGCGCGCCAGCGCACCGGCGGCGGCGAAGCCTCCGGCACGGCCGCCCTGTTCGTGCTCTACCTCGGCGGCGCCGTGGGCACCGTCGCGGGCGGAAAGCTCGCCACGCGCTACGGCCGCATCCCCGTCGTCCAGTGGTCCTACGCGCTGACCGTCCTCGCCGTGGCCGGCGTGGTCCTCGTGCCGGGCCCGCTGCTCTACGTGTGCGTCGCCCTCGCCTCGGCCGGCCTGTACGTGCCGTTCTCCCTGCACGTCACCCTCGGCCAGGACTACCTGCCGCGGCGCATGGGCACCGCGAGCGGCGTCACCCTGGGCCTGACCGTCAGCATCGGCGGCCTCGCCGGCCCGCTGCTCGGCGCCCTCGCGGACGCCACCACCCTGCAGACCGCCCTCGCACCGCTGATCGGCCTCCCCGCCGTCGGCCGGCTCCTCCTGCGCTCTCTGCGGGAGCCCGCGCTCTCCCGGCCGTGACACGCGTGTGGGCCGTCCCGACCCGTCGGGACGGCCCACGGCCACCGGTTCCGGACCACGGGGCACCGGCCTCGGACCTACGGCCCGCCTCCGGCATCCGGCGACCTCAGGTCCCGGCCTTGCGCCCGTACACGTAGACCTCGTCGCCGGTCCGCAGCAGCTTCCAGTAGCTCTTCGCGTCGGAGAGCCGCATGTTGACGCAGCCGTGCGAACCCGGCGCCGACCACACACTGCCGTCGATGGCGTGGAACGCCTCTCCGCCGTCGAAGAACTGGCTGTACGGCATGGGCACGTCGTACAGCGAGGAGACGTGGTCCTTGTGCTTCCAGTAGACCCGGTGCAGTCCGGTACGCGTCTCGTGCTTGTTGCGCCCCGTGCGCACCGGCACCGGCCCCTTGACCAGCTTGCGGCCGTCCTGGATCCAGCTGAGCTGCCGGGTCAGGTCCACGCACGCGATGCGGCCCTTGTTGACCGGGCAGCGGCCCGCCCTGTTCGGGTTCGTGCCGGCCGCCTTCTGCTGCTTCACCAGCTTCATCACGTCCCAGGTGACCGGCCCCGCGTACCCGTACTGCGGGTAAATGCCGTGCGCACGCTGGAAGTCCCGGATGGCCCGGCAGTCACCGACCGACTGTCTGCCGTCCGCTTTCCGGCCGAGGAACCTCTCGGCCTGCTTCTGGTACGGCCCTTGCAGGCCACCGCACCAAGAGCCGTCGGCGGCCTGTGCGCCCGCCGCCGGCAGCCCGACCACGAGCAGCGGCGACAGGAGTCCTGCCGCCGCCGCGTAGGCGATCCCGCGTCGTCCGCGAGGTATTCGGTTGGTCACACTTCCCATGGATCACCACTCTCGTCCCGACACCGTTCCGGCGTCCCCCTACGGATGTGTGTGCGACGGCTGGGGCCTTGCACGCCTCATGAGTCATCACCTCTTCACAGTAGATGTCGAACGGCCCGCAAAATCCACAATTCCCGAACATGGCTGCCCAATTGGTCACCGCGGCCGGTTCCGGACTCGACGGCTCCGCTCCGTGCGGCAGCCCGCCGCCCCGTGTCGGGTAGGCCACATGGCGCAGTGCGCAGGGGTGCGCCTGGTGCCGCCGGGTACCGGGAGGCCATACATCACGGGGAGACCACCTGGAGGGAGCGGACCGCTGAGGAACACGGAGCAGAAGGGGAACGCCACGGAGAAGAGGGGGAATGAGGGGAAGCGGCGGACCGGCGGGCCGGGGACGCCGCGGAGAAGGGCGTCCGAGCAGGGCCGGGCCGCGCGCATCCGGCAGTGGTGGGGGAGGGCCGTCGGGACCCCCGGGCACGAGCGGTACACCGTCCTGCTCGTCGCCAAGAGCACGCTGGCCGCGACGGTCTGCTGGGTCATCTCGTACAACCTGCTCCAGGCCCGGTCGCCCGCCTTCGCGCCCTTCTCCGCCGTGCTGATCATGCAGGTCACGGTCTACCAGTCACTGGTGCAGTCGCTGCGGTACGTGGGCGCCGTGACGGCCGGCGTCGCGGTACAGGCCGCGCTCGGCTTCCTGGCGGGCCCGGACGTGCTGACCTTCGTCCTGGTCGCCGCCATCGCGCTCACCATCGGCCGGTGGCCGGCTCTCGGCGCGCAGCGCACCCAGGTCGCCACCGCCGCCTTCTTCGCCTTCTCCACCTACTCGGCCGCCACCACCAACACCGAGAAGATCACCCAGCTCGGGCAGATCATCCTGCTCGTGCTCATCGGCTGCGTCGTCGGCGTGCTGGTCAACCTCGCCGTCTTCCCGCCGATGCGCTACCGCAGCGCCGAGTACGGCGTCCGCAGCCTCGCGCACGCCCTGTGCGACCTGGTCAGCGATGTCTACCCGGCGCTGCGCGACGGCGACCTGAGCCGGGAGCGCACCGAACAGTGGCGGTCACGCGGCGAGCGCGCCGAGACACTGATCGCACAGGCCCGGTCGGGACTGCACACGGCCAGGGAGAGTATGTACTACAACCCCCGGCGGCTGCTGCGCCGCTACCGGGGGGCCGGCGGATTCCAGGAGTACGCCTCGGTGATGGAGGCGCTGGAGCGGACCCTGTACCAGATGGCCTCGCTGACCCGCAGCCTCGACCGCTGGCGCGAGGACCGCGAGGAGGAGGCCAGGAAGGGCGACGGGCGCGACGACCGGGGCGCCTTCCTCCTCTCCTACGCGCGCTTCCTGGAGTCCGTCTCCGCCCTGACGTCCGTCCTCGCCGAGCTGGAGGAGGAGTCGCTGGCGGACCAGGCGCGCGAACTGTGCCGTCTGGCGGACGAGGCCGAGCGGTACCGCGACGAGGTGGCCGACGAGGCCGAGCGGCAGGGGCTGCCGCTCACCGACCCGCAGCGGCCCTTCGGCGTCCTGGTCATCGAAGCCACCCGCCTGATGGAGGAGTTCCAGCACACCTGCGACGTGATCCAGCACTACGCCGGCACCTGAGCCGGGAGCGCCCGGCCCTGCGGTGGGCCGGGACGTCTTCGTCCGTACGGCAGGGGTCCGGACGTGCGGCCACCGCGGTGCCGCCGCCCCGCACGGGGGAACGCGACGGTGACACCGCGGTGGCGGGTCCGGCGGGAGGAGGCCCGCAGGACGGGTCAGCCGTGGGCGAGGAGCCCGCGGCGCAGCCGGGCGAGGATGCGGGTCAGCAGCCGGGAGACATGCATCTGGGAGATGCCCAGTTCGCCCGCGATCTGGCTCTGGGTCATCTCCTGGCCGAAGCGCATGTGCAGGATCCGGCGGTCCCGCTCGTCCAGTTCGTGCAGCAGGCCGCCCAGCGCGTGGATGTTCTCCACCAGCTCCAGGGCCGGGTCGGTCTCGCCGAGGATGTCGGTGAGGCTGCGGCCCTCGCCGTCGGAGTCCGGGCCGTCGTCGGGGGCGTCGAGGGGGCCGGCGGTGTAGCCGTTGCTCGCGACCAGGCCCTCGATCACCTCTTCCTCGCTGATGGCCAGCTCCTCGGCGAGCTCGGCGATGGTGGGGTCCCGGTCCAGCACGTTGACCAGGCGCTCCTTGGCCTGGGCCAGCTCGACGCGGAGCTCCTGCAGCCGCCGCGGGACGTGCACGGCCCACGTGGCGTCGCGGAAGAAGCGCTTGATCTCGCCCATGATGTACGGCACGGCGAAGGTCGGGAACTCCGTACCGCGCGAGAGGTCGAACCGGTCGATCGCCTTGATCAGGCCGATCGTGCCGACCTGGACGATGTCCTCCATCTGTCCGGTGTCCCCGGCGCGGTTGCGGAACCGCCCGGCGACGAAGCGGACCAGGGCGAGGTTCATCTCGATGAGGGTGTTACGGGCGTACTGGTACTCGCCGGTCCCTTCCTCGAGCACCGTCAGTCGCTCGAAGAACAGCCGGGACAGCGCCCTCGCGTCCTTGGGCGTCACGTTGACGGCGTCCTCGACCCACGGCAGACCGGCCTCCGCGGCCAGGGAGTCGGCCTCGATTCCCGTGGCCACCTGCTCCTCGGCCCCCACCGTCAGTGACGTCGCCATGTTGTCATCCCTCCCGAACCTTCGTCTTGCCTCAGGATTCCTCGTCTGCCCGGGCTCCTCTGTTTTATGCCTTGGCGTGCCGGAATTTTAATGCCGGAACTAAAGTTCCTGGTTCTGAGGGCGTGTGGCGCCCTCGCGTATCGGTCCGAGCCGGGGCGGCGTGAGGATGTTGTGTCCTCACTGTGACGTGAGGTATTTACCGAGATAGGGGTACACGTCACGTGCCTGTCGGCTCTTGAGTGAAGAAGAGGTGTGGTTGTGCTGCTGCCGTCCCCTGAGACCCTGCGGAATCTCATCGCCCGGTACGAGGAGCTCCAGGTTCGCCACGCGGAACAAGGCACCTACGAGTCGGCCCGCGAACTGGAGGACGCCACCTACACCCTGTGCGTGTCCACCGGTACCCGGACGCCGGAGGCGGCTCTCCTCGTAGCGCAGGAACACCTCAGCCGTGCCACCGCCGCCGAGGCGGCGACGCCCTCCGAAGTGGCGCTCACCGCATGACGACCGGATGGTATGGTTGATCTTGAGCGCGCCGCCGGAACACTCTCCACGGCGCGCCCGGCGTCGGTAGTCCAAGGCAAGACGCCCCGCTTCCTGCGGGGAGATGCAGGTGCAAGGCCTGCCCGGCGCTCCGCACATCGGCCCCCGCCCTTCCCGGCGGGGGCCGATGTCGTTCCCGGGCCTTCCCTCCGGTCAGCTGTCCCGGTCGGCGGGGCTGCCGTGCTCGACGGTCAGCGGCGCGAACACGATCCGGGTGACCGACCCGTCGTCCGCCCACCGGAACCGGATCTCCCCGCCCTCGTCGTCCACCGCCACCACGGAGACGGCGTCCGCCGGTGCCGCCGGCTCGCCCGGCTCCACCGCACCGGTCAGCGAGGCGAGCGCCGCCACGACCACCGTCGCGTCCGCCTCCTCGACCGGGGCCGTGCCGAGCCGGGGGACCACCGCCCAGCGCGTGAAGGCCGTCCCCTGCGGCGCGCGTACCTCGTCGTGCTCCGTCCAGCCGTGCAGCCCGCCGAGTTGCGAGTACGGCGCCTGCTCCGGCGCCGTCGCCCAGCCGGTCTGACGTATCCGGGCGCCGTGCGGCAGCCCGGAGACCTGATGCACCCGCAGCTCGTACCGGCCCCGGGCCACCGTCACACTGCGCACCGCCAGCCCCGGCACCATCGGCGGGCCCGCGGCGAACACGGGGCGGTGCCACGACCCCGCCCAGCCCCACCCGTCGCCACCGCCCGCGCCCAGCGGATGGATCCGGCAGCGCACCGAAGCGCGGCCGGCGAGTTCGACCGAGAGGTGGTTGTCCGGAGCGTTGCCGGGCGCGGTCGGCCCGGTGCCCGTCGAGTACGCGAACCGCCCGTACAGCACGTCGTGCACGGCGGCGGTGTCACCCTCGTGCGGGCGGACGTGATCACTGCCGTGGTTGTGCAGCCGCGCGAGACCGTCGGCCCCGGTCGTCTGGATCAGCAGGCCGGGCGCGGGCAGCGCGAGCACCCGGTCCGTGCCCTCGACGGGCGCCTGCTCCTCGGTGGCCGTCCATAGCGGATCACCTGGCGGGGCGAGCAGGGCCACGAACGCCTTGGAGGCCCAGTACGGGGAGCCGGGCCCGGAGTACGACTGGAGGGTGGCCGCGTGCGGCCCGTGCCAGCCCAGGCTGAGCAGCCCGTCGTCGGCCCCCACCCCGCCATGGGTCACGAAGTAGCGCAGGGCACCGCTGAGCAGCCGCCGCGAGACGCCCGGCGCGAGCGGCGTGTGCCCGGTCAGCGCGCCCAGCCCCACGGCCGCCGCGGCCGCGAAGCGGTAGGTCAGCGACCGGCCGAAGTGGACCGGCGCGCCGTCGCCGCCGAAGAGGAGGGAGTAGCCCGCCAGGTGCTCGCTCAGCCGCGGCCCGTAGCGGTCCAGCAGGTCCTTGTCGCCGGCCAGGTGCGCGTGCAGCACCGGGTAGAGGTGCAGCGCCCAGCCGTTGTAGTGGTCGAAGGCGCGGCCGTCGCCGTCCGCGTACCAGCCGTCGCCCCGGTACCAGGTCTCCAGCAGATGCAGTCCGCGGTCGATGGCCCGGCGGGTCTCCGCGTCGCCCCGGCCGGCCGACTCCAGGAAACCGGCCACGGTGACCGCGAAGAGGTACCAGTTGTTGGGCGCGGGCGTGTGCCGCAGCGCGCCGCGCAGCCACTCCTCGGCGCGGTCCTGGACGGCGCCGTCCAGCCGGTCCCACAGCCACGGCCGGGTCAGCCGCAGGCCGAGCGCGACCGAGGCCGACTCCACCATCGGCTGGCCCTGCACGTGGTGGTCGAGGATCAGCGGCCAGGACTCGGCGTCCTCCCGGCCCGGCGTACGGGTCCCGGCGGCCAGCCCCTCGGCGTACCGGCCGAGGAAGCCGTGCGGGTCGGCGCCGCCCGCGCCGGCGACGCGGAACGCAGCGGCCAGGAACGTCCGCGCGTACCCCTCCAGCCCGTCGGAGCGCACCCCCGACCGGGAGGGCCGGCCCGGCAGGTCCAGCAGCGCCCCGCCGGGCGTCGCCCAGCGCAGGGCGGCCCGGACCAGCCCGTCGGCCGCCGCCTCCCAGTGGGCTCTGGTGTATCCGGTGTACGGGCTCAACAACCGGTTTTCAGGGGGCAGTGGGAGGAACGGGGAAGCGTTGGCGGCGTCGTGCGCGCCGGTGGATTCACTCATGCCAGGAACGCCAGCCTTTCGCGGTGTACGGGGTGGGCGAAGCCGTCGCCCGAGGCCCAGCGGCCGACCTCACTCACCGTCAGGTCGGCGAGCCGTCGCCACTCGTTGCCCTGGGAGCCCGCCAGGTGCGGGGTGAGCAGGACGTTGTCGCAGTCCCACAGCGGATGGCCGGGCGGCAGCAGTTCGGGCTCGGTGACGTCCAGGACCGCGTGCACCCGGCCGGCGGTCACCGCCTCGGTGAGCGCGTCCTGGTCGACGACGGCCCCGCGGGAGGTGTTGATCAGCGTGGCACCGGGGCGCAGCCGGCCGATCAGCTCGCGGCTGATCATGCCGCGGGTGGCGGGCAGCAGCGGGGTGTGCACGCTGACCACGTCGCTCGCCGCGCACAGCTGCTCGAGGGTCACGAGCGGCACGCCCAGCGCTGCGGCCTCGCCCGGCGTGACGTACGGGTCGTAGAGCAGCACCTGGAGGTCGTACGGGCGCAGCAGCTCGATCACCCGCCGCCCGATCATCGAGGCGGAGCAGATGCCGACGGTCCTGCGGTAGTTGCCGATCGAGCGGTCGACGCGCAGCCAGTTGTCGCGGCTGCGTGCCGCGCGGTAGTCGCGGGCGCGCTCCAGGACGCGCTTGTTCGCCAGGAGGGTCATCGCCACGGTGTACTCGGCCACCGGAAGGGCGTTGGCGGCGGCCGCCGAGGAGACCTCGATGCCGCGCGCCCAGCACTCCTCGGTGAGATGGTTGCGTACGCTGCCCGCGGAGTGCGCGACGGCCCGCAGCCGGGGCGCCGCCGCCAGCACCGCCGCGTCGATGGGCGGGCAGCCCCAGCCGGTGACCAGCACCTCCGTCCGGGCCAGCACCGCACGGGCCCGGTCGGTGGTCAGGTCGTCGAGCACGGGGGGCGGTTCCAGGTCGCACACGGCGGCCAGGGCGGCCGTCTCGTCCGGGCCGAAGACGGCCGTGGCGGCGTCCTGGCTCATGGCGAGCGCGGCACGCGGCCGGCGTCGGGCGTCGGGCATGGAACTCCTTCGGCTTGTCGTGCTGTCTCTGCTTGTCGTAGGGGTGGTTACTTCACCGCTCCGGCGGTCAGCCCCGAGCGCCAGAAGCGCTGCAGCAGCATGAAGGCGAGGATCAGGGGCAGCACCGCGAGCAGCGAGCCCATGACGACGACCGGGTAGTACTCGGGGGAGACGGTCGCCGAGCTGTTCCACGTGTACAGCCCCAGGCTCACCGGATAAAGGTCCTGGTCGGACAGCATCACCATGGGCAGGAAGAAGTTGTTCCAGATCGCGGTGAGCTGGAAGAGGAAGACGGTCACCAGGCCGGGACCGAGCATGCGCAGCGCCACCTTGAAGTACGTGGCCAGCTCGCCCGCGCCGTCGATGCGGGCCGCCTCCAGCACCTCGTCGGGCACGTACCCCTGGCTGAAGATGCGGCCGAGGTAGACGCCGAAGGGGTTGAAGAGGACGGGGATGAAGACCGCCCAGAAGGTGTTGACGAGGCCCACCCCGGACGCCATCAGGTACAGCGGCAGCGCGAGGACGGTCTGCGGCACCATCACCGCGGCCAGCACCAGGCCGAACAGCTTCTCCTTGTGCCGGAAGCGGTACTTGTCGAAGGCGTAGCCGCAGGCCATGCTGATGAGCGCGCCGAGCGCCGCGCCCACCACCGCGTACAGCAGGCTGTTGCCGTACCAGCGGCTGTAGAGCCCGCCGTCCATCGCGAAGACCTCGCCCAGGTTGGCGAAGAGCGAGAAGTCACCGAGGGACAGCAGATCGCTGCTGAAGAGCGCCTCGCGGTTCTTGGCCGCGGCGAGCACCAGCCAGAGCACCGGCAGCAGGGTGTAGAGCACGCACACCCCGACGACGACGTTGACGGCGGACCGGCCGAGCAGCCGGGGGCGCAGGGCGGTGGTGGTCATCGGGCTGCCTCCTCCGTGGTGCCGGACCGGTTGGTCCAGCGGGTCACGCCGTAGGACAGGGCGATGGTGCAGAGCAGCAGGATCACCGAGGCCGCGGCGGCCAGGCTGTAGTTGTTGCGGTTGAAGGCGGCGTCGTAGATGTACATGCTCGGGGAGAACCGCGAGTTGATCATCGGTGTCTGCTGGCTCAGCAGCATCGGCTCGGTGAACAGCTGCAGGCCCCAGATCAGCGTGAACATCGCGACCATGACCACCGAGGAACGCACCAGCGGCGTCTTGACCCGCAACGCGGTACGCACCGGCCCGGCACCGTCGACCACCGACGCCTCGATCACCTCGCGCGGGACGGCCTGCAGCGCGGCGTAGAAGATGATGGTGTTGTAGCCCAGGTTGCTCCACACCGCGATGTTCACGATGGACGGCAGCACCGTGTGGACGCCCAGGAAGTCCACCGTGATGTTGCCGCGGGCCAGCAGCTCGACCACGGGGCTGATGCCGGGCGTGTAGAGGTACAGCCAGATGATCGCGGCGATGATGCCCGGCACGGCGTGCGGCAGGAACAGCCCCAGCTGCGCCCAGGACCGCAGCCGGACCACGCCCGAGTCCAGCAGCAGGGCGAGCCCGAGGGAGCACACCACCATCAGCGGGATGTAGACCAGGCAGTACGCGGCGACCGTGCCGAGGCCGCCGAGGAAGGTCGGGTCGGTGAGGACGGCGGCGTAGCTGCGCAGCCCGACGAAGACGTTCCGCTCCGGGCCGAAGCCCAGGCCCGGCTGGTCGGCGCCGAAGAAGCTCAGCCACACGGCGGTGCCGACGGGGATGAGGAAGACCGTCACGAGCAGGACGAAGAACGGCGTCATCAGGACGCCGCACGCGCCGAGCCGGCGTCTGCGGGCCGCGCGCCGCGCGCCCGCTGCGGACGCCGGAGCGGCCCGGCGGGGGAGTGCGACGGTGTCCGTGGTGGTTGTGGTCGTGGTCATGGTGTCACCTGCCTCTCTGACGATCGGTCAGCTGCTGCGTTCGGTGGTGGCGAGGCCGAGGGCCTTGAGGTCCGGCATGGTGCCGCGCTGGGCCGCGCGCACGGCGTCGATGATCGTGCCCTGGCCGCCGGCGGCACGCGCGAACCCGTCCTGCATGACTTTCTGTGTCGCCGTCATCCGCGGCCCCCACGTCCACCGGTCGTCGATCAGCTCGGCCTGGTCCCGGAAGAGCGCGTAGATGTCCTGGCCGGAGTAGTACGTCCGGTCGAACGCCTTGCGGCCCACCTCGATCAGGCCAGGCGCGGCGGGGAACTGGCTGCTGGTGCCGCTGGAGAGCCGGGCGCGCAGCGCGTCCGGATGGCTGACCTGCCAGGCGATGAACTCCATCGCGGCTTCCGGGTGGCGGCAGTCCTTGGTGACGGCGAACGTCGATCCGCCGTGCGTGGCGCTCACCGGCCGCCTGGTGTCCCACTGGGGGAGCGGCGCGACGGCCCACTTGCCCGACTGCTGCGGATGGGCGTTCATCTGGGCGCCGGCGTCCCAGGCGCCGCTGAGCCGGGCGAGCAGCCGGCCCTGGCCGACCTGCGCGGTGCCGCGGGTGCCCTCGGTGGGGTTCATGAAGATCAGGTCCTGGTCGTGCAGCCGTTGCCAGTAGCCGGCCACCCGCCGGCTGGGGGCGTCGGCCATGGAGACGTTCCAGGCCCCGCGCGAGGTGTCGAACCAGCGGCTGCCCGCCTGCCAGGACCACGCGGCGAACTGCGTCATCCCGTCGGTGGGGAACAGCGCCAGCCGGCGGTCCGGTGCGCGCTTGCGCACCACGCGCGCCGCCTCCTCGAAGTCGTCCCAGGTGGCGGGGACGTCGATGCCGTACTCCCGGAAGAGGTCGGTGCGGTAGTGCAGCACCATCGGCTCTATGTCCAGCGGCACGCTGAAGATCCGGCGGTCGAACGTGGTCAGCTGGAGGGCCTGCGGCAGCAGCTTGCCGCGCAGCTCGTCGTCGGCCAGGTCGGTGATGTCGCGGGCGACGCCGTCGATGGCGAAGCCGGGGACCTGGGGGTACTCGATGGTGGCGACGTCCGGCGCGTTCCCGGCCCGGGCGGCGTTGCTGAGCTTGGCGTAGCCGCCCTGCCCGCCGGCCGGGACCTGCTGGAAGTCCACCTGAATGCGGTCGTGCGTGCGGTTGAACTCCGCCACCACCTCCTGGCTGCCGCGCAGGGCCGACCAGAAGGTGATGCGGGTGGTGCGCCGGCCGGTGGCGCCGGCGGTGCGCGGCTGGCTGCCGCCGCTGCCGGTGCAGGCGCTCACACCGGACAGGGACAGGGCGGCGAGCGCAGCGAGTACGGAACGGCGGCTCTGATGACCCGGCATGCGTGCCTCCCGCGGCTCGTTTCGGGACACGGGAATAGTGATCGGCGCAACAGAACCCGGTCAATAGACCGATCAGAAGAAAATAAAGCGGTCAAACGCTCATCGAGGGTCAGGCACCCCGCGTCTGACGCTCACTCACCTGCGCAGCCGCCCGCCGGCGCGGTCGAACCGCGCACCTGCAGATCCGGCAGCAGCTCGATACGCCGTACGGGTGCGGGCCGCTCCCCGGCCGGCTGCCGCAGCCGGTGCAGCAGCAGTTCGGCCGCTGCCCGCCCCACCTCCTTCTTCGGCGGTGCCACCGCGGTCAGCGGCGTACTGCCCAGCGCCGCCACCACATCGTCGTACGCCACCACCGAGAAGTCCTCCGGCACCCGAACCCCGGCCTCCTGGAACCGCTGGACCAGCATCAGCGCGTCCACGTCACCGTGCAGCAGCGCAGCGGTCGCGCCCCGCGCCCGCACCAGGTCCAGCACGTCGGGCTGCGACTCAGGGGCCCGCTCCGCCGCCGACCGCTCCGCCGGCTCCGGCACCGCGGTCGGCGAACTCAGCGTCACCGCCCAGTCCTCGACCTCCGCCCGCTCCGCCGCGATCGCGGTGAACGCCGCGCGCACCGCCCGTGCCGTCGGGCTGTCGTCCCGCGCGGCCAGGACGATCCGCCGGTGGCCCAGCGACATCAGGTGCTCGACCGCGAGATGGACGCCGTACCAGTGGTCGGAGCACACCGAGTCCAGCGCGTGCAGCGCGCTGCCGGGCCGCGGCCGGCGCTCCATCAGCACGGTCGGCACGTCCAGCGAGCCGAGCCAGTCGTAATCCGCCTCCTCCGCGCCCTGCCCGCGCCACCGCGGCGCGATCAGCAGCCCCCGCACGCCGCTCGCCAACGCCCGCTGCACCATGGGGAGTTCACCGCCGTACACGGCCGGCGCGATGTGCAGCGCGATCCGCATGCCCGCCGCTTCGAGCACGGTACGCGCACCGTGCAGCGTCTCGAAGAGGTACGAGTGCCGTTCGGGCACCACCAGACCGATCGCCGGAGTGCCCTCCTCACCGGCCCGCGCGCCCGGCACCGCCGCCGGCGCACCGCCCGCGCCCGCCTCCTCGACCGGCACCAGCGAACGCGCCACCCCGTGCCCGCGCCGCAGCTTCCCGGCCCGCTCCAGCTCCTCCACGTCCCGGCGGACGGTGACCACCGAAACCTCCAGCTCGGCCGCGAGGTCGGCGACGCGTGCCGAACCGCGCGACCTCAGTACGGCAAGGATCCGCTGCCGCCGCAGTTCCACCGGTTCCCGCATGATGCCGCGCCCCCCTGTGTGCGTTTGAGCGTTCCGGCGGCAGCATAACGATCAGCTCATCCGGAAACGAGACCGCACGGCACACCGGAACCGGCCGGTGGCAGGAAGGTCTCGATCCCCGCCGCACACCGTGCGGCGATCTCCGACGAGCGCGGCAGCATGACGCTCTCGCACGCGCGGACAGCGGCGCCGACCGTGGCCTCCAGGACGAGGGCTCCGGCCAGGTCGGCCCTGTCGAGGACGGCGTCGGAGATGGTCCGCCGCACCCGTGACCAGGCACCATCGGCCCCGATGACCAGGTCGAACTGCTCGTGCGTGCCATCGTCCAGCAGCAGGTCGCGCAGCTGACCACGGCCGAGCAACCCGGCTGCGCGAAGGGCGAGTTGGCCGGTGTCGGCGTGGAGGTCCAGGGTGCCGCCCTGGCCGCGCGCATCGGGTGACGACCTCGCGCTCGAAGACGGTGACCCGGTGTCCGTGCCGCTGGAGTATCCGGGCGCGGACCAGCCCACCGGGCCCGGCACCGGCGAGGGCGACACGGGGGGTGGTGGGTAGTCGCTAAAAAAGTGCAATCACTGAACTCACGTAGTGAGTGCGCTGCCGGATAGGGTGGACCGGTGAACGAACCGGCCGGGCGCCGCGAGCGCAAGAAGGCCCGGACCCGCCAGTCGCTGGCCGACGCCGCGCTCCGCCTCTTCCTCGTCGGGGGCTACGACCGGGTGGGCGTCAAGGACGTGGCCGACGCCGCCGACGTATCGGTGACGACCTTGTTCAAGCACTTCCCCTGCAAGGAAGCGCTGGTCTTCGACCGGGACGACGCGATCCGTGAGGCGCTCGTCGCCGCGGTGCGCGACCGCACGCCCGGCCTGTCCATCCCGCGCGCCCTGTGCGCGTACGTCCGGGACACGGCGAGCAACGAGCCGCCCATCACGTTCACGGAAGGGGCCCGACCGTGCCCGGCACGCCGCCGTCCGAACTGACCCTCGCCGAGGAGCTGTTGTTCCTCGGCCTCGACCCCGCCCGCTCCCGGCCCCGCATCCAGTTCCGCTACTTCCGGTACGGTCTGGCCGCCGCGCTGCTCGCCGACCTGGAGGCGTACGGGAGCGTGACCGAGGAACGGGGCCGGCTCGTCGTCCTGCGCCCGGTGCCCATCGGCCGGCCGCCGCTGGACCAGGTCCTCAATGAGCTCTCGGCCGCTTCGGCGGGCCTGCCCAAGGGCAAGGGCGAGCGTGTGACGAAGTGGCTGCGGACCAATGCGAAGGGCGCGGAACAGCTCGCCGCGGACGGGCTGGCCGCCCGCGGCCTGATACGCATCGAGGAGCAGCGCGCGCTCGGCCTCTTCCCGCACCGGCAGTACCACGTGGCCGACCAGCAGGCACACGGCCGCGTACTCGCCGCCTTCCACGACGCCCTGAAGGGCCCCTTCCCCGACCGCCGTTCCCGCGCCCTGACCGGCCTCGTCCTGGCGACCGACCTGGCCGCACGCCTGGGCGCCCCCTGGCGCGTACGCCGCGAACTGAGACCCCTCGTCCGCGAGCAGTGGTTCGCGGAAGCGGTCCGCAAGCAGATCTACTCGGACAAGTCAGCGGCCAACGGGGCGGGTTGAGGCCCTGGGTATTCGTAGAGGCGTGTTGGCGAGGCGTCAGTCCCAGGGCGCGGGGCCGGTACCGGTGGACCAGGCGCTGAGGTCCGTGCCGGTGAAGCAGAGGATGCCGCACTGCTCGGCGTACTCGATCGCGGGGTCGGTGAACGTGCTGGTGGTGACGAGCGCGGCCACCTCGGCGCCGTGGACCGCGAAGCACGTGCCGCCGAAGCGCTGCAGGTCCTGCGAGCCGACCTTGTGGCTGTCGGCGTAGCGCTTGCACTGGATGACCAGGGTGCGGCCGTCCGGCGCCGTGGCCACGATGTCGGCGCCCAGGTCGTTGGCCCCGCCGACGACGCGGACGTCCCGGCAGCCGTCCCGTTCGCACAGGGCGGCCACCGCGTTCTCGAACTCCTCCGCTTCCATGCGCGTGTAGTCCTCGACGTACACGGGCTCTTCGGCCGGATCGGCGTCGTCCACGACGAACTCCGGCTCTGCCGCGGTGGCGAGGCCGGGGGACGACGGTTCGCCCGGTGCTTCCGCCACGATGAAGCGGGCTCTCTCCTCCGCCGGTATCTCGTCCACCGGCACGACGGGACGGCGGACACCGCCTGCGCGCATGCGCGAGCGCGAGCGGGAACGGGCGCGGACGACCCCGATGACCAGGGCGGCGAGCAGCAGGCCCACGAGGAGGGCGGCGACGGGGTGGCGGGAGGCCGCGTCGAGGCTCGACCGCAGCATCAGGCCGATGCCGAGGACGCAGATGGCGACGAGCCCGAAGCAGAAGGTCAGCTGCCGCAGGCTGAAGGCGGGACGGCGGCGGGCGGCGGGACGCGGCCGGGACCGGGGCCGGGACCGGGGCCGACGTGTCGGTGTGACCATGGCTGTCCTCCAGGGCTGCATGAAGATCGTTTTCTTCCAGTGCCCTGGATGCACCGAGTTACTTACGCCGAGTGACTTACGCCGAGTCACGGACGCGGAGTTACATCCGCCTGCCGTGGGGGAGTGTGACGCGCGGTCAGGCGGCCGGCCGTCAATCGGCGGCGACCGGCAACAGGCGGCGGCCGCCACCCGGTGAGGGGTGACGGCCGCTGGGCCCACCGCAGGCGTCAGCCGTCAGGCGACCGGCGCCGGGTACGTCGGGTACTCGACCCCGGAGACGTGCTGGACGACCCGGATGACCTGGCTGGAGTAGCCGAACTCGTTGTCGTACCAGAGGTACAGGATCGCGTTGTCGCCCTCGACCTTCGTCGCGCCCGCGTCGACGATGGAGGCGTGGCGCGAGCCGATGAAGTCGTTCGAGACCGCGTCGGGCGCGCTGGTGAAGTCGATCTGGCGGCGCAGCGGCGAGGTCAGCGACACATCGCGGAGGTACTCGAGGACCTCGTCCCGGCTGGTCTCGCGCGCCAGCTGCAGGTTGAGGATGGCGATCGAGACGTCCGGCACCGGGACGCGGATCGAGCTGCCGGTGATCTTCGCCTTGAGGTCGGGCAGCGCCTTGGCGACGGCGGAGGCGGCGCCGGTCTCGGTGATGACCATGTTCAGCGGCGCGGAGCGGCCGCGGCGGTCGGCCTTGTGGTAGTTGTCCAGCAGGTTCTGGTCGTTGGTGAACGAGTGGACGGTCTCGACGTGGCCGCGGAGCACACCGTACTCGTCGTCCATCGCCTTCAGCGGCGGGACGATCGCGTTGGTGGTGCAGGAAGCGCAGGACAGCACCTGCTCGTCCGGCTTGATCGTGTCGTGGTTGACGCCGTGCACGATGTTCGGGACGTCGCCCTTGCCCGGCGCGGTCAGGACGACCTTGTCGATGCCCGGGCGCAGGTGCTGCGACAGACCCGCGCGGTCGCGCCACTTGCCCGTGTTGTCGATGAGGATGGCGTCCTTGATGCCGTACGCCGTGTAGTCGACCTCGGACGGGTCGTTGGCGTAGATCACCTTGATCTCGTTGCCGTTGGCGATGATGGTGCTGTTCGCCTCGTCAACGGTGATCGTGCCCTGGAACTGGCCGTGGATGGAGTCGCGCCGCAGCAGCGAGGCGCGCTTCACGATGTCCTGGTCGCCGCCCCCGCGGACGACGATGGCACGCAGCCGCAGGCCGTTGCCGGAGCCGGCCTTCTCGATGAGCAGGCGGGCGACGAGGCGGCCGATGCGGCCGAAGCCGTAGAGGACGACGTCGCGGCCCTGACGGCACTCGATCTTGTTGGCACCCGTGGCGCCCGCGACGGCCTCGGCGGTGAACTCCTCCACCGAGAGACCGCGGTCGTCGGCCTTGTACGTCTCGGCGAGCCGGCCGATGTCGATCTGGGAGGGGCCGAGGTCGAGGGTGGTGAGGGCCTGGAGGAAGGGGAACGTCTCGGTGATCGAGAGCTCCTCGCCGGCTATCTGGCGCGCGAAGCGGTGCGTCTTCAGGATGCTGACCACCGACTTGTTCACCAAGGAGCGGCTGTGCAGCAGGACGGTGACGTCCCGCTCCCGGTGCAGCTTCCCGATGATCGGGATCATCGACTCCGCGATCTCCTCGCGGTTCTTCCAGTTGGTGAACGAGTCGTCGTTGACAGTCACAGGCTTATCTCTCGATCGAGCTAGGCGGTGCTCATATGCTAACCCGTCCTCATTTTGATCATCCACCGGGTCTGGTGAAGGACGGGCGGCGGGCCGAGCCGCGCTGAGAGAAAGGCCGCCCGGAGTGGGGTGCGGGCCGGAGGCGGCCGCGTCTCGCCCGGGACGCCTCGTGTCACTCCTCGTGTCACTCCCGGGATCCCGTCGAGCCCCTCGCGGGGGCGCCGCCGTGTCACTCCCGGAGGCCCGCCGGGTCACACCCGAGGGCGCCCCGCACCACTCCGGGGGCGCCCCGTGCCGGCCAGCCAGAAGAACACCGGCGGCAGCGCCAGTTCCACCACCGTCAGGGCCATCTGGAACCAGTGCGGCCACCCGTGCACGGCGAGCGACAGCAGCAGCCCGGCCGCACCCAGCAGGAACACCCCGGCGAGCCACCGCACCGCCGTCGCGGGGATCGGTGACTGGCGGGCGGCCCACAGCCAGGCCAGGCCGTACCCCGCGAAGATCGCGCCGAAGAACCGGCCGAGGCTGTCGATCGTGGCCCCGGCCCCCGCCTCGCCCGGAATCGCGGCGTTGCCGAGCAGTACGTGGTAGAGCCCGATCGCCACGCACGCGTACCCCATCACCAGCGCGAGCCGACGCAGCGCCCGGCCTCGCGCCGATGCGCCGCCGTCGGTCGGCCCCCCTCCTTCGGCCGACGCTCCGCCGCTGGTCAGTGCGGTGATCCTGGCCATGCTCCACCCACCCGCCTCTGTCGGTCCGTGCGCCGGGTGCCGGTGAATCGCGAGCCGGTGAGCCGGCGAGCCGATACAAGTTGACACGCGTCTACCAGAGTAGGGCCCGCGAGTAGACACGTGTCAACTAACATGCACCTGTGCCTCCCCGTCAGCGCCTCAGCCCGGCCGACCGCCGAGCCCAGCTCCTCGCCACCGCCGCACGGCTCTTCGCGGCGCGGCCGTACGACGAGGTGCTGATGGAGGACGTCGCCGAGCAGGCCGGCGTCTCCCGCGCCCTGCTCTACCGCCACTTCCCGAGCAAGCGGGACCTCTTCGCCGCCCTCTACCGGGAGGCGGCCGGGCAACTGCTCGCCAAGACCCGGTTCGACCCCGCCGACACCCTGGTCGAGCAGCTCGTCGAGGGCCTGGACGCGCACATCGAGTACTTCGCGGAGAACCGCAACACCGTCCTGGCCGCGAACCGCGTACTGGCCGGTGACCGCCTGATCCAGACGATCATCGCCGACGAACTCGACGCCCTGCGCGAGCGGCTGCTCGGCGTGCTCCCGCTCACCGACGACGCCACGCGCGCCGCGGTGTCGGGCGTACTGAAGAGCTGGCTGGTCTTCGTGCAGGTGCTGTGCGTCGACTGGCTCACCGAGAAGACCTGCACCCGCACCGAACTGCGCGACGTGTGCGTCGGCGCCGTCGTGGGCGCCCTCCGCCCGCTCCTCGCCGAGGACCCCGCCCCGGAGTGGCCGCACTGAGGCCGCATCCGGGACGGGGTCCGCGGGCGCCGCACGGTGTCAGCGGGCGACCACCGTCATGGGTACGGATCCTTCCGTCAGGAAGTCAGGCCGACGCCGTGGTCAGTCCGGCGAGGGCGGCGGCCGGGAAGGGGCGACGGGCCGCCGGGTCGAGGCGGAGCCGGTCCGGGTCCCACCACCAGGAGATCGCGCCGATGTCCAGCGGCTCGTCACGGTCGTCGGTGGGCGCGGCGGCGAAGTGGGTCGGCAGCCCGGCCGGATCGTGCGGCGTGGTGTAACGACGGCTGCTGATGCCCCAGTCCAGCGAGGCGCGGACGAAGTGCCCCAGGCTGTCGAGGTACTGGCGCAGCTGCGGTGCGGCCTCGGCGGCCAGCGCGGCCCGCACCCGCTCGAAGTGCACCATCACCCGGTCCCGCTGGGCGATGGCCGTGCCGACGGCCTGCGCGGGGGAGAGGCCGTGACGCTCCGTCAGCACGCGCAGCGCGTTGAGGTAGTAGTCCCCGGTCTGCCCGGCCTCCTGGAACTCCTTGTGCGCGGAGAACAGGTCGTTGTCCCAGGTGATGATGAAGGAGGCCATCTCGGCCGCGGCGCGGACCGCCGGATGCGTGCGCTCCTCCGGCGACAGCTCGTACCCGTACGCCATCTCCAGCAGCGGCAGGATGACCGTCGTCGCGCCGTCGTACAGCCGCATCAGTGTGTAGTCCGCCAGATCGGGCACGCTGCCCGCCGCGCGGTGCCCGGCCTCCCACGCCACGGACAGGGCGTACTCGCGCAGCGCGTTGACCCACAGCGCGGTCTGACCCGCCGTGCCGTACCGCGCCACCCGGGCCCGCAGGTCCCGGAGGCCCTCGGCCAGCGGATCGCCGCCGAGCAGCTCGGCCTCCGGGTTCTCGGCCACCCACAGCAGCCGCTGCAGGGCCGCCGTCAGCGCGCCCGGCGCCTTGCCGAGGTCGCCCTCCTCGATCACGCCGTCGTCCACCAGGAACAGCCAGAGGACGAAGTCACCGGCCAGCTGCACGACTTCCTCACGCCCCGCGGGCAGGATGCGGGACGCGAACACCCCGATGTCCTGGCCGGCGAGGCGCTCGCTCAGCCGCGAACCGGCACCGAACCGGCGTGCCCACGCGGCGGTTCGTGCGTCGATGGCCGCGTGACGGGGGTGGATCGCGGCCGGGATCGGTGCGTAGAGCGGCGGTATCACAGGGGTTGGGGTGCTGGCCGGTGGGTCTATCAGCGGACTCATCTGGCGGGCCCTCCTGAGGTGGTTCGGTCACTCCCCCGGGGTGCTCCCTTGCGCACCCAGTGTGATCAACTAAGCCGCATAGTATGCGCCACCACACATGGGTCCAATATCCAGTTCAATGGGCAACATCACGCTTACGGCGGAGCGAAACCGGGGAGTCCACTTACCGCAGATAGGGCTATGACCGGCTGTTTCCCTATAAACAGGCCGGCCCCGGGACGTCGGACGTACGGTCCGAGGTCCCGGGGCCGAGGCTCCCGGCGGGGCGTGGCAGTGGCTGGTCCGCTTCGGCTCCGCCGTGGGGCAGCGGACGCCGGTCGTCGGCCGTCGGTCATTGACCGCGCGTCAGGGGATGCCCGGCAGCGACCGGCCGCCAGCAGCAGACCGTCAGCGGGCGCTCGTCACTGGCCGCGCCAGATGTTGTCGAAGGCCGCCTCTTCGATGGCGCGGCGCTGGCGTACGGCTTCCAGCTCCATCACCGCGTCGTTCACGGCGGCGAGCACGGTCACGACCGCGTCGTCGGCGACGTCCGGGGCCTCGTCGGTCGCCTTGCCGTGAATGCCGGCCGCGGCCGCGAGGACGGCGAGGACGGGCTCGCCCGACGCCCAGCGGTCGGCCGCGTGGCGACGGGCGGGGGAGTCGGCCGGTACGCCCTGGCCGTCCTTGGCCCGGAACGGATTCCAGCGACGGCGCTGCCGGGCGGCACCGTGCCCGTCCGCCCGTTCCGTTGCTGCCGTGCGTACGCCCCCTGCGGCTCCTCCCGCCGCTCCTTCCGTGACTCCCTCCGCCGAGAGGGCGGACAGGTAGGCCGCCGACAGCCCGCGGCCGCGGCGCCACAGCCAGTCCTCGACCGATTCGTAGGGCCGCTCCCGGACCAGCGCCGACGCGGCCTCGTCCAGCTGGCGGTCGGTCAGCGTCCAGTGGTTGCCCGGCACGATGCGGTCGTCGTCCAGCGTGACGGCGCCCGCGTCGAGCAGATCGATCACCTCGGCCCCCGCGAGCGCCAGCGAGAGGTCGCCGGACTCCACGGGGTGGCCCGGGCCCGCGTCCAGGGCGACGATCAGCAGATCCCGCGGTGTGGTCATGAGGGGCTCCGAGGGAGAGGGGAGAGGCGGCAGGGCGTGCGGCAGCGCTCACGGGCGAGGGCTTCTCGTGGCTCACGGGCGAGGCGCCCTCGTATGCGGCCGACTGTACGCCGGTCCGGCAGGGGAAGGGGGCCCTCCGCCGTGCGTCGGCCGGCGCGTGCCCGGTTTCCGCGCACGCGCCGACGGGCCGCCGCCTACACTCCTGCGCATGGGCATCTTCTCCTGAGCCGTGCGGCACCGTTCCGAGGATTCGCCCGGTGAGCGCCGGGCCCCGTCCGCGTGCCCGCACACCCGTCCCAGCCAGGGCCTGTATGCCCGTCCCAGCCGGGTGGCCGCACGCCCGTCTCAGGAGATTCACCGCCCATGTCCATCCGTTCCGACCGTTCCGTCCGCTCCGCCTGTCCCGCGCTGGACGACCGCATCGCGCGTCTGCGGCAACTCGCGCACGCCGACGACCGCCTGGAGGGCGTACTGCTCTACGGGTCGTGGACCCTCGGCGAGGCCGACACCCATTCCGACATCGAGGCGTACCTCTACGTCCGGGACGACCTCCTCGCCGACTTCGACGGTCCCGCGTTCCTGGAGCGGCTCGCGCCGCTGAAGCTGGCGTACACCAACATGTACGGCATCCTCGCCGTGGTCTTCGACGACCTGATGCGGGGCGAGTTCCACCTCACGGCGGCCGGGCCCGGCATCGAGGAAGTGCCGTCCTGGCAGGGCATGGTGCACCTGCCCCGTCCCGAGCGGGCCGTGCTGCTCGACCGCACCGGCCGGCTGACCCGGGCGGCCCGGCAACTGGCCGAGTTCCGCCCGCCGGAGCCGGCCGGCACCGCTCAGCAGCTCACCGACGAGCTGGCCAACTGGACGCTGATGCTGGCGCACGTCCTGGCCCGCGGTGAGGTCGCCCGCTCGCACGCCCTGCTGCACACCGTGGTGGCGCCCCAGCAGCTTCAGCTCTGCCGCCTCCTGCGCGGCAGCACCGCCCACTGGCTGACGCCCAGCCGCGCACTGGAGCAGGACCTGCCGGCCGCCGACCGCGACCGCTACGCCGCGACGACGGCGGCGGCACGCGCCCAGGACGTACGGACGGCGGCGCGCAGCAGTTGGCGCTGGAGCCGGGACCTGGCTGCCGAGGCGGCCGCACGCTGGCCCCTCCGTCTGCCGCACGGCCTGCACGAGGAGATCAGCGGTCTGCTGGACGACGGCCGCTGACGGCTGCTGACCGGCCGTACGAAGGGGCGCCGCGGGCGAACGGTCCGGCGGCGCCCCTTCACCCACGGCGCAGCCCCCACGGCGCCGCCTTCCGCCTGTCCTACGGTCACGGGCCCGTTCTGCCCGCCCGACGGGCGGGGGCCCGGCCCACCACCCCCGGCGCGCGACCGGCGAGCCGTAGTGGTCAACTGGAAGACGTTGATCACTTGTGCGTGTGTGCGCAGGGCGTAGACGGCGGGGGAGAACGGAGCGGAGCGGTCCATGGCGTGGCTGGTACTCATCGTGTCGGGTGTCCTGGAGACGGTCTGGGCGACGGCCCTCGAAGCGT
>NZ_PQSQ01000084.1 GCF_002920575.1 Streptomyces sp. Ru73 | reverse complement strand
CATGGAACCGCTGATGACCGGGCTGCTCTCCGCGTACGGTGCCGACGTCGAGGTCGTCGAGGCACCGCACCCGGAAGGAGGCTGGCAGCAGGCCCGCCGGGAACGCGTCGCCGACCTGCTGGCCGCCTCCCCGGGCGCCTGGTGCCCCGACCAGTACCGCAACCCCGACAACGTGGCCGCCTACGCACCGCTCGCCCACGAACTCATCGCCCAGCTCGGCCGCATCGACGCCCTCGTCGTCTCGGTCGGCACCGGCGGCCACTCCGCCGGGGTCGGTTCGGTACTGCGGCGCTACTTCCCGCACCTGCGGATCGTGGGCGTCGACACCACCGGATCGACCATCTTCGGCCAGCCCGCCGGGCCGCGCCTGATGCGCGGTCTGGGCAGCAGCATCCATCCCCGCAACGTCGCGTACGACCTGTTCGACGAGGTCCACTGGGTCGCCGCCCCCGAGGCCGTGTGGGCCGCCCGTACCCTGGCCCGCTGCCAGTACGCGACCGGCGGCTGGAGCGTCGGCGCGGTCGCCCTGGTGGCCCGCTGGCTGGCGGCGCGCATGCCGGCCGAGTCGCGGATCGTCACCGTCTTCCCCGACGGGCCGCAGCGGTACGTCGGCACCGTCTTCGACGACTCCTACTGCCGTACGCACGGTCTGCTGGACCACCGGGTGGCCGACGAACCGGAACACCTCGGCCATCCCGGCAGTGCGACGGTCACCCGGTGGACCCGCTGCACCACCGTCGTCGACCCGCTGAACTCGCCGGGCCCTGGGAACACACTGAGTCCGCCCAGCCGGCCGAACCCACTGGGCGCCGGGCACGCTGCCCACGAGGACTGCGCGGCAGCGGAGGTGACCGCGTGAGGACGCTGTGGCGGCAGACCCGCTCCTTCTCTTCCCCCGTACAGCTGCTGATGGCCAATCAGTTCGCCATCAACCTCGCGTTCTACATGCTCATGCCCTACCTCGCCGCCCACCTCTCCCACGGGCTCGGCCTGGCAGCCTGGGCCGTCGGCCTGGTACTCGGCGTGCGCAACCTCTCCCAGCAGGGCATGTTCCTCATCGGCGGCACCCTCGCCGACCGCTTCGGCTACAAGGCCCCCATCATGGCCGGCTGCCTGCTGCGCACCGTCGGCTTCGGGCTGCTCGGCTGGGTCGACAACGTGCCCGCCCTCCTCGCGGCCTCGGCCGCCACCGGATTCGCCGGCGCCCTCTTCAACCCGGCCGTGCGTGCCTATCTCGCCGCCGAAGCCGGTGAGCGGCGGGTGGACGCCTTCGCCACCTTCAACGTCTACTACCAGGCGGGCATGCTCCTCGGCCCGCTCGTCGGGCTGGCCCTGCTGGTCGCCGACTTCCGCCTGGTGTGCACGACCGCGGCCGTGCTCTTCGCCGTACTGACCCTGCTGCAGTGGCGCGCGCTGCCCGCACGCCGCGAGCACGCCGAGGACCGGGGCGGCGTCCTGACGCAGTGGCGCACGGTGCTGTCGAACCGGCCCTTTCTGCTCTTCTCCGCCGCCATGACCGGGTCCTACCTCCTGGCCTTCCAGGTCTACCTGGCCCTGCCGCTGGCCGCGTCCGACGCCCTCGGCGCGCGGGGCACCACGGTCACCAGCGGGCTGTTCGTCGTCTCGGCCGCGGTCGCCGTGGCGGGGCAGCTCCGCCTGACCCGCTGGGCGAAGCGGCAGTGGCAGCCCGGCGCGGCGCTGGTGCGGGGGCTGGCCACGATGGGTCTGGCGTTCCTGCCGCTCGCCCTCACCCCGCCGGGCTCCACCGTGGCCGTCGTCGCGTCCCTGGTCGCGGCGGTGGCGCTGCTCGCCGCCGGCTCGGCGGTGGTCTACCCGTTCGAGATGGACACCGTGGTGGCCCTGTCCGGCAACCGCCTGGTCGCCACCCACTACGGCCTCTACAACACCTTCTCGGGGCTCGGCATCACCCTCGGCAACCTCGTCATCGGAGCGCTCTGGGACTTCGCCCAGCGGCATGACGCGCTGTGGCTGGCCTGGGGTGCGCTGACCGCCACCGGCCTGGCGTGTGCGGCCTCGGTCGCGGCCCTCGCCCGCACGGGACGCCTCGTCCCGCGGCAGCCGCAGCCCGTGGCGGCCTGACGGCGTACGGAGCCGGGCCGGGCGCACAGCGGCGTCCCGGCCCGGCTTCCGCTGTTTCAGCAGGTCACCCCGCGGAGACCGGGGCGCCCTCCTCCGGGGGCAGGGTGTCCATGAACGAGCTGACCGAGAAGACCGCGCGGCCGGCGCCGGCCGGGCCGTAGCCGGGGGGCGAGGACAGCCCGTGCCGCTGCATCGCCGAGCGGTAGGCGTCCAGCAGCCGGATGTGGTACTCCAGCGGCGCGCCCTGCGGGTTGGTCTTGCCCAGCGGCGTCGTCGGCTCCGGGCACCAGGTGGTGAACCGCGGGGTGATGCCGTGGGACATGAAGAAGTCCAGGCCCTCGGTGGTGGAGGCGATGGCCTCGTCCACCGTGTCGAAGCCGTACGGTGCCGCCATCTCGACGCCGGCGACGAAGTTCGGGATCACGTTCCGCGGCCCGAAGACGTCGGCCGAGTCCAGGATGCGGCGGTGCCACTCCTCACGGCCGACGTACCGCTCCTTGCCGGGGCAGTACAGCTCGAAGAGCCGCTTGTCCCACACCTCGAAGTTCGGGTGGTAGATGCGGATGCCGTAGTCGTGGAACCGCTTGACGTCGTCCTTGGGCAGCGCCTGTGCGACGACCTTGCCGGTCCAGCGGCCGGGGAACCGCTCCTCGATGGCCTTGGCGTACATCCCGTAGAAGTCCGCCTCGTCCTTGCCCTGCACCTGCGAGGTGATCGAACCGCCGGTGAGGGTGTACGCGCTGGAGGCGCCGAGGGTGTCGTGGTCGGAGATGATCTGGAGCGCCTCCAGCACCTCCTCGACGGGCTTCACGCCCGTGTACGGGCGCCCGGCGGCCTTGTGCTGGCGCCAGTTGTGGTTGATGTCGCAGTACTGGCACTCCTCCTTGGCGCCGAAGTACTGGCAGACCCGGAAGACCGTCAGGTAGATCAGGTAGCCCCACTGGATGGTGGGCGCCACCTCCATCACCGACTTGCCGTTGGCCAGCGTGTGCCGGTAGTAGTCCGGCATCGGCGGCAGGCCGACGTCCGCGATCCGCTTCCCGTCGAGGTAGAGCCCGAGGGCGCCGTCCTCGCCCGCCTGCACGCGGTACGGGGAGTCGGGGTTCACCCGCACCGAGACGACGGTACGCCGCAGGTCGTACGGGCCGCCGGTGAGCACGACCTCCTCCGGGGGCCGGCGCAGCGCGGCCTCACCCAGCTCCGGGAGCGTGCGGTGGTCGAAGGAGAAGATGAAGTAGGACTTCGGCTTGACCTCGCCGGTCGCCTCGTCGGTGGTCTCGCTGAGCGCGGAATCGTCGAAGGCCATCCCGCCCCGGAGCAGGTCTTCCTTGATCACCGCTTCCCGCGGGATGTGCGGGAAGCGCTGCATCAGGTCCTCGACCAGGGCGGTCCGGTTCGGGTGCCCTTGCAGGTCCTGCTGGGGGGACACGCTTCCCCGTGACGGCACGGGGGACGGCATCGGCAACGGCGTCGGGGTTGGCGGCATGGTGTGAACAAGCTCCTCACTTCGCGGCCCGGGGGCGTACCCGACGGTACTCCTGCGCCCGAATTGCCCGCACACCTGCCTCCCCGGTCCGGCCACCGGCACCGGCGCGGGGCCGCTCGTACCACCCCGCCCGGCGCCCCCGCGGCCGGTCTGCGGCGGGGCCGGCGGTCCGGTCAGCGGCGGGGCCGGCGGTCCGGTCAGCGGCGGTCGCGGCGGTAGACCGAGGTGAGGAGCTGGTCCTTGGCGGGGCCGCTGACGGCCCAGCGCAGGTGCCACTCGTCCGGGGAGAGGACGGTGAAGGTGCCCTCGTACCGGTCGGCGGCGCACTGGTGGACGGCCGTCCAGTGGCCGCTGCGCAGGTCCAGCAGGTGGAAGGGGCGGCCGTCGGCGAAGGACACCTCCGCCGTGCCGTCCGGGAGCGGCAGCATCCGCAGGGTCCGGCCGGCGTTCCGCGTCGCGCCGCCCCACTCCACGACGCCCTCCTCCTCGTGCAGCCACTCGCCGTCCGTGTCCCCGGCGCGGAACTCGGCCCGGCCGGTGAAGCTGCCGGTGCCCCGGCCGTCGGACAGCTCGCGCCGTACGCGCCAGCCGCCGGCGAGGTAGGCGAGCGCGTCGGGTACGGCGTGGACGGTGCGGCTGGACGAGGACATGACCACAGTTTCTCACCGGGAGCCGCCGGAGTGGCCGGGGGCCCGGCCGGCTCCATTCGGGTCCGCCGGGGTCACCCTTTCGGCTGCCGGCGCGGCCACCGTGGAGCGGTCGCGTGACGCCTGTCCCGTTTGGTCCCGTTTGTAAACGGTGCTCGAAGGTTACGCGTAGGGCGTCACAGGTGATCGGAGGGACCGGGCCACCGCCGCCCGCGGCAGACACTCAGGAGGCTTCCCCATGCAGGACAACGGCAGCGCCCGCGGCACCGAGCCGCAGGTCACCTCGGAGCCGAAGCCGCCCTACCCCAAGCAGCGGCAGCAGCCGCCGGGGCTGGAGCGGGACATGGAGCTGCGGCCGCGGTACCAGGCCGAGCGCTACCGCGCCGCCGGGAAGCTGCGCGACAAGGTGGCGCTGATCACCGGCGGGGACTCGGGCATCGGCCGGGCGGTGGCGATCCTGTACGCGCGCGAGGGCGCCGACGTCGCCGTGACGTACCTGCCCGAGGAGGAGCCGGACGCGGCGGAGACCCGCAGCGCGGTGGAGGCCGAGGGCCGGAAGTGCCTGCTGATCGCCGGTGACCTGGCGGACGAGTCCTTCTGCCGGGAGGCCGTCGAGCGGACCGTGTCGGAGCTGGGCGGCCTGAACGTCCTGGTGAACAACGCGGCCCACCTGAACAGCCAGACGGACCTGTCCCAGCTCTCCTTCGAGGACTGGGACCGGTCCTTCAAGGTCAACGTCTACGCGTACTACCACCTGCTGCAGGCCGCGCGCCCGCACCTGAGGGCGGGTGACGCGATCATCGCCACCGCGTCGGAAGAGGCGCTCAAGGGCAGCGACACCATGATCGATTACGCGGCCGCGAAGGCCGCGCTGGTCAACTTCACCAAGTCGATCGCCTCGCACCTGGCCAAGGACGGCATCCGCGCGAACGTGGTCGCCCCGGGCCCCACCTGGACGGTGCTCAACGTCGCCGACCAGAACATGCCCATGGACGGCCTCGCCCAGCTCGGCAGCCAGGGACCGATGGGACGCGTGGCCCAGCCGGAGGAGATCGCGCCGACGTACGTCTACCTCGCGTCCGACGCGGACTCCAGCTACACCGTGGGCGAGATCGTCGCCGTCACCGGCGGGCTGACCAACACCCGCTGACGCTCGCTCAGCCTCTCCTCGGGATTGGTCCAGACCCATTGACCTCAGGTCTGGACCAATTTACGGTATGGCCACTCACCCGGTCATCCCGGCCATGACGGCCCCGCGCGCGCCATGGCGAGAGAGGACACCGCATGATCGGTAAGGTCTTCCGTCTGCTGGGCGCCGGACTCGCGCTGGTGTGTGCCGCGCAGCTGCCGGCCGCCGCCGCTTCCGCCGCACCCGCCACGGCCACCGCACCGCAGGCCGACACGTGCCCCGTGAAGTCCCGCCCCGCGGGCAAGGTGCTGCAGGGCTACTGGGAGAACTGGGACGGCGCGGCGAACGGCGTCCACCCCGGACTCGGCTGGATCCCGGTCACCGACTCCCGTATCGGCGCGCACGGTTACAACGTCGTCAACGCGGCCTTCCCCGTCATCCGCTCGGACGGCACCGTCCTCTGGGAGGACGGCATGGACGCCACGGTGAAGGTCCCCACGCCCGCCGAGATGTGCCAGGCGAAGGCGAACGGCGCGACCCTGCTGATGTCCATCGGCGGGGCCGCGGCCGGCATCGACCTCAGCTCCTCGGCCGTCGCCGACCGGTTCGTCGACACCCTCGTGCCGATCCTGAAGAAGTACAACTTCGACGGCATCGACATCGACATCGAAACCGGCCTCACCGGCAGCGGCAACATCAGCCAGCTCTCGCCCTCCCAGGCCAACCTCATCCGCATCATCGACGGCGTGCTCGCGAAGATGCCGTCGAACTTCGGCCTGACGATGGCCCCCGAGACGGCGTACGTGACCGGCGGCAGCGTGACGTACGGCTCCATCTGGGGCGCGTACCTGCCCATCATCAAGAAGTACGCGGACAACGGCCGTCTGTGGTGGCTCAACATGCAGTACTACAACGGCAGCATGTACGGCTGCTCCGGCGACTCCTACTCCGCCGGCACGGTCGCCGGGTTCACCGCGCAGACCGACTGCCTGAACAAGGGGCTCGTCGTGCAGGGCACCACCATCAAGGTGCCCTACGACAAGCAGGTGCCCGGCCTCCCCGCCCAACCGGGCGCGGGCGGCGGGTACATGACGCCCGCTCAGGTCTCGCAGGCATGGAAGACGTACAACGGCGGCCTGAAGGGACTGATGACCTGGTCCCTCAACTGGGACGGGTCCAAGGGCTGGACCTTCGGGGACAACGTCAGGGCGCTCCAGGGCCGTTGATGCGTGCCGCCGGGCGCTGACGCCCGGCGGTCCTCACAGGCTGGATGCGTAGGACACGACGAGGGCGGCCGTGGAGAGGGCGAGCAGGCCGAGGCAGTTGAGCCAGAACTCGGACTGCAGGAAGCGCGCCCGGACGTGGGCGGCGGACGCGGCGAGGAAGTAGCAGATGACGCCGGCGTTCGCCGCCGCGCCGATGCCCGCCACGAAGATGCCGGTGATCAGACCCGCCCCCGCGAGGAGCTTGATCACGACGAGCGTCCACCACCAGTCCTCGGGGAACCCGACCCCGTTCAGGCAGCCGCGGATGAAGGCCGGCGGGCGGACGGACATCAGGGCGTCCACGACGAGGACGCCCGCGAGCAGTGCTTGCGGCCACCACGGGTCCGGTATCAGGGTCATTGCTGCTCGCTTTCCTGGTGCTCAGTGATGAACTGCACGACGGAGACGAGGTCGTCGACGGGCCCGCTCGGGTCGTCCCCGCCGGCCCCCGCGCCGGCGAAGAGCGTGCCGAGGTAGGCGAGGTGGATCGCGGCCGCACCACGGGCGGCCGCCTCCGGAGTGAAGCCGGCGCGCGCGAGGACGTCGCCGATCTCGCGCCGCAGCACCGCGGCGAGCTCGTGGAAGACGCCGGCCCGGTGCTTGCCGGTCACGAGGGCCGCCGCGTACTGGCGGGCCAGTGCGGGATCGCCGTAGAAGAGATCGACGAACGGCGCGAAGAGGGCGAGGATCTCGTCGGCGGGGCGGCCGGGGGAGGAAGCCGTGCGGTTCGCCGCGGCCTTCTCGGCACGCGTGCGGTGCAGCGCGTCGATGCGCCGGTCGAAGAGCTCCACCAGGATCGCCGCCTTGTCGCCGACCGCCATCACGGTGCCCACGCTCACCCCGGCCTCCCCGGCGATCTCCCGGACGGTGGTGGACTCGAAGCCGCGCGCGGCGAACAGGCGCCCCGCGGCGCTCATGACCCGCTCGCGGGTGGCTTCCCGCTGTTCCCTGCGCGACGTCATACGGCGCGCCGCGACTGAACCTGTTCACTGAACATGTTCATAACGTAATCCCCGTGCTTGACCGCCGTCAATGGGGCGGCTGCGGCGCGCGGAGGACCGGAGAGAGCCGGGGAGCCGGGGAGTCGGCTCGCCGGGTACAGCCTGCTGCTGGCCACCTTCCTCCTGGGCACGGCGTTCCTGGCCCCCGCCTGCGCCTGGGACCTCAGCGCGCACGGCAGCCTCCCGGTCCACACCGGCACCGTCGCCGCCCTGCTGTATGTGGGAGTGCTCTCCTCGGCGTCACCCTCAACTCCCGCGCCATGCAGCGCGGCTGACGCGCGGTCAGCGCGCTGCCGTCAGCTCCCGCTCGCTGTGCGCCCCCTGGTCCGCGCTGCTGACGGTGACGCTGCCGGCCCCCTCGTCACCGTCCCACCACGCCACGGCATCCCGCGCGAGCGCATCGACGTACTCCGCCGTCCTGGGCTCCTCCCGGATGAGGTAATCCGTGGCCACGCTCACCACGCCCTGACCCCCACGGCCGTACCCGATGGCGAGCGAAGCGACGTGCCCGGCCCGGTCCCGGCCCTTCGCACGGTGTGCCGCGATCCAGGACCGGAAATCCGCCAGCAGGTTGACGGGCTCCGCACCGCCGTACAGTGCCTCCTCCTTCGCGACCTTCCCGCCCTGCCCCCGGAACGTGGCGCTGCCGGCCGCGGGGTCGTCGTCCCACCACTCCCGGAACGCGGCGGCCAGCGGCCCGACCTCCGTCTCGGCGGAACCCCACGGCCCGTAGTCCGTGAGCACATCGGCCACCCCGGCCCGGCGGCCGGATGCGTACCGCAGCCGTACGGACAGCACATGCGCGCCCAACTCGGCGTCGTGCGGCGCGTCGTCCGACGCCAGCCACGAGCGGAAGCCGCGCAGGAGGTGCGGATCGTCCTGCCGGGCGCTGTCGCGGTCGCCGTCGGCCGATGCGCAGGACGTCAGCAGGAGCGCCGCGACCGCTGCGGAAAGTGCGGTCCGCCCAGGTCGTCTGCGGGGGAGAACCGTGGTCATGGTGGGACAACTTATCCCATACGCAGGGGCACACATATTCCGTTGTGGTGGCAGAGGCACGGCCATAGGGTCGCCGGCATGTCCCTGCGAGTCCGTATGCGTCGAGCACTGCCGGAAGCGATGCGTTCCGGTGACAAGTCCGCGGTGAGCGCCCTGCGCGCGACGCTTGCCGCGCTGGACAACGCCGAGGCGGTGCCCGTGGGCCCGGGCGCGGCCGGTGCCTCGGCTCTGGAGGAGTCGCCCGTCGGCGCCGGTGCCACCGAAGCGGTGCGCAAGGAGCTGAGCGAGCGCGAGGCGGCGGAGATCGTGCGTGCCGAGGCGGACGAGCGGCTGGCGGCAGCGGCGCAGCTGACCGCACCGGCGCACGCGGACCGGGCCGCGCGGCTCCGTGCCGAGGCCGCCGTGCTGCTCCGGTACCTCGACGGCCCGGACACCGCGGCTCCGCACCCGGCCGCGCACACCGCCCGGCGGACCGGACAGCCGGTCACGGACTGCTGAACGGGATGGCCCGCCAAGGACTTTCGGGGTGGCCCATGAGGATGCGGTGGGGGCTGAGGGCCGAGGCGTACATGTGGCCGAAGGACTCCTCGTCGAAGCGGAGGGCGCGGCCCAGGACGTAACCGGCGGAGAAGCCGGCCCAGGAGGAGTACGCGGCACGGGACAGCTCGCCCGCGCGGACCACCGCCGCCTCGGTCTCCTCCTGACCGGCGTAGCGCGCGCCCAGCCCCCAGCGGGCGAAGTTCACCGCGCGCCCGTAGTCGTACGCGAGCGCCGAGGTGACGACGCTGCCGGGACCGTCCGGCGTCAGCAGGCCGTCGGCCCGGAAGCGGGCCTCGTACCGGAGGATGCGGCCGACGGCCTCCCGCACCGCGGCGGCGTCCCGTTCGTCGCCGCCCCGCTCCCGCACGTCGGCGACGGCCAGCCCGCGCCACTCCTCCGGATCCACCGGGCGGCCGGGCCGCTCCGCGAGGAGCGCGTTGCGCACGCGGAGGGCGAACTCCGGGTGCGGCGGGCTGTTCTCGCCGCGCAGCAGGTACGTGAGCTGCTCCTGCCAGCCCTCCCGGTCCGTGACGCCCCAGGAGTCGCGCAGGCACTCCACGTCCCCGGGGTAGTCGTCGTAGACCTCGCCGACCTCGTTCCACAGCACCTGGTTGTGCACGGCGAGATGACCGCCGCAGGCGAGGCCGTGCGCGAGGGGGCCGGTCAGCGGGCCGGTGTGCTTGGTGAGCAGTTCGTCGTCGTCATGGCCGCGGCGCTGGATGCGGCGCTCCAGGCGGCCCCACTCGCGGTACTTCTTCGCGTCGTACGGGATACGTGCCGAACAGGGGCTGCCGGGGTTCACGACCACTCCGGCGGGCGTGCCGTCGGCGGTCTCCGTCCGCCCGATGGGGAAGCGCAGCTTGCAGACCACCAGATCGTCCCGGCGCGGCAGCAGCCCGCGGGTGTAGAGGGGTACGCACTGCCCGTCCGCCGGGTCGCCGAGGAGCAGCGTCGCGGCGTCGTCGCCGAGCCGGTCGTACTCCTCCTTGAAGAGCACGGTGAACAGCTCCTCCGTCATCAGCACCTTGAGGTACGTCCACCAGTCGCCCCGCGACTTGGCCGCCAGCAGCGCGTGTTCGACCGCGGTGGGAGGCACCCAGCGGTCCGCTTCGTCCGTGGCCGGGTCCCCCGCGGGCCCGGTGTGCGGTATTGCCATGGAGCAGCACGTTAATGCATGTCAGAGGGCTGGAACGCCGTGCGCCCGGCGGGCGTTGGGCGGTCCCAGTCCGGGTCCTCAGTCGTCGCCGACGAGCGCGAACGCGAAGGCCAGCCTGCGGTCCAGCCACTCCGCCCGGATGCTGACCTTCTCGCTGCCCTCGGAGACCATGACGGTCTCGTCCGCCGCCCGCCACTCCAGCGTCCGCGGTGAGGCGGGCAGGTCGCCGCCGTCGCCGGGGCGGAACAGGCCGTCGGCGAGCGCGGTGGCCAGCCGCCCGGCGGCCCGTCCCGCGACCTCCCTGGCGCTGCCGCTCGCCCAGGCGTTGCGGCCGGTGATCTCCGGGCGGCCGGGCTGGTCGAGGCGCCAGGTGTGTTTGAAGGGCCGCCTGGGCGGGAGGCGGCGCAGTGTGCCGAGCACCTCGCCCCGCCCGTCCCGTACGACGTGGTGGCGTTCCCCGTCCGCCTCCCGCGGCTCCTCGACGTAGCAGAGCAGCCGCCGGGCCGCGGCGTCCTCGTACAGCGTGAGTTCGGGGCGCGCGGGACCGGTGGCGGAGTCCGGTCCGGTGCCGGCCGCGGTGCCGACGTACGCGCAGGGGGCGAGCACCAGGTCGTTCCTGCCGCCCCTGGGCACGCGCACCGCGCGCGGCCCCCATCCGGTCCGCTTCCGCCGGGGCGTCTCGGGCCGTTCCACGGAACCGATGACGAAGGTCCACACCGTCTGCCACGCGACGGTTTCCACCGGCGGCTCCTGCACCGCCGCGTCCCGCCCCCTGCCGAACACCACCACTGCCTCCTGCGCGTACCGGAGCGGTCCTCCCTCCGGAGAGCGTCGAGCCTACTGGCCGCCCCGCGGCGGGCCCCGCCCCGGTCAGCCGTACGAGAGGTTGCTGCACGGGTTGTCGTCGGCGGTCCGGGCCGTGTCGCCGACCTGCTCGGAGAGGTCCGAGGAGGCGCCGGGCCGGGGAGCGTCGGCGTAGTCCCGGCCGAGGGTGACGGTGATGCCGTTGTCGGCGACGGACGTCAGCCGCGCGCCGGGGAAGACGCGTGCGACGGTACGGGCCCGGGCCTCCTGGCCGGGGCCGTAGCGGATCTCGGTGGTGGCGAGGTCCTGGGTCTCGGCGGTGGCGGTGCCGCCGACGGTGAAGCCGTCGCCCTTGAGCGTCTCAGCGGCCCGGGCGGCGAGGCCGCTGGTGGTGGTGCCGTTGTAGACGGTGACGCTGATGCCGGCGCCGTTGACCGGCTCGCTCGCGGTGGGGGAGACGGCGGGACGCTTCTCCTTCGCCTTGCCGTCACCGGACTTGCCGCTGGCGTCCTTGCCGTCGACGGTGCGGTCGGCGCGGAGCGCGGCCCACAGCTCGTCGGCCTGCGGGTGCTGGATCGCCACCCGGGCGCCCTGGTAACGCCAGGGCAGAGTGAGGAACTTGGTGTTGTGCAGGTCGATGTCCTGCAGCGACATCGCGAAGGAGATGAGCTTGTCGGCCGTGCCGAGGCCGGGGTCGACGGTCATCGCGGAGGTGGCCGCCTCCGCCAGCGGCATCAGGTGCGTGGGCGTGAGCCCGTCCTCCTTGATCTTCTTCACCAGGGCGGCGACGAACGCCTGCTGCCGCTTGATGCGCCCTATGTCGGAGCCGTCCCCGATGCCGTGCCGCAGCCGTACGTAGTCCAGCGCCTGCTGTCCGGAGACGGTCTGCGGGCCCTTGGCGAACAGCCGCTTGCCGCGCGAGCCGCGGTGGGGGTTCAGGTCGCCCTGGTAGATGTCCTTGGGCAGGCAGACCGGCACCCCGCCGACGGCGTCGGTCATCTTCGCGAAGCCGGCGAAGTCCACCACGACGGTGTGGTCGACGCGCAGGCCGGTGAGGTGCTCCACGGTGTTCTGCGTGCAGGCCGGGTTGCCCTGGGCGGTGTCGCCGACCGTGAAGGCCGAGTTGAACATGGCGTCGGTACGCGGTTCGGTCCACGTGCCGTCGGGGAGTTTGCACGCCGGGATGTCGACGAGGGTGTCGCGCGGGAAGGACACCGCGACCGCGTGCCGGCTGTCGCCGTAGATGTGCATCAGGAACGCGGTGTCCGAGCGCCCGATGTCGCCCTTGCCGCCGCCCAGCCTGCTGTTGTCGCCCGAGCGCGAGTCGGAGCCGATGACCAGCACGTTCTGGCCGCCGGCGCTCGCGCCGGGCCGGTCCCGGCTCAGCCCGTCCGCGCCGAAGGTGCTGATGTCGCCGTTGAGCCGCAGGTACACCCAGCCGGCCCCGGCGGCCACCAGCAGCAGGAGCGAGAGCGCGGTGGCCGCGAGGACCCGCCCGCGGCCCCGCTTGCGCCGTGCTCTGCGGGCAGCCCGCCTGCTGGGGCGGCGGTCAGCGCGCGCTGTGTGGCTGCCAGGCATGGTGCACCCTCATTCGTCCGGTGTCGTGCGCGGGCGGGGACGACTCGGCGTCGGCACGGCATGCGCCGGCCCCGCGGTTGTATGATTGCGCAATGTAGCAAGTGTTCTTGTGGGCCCCGGTGCGCGGGGCTCACGGCATGAGGGATGAGGGAAGGCGGGACACAGTGTTTCTGCGCAATGGGCTGGAGCCCTGGCATCTGCTGATCGTCGCGATCGTGCTCGTCCTGCTGTTCGGCTCCAAGAAGCTGCCGGACACCGCCCGCGCACTGGGCAAGTCGCTGCGGATCCTCAAGAGCGAGACCAAGGCGATGAAGGACGACGAGCAGCGGCAGGCGACGCACGAACCGGCCACGGCGTACGAGGTCGCCGCCGACCGCGAAACCGCGGCGGCGCACGACCCCGCCCGGACGGAGAGTCCCGCCGCGGCGCACCGGCCGGCCGGCGGCGGGACCGTCAGGTCCTGAGCCGCCGGGACCGCGCCCCGGCGACCAGCAGGGCAGCGGCGTACGGCGTGAGCACCACCGCGAGCAGCAGGTAGTAGGGGACCGGCAGTGCCCCCATGCCGAGCAGCGGGCCGAGCGGCGAGACCGGGAGCAGCAGCCCGACGACGGTGAGCGCGGCCGCGGCCCGGCCGACCGGGCCCGGCGCGCGCGGCCCGGTGTGTCCCGTGGCGCGCCATCGGCTCGCCGCACGCAGCAGCACCATGACCAGCGCCTGGGTGATCAGGTTCTCGGTGAACCAGCCGGAGTGGAAGGCCGCTTCCCGGTCGGTCACGCCGGGCCAGTCGAGCACGAGCGCCAGCAGCGCGAACGTGGCCAGGTCGGCGACCGCGTTGAGGGCACCGAAGACGCTGATGAAGCGCAGGACGTCGCGCGGACGCAGGGCGGTCGGCCGGCGCAGCACCGAGGGGTGCGGCCGGTCGTGGGCGAAGGCGAGCTGCGCGGCGTCGAAGCACAGGTTCTGCGCCAGCACCTGGGCCGGGAGCATCGGCAGGAAGGGCACCAGCAGCGCGGCGGCGAGCATCGCGATGACGTTCCCCAGGTTCGAGGAGAGCGTGACGCGCAGATACGTGATGATGTTGCCGCTGCTGTACCGGCCTGCGGTGACGGCGTGGTCGATCGCGGTGAGGTCCTTGTCGCCGAGGACCACGTCCGCACTCTCGCGGGCCACGTCAACGGCGCCGCGCGGCGCGATGCCCACGTCGGCGGCGTACAGCGCCGGGAGGTCGTTCACCCCGTCGCCGAGGAAGCCCACGGTCGTGCCGCCGGACCGCAGGGCGGCCACGATGCGGCCCTTGTGCTCGGGCGCGCACTCCGCGAACACCGTCGTACGGCGGGCCGCCTCGGCGAGCTCCGCGTCGTCCAGCGCTTCGACGTCCCGCGCGGTGAGGACGGCGTCGGGCTGCACGGCGATGCGCAGGTCGTGGCAGACGCGTACGGCCGTGCCGGCCTGGTCACCGGTGAGGATCTTCACGGTGAGGCCGCGGGCGGTGAACGCGCGCAGCGCGTCGGCAGCGGTGGGCGCGAGGGCGTCGCGCAGGGTGAGGAAGCCGCGGAAGGTGAGGCCGCGTTCGTCGGCCGGGGTGTAGTCGCGCAGCCGGGCCGGGCGTTCGGCCGTGGCGACGGCGAGTACGCGCAGGCCCTCGGCCGCCTCGCGGGCGGCGAGCTCCGCCAGCCGCGCCCGCTCCGCGGGCTCCAGCGCGCACCGCTCCAGGACGTCGGTGACCGCGCCCTTGACGACGAGGGTGTGGCGGCCGAGCCGGCCGGGCGTCTGGACGACGGCGGTGGCCAGCCGGCGTACGGGGTCGTAGGGGAGCGCCGCCACGCCGTCGTGGGCCAGGAAGGCGGACTCGTCGGCGGCGTCCATGACCGCCTCGTCGAGCGTGTCCGGCGCCGGCAGGTCGGCCAACTGCAGCGTCCACCAGGCATTGACCGCCGCCCAGTCCAGCACGGCCGGGTCCTCCCGGCCCTGCTCGTCCAGCGCGCGGTCGACGACCGGGCGGTCCTGGGTGAGGGTGCCGGTCTTGTCCAGGCACAGCACCTCGACCGCGCCGAGGTCGTGCAGCGCGGGAAGCCGCTTGACGATCACACCGTGGGTACGGGCGAGGAGCGCCGCGCCGCGGGCCAGGCACGCGGTGACCACGACCGGCAGCATCTCCGGGGTCAGCCCGACCGCCACGGCCACAGCGAACGGCAGCGTCTCCAGGCCCCGCCCGTGCAGCGCCGCCCCCGCCATCAGCACCAGCGGCGGCGTGAGCAGCATGAAGCGGATGAGGATCCAGGAGATGCCGTGCACGGAACGCTCGAAGGTGCCGGCGGCCCGCGGGCCCGCTCCTGCCCGTACGGCCGCGAACCGGGTGTCGGCGCCCGTCGCCAGCACCACAGCGGTACCGCTGCCGGCGGCCACGCTGCTGCCCTGGAAGCACAGCTGCGGCCGCGCGAACGGCCCGCCCGCTTCCGGGGACGTCTCCACCGCCTCCTTGGCGACCGGGGCCGACTCACCGGTGAGCGGCGCCTGGTGCACGCTCAGGCCCCGCGCCCGCAGCAGCCGTACGTCGGCAGGCACCAGGTCGCCGGGGCTGAGCCGGATCACATCGCCCGGCACCAGCTCGTCGACCGGCACCTCCCGGGCCTGCGGCGGCCCGCCCCCGTCCGGCTCCGGGCGGCGCAGCACGGTCGCGGTGGTGGCGACCAGTCCGCGCAGCGCCGCCACCGACCGGTCGGCCCGGTGCTCCCCGGAGGCGCGCAGCGCACAGCTCGCCGCGACCAGGCAGAGGATCACGCACGCGGTGCTCCAGGCCGCGGTGACGGCCGACACCAGGCCGAGGCAGAGCAGTACGGCCGTGAACGGATCGCGCAGGCTGCGCAGGAACCGTACGGGCCAGGGCACCGTCCGCCACGCGGGCAGGGTGTTCGCCCCGAACCGGTCCAGCCGCGCGGCCGCCGTGCTCTCCGTCAGCCCCCGCGGGCCGGTGTCCAGCGCCCGCAGCGTCTGCAGTGCCGTCAGCCCGGCCAGCCGCTCCCCGCCCTGCCCGGCGACGGCCGGTCCACCGGGCGCCCGCGTGGTGGCGGGCCGGCCGGGTGCCGTGGGGGCCACCGGTGTCGCTGAGGTCTCGGGCACGGGTTCCATGGGTCTCAGTACGGGGAAGTGCCGGTCCTGCCGGTCGCCGTACCGATCTCCCCGGAACGCACCGCCAGCTGGCCGATCATCATGCGCATCACGGCGACCACGTCGGCGTCGTCGACGTAGTAGATCTGGCGGCGGCCCTCGCGCCGGGAACCCACGAGCCCGGCCAGCTTGAGCTTCGTCAGGTGCTGGCTGACCGCGGGCAGGGCACCGCCGACCCGCTCCGCCAGCCCGGACACGTCGCTCTCGCCCTGGGACAGCGCCCACACGATGTGCAGCCGCTGCTCGGACGCCAGCAGCCCGAAGATCGTGGCCGCTTCCCGCAGCACCTCGGCAGGAGGATCCGTCGGTCCACCGGCACCTGCCGCCACAGTCCTTCTCCCTCCTGGCCGGGGCGCATGCCCCGGAATCGGTCGCGCCAAGTCTAGGCGCTCGCCGGAGCCCGCCGTACGGGAGAGGGAAGCGCGGGGCCGGGCGGCGGGCCGGTCACTGCGGGACGGGACGCGCCCTGCCAATCGGGCGGTCCGGTCACTCCTCCTCGTAGTAGTTGTTGACGATCACGTCCGGCTCGTCGTCGTCGAACGCTTCGTTCAGCAGGGCGCCGCCGACCAGGCCGGCCGCACCGGCACCGATGAGCGCCCCCGTGCCGAACCGCCGGCCCCCCTGCCCGTGGTGCCCGCCGTCGTACTGCTGGGCGTGACCGTGCTGTGCGTACCCCGGCTGGGTCGGCTGCGCGTACCCGGGCTGCGGGTATCCGGCCTGTCCGTACCCGGCCTGGGGATAACCGGCCTGTGCGTACCCGGCCTGCTGCGGGTCCGTGTAGTACGGCGGGGGAGTGGTCTGCACCCGCTGGGCGCAGCCGCCGCACGCCTGGATCTGGCGCGGCACGCCCCACTGCGGCGACCACATCACCGTCATCGTGCCGGGGCCGTGCTGGGGATCGAAGAAACAGGTCATGGCGGAACTCCCGGTGGGCTGGTGCGGGGCGGCGGGCGGCGACTGCGGTACCGCGACGGTCGGGGTGTGCGGCACGGGGGCGGACGGGGGAGGCGTGGCCGGCGCGGGCGGGAACTTGTCCGCGGTGCCCGTGGCCGGCGGGGGCGCGGCCGGCGCACCGGCCGGGCCGGCACCGGCAGCCGCCTCGCGCAGCACGTCGACGCCGTAGTCCGTGGCGATGCCGGCGAGCCCGGAGGCGTACCCCTGTCCGACCGCGCGGAACTTCCACTCCGCGCCGTGCCGGTACAGCTCGCCGAAGACCATCGCGGTCTCGGCGGCGCCCTCGCCCCTCAGGTCGTACCGGGCCAGCTCGGTGTCGCCGTCCCGGTCGAGGAGGCGGATGTACGCGGCCGACACCGCGCCGAAGGTCTGCCCGCGCTGCTCGGCCTCGTACACCGAGACGGCGAAGACGACCTTGGTGACCTCGGCCGGCAGCCGGTCCAGGTCCACCCGGATCCGCTCCCGGTCCCCGCCGGCCGGCTGCCCGCCGCCGGAGTGGGTCACCGAACCGTCAGGGCTGCTCAGGTTGTTGAAGAAGACGAAGTGCTCGTCGGAGAGCACCTTGCCGGTCCGGTCGCACAGCAGCGCGCTGGCGTCCAGGTCGCAGCCGGGCCCGGCCTGCCAGCCCAGTCCTGCCGTCACCGCGGTCAGGCCGGGCGCCTGCCTGCTCAGTGACACATTGCCGCCCTTGGTCAGGGACGCACTCATGGCCGTCTTCCACGCCTTTCTCCGTCGGCATCGCGGGCTCGCGCGGTACCTGCCGCACCGCGTACACCGGCAACAACGACGCACCCGCCGCCACAGTTCCCGTCTTGCGCAAACAGGAAAGGAATCACCGGGTGCGCAGCGGCCGGGTCAGGGGCTGGCCCCGTCGAACCCGTACCGCAGCGGCTCGGTCTTCACCTTCGGGTCCCGGCGGTAGATGTGCAGCGCGGTCACGCGCACCTCTTCCTGCGGGTCTTCCGTCTCGCAGGGACGGGTCACCTGCAGCACCCGTGGCCGCCCGGCGACCCGGATGCGCACCCCGTCGGCCGGTCCGCCCTCGAGCACGGCCGTTTCCCACCCCGCAGCGTCACGCGCTTCCATGGCCCTCACTTTAGAAGATACGCAAGCGTCGCTTCTACGAGGCGGGGCGGGAACGGCGGCGCGCGCTCCCGGACCGGACCGGAAACGCGCGTTGCCGGATCAGGCGGGAGGCGCGCGTTCCCGGATCAGGCGGACGGGACGTCCGCTGTCAGTGTCCGCCAGTCCGTCCCGGCGGCGAGCGCTGCCCGCCACCGGTGCAGCGCGCGCGGCGGCATGCCGACCGCCAGCGCGCCGGCGAGCCGCTGCCCGGTGCGGTAGGCCACGAGGAAGCGGCCGTTCGCCGGGTCGCCCTCCACCACCCGCGCCTCGTCGTGCCCGCGGAGGTACCCGAACGACTGGATCCTGACGCCGTACTGGTCGGACCAGAAGTAGGGGATCGGCGCGAACGGCCGCGGTTCGGCGGCGAGTACGTTGCGCGCGGCGGTCATGCCCTGTTCCGCCGCGTTGGTGCGGTGCTCGATGCGCATGGCGGTACCGAACAGCGGGTTGAACCAGCGCGCGACGTCCCCTGCCGCGTACACGCCGGGCGCAGCGGCGCAGTACTGGTCGCACACCACCCCGTCGGACAGGTCCAGGCCGCTGCCCTCCAGCCAGGCGGTGTTGGGCTCGGAACCGATGGCCACCAGCACGTCGTCGGCCGGGAGCAGCGTCCCGTCGGCCAGCCGCACACCGGTGGCCCGGCCGCCCTCGGTCACGATCCGGGCGACCGTCGTACCGGTACGCAGGTCCACGCCGTGGTCGCGGTGCAGCTGTGCGAGATACGCGCCGACCTGCTGCCCCACGGCGTGCGCGAGTGGGAGGGGCGCGGGCTCGACGAGGGAGACGGCCGCACCGAGCGAACGGGCCGCAGCGGCCACCTCCGCGCCGAGGAACCCGGCACCGACCACCACGAGCCGCCCGCCGGCGCCCAGCCGGTCCCGCAGCGCCAGGGCGTCCTCCAGCGTGCGCAGCACGTGCACGCCGGGGGTGCCGCAGTGCGGCAGGCGCCGCGGCCGCACCCCGGTCGCCACGATCAGTGCGTCGTAACCGAGTGCGGTGCCGTCGGCGAGGGTCACCGTGCGGACGGCCGGGGACAGCGCCGCGGCCGGGCTGCCGAGGCGCAGGTCCAGGCCGAGCGCTTCCAGGTCCGCGGGGCGGCGCAGCGCCACGCGCTCGGCGGGCCAGGCACCGGTGAGGATCTGCTTGGACAGCGGTGGCCGGTCGTAGGGCGGCTGCCGCTCGTCACCGACGACGGTCAGGGAGCCCTCGAAGCCCTCCCGCCGCAGGGCCTCGGCGGCCGCGAGACCGGCCGCCGAGGCTCCCGCGATCACCACGCGGTGCGGTGGCGGAACGGTGGTCACTCCGCCACCAGGCGGATGGCGGCGGCGGGGCAGAGCGCCGCCGACTCCCGTACGTTTTCGTGGTGTTCGGGTCCGGGGCGCTCGGCGAGCAGCTCGACGATGCCGTCATCGTCCTGGTCGAAGACCTCGGGGGCCACCAGGACGCACTGTCCGGAGGCGACGCACTTGGGCTGGTCGACTTCCACGCGCATGGGGTGTCTCGTTTCCGGTCGTGGGGGTGGGGTGAGGGGTGGTGCCGGGCGTTCGGCGGTATGGCGGTGACGATGCGTCACCAAGTGACAGGCAGTTCGTAGACGCCGTAGACGATCCCGTCGTGCTTGAACTTCACCTGGTCGATGTCCGTGGCCAGGGCGAGTGTGGGGATGCGGGAGTACAGCGTGCTGTAGACGACCTGGAGCTCGACGCGTGCCAGGGGCTGGCCGAGGCACTGGTGCACGCCGTATCCGAAGGCCACGTGGCGGCGGGCGTCGCGGGTGAGGTCGAGGCGGTCGGGGTCGCCGGTGAAGGCGGCCGGATCGCGGTTGGCGATGTCGTTGGCGAAGATGATGCCGTCGCCGGCGCGGATCACCTCGCCGCCGACCTCGATGTCCTCCAGTGCCACGCGGCGGCGCCCGGAGTGGGTGATGTTCAGGTAGCGCAGCAGCTCCTCCACCGCGCCGGCGACCAGCTCGGGGTCCTCGGCGTCGCGGAGCAGGGCGAGCTGGCCCGGGTTCTGCAGCAGGGCCAGGGTGCCGAGCGCGATCATGTTGGCGGTGGTCTCGTGGCCCGCGCCGAGCAGCAGCACGCCCATCTCCGCCGCCTGACGTTGTGTCATCTCGGCGGTGGCGACGCGCTCGGTGGCGAGTACGGAGAGCAGGTCGTCCGTGGGCTCGGCGAGCTTGGCGGACAGCAGGTCGTCCATGTAGTCGGTGAGCGCCGCCCGGGCCGCGAGCACCTCCTCCGACGTCGAGGTGCGCCGCACGATGACCTTGGTGTTGCGCTGAAAGAAGTCGTGCTTCTCGTACGGCACGCCGAGCAGTTCGCAGATGACCAGACTGGGGACGGGCAGTGCGAACGCCTCGACCAGGTCGACCGGCTTCGGTCCGGCGAGCAGCTCGTCGATCAGGTCGTCGACGATCCGCTGGATCGACGGCCGCAGGGCCTCCATCTTCTTGATGGCGAAGGGCGCCGTCACCATCCGGCGCAGCCGGGCGTGCTCCGGGTCGTCCATGGTGAGGAAGGTCTGCCGGGTCTGGTCGCTGACCTTCATGCCGGCGTTGCGGTGCGGATAGCCGGGGTGGGCGGGGTCGGCGCTGACGCGCGGGTCGCCCAGCAGGGTGCGGAGATGGTCGTGCCGGGTGATCAGCCACGGGCTGCTGCCGTCCCAGATCCGGACCCGCGAGACGGGGGCTTCCGCCTGCAGTGCGTGCAGGGCCGGCGGCGGATCGAAGGGGCACCCGGCCGCCCTGGGCATCGGGTGCTCGGGCATACCGGCGGGGGCGTCCGGCAGGGTCTCGGTCATGCGGGCCTCCGGGAGAGGGGGTGGAGTTCCCCTTTCCTAACAGCGTTAGGCGCCTCAGGCAACCATTTGAACCGTGGGTGATCGGCATCCCGTTCCTCTTCGGCCAGCACCTCTTCGGCCAGTGTCTCGTCGATCGGCGCCTCTTCGGTCAGCTGCTATGTGGTCAGCGCCAGCTCCAGCAGGTCGTCCGCCATCTCCGCCATCCCCTGCCGGTCGGCGGCGAACGGCATCGCCACGGCCATCGCCACGATCCCGTGCAGGGAGAACCACAGCAGTTTGGCCACGCGTTCGTCCTCCGCCGTCCCGCTGCGCCCGTCCCGGCAGGCGGCCACCGCCCCGACCCACGCCTCGTACACCGTCCACAGCGGATGGTGCGCCAGCTCGTCGCGGGAGACCTCCATCCGCTCGATGCCGAACATCAGCCGGTACAGCTTGGGGTTGTCCACCGCGTACCGGCAGTACCGCTGCGCCATCGCGCGCAGCGCCGCGCGGGGCCCGTCGCCGCCCGCCTGCTCCGCCGCGTCGCGCAGCTCGGCGACCAGCCGCGCGTAGGCCCGCTCCGTCACCGTCGACACCAGCTCGGCGCGGTCCTTGAAGTGCAGGTAGATGCTGGGCGCCGCGATGCCGACCTCGCGCGCGACCGCGCGCAGCGACAGATCGCCCTCCCGGCCGGACTCCGTCAGCATCCGCGCCGCGGCCGCGAGGATCTCCCGCTTCAGCGCCTCGCCCTCACCCCACCGGCTCGGCGTGCGGCGCTTGAACCCCTCGGTCATCCCGGCTCCTTCCACGGCTTCGTGCGGCTTCGTGCAGCTTCGTGCGGCACTGCCGATTGTGGCCGAATCCGGCCGCTGCCCCTCACGGAGGGCGACGGCCCGCCGCGGAAGGCGCCGGCCCGGGGCCTGTACGCGCAGGCCCCGGGCCGGGCTGCTCTGGCAGTGCATCAGTGCATCAGCGCATCAGTGCCAGTGCCAGTGCCAGTGCCAGTGCCCGGATTGACGGTCTCCTGCGCCGTTCCCTCGTCGTGCCGGGCGGCGGCCGCGAGCAGTTCCGCTGCTATGGGGGCGAGCGCTTCTTCGGTGAGGAAGCCCTCCGCGACGGGTACGCCGCCCTGCTCGCGTACCGCGCTCCGCAACTTCCGTGCCCAGCGGTGTTCCAGGAGCAGGAAAGCCGCCGTGGTACCGGGTGCGAGGGCGTCGGCGAGCTGCCGTACGTCGTCCGTCGCGAGCCCGAAGGCATGTCCCGGGGCCAGCGCGGGGAAGGCTTCCTCCGCCGGCCGCATGGTGCCCGGTTTCAGCCCGAGCAGCGCGCTGACCGTGTCGCCCATCCCCTCGGCCTGGTAGTCGAGGACGACGAGATCACCGCCTGTTTCCTTCTGTACGACCAGCAGGTCCAGGACGAGTATCCGGCCGGTGGCCGTGAGTTCGTCCAGCTCGTCGATGATCCGCCCCTCGAACCTCGCGTCCGGACCGAAGGTGATCACGAGCAGCTGTACGGGCCCGGTCTCGGTCATCGTGCGCCTCCCTCTCGTAGGGGCTGCACGTCATTGAGCAGCGGATCGCGGCGGACGGCATCCCCCGCAACGGGTGAAGGAGCGGTGCCGGCCCTGCGGGGACCGGTGGCGCGCGACCGCCCGGCCGGTGTCCAAAAGCCGTGACGACGGGCTGCTGCCGGGACCGCCGCACCGGGTCTCCGCGTACTGTGTGCTCCACCGCGCACCGAGCACCGCCCCGCGACCGAGCACCGCACCGAGTACTGAGCACCGCGCACCGCGCACCGAGCACCGCCCCGCGACCGAGCACCGCACCGAGTACTGAGCACCGCGCACCGCGCACCGAGCACGGCACCCGCGTACCGAGCACCGCCAATGCCGTTGCACCATCGACGTTACGGGCCCCGGCATGACGACCTCACCTCTCCGGCGCTTGCTGCTGCTGCGGCACGCCAAGGCAGACCGCCCCGCGGGGACGGCGGACCACGAGCGGCCGCTGTCCGCGCGCGGCCGCCGGGACGCACGGGCCGCCGGGCGCCTGCTGGCGGAGGCGGACTGGCTGCCGGACCTGGTGCTGTGCTCCACGGCCCGCCGCACGGTGGAGACGTGGGAACTGGCCGCGGTGGAGCTGGCGGGACTGCCCCCGGCCCACCGCGACCGGCGGCTCTACCACCCGCCCGTACCCGAACTCCTCACGGTCGTGCGCGAGGCCCCGCCCCATGTCTCCACGCTGCTGGTGGTCGGCCACAACCCGAGCCTGCGGGACACGATCCTGGCGACGGCGGGCGACGGCGTCGGCAAGGAACTCCAGCAGGTCCAGGAGAAGTTCCCGACCGCCGCGATCGCCCTGCTGACCTGGCGCGGCACCTGGGCAGAACTCAATTCCCGCACGGCACTGCTGACGGACGTGGCAGTCGCTCGCGGAGCACACTGAATTCCGCTGAAGCGGTGACTGAAGCGCTGACGCTGAAGCGGTGACGATGAAGTGCTGGGGCGCTGCCGCGCATTTGCCGCGTTCTTGCCGTGCTCTTGCCGTGCTTCGTCAATCCGAAGCCGTCGCGCCCGGTATTGTCCGACATCCCTGGTAATAGGCGGCGCGCCATTCGGGCCGGGGTTGTCCCCGTGCCGCGCGGTCCGGTTCACTGGGGCGGTGCGGGTGGCCGCATCCGCATGCCCGAGTGGAGTACGGAATGCATTAAGGGCCGAGTCATGAAGTTCGACATTTCGCCGAGCGGAATGCACGAAACGGGCCGGAAGGCCACCAGGCGGGGCGACGACATCGACGCGGACGTCCGGGCGCTGCTCGACGCGCTGGGCGACGCCGGAGCCGCGAGCGGTGGCGCCCTCGCCGGGGCCCTGGCCAGACTGTCGGGGGACGTCCAGCAGAAGACCGGCATCATGTCGTCCAGGGTGGCGTGCACGGTGGACGGTGCCGGACGGGCGACCGGAATGTTCGACGACGGGGACCACGAGATGAAGGGCAACGCCCACCAGGGAATCGACCGGGCCAATTCCGCGGGAAACAGCGGGTTGGGGCCGGGTGGTCGGTGAATGACGGACGCGCTCATCGACCCGGAGGACATTCCGTCCCTGGACGACGTGCACTTCGGTGACCTGGCGGCGGCGGTACAGAAGGTCCGCCGGCACGCTTCCGGTCTGGCGACCCGGGGCGGGGAAATCGACGGCGCGTGGGCCGCGGACGTAGCGCTGAACTACGGTGCGCCGCACGGTGCGTTCCTCGCCGAAAAGATGGTGCCCGTCAAGCAGCAGGCGGCCAAGGTCGCCGATGCCGCCCGGACCACGGCGGACGCGCTGCAGGGATACGCGGACGCCGGAGCGCCGATCAAGAAGTCGCTCCAGCAGCTGAAGCGCGATGCCGAGAGCCTGGTCGCCAGGGCGAAGCCGCTGGGTGACGGCTGGCGGCACAAGCCGGAGCTGGTGGCGGAGAACGACCGCATCGCCTCGGCCGTACGGAACAAGGTCGCGGCACACGACGAGGCCGTGCGCACCGCCGTCGACAAGATCAACGCCACGAACGACGGCCCCGGCACGAACTGGGCCGAGCGGGGCCGCGAATACCTCGGCTTCGGCGGCTTCGGCACGACGGGCCTCGGGGCGGCCGTGTCGTGGATGGGCTACTACAGGCACGGCAGATTCGCGCCCAGGGGACCCCTCCCGGGCGGTGGCCACGGCTACGTGGCGTGGAAGAACGAGCCGCTGTGGAAGAACACCTACCGGCGCATGTGGAGCACCAATTGGCAGGCCAAGCCGTATGCCGCCGCCAGCAGGAACAAGTGGCTGACGGTGGGCAAGTGGGGCGGCCGGGTGAGCCTGGGGCTCACCGCTGTCACCTCGGGCCTGAGCCAGTGGGGCCAGGACGCCCAGGACCCCCATATGTCGACCGGGAAGCGCGTCGCCCGCACCGGGGTCAAGGCCACCGGGACGACCCTCGGCGCGTGGGGCGGCGCGCAGGCCGGTGCCTCGGCCGGCGCGGCGGTCGGTGCCGCGTTCGGCGGGGTCGGTGCGCCGGTGGGCGCGGTGGTGGGCGGTCTCGTCGGTGCCGCGGCCGGTTCGGGGGTCGGCAGCAAGATCGCGGACACGTTCAACAGCTGGCTCGGAAAGTGAGTGCGTAGTGGCACGACAGGGACCCCCCTCGGTCTTCTCGCCCCGGTCGCCCGTCGTCGTGATGGTGATGACGTTCCTCGGCGGCTGGCTGGAGACCCAGTACGGGAAGGCGTGGGGGATCAGCGGTCTGCTCTTCGCCGTCACGGGTGCGGTGGGGATCGCCTATACCGCGTGGTGCTGGCGCGGCCGGACGCGGCAGGCCCGTGCGTGGGCGGTCATCGACCGGGGTCCCTCGCTCGCGCTGATCGGCATCCCTGCCTTCGCCTTCCCCTTCTTCGGGGCGGGGATCTGTGTGTTCTTCGGGCTGCCGAAGGTACTCATCATCCCGTTCGGCCTGGTCACGCTCTTCTGCCTCGTGATGATCTTCATCGGTGTGACGGAGCCCCCGAAATGGTGGGGCCCCCGCTGGTTCCGCGAGGGGAAGCACAAGAAGGACTTCAAGGGGGCGGCCGGCCGGGGCGCGCTGGGGACCTACGCCGAGTCCTCCGGAGCACGGCCCCCCGCCGTACTCAGCCAGGACGAAGTCCGGAAGCGCCTCGGGGGCGGGGCCGAGGCCGTCGCTCGGTGGAAGGGCGGCTGGGTGCGTGACCCGGACACCGACGAGCAGGACCACGCGCTGGCGCGCAAGGGGACCGTCGCGGGCACGCTGGCCTGGTACCCGCAGGGGCTCGGGTTCGCCGCCACCCGCCGGGAGGACTCGCTCCGGGGGAAGCCGACCGTGATCACCGTGCCCGCGGCGGAGATCACCGACGTGGCCGTGGTGCCCGCGCGGGCCGGTGCGGACGGCCGTGCGCGGCCGGGGTTCTGGAGGCGTTCGCCGTTCCCCCGGCTGGTGGTGCGGACCGCGAGCGACGCGTACGTGTTCGACGTGGCCAGGGGCAAGGCGCGCCGGGTGGCCGCCTTCCTCAGGGAACGGGCCGGGCAGCCCGCATGACCGGTACCGAGCTGCGCCCGTACGAGGGCCGGGAGTTCCGCATCGCGCTGCCTGCGCACTGGGAGACGGTCGAGCCGCCGGGGCCGCCGGTCGCGCTGATCGCGGTGGAACCGGGCGACGGCGCGGCGTTCCGCACCAATGTCGTCGTGACGGCCGAGGACGTGGCGGACGCCGGCGCCGACCAGTGGCAGCGGACCGTGGGCCGGGCACTGGCCGGCCACCTCCAGGACTACCTGCTGCTGGACGAGCAGCCGGCGGGCACCGGCACGCGGCGGCTGTTCCACCACGTGCTCCCCGAGGCCGGGGCCATCACGGCGGAGCAGTGGGCGTGGACGGCCGGGGGCCGGGGGTTCACCGTGACCGCCTCGGCCGCGACGTTCGCCTACGACGCGCTGGCCGACCTGTTCGCCGCGGTGGTGGAGCACTTCCGTATCCGGGGAGGGGACGGCACCGCATGACCGGGGTGCACTTCGACGGTGAGGGTGGGCGGCTGCGGCTCTCTCCGGAGCTGTTCGAGGCGTTCTACGACTGGGCGGAGGGCGAGCGCGCCGGTCTTCCGCGTGCGTTCGCGGACGCCGGGGTGCTGGCCGACGGGCAGCCCCATCCGCGCGTCGCGCCGGTGGCGGAGGCGCTGGCCGAGCCGGTGTGCGTGCTGTCCGTACGCGGCGCAGCGACGGACGGCAGCGGGGTGCACGGCGCCGGCTGGCTCGGTGCGGAGGCCGCTGCACTGCTCCTGGACGCGCCGGAGGACCTGGTGGAGCTGGCCGGTCTGGCTCCGATGGCCGTACCGGCCGCGGTGGCCCGCGTCGTCGGGCTCGGGCCCCGGCCGGTACCCGGCGCGGCCCCGGTCCCGCTGCTCGCGGACGATGTGGAGGACTTCTTCGGTGCCGCGTCCCACGACGGTCCGGCGGACGGGCACCCCGTGCTGGCCGCGGCCGGGGTGTCCGCCGCTGACGGCGCGCGGTGGTGGGAGGTGGCGACGCGGTGGCCCGATGCGTCGGGCAGTCCGCGCACGGACACCCTCCGGGTCGTCGACACCGCCGACGGGCTGTGGGCGGTGACCGGGGGCGGCACCGGGCCGGTCACGCTGGCACCGGTCTCGGCCACGGCGGCCTGGCGGCTGCTGCTCCGCACGTTCCCGCACTGAGCGGCCCGTCGCCGAGGGCCGGCCGGGCCGGTCGCCCGCCGCGACCACCTACCCGCTGAACGTCCACGCCACCGAGTTGTCCGCCGCGAACAGGATCGCGTACACCACCACGTCCGCGATCCCGAGTACCAGGCCGGACAGGGCGAGGGAGCGGCGGCCCGTGGCGCGCTTCAGGGCAAGGGCGGCCAGGACGAGGGAGACCGGGCCGAGGACGAGGTTGAGGACCAGCAGCCCCACCATGCCCAGCGCGAACGAGGCGACGGCCATCCCGTCGGCGTCGCGGAGTCCGGTGCGCCTGCGGGCCGAAGCGGTGACCTCCATCATGCGGCTCCTGTGGGTCGGTGGTGCCGGCTGCGCGCACGCTCACGGAGGGCGAACACGAGCAGCGCGCACCCGATGAGGACGGCGGCCGGGAGCGTGACGGCGGGCGGCGCGTGCGCCGAAGCGCCCATCACGCCCTCCGTCAGCAGGAGACCGAGAAAGGGGAGGATCATGACCCATGCCTCTCATCAGTGGTCTTGCGGTGCGAGGGGTACCGTTCGTCGTTTTCCGCCCCTCGCGTACCCGCATGACGCGATCTCACCACCCGCCCCACCGTGAAGGCGTGCCGCAGTGTCTCAGTCCCGCTGTCCGCGGAATGCCTCCAGGATGCGGTCGGCGGCCAGGGTGGCGGTCAGTTCGCCGTCCCTGACCTGCTGTTCCAGCGCGGGCGCGAGGGCGCGGACCGCCGGGTCGGCGTGCAGCCGGCCCAGCAGTTCGTCGCGGACCATGGTCCAGGTCCAGTCGACCTGCTGGTCCCGGCGGCGGGCGGCGAGCCGGCCGGTGGAGTCCAGCAGCGCGCGGTGCTGCTCGAGGCGGTCCCACACGGTGTCCAGACCGGCCGACTCGCGGGCGCTGCAACTCAGTACGGGCGGGGTCCAGGCGGCGTCCTTGCCGTGCATCAGGCGCAGTGCGCCCGCGAGTTCACGGGCCGCCGCGCGCGCGTCGCGCTCGTGCGGGCCGTCCGCCTTGTTGACGGCGATCACGTCGGCCAGCTCCAGTACGCCCTTCTTGATGCCCTGCAGCTGGTCACCGGTACGGGCCAGGGTCAGCAGCAGGAAGGAGTCGACCATGTTGGCGACGGCCGTCTCGGACTGGCCGACGCCGACCGTCTCCACCAGCACGACGTCGTAACCGGCCGCCTCCATCACGACGATCGACTCGCGGGTGGCCTTGGCGACGCCGCCGAGCGTGCCGGCCGTGGGGGAGGGGCGTACGAACGCGGCCGGGTCGACGGCCAGCCGCTCCATCCGCGTCTTGTCGCCGAGGATCGAGCCGCCCGTCCGGCTGGAGGACGGGTCGACGGCGAGCACGGCCACCCGGTGCCCGAGCCCGGTCAGCATCGTGCCGAAGGCGTCGATGAACGTCGACTTGCCCACCCCCGGCACCCCGCTGACCCCGATCCGCCGCGCCTTCCCGCTGTGCGGCAGCAGTGCGGTCAGCAGTTCCTGGGCCAGTGCCCGGTGCCGGGCGCTGGTGGACTCCACGAGGGTGATGGCGCGCGCGACGAGCGCGCGCTTCCCGTCGAGGACGCCCTTGACGTACGTGTCGAGGTCGATGGCCATCAGCTCACCGGCTCACAGGTCGTCGTGTCCGAGGTCGGCGGCCAGCCGCTGCACCAGGTCGTACGCCGCGTCGGGGATGACCGTGCCGGGCGGGAAGACCGCCGCCGCGCCCATTTCCCGCAGCGTCGCCACGTCCTGCGGCGGGATCACCCCGCCGACGACGATCATGATGTCCTCGCGGCCCTCCTCGGCCAGCGCCTCGCGGAGCGCGGGGACCAGCGTGAGGTGCCCGGCGGCCAGCGACGACACCCCGACGATGTGCACGTCCGCCTCGACGGCCTGCCGCGCGACCTCGGCCGGGGTCTGGAAGAGCGGGCCGACGTCCACGTCGAAGCCGAGGTCGGCGAAGGCGGTGGCGATCACCTTCTGGCCGCGGTCGTGGCCGTCCTGGCCCATCTTGGCGACCAGGATGCGCGGCCGGCGGCCCTCCGCGTCGGCGAAGGCGTCCACCAGGGCTCGGGTGCGGTCCACGTTCGGCGACTCACCTGCTTCGTTCCGGTACACGCCGGAGATCGTACGGATCTGGCCCGCGTGCCGGCCGTACACCTTCTCCAGCGCGTGGCTGATCTCCCCGACGGTCGCCTTGGCGCGGGCCGCGTTCACCGCCAGCTCCAGCAGGTTGCCCTCGCCGCCGGCCGCCCGGGTCAGTGCGTCCAGCGCGTCCTGGCACGCGGTCTCGTCCCGCTCCTCCCGCAGCCGCCGCAGCTTCTCGATCTGCTGGGCGCGCACGGAGGAGTTGTCGACCTTGAGCACCTCGATCTGCTCGTCGTTCTCGACCCGGTACTTGTTCACGCCGATGACCGGCTGGCGGCCGGAGTCGATGCGGGCCTGGGTGCGGGCCGCGGCCTCCTCCACGCGCAGCTTCGGGATGCCCGCGTCGATGGCCTGCGCCATGCCGCCGGCCTTCTCGACCTCCTGGATGTGCTGCCAGGCCCGGCGCGCCAGGTCATGCGTCAGCTTCTCGACGTACGCGCTGCCGCCCCACGGGTCGATGACGCGGGTCGTGCCGGACTCCTGCTGGATCAGCAGCTGGGTGTTGCGCGCGATGCGCGCGGAGAAGTCGGTGGGCAGCGCGAGCGCCTCGTCCAGTGCGTTGGTGTGCAGCGACTGGGTGTGGCCCTGGGTGGCCGCCATCGCCTCCACGCACGTACGCGTGACGTTGTTGAACACGTCCTGCGCGGTCAGCGACCAGCCCGAGGTCTGCGAATGGGTGCGCAGGGAGAGGGACTTGGCGTTCTTCGGCGCGAACTGCTGGACCAGCTTGGCCCACAGCAGCCGGGCCGCGCGCAGCTTCGCGACCTCCATGAAGAAGTTCATGCCGATCGCCCAGAAGAAGGACAGCCGGGGCGCGAACGCGTCCACGTCCAGGCCGGCTTCCCGCCCCGCCCGCAGGTACTCCACGCCGTCGGCGAGGGTGTACGCCAGCTCCAGGTCGGCCGTCGCGCCCGCCTCCTGGATGTGATAGCCGGAGATGGAGATGGAGTTGTAGCGCGGCATCCGCTGCGAGGTGTACGCGAAGATGTCGCTGATGATCCGCATCGACGGCTTGGGCGGGTAGATGTAGGTGTTGCGGACCATGAACTCCTTGAGGATGTCGTTCTGGATGGTCCCCGCCAGCTTGTCCGGCGGCACGCCCTGCTCTTCCGCGGCGACGATGTAGAGCGCCAGCACCGGCAGCACCGCGCCGTTCATCGTCATCGACACGGTCATCTTGTCCAGCGGGATGCCGTCGAACAGCTGCCGCATGTCGTAGATCGAGTCGATCGCCACGCCCGCCATGCCGACGTCACCGGTCACCCGGGGGTGGTCGCTGTCGTAGCCGCGGTGGGTGGGCAGGTCGAAGGCGACCGACAGGCCCTTCTGACCGGCCGCCAGGTTCCGCCGGTAGAAGGCGTTGGACTCCTCGGCCGTGGAGAAGCCCGCGTACTGCCGGATGGTCCAGGGCTGGTTGACGTACATCGTCGGGTACGGGCCGCGCAGGTACGGCGCGATGCCCGGGTAGGTGCCCAGGAAGTCCAGGCCCTCCAGGTCCTGCCCGGTGTACAGCGGCTTGACCGTGATGCCTTCCGGGGTCTCCCAGAGCCGGTCGTCGCCGTCGGCGGCCTTCTTGAAGGCCGCCCGCCACTCGTCGGTGCCGGCGCCGGACCCGGCGGCCGGGTCCTCCAGCGCGATCGCCGAGAAGTCGGGGATGGACATCAGGACACTCCCATGCGGTCGAGCGTGGCGGAGAGCACGGCCACGGCGTCACAGCCGGCGAACACGTAGGTGTCGACACCCGCGTACGTGCCGGGGCGGCCGGCGAGGAAGACATGGCGGGCGCCCGCTTCCCGCAGTGCCTGCGCGGCGGCCTCGGCCTCCTGCGCGTACACCGCGTCGCTGGAGCACAGGCAGACCTCCTGGGCCCCGCTCTCCTCGAAGGTGCCCTCGGTGACGGGCTCGATGCCGCCGGCCTGGAAGAGGTTGGCGGCGAAGGTGAGCCGGGCGGTGTGCGCGGCGGCCGGGCCGAGCGCGGCCAGGTGGACGCGGGGCCGGGCGCCGGTCGCGGCGAGGTGCGCGTCGGAGCGGGCCCGCAGCGCCTCGAACGCCTCGTCACGGCGCACCCGCGGCAGGCCACCGGCCGGCCGCTCGGGCGCGGGCTCGCGGACCACGGGCTTCTCGGCCAGGTGCGGGAACTCGCTGACGCCCGTGACCGGTTCGCGGCGCGTGGCGAGCTTCGCCGACCGCACCGACCAGGTCTCGGCCAGCCGTTCGCCGACCATGCCGGAGCGCAGCGCCGCGGCCTGGCCGCCGGACCGCTCGATCTCCTGGAAGAAGTCCCAGGCGGCGTGGGCGAGTTCGTCGGTCAGCCGCTCCACGTACCAGGAGCCGCCCGCCGGGTCGATCACCCGTGCCAGGTGCGACTCCTCGATCAGGATGGTGGAGGTGTTGCGGGCGATACGGCGCGCGAACGCGTCCGGCAGCCCGAGCGCGTCGTCGAAGGGCAGCACGGTCACGGCGTCGGCGCCGCCCACGCCCGCCGCGAGGGTGGCGACCGTGGTGCGCAGCATGTTCACCCACGGGTCGCGGCGCGTCATCATCACCGGCGAGGTCACCACGTGCTGGCGCTGCGCTCCCGCCCGCGGTGCCCCGCAGGCCTCGGCGACCCGGGCCCACAGCCGGCGGGCAGCGCGCAGCTTGGCGATGGTCAGGAACTGGTCGGCGGTCGCGGCGTACCGGAACTCCAGCTGGTCACCGGCCTGCTCGACGCTCAGTCCGGCGTCGGTCAGCGCGCGCAGGTAGGCGACCCCGGTGGCCAGGGAGCAGCCCAGTTCCTGTGCCGCCGAACCGCCCGCCTCGTGGTACGGCAGGGCGTCCACGGTCAGCGCCCGCAGCCCCGGGTGCTGCGCGGCACACAGCCGGGCCAACTCGGCGACGGATGCGCTGTCGTACGGGTTTCCGGTGCGGGCCTCGTGGCCCAGCGGGTCGCCGCCGAGGTTGCCGCGTACCGCGTCGGCGGCGACGCCCCGCTCCTCGTAGAGGCGGAGCAGCCGGCGCGCGGCGGCCTCGGTCTCGTCGCCCGCGTCCAGCACGACGGGCGCCAGGTCGAGGTAGACGCCGTCGAGGGCACGGTCCAGTGCGGCGACGGGGATGCCGGCGGTCTCGCCGACGGCCAGCCACAGGGAGGTGACGCCGTTCTCCAGGTCGGTGAGGACCGCGGCGGAGTCGGCGACCGTGTGCCGCTGGCGCACGTCCCAGCCGCCGGCCGTGTTGCCCTCGGCGCGGCCGCCGCGCACGAAGGGCGCGAAGCCGGGCAGGCCGGGGGCCGGCGCGGTGTCGCGCGAGGTGTACAGCGGGCGGGTGCGCAGCCCGTCCTCCAGCGTCGTGGACAGGGCGTGCTCCGCCTCGGCGTCCGAGACTTCCTTGCCCGACTTGCGCAGCACACCCGCTACCAGGTGCTGCCACTGCTCATGTGTCGCGTCAGGGAACTCGGCCGCCAGGGAGAACCCGTCATCAGGCAGGACCGTCATGCTCGGATGTTAGGCCACGTTAACAACGGAGCGGCAGGGGGCACGGTTGTGACCTTGTTCTCTTCCGGCGAGTGGCATGAACCACACCGGGGATGTGAGCGGGCCTCCGGTCCGCCACGGCGGCCCCGGCGGCGGGCATTCGCCGAAGGAAACCGACGAGATCATGCGCGTCAATGCGGCCCGCGGCCGCACGGAGGCGTTCGGATGAGGGACATGACTGGCACGACCGAGCACACCGGCACGACCGACACCACCGGCACCGAGGAACCCGTCCTGCTGCACACCGAAGGCCGGGCCGCGCACCTCGTCCTCAACCGGCCCAAGGCCCTCAACGCCCTGACCCACCCCATGGTGCGCCGCGTCGACCGGGCGCTCACCGCCTGGGAACACGACCCGGACATCGAGACCGTGGTCATCACGGGCGCGGGCGAGCGCGGCCTGTGCGCGGGCGGCGACATCCGCGCGGTGCACGACGACGCGCGGGACGGGGACGGAACCGCCTCGGCCGCGTTCTGGCGCGCCGAGTACCAGCTCAACGCCCGCATCGCCCGCTACCCCAAGCCGTACGTCGCCGTCATGGACGGCATCGTGATGGGCGGCGGCGTCGGGGTGTCCGCGCACGGCAGCGTCCGGGTCGTGACCGAGCGGTCCCGGGTCGCCATGCCGGAGACCGGCATCGGCTTCGTGCCGGACGTCGGCGGCACCTACCTGCTCGGCCTGGCCCCGGGCGAGCTCGGCACCCACCTCGCCCTGACCGGCGCCCAGGTCGGCGCCGGCGACGCGGTGCTGTGCGGCCTCGCCGACCACTACGTACCGTCCGCCGCGCTGCCGGACCTCCTCGCCGACCTCGCCGGCCTGTCCGTACGGGACGCCCTCGCCCGGCACGTACGGCCCACGCCCGAGGGGCAGCTGGCCGGAGCGCGGGAGTGGATCGACACCTGCTACGCCGCCGACACCGTCGAGGAGATCCACCGGCGGCTGCTGTCGCACGGCGGTCCGGCGGCGAAGGAAGCCGCCGAGACCCTGCTCGCCAAGTCGCCCACCGCGCTCAAGGTCACCCTGGCCGCGCTGCGCCGGGCCCGTCGGCTCGGCTCGCTGGAAGCGGTGCTCGACCAGGAATACCGGGTCTCCTGCGCCGCCCTGACCACCCCCGACCTGGTGGAGGGCATCCGCGCCCAGGTCGTCGACAAGGACCGCGCTCCGCGCTGGTCGCCGGCGACGCTCGCCGGGGTCACCGACGCCGACGTCGAGCGGTTCTTCGCTCCCCTCGGCGCACGCGAACTCGGCCTCCACGCAGGGTGACTGCCGGAGGGACGGCAGGACCGACCGGCTCCTGCCGTCCCAGCTCCGGGTGTCACCCCGTACGACGTTCTTGCACCGTCAGGACGCGGGGAGTTCGGCGCGGACGGTGCGGGCAGCGGCGACCAGGTTCTCCAGCGCGGCGCGGGTCTCCGGCCAGCCGCGGGTCTTCAGGCCGCAGTCGGGATTGACCCACAGCCGCTCGGCGGGGATCGCCGCCAGGCCGGTGCGGAGCAGCGCGGCCGTCTCCTCGACGCCGGGCACCCGCGGGGAGTGGATGTCGTACACACCGGGACCGGCCTCGCGCGGATAGCCGTGCGCGGCGAGTTCGCGCGCGACCTGCATGTGCGACCGCGCGGCCTCCAGGCTGATGACGTCGGCGTCGAGGTCGTCGATGGCCCGCACGATGTCACCGAACTCCGCGTAGCACATGTGCGTGTGGATCTGCGTGTCCGGACGCACGCCGGACGTGGTCAGCCGGAAGGCTTCCGTGGCCCACGCCAGGTAGGCGGGGCGGTCGGCGGTGCGCAGCGGCAGCGTCTCGCGCAGGGCCGGCTCGTCCACCTGGATGACCGAGGTGCCGGCCGCCTCCAGGTCGCTCACCTCGTCCCGCAGCGCGAGGGCGACCTGCCGGGCGGTGTCGCCCAAGGGCTGGTCGTCGCGGACGAAGGACCAGGCGAGCATGGTGACCGGGCCGGTGAGCATGCCCTTGACCGGCCGGTCGGTGCGGGACTGCGCGTACGTCGTCCAGCGCACCGTCATGGGCTCCGGGCGGGAGACGTCGCCGGCCAGGACCGGCGGGCGGACGTAGCGGGTGCCGTAGGACTGGACCCAGCCGTGCTGCGTGGCCAGGTAGCCGGTCAGCTGCTCGGCGAAGTACTGCACCATGTCGTTGCGTTCGGCCTCGCCGTGCACCAGGACGTCCAGCCCGGCCTTCTCCTGGAAGGCGATGACCTCCTGGATCTCGGCCCTGACGCGCTCCTCGTACCCGGCCGTGCCGATCCGGCCCGCACGCAGATCGGCCCGTGCGGCGCGCAGTTCGCCGGTCTGCGGGAACGAGCCGATGGTGGTGGTCGGCAGCAGCGGCAGCCCGAGGTGTGTGCGCTGGGCAGCGGTCCGCTCGGCGTAGGAGGCGGAGCGGCGCGCTTCGGCAGCGGTGACGGCGGCGGCACGCGCGCGTACGGCCGGGTCGTGAGCGATGGGGGAG
>NZ_PQSQ01000083.1 GCF_002920575.1 Streptomyces sp. Ru73 | reverse complement strand
CTGCCACATCCCGGCGCCGTGCCGGCGCAGCTCCGGCAGTGGCCCGAGAACCCGGTCCGCCTCGCGCTCCACGGTCCCGGCAGCGGCGATCGTGCGGATCCCGGCCAGGGCGTCGACGAGCCGGCCGGCCACCCGGCCCTGGGCGGCGTAGTAGCGCTCGTTGATGTCGGAGGCGTCGCGCACGAACGTCCGCGCCAGGGACAGCACGACCGGCAGCCCCACCAGGAAGGTGAGGCAGAGCCAGGGGTCGATGAGGGCCAGCGCGACGATCGCACCCACCGGGGGCAGCAGGTCCGTCACGGCCCACACGAGGGTCGACGCCACCTGCCCGGTCCGGGCGGAGTTGCCCACCAGCCGGCTGACCAGGTCCCCGGTCGGGAAACGGCGCGTGGCACGGGTGCCCAGGCCCAGGATGTGCCGGAGGAGGGTGTGGCGGAGCCAGGCCGTGGACCGGGCCTCGGCCAGCTTGCCGACGAGGTCGTCCAGCAGGTCGCACACCATCAGGACGGCGATGGCCGCGATGCTGAGGGAGAGCCAGCCGGCGGTGTGGCCGCCGGCGAGCACGGCGTCGACGGTACGGCCCATGAGGGCGGGCAGGACGGTGTACACACCGGCGAGCAGCAGCGAGGTTGCCAGCATGGCGGGGACCCAGGGTCCGCCCCGCCGCGCTGCCGCCAGCAGCAGACGGTCCGCGGCGTGTCGGTCCATGGCCACTCCCGGTCCGGGTACACGTGGGGGCGGGGACGTGTGGCACGTCCTCGCCCCGGCGGTCTTTCAGCAGAGCAGCAGGCTGAGCCGGCTGGTGCCGCCGCAGTACTTGCTGGCGCCGCTCCTCTTCGGGTGGCCACAGTGGTGAGCGGTTTCCATGGTCTGCAGGTCAAGGATCGTCATGTCGTTTCACCTCCGTACTTTTCTCCATGGGGACGGGGACGGAATGGCTCGGGGGCCCGGCGCGCCCGGCGGGCGGCGGCGCCAGGAACGGCAGCCGGACGGGGGAGTCGTGGAGGGCGGCACCGAGTGCCAGCAGCACCCCGGCGCTGCCGGTGGCCAGGTCCAGGGAGAGGCGCAGCAGTTCCTCGCCGGGGAAGGCGAGACCGCCCGCGTGGCCCACGGCGTACCGGGCCAGCCGGCGGATCTGGTCACCGACGACCGGGTCCCGCTGGGCCGCGGTGCCGGCGGGGTGGGCGCGGCTGAGGTGCAGGATCATCCCCGCCAGGCCGTGGAAGAGCCCCGGCTCGACGTAGAAGCGGCCCTCGGCGGCGCGGCGGATCGCCGCGGCGGCCGCCGTGAAGCCCTCGTTCGCCCGGTGCGCCAGGTAGTCGTCCAGGACGAGGCCGATGCCGACGCTGCCCTCCGCGAGGTACGGCATCGTCCGCCAGCCCTCGTCGACCTCCATGACGCCGTCCTCGTCCCGGAGGAGACAGCGGCGCAGGTCCTGCCGCAGCGCCGTCGCGGCGAGGTCGAGGAACTCCGGGTCGCCGGTGTGCTCGTACCACCGGAGGAACAGCAGGGCGGGGCCGGACGAGCCGCGCATCAGGCCGGCGTACGGGTGCCCGCCGCCGCTCACCTCCGGCACGGCGTCGGCCGGGCCCAGCCGGGCGGCCACGGCGTCCACCGCCTCGGCGGCCGCGTCCCGCAGGGCCGGCTCGCCGGTGGCCGTGGCGAAGTGCAGGAGGTTCAGGCCGATGCCGGACAGTCCGCCCCGCAGGTCCGGACCGAGCCGGTGCCACTGCTCGCCCGCGCACTGGTCGAGGATTTTCAGCGCCTCCTGCCGGTGCCCGAGGTGGTCCAGGACGTGGGCGACGCCGTGCAGCCCGTCGTAGAGACCGAGCAGCGTGCCGGGCTGCGGGCGCAGGGCGCGCCGGATCAGCCACTCCTCGTGTCCGGGGTGGCGCCCGGCGCCGGTCACGTCCAGCGCGTACAGCACCCCGGCCGCGCCGTTCGCCATGCCCAGGCCGCCGCCCGGCGTGGCGAACTGCTCGATGTCGCCGGGGAAGAGCCGGTCGTCCCGCTCCGGCGTGGCCGCCGCGAGGACGCTCCGTGCCAGCGCGGCGCGGGCCTGCGCCCAGCCCGTGCGGTCCGGACGCAGCCGCGGCCCGGGCTCCGCCCCGCCGGCCGTCCCGCCGGCGCCGGTGAGGAGGCGTACGGCTTCGTCGAAGTAGCCGTCGGGCACGGGGAAGGTGCGGGCCGCCTCCCGGGCGAGCTGTGCCGCCTTGCCGGGCGCCAGGGTGAGCAGGCCGGTCAGCGGCAGGAAGAGGAAGAGTTTCAGGCAGGCCAGGGCGTAGTCGTCGACGGCGGTGCCGCGCAGGGCGCGCGGCGCCGTGAAGCCCTGCGCGCCGAGGGCCTGCCGCCGCCCCTCGGCCTCGTCCGCCGCCCCTTCGAGGTCGATGAGGACGACACTGCCGTCCGGGCGGACGATGATGTTCGACGGCTGGAGGTCGCCGAGGACCACGCCGCGCGCGTGCACCTCGCCGACGGCCCGCGCCACGCGGTCGTGGACGTCGAGGGCCCAGGAGGCGTAGCCGGCCGTCGCGGCCTCGTCCGCCCGCGCGAGGGTGAGCGGGTACCGGTCGACGAACAGGTCGTTGAGTTCGGTCCCCTCGATGCGCTCCTCGACCAGGAAGTGATGGCCGCCCTGTTCGAAGTGGTCGTGCAGCGCGGGTACGCAGTCCAGCCCCCGCAGCCGCTCCAGCATCTCCCGCTCGCGCCGCTGACGGGCGACGGCGTCCCGGCCGTCCGGCGTCAGCCCCGCGTGCGGGCGTGCCTCCTTGAGCACCACGTGGTCGCCGGTGCGCAGGTCGGTGCCCGCGTAGATGCCGCCGCCGTTCGAGAAGTGCAGGGCGCTCTCGAAGCGGTAGGGCAGGTCGGCGAGGGCGGCGCCACCGCCGCGCCGGGCGAGATGCGGGGCGAGGAAGCCGGGCAGCTCCACCCAGTCGGGGACCTGGAAGGCCGGTCCGCGGACGTCCGGGACGAGCCGTCCCTCGCCGTCCTCCACGGCCGGCTCGACCTCGCCGGCCTCGGAGACGCAGTACCGCTCGGCGAAGGCTCCGTACCGGACGTACAACGGGCCCTCGCCCCAGCGCAGGTCGCTGAGGATGTACGGTCCGGCCCGGCCGTCGAGCAGGGCGCCCAGCTCGGTGAGGACGCGCTCCAGCTCCGCCTCGTCCGCCGGGTAGACCGTCACGAACTTGCCGCTCGAACCCCGGTGCGCGTACTTGGCGTTGGCGAGCAGCAGGGTGTCCCGGTCCGGCAGGAACTTGAAGGCGATCCGGCGCGGGACGCAGTACTCCCACACCGTGGTCAGGATGTCCGCCGCGTTGTCGAGACAGGCCGAGACGTGGATCTTCCAGCCCTGCACGGGGAGGGTGCGGCCGGCGGGGCGGAGGGCGAGCCAGTCGTCCACCTCCGTGCGGCGCCAGCCGTCCGGAGCCGGCCGGAGGGCCTGCGGGAAGGCGGTGTCGCCGCCCCCGGGACGGGCCGGCGCGTCGTAGAAGAGCGGGTCCATGAGGCAGTAGACCTCGTACCGTTTGTCCACTGAACCCTCCGGTCCCGGAGCGTCGGCCCCTGAAGCGTTCCGCCGCGCGGGTGGCACCGGAGCGCGGGTCCGGCACGCGGGCCGCTGCGGCACCACCTATCTGCGACCATCGCAGAGTTGCCCCGTACGCAACAGCTCCGTCCGTCACGTGATGCCCGGGAAAGCCGCACGACTCACCCGTGACGAACGCACGGGGGGCCGTTCCGCGCGCGGGATCAGGCGGTCGGCGGCACGGGTGCGTCGGCGCGCAGCCGCAGCCCGTCGGCGGCGATCACGTCCGAGGTGACCAGCGCCTGCTCCGCCGAGACGTCCGTGAGGTACACGAAGGGCGGCACCAGCGGCGGCACGGGCAGCCGGTCGGGGGTGAAGGTCAGGCAGAGCACGCCCTCCACGCAGCCGCTGAACTTCGTCAGGTAGAGCGTGACGTCACCGCTCAGCTCCAGCGTCTTCGCGCCCAGCCCCAGCTCGTCGCTGCCGTCGCGGGTCAGCAGCCGGTAGTCGGTGAGCGAGGCGGCCTTCATCCGCAGCACCATCGCGCGCACCGGCCCGTGCGCGGTGGGCACGTCCGTCACCCCGGCCACCGTGAAGCCCTTCGGCGCGAACCGGCTGGTCGTCACGGTGGGCACGGCGGCGGGCGCGGGGATGCCGGACCCGCCGGCCCGCACCTCGGCGGCGGCCCGGGCCTCGGTGGCAGGGGTACCGAGCACGGCGAGCAGCGCCACCGGAAGCGCCACGGCGAGGGCGGTACGGGAGCCGGCCGGGCCGGACGGGGGAGCGGTGCCGGCCGCGGTGGCCCGCCCCTCCGCCGAGGTGTCCGCTCCCTCCGGAAGCGGCGTCCAGCCGAAGCCCATCGCGGCGCCCGCGATGCCCAGTCCCATGCCGACCAGGAAGCCGCCGAGGTTGGTGGCAGCGAAGGAGAGCACGGAGAGGATCAGCGCGTTGACGCTGACGTAGTGGCGCGCGCCGGGAGTGCACCACAGGAACACTCCCGCCACGATCAGCGCCAGCCCGATGCCGAGCGCGGCGAGCCCGCCGATGCCCAGGCTGACCAGCACGCCGAGCGGGGAGAGCGGCACGAGCAGCAGTTCGGCGCCGCCGAGCACCAGCAGCAGTCCGGCCCAGAACGGCCGGGTCCGCCGCCAGCCCCGGAACGCCGCCCGCGCCCGCGGCCAGGGCAGCCGTTCCCCGAGCCGGGACGGCAGCCGTGGCACGGCCCATGCGCCCAGCCGCCGCTTCGCATCCGGGGCCGGCCGCCTCAGAAGCACTTCTGGCCGTCCATGCCGACGGCCAGCTTCAGGCCCTTGAGGCGGAAGTTCCCGCCGGTGGCCGACCAGGCGTGCGACCGTACGTCCGCCACCTCGATGTCCCCGGCCTGCAGCCCGAACTTGCCCTTCGGGCCGCGGATGCCCGGTACTTGGTCCAGCGTCGAGGCGTCCCGGCCGATCTGCGCGGTGCCGAAGCGCGCGTCGCCGTCCAGGTCCTCGCCGTCGATGACGAGGTTGTCCGCGGTGACGGGCCCCGCCTTGCCGCCCGCCGTGAGCTTGAAGACGACCGTTCCCACCGGGGTCTTGACCTGCGCGGACTGGCAGATGTCGGTGAGCCGGGCCCGGCCGATGCCGAGCAGGGCCACCGGATGGCCCGTGCCGTCGGCGGCCCGGTCGGTATGGACGTACGAGGCCAGCCCGTCGCTGGTCAGCTTGGACGAGGAGACCTGGAAGTTCGTGCCGGAGACGGCGAAGGACGCGGCGAGCACGCCCTGCGCCATCACGGTCGCCAGCACTCCGACGGCCAGCACGGCCGGCACGGCGACGGCCGCGCTCTTCTTCCAGGACGTGCGGCCTTCCGGTAGAGCCCGCTGAACACTGCCCACTGCTTCCTCCCTGCGGAGCGCTCGGTCATGGCGTTCGGGCACAGCGCTGACGTGCGGTTACCAGTGGTAACGAAGGAACGTCGAGAGAGTAGGGCCGTTATTGACGCGTCGTCAACAGGGCGGCAGAGGAGTGGTGTCCGAGTGGCGGCCGGGCTCCGTGGCGACCGCGTGGGCGGCAGCGGCCCAGGCGGCCAGGAGATGGCGGTACTCCTCCTGCTCCTCCGGGAGCAGCGGGCGTCCCGCGCGCAGGCTCATGAAGGCGCGGATCGCCTCGTTCGCCTCGACGGCACGGTCGGTGTCCATGCGTCGATGCTAAGAGCGCGGCTGAGTCGTCGGGCTGATCAGACGATGAAAGTTCTCTTAGAGGTGGAGTACGGCCGAAACACGGCCGAAATGCGGCCACGACACGGCGGCGGGGCGGGAGGACACGACCTCCCGCCCCCGGGGTGACTCACCCCGCGTGATGCCCGGCCGGGACTACTTGATCGCCTTGATCAGTTCGCCGGTCGTCGTGTCGCCGCTCAGCTCCCAGAAGAACGTGCCGCCCAGGCCCTGCTCGTTCTTGTAGGCCATCTTCGTGCCGATGGTCTCCGGGGTGTCGTAGCTCCACCACTGGTCACCGCACTTGGCGTACGCGGTGCCGCCGACCTTGCCGGTCGCCGGGCAGCGGCCCTTGAGGTCCTTGTAGTCCTCGATGCCCGCCTCGTACTTGCCCGGCGCCGCACCGGTCGCGGTGCCGCCCGGCGCGTCCTGCGTCACGCCGGACCAGCCGCGCCCGTAGAAGCCGATGCCCAGCAGCAGCTTGTTGGCCGGGATGCCGAGGCCCTTGAGCTTCTTGATCGTGTCGGCCGAGTTGAAGCCGGCCTTCGGGATGCCGTTGTACGAGGTCAGCGGGGAGTGCGGGGCCGTCGGGCCCTTCGCGTCCCAGGCGCCGAAGTAGTCGTACGTCATCGGGTTGTACCAGTCGACGTACTGGGCGGCGCCCGCGTAGTCGGCCGCGTCGATCTTGCCACCGGCGGAGGCGTCGGCGGTGATCGCCGCGGTGACCAGGTTCGAGCTGCCGAACTTCTCGCGCAGCGCCTTCATCACGTTGGTGAAGGCGTTGCGGCCGCTGCTGTCGCAGGTCAGGCCGCAGGCGTTGGGGTACTCCCAGTCGATGTCGATGCCGTCGAAGACGTCCGCCCAGCGCTTGTCCTCGACCAGGTCGTAGCAGGACTGCGCGAACGCCGCCGGGTTCTTGGCCGCCTCGGCGAACCCGCCGGACCAGGTCCAGCCGCCGAAGGACCAGATCACCTTGAGGTCCGGGTGCAGCTTCTTCAGCTTGCGCAGCTGGTTGAAGTTGCCGCGCAGGGCGCCGTTCTCCCAGGTGTCGGCCTTGCCGTCGACGCTCTGGTCGGCGGTGTACGCCTTGTCGTAGTCGGCGTAGGAGTCGCCGATCGCGCACTTGCCGCCGGCGACGTTGCCGAAGGCGTAGTTGATGTGCGTCAGCTTGTTCGCCGAGCCGGAGGTCTCGATGTTCTTGACGTGGTAATTGCGCTGGTAGACGCCCCAGTTGGTGAAGTAGCCGACCACCTTGCTGCCGGCCGCCGTGGCCTGCGTGCCCGCGGCGGGCCGGGCGGCGGACGGCGCGGTGGCGGCCGCGGTGGCCGTCTTGGCGGTGGCCGCGGAGGGGGCGGCCGGGGCGGCCGTGGCGGTGCCGGTGAGGGCGCCTGCGGTGAGCGCCGCCGTGCACAGGCCCGCGGCGGCCGCGGCGAGTCTGTGGGGGAGGCGCTTCTCGTGCGGTCTGAGCATGGTTGCTCCTCGGAGTGGGGGTGTCCATCGAGGGGGAAGTGCTGTGACCTGCGTTCGCCGTGGCGCCGAACGCGTGGAGCGTCGGGTGAGAAGGTAGAAGGACTAGACCAACTCGGTCAATGGTTTGGACCAATTTGCTGAACTCGAGAAGGCCGCCGGACGGACACCGGAAGAAGACGATCAGCCGGTGACGGACACCGCCGTACCGGGCATACTCCCTGCGCCACCGCCGCAGGTCGTCGCCTTCCGCGATCCGGAGGGAGATCATCACCGCGGCAGTGGGCACCGGCCGCGCCGCGCCACCCGGGCGGCGTGCGGCCGCATCGCCCCACAGGGAGGAGAGCGCCGCCATGACCGAGTACGGCCCCGGACCGGTGGACCGCAGGCTGCCCACCGACGAAGCCCGCCAGCTGATGACGCTCGTACGCGACCTGGCAGCGCGCGAGATCACACCCCGGGCCGCAGCGGAGGAGGAAGCGGGCCACTTCCCCCGCGCACTCTTCACCCTGCTCTCCGAGTCCGGCCTGCTGGGCCTCGCGTACCCCGAGGAGTTCGGCGGGGGCGGCCAGCCGTACGAGGTCTACCTCCAGGTGCTGGAGGAGCTGGCCGCCGCCCGGCTCACCGTCGGGCTCGGCGTCAGCGTCCACACCCTCGCCTGCCACGCGCTCGCCGCGTACGGCACGAAGGAGCAGCGCGCCGAGCACCTGCCCGCGATGCTCGGCGGCGGACTGCTCGGCGCCTACTGCCTCTCCGAGCCTGCCGCCGGGTCGGACGCGGCGTCCCTGACGACCCGCGCCACGCGCTCCGGGGACGGCTGGGTGCTGGACGGCACCAAGGCATGGATCACCCACGGCGGCATCGCCGACTTCTACACCGTCCTCGCGCGCACCGGGGGAGCCGGCGCGCACGGCATCACGGCGTTCCTGGTGCCCGGCGACGCCGAGGGGCTGAGCGCCGGACCGCCGGAGCGCAAGATGGGCATGAAGGGCTCACCCACCGCGCAGGTGCACTTCGACGGCGTACGGATCGGGGACGCGCGCCGGATCGGCGAGGAGGGCCAGGGCTTCGCCATCGCGCTCGCCGCACTGGACTCCGGCCGCCTCGGGATCGCCGCGTGCGCCGTGGGCGTCGCCCAGGCGGCGCTGAACGAGGCGCTGGCGTATCTCACGACGCGCCGTCAGTTCGGCCGTCGACTCACCGACTTCCAGGGACTGCGCTTCATGATCGCCGACATGGCGACCCAGCTGGAGGCCGGCCGGTCGCTCTACCTCGCCGCGGCCCGGCTGCGGGACGAGGGCCGCCCCTTCACCAAGGAAGCGGCCATGGCCAAGCTCTTCTGCACGGACGCGGCGATGCGCATCACCACCGACGCGGTGCAACTCCTCGGCGGATACGGCTACACCGCCGACTTCCCGGCCGAACGCTACCTGCGCGAGGCGAAGGTCCTGCAGATCGTGGAGGGCACCAACCAGATCCAGCGGCTGGTCATCGCCCGGCAGCTGACGGGCCCGGAGACCCGCTGACGGCATGTCAACTCCGCCTTGCGGCGGTGGACATGGGCGGGACGGTGGTGAAGGAGTGCGAGTGAGTCCTGCGGCTCACTCGCACGGTGAAGCGCGCGCCGGCGCCGGTCAGAGGCGCCGGCGGACCACGGGCACCCGCACCGGCCGGGAGCCGGGGCCGCCCACGTGGGAGAACGGCTGGGTACGCCAGTTCAGGCCCTCGGGAAGCGTCAGGAGCATGCCGCTGTCCTGCTCCTGGAGGTCCAGCGTGTCGTCCGTCTCCTCCGTCTCGGAAACGGCGCGGCCGGAACCTTGGCAGACCGTCAGGCCGAAGGGGTTCCACGGCGAGGAGCAGACCGCGTGCTCGGGCAGCGTGTCCTCGTCGGCGAGCAGCGCGATCGGCTGGGCGCAGTCCGGGCAGCTGACGCGGTAGAGCTCGATGGTGTCGAAGGCGTCCTGGAAGTCGTCGTCGCGGAGACTGTCGCCCTCCTGGGCGGCGGTCTTCTCCAGCGTGGATTCCTGCTTCGGGCGTCGCATGATGTCCATCCCCCTCGGGTGGGCTGCGAGTACCGCCATCGTCCTGTGTTGGGCGGCCTCGACCACCACCAGCATTTCCCTGCCCCTCCCGTGCATAATCTCGGCTTCGCCGCGGACACGTGGCAACAGGTGTGGTGTTCGTCACACGGGGGGCGCGCGGTGTCCACGATCCGGCGCGAGCTGCGCCGCAGCGCCCCGGCACAGTAGGTTGATCGTGTGGAGGAGCTGGACCGACAAATCGTGGATCTGCTCGTCAAGGACGGGCGGATGAGCTACACCGACCTGGGCAAGGCCACCGGCCTGTCCACCTCGGCGGTGCATCAGCGCGTGCGCAGGCTGGAGCAGCGCGGCGTGATCCGCGGCTATGCCGCCATCGTCGACCCCGAAGCGGTGGGGCTGCCGCTGACCGCCTTCATCTCGGTCAAACCCTTCGACCCCAGCGCCCCCGACGACATCGCCGAGCGGCTGGCCGAGGTCCCCGAGCTGGAGGCCTGCCACAGCGTCGCGGGCGACGAGAACTACATCCTCAAGGTCCGGGTCGCGGCACCGCTGGAGCTGGAACACCTGCTCACCCGCATCCGCACCCTGGCCGGCGTCTCGACGCGCACGACCGTGGTCCTGTCCACTCCGTACGAAGCCCGGCCGCCCCGCATCTGAGCCCCCGCGGCCGGCCGGAGGGTGCGGACGGAGGGGCGCGCCGGGCGGCGGCCCCGTACGGATACGGCCACGCCGTACCCACCCCGCGCGACGGTCGGGTACGCGCAGGGGCGAAACTGTCCGGTATGAGTGAACGCACCTCCGCACCGGCCCCCCGTCGCACCGTCCTGCTGCGCGGCGGCGAGGTCCACAGCCCCGCCGACCCCTTCGCCACCGCCATGGTCGTCGAAGGCGCCTCGGTCGCCTGGGTCGGCTCCGAGGGCGCCGCCGACTCCTTCGCCGACGGGGTCGACGAGGTGATCGACCTCGACGGCGCACTCGTCACCCCCGCGTTCACTGACGCACACGTACACACCACGGCCACGGGCCTCGCCCTCACCGGCCTGGACCTCACCGACACCCGCACCCTCGCCGACGCCCTGGACCGCATCCGCTCCTTCGCCGCCGCTCGTCCCGCCGACCGCGTACTCCTCGGCCACGGCTGGGACAGCGCCGCCTGGCCCGAGGGCCGGCCGCCCTCCCGCGCCGAACTGGACGAGGCCGCCGGTGGCCGCCCGCTCTACCTCAGCCGCATCGACGTGCACTCCGCCGTCGTCACCACCGCACTCCAGGACCTCGTCCCCGGCCTGCGGGAATGCGCCGGCTTCGACCCCGCCGGCCCGCTCACCGGCGACGCCCACCACGCCGTGCGCAAGACCGCCTACGACACCGTCACGCCGGCCCAGCGTGCCGCCGCGCAGGAAGCCGCGCTCGCCCACGCCGCCTCCCTCGGCATCGGCACGGTCCACGAATGCGCCGGCCCGGAGATCTCCGGCGAGGACGACCTGACCGGACTGCTCGCCCGCGCCGCCGAGGGCCACGGCCCGCGCGTCGTCGGCTACTGGGGCGAAATCGTCACAAGCGCAAAGGAAGCCGAGCGGATCAAGGAGCTCGGCGCCGTCGGCGCCGCCGGCGACCTCTTCGCCGACGGCTCACTCGGCTCCCACACCGCCCACCTCTGCGCCCCCTACGCCGACGCCGCGCACACCGGCAACGCCCTGCTCGACGCCGACACCGTCGCCGCCCACGTCGCGGCCTGCACCGAAGCCGGCCTCCAGGCAGGCTTCCACGCCATCGGCGACGCCGGCCTGACCGCCGTCGTGGACGGCGTTCGCGCCGCCGCCGGACGCATCGGCCTCGACCGCGTACGCGCCGCCCGGCACCGCGTCGAACACTGCGAAATGCTCACCCCCGGCACCCTCGCCGGCTTCGCCGAACTCGCCCTCACCGCCTCCGTGCAGCCCGCCTTCGACGCCCTCTGGGGCGGCACCGACGGCATGTACGCCACCCGCCTCGGCGCCGACCGCGCCCGCACCCTCAACCCGTACGCAGCGCTCCTCAAGGCCGGCGTACCCCTCGCCCTCGGCTCCGACAGCCCCGTCACCCCCCTCGACCCCTGGGGCACGGTCCGCGCCGCCGTCTTCCACCGCACCCCGGAACACGGCATCTCGGCCCGCGCCGCCTTCACCGCGCACACCCGCGGCGGCTGGCGCGCCGTCGGCCGCGACGACGCGGGCATCCTGGTACCCGGCGCACCCGCCGACTACGCCGTCTGGAGCACCGGCGAGCTGATCGTCCAGGCCCCCGACGAGCGCGTACAGCGCTGGTCGACCGACCCCCGCTCCGGCACCCCGGGGCTGCCCGATCTCACCCCCGGCCGGGACCTGCCGCGCTGCCTGCGGACCGTCGTCGGCGGCCGGACGGTCTTCCAGCGGCCGAACGAGTGAACCTCCCGTGGCGAGTGCCGCCGGGCACCGCGCCCGGCGAGTACTCGCCCTACCTGCGGCAGTTCGGCACTGACCTGGTTGAACGCAAAAACGACGCAGGTAGAACAGCTGTTGACAGCAGGCCGTCGTCGGCCGGTAGGTTCGGCCGAGTCCACCACAAGGACGTCCGACCGGCAGACCTCCGCGCAGCCGTCGACGCAGCTGGGCCACGGGGTGGTGCGCCGCACAGGCGCACCGCAACTGGGAGCCAGGTCCACCCCTGCGGCACGGAAGCGACGGACCGGTTCGACCGGCCGGCGGGTGCGACCCGGGTGGGGCCCGGACGCTCAGTAGACAACGGCTCTCGGTCGACCCGCAGCCAGCGGGTCCCAGGCCGGCCCGAAGGGCACCGGGCCCCTATCCGCACCGCGGACCGGCCCCGCCTCCGTACCCCGCCCCGTACCGCCGTTCCCGGCCGTACGCCGCGCCCTCCCCGTCACCGAGAGCGACCGCCCGCCTCCGTACCGGCCACCGGCGTCCCGCAGGCCCGCGCCCCGTTGTACCGTCGGCTCACCACCGCACGACCTGCAGGAAGGCCGCGACCGTGCCATCGGGCTCCGAAACCACCGCCGAAGCCGTGCCAGGCCCCGCCCGGGGCCCCGGCAAGGACGGCTCCGCCGCCGACGGCGGCCCCGCGGCCGGCGAGGCGCCCGACGCCACCGGCCGCCGCCCCGGCAGGCTCCGCCGCCTCGCCGCCCTCGTACGCCGCGAGAGCCTCCGCACCGTGCTCGCCGTCCTCGCCGGACTCGCCCTCGGACTGGCCTTCCCGCCGTACGACCTGTGGCCGCTCTCCCTCGTCGCCGTGGCCGCCCTCAGCCTCCTCACCCGCGGCCGCACGGCCCGTCAGGCGGCCTGGACCGGCCTCGCGTTCGGCTGGCCCTTCTTCTTCCTGCTCCTGAAGTGGCTGCACGTCATCGGCTGGGACGCCGTGATCGGCCTCTCCTTCGCCGAGGCCGTCTTCGTGGCCCTCATGAGCGCGGGCCTCGCCAGGACCTCACGCCTGCCCGGCCGGCCCCTCTGGGCGGCCTGCCTCTGGGTGGCCCAGGAATGGGCCCGCGACCGCGTCCCCTTCGGCGGCTTCCCCTGGGGCCGCCTCGCCTTCGCCAACACCAGCACCCCCTTCACCCCGCTCGCCGCCCTCGGCGGCGCCCCCCTCGTGACCTTCGCCGTCGCCCTCACCGGCACGCTGGCCGCCGCGGCCGTGGTCGCCCTGTGGGGGCTGCGCAGGAAGGCCGAGGGCGGCGGCACCCGGCTGCACCGCGCCGTACCGGCCCTGGAGGCCTTCGGGCTGGCCGCGGCCCTCACCGTCGCCGGGTACGCCGTCCCCGTCCCCACCAAGGCCACCGGCCACCTGAACATCGCCGTCGTGCAGGGCAACGTCCAGCGGCCCGGCATGGACTTCCTCGGCCGCCCCCTGCAGATCCTGGACAACCACGCCACCGCCACCGAGAAGCTGGCCGCCGACGTCAAGGCGGGCCGGGCGAAGAAGCCGGACCTCGTCATCTGGCCGGAGAACTCCTCCGACCTGGACCCGTTCCAGTACCCCCAGGCGTACGACCGCATCCAGGAAGCGGTGCGGGCCATCGGCGTGCCCGTCCTCGTGGGCGCCCTGGTGGACCACCCGAGCAAGCCCGGCTACGTCTTCAACGAAGGCATCGTCTGGGACCCGAAGACCGGCCCCGGCGCCCAGTACACCAAGCAGCACCCGGTGCCCTTCGGCGAGTACGTGCCCTTCCGGGACCAGCTGAGCAAGGTCATCACCCGCCTCCAGCGCGTGCCCCGTGACTTCTACCCGGGCGACCACACCGGCGTGCTGAACATGGCAGGCGCCAGGCTCGGTGACGTCATCTGCTTCGAGGTGGCGTACGACGAGATCGTGCACGACACCGTGAACGCCGGAGCCCGCGCCCTCATCGTGCAGACCAACAACGCCACCTACGGGCGCACGGGCCAGCCCGAGCAGCAGCTCGCCATGTCCCGGCTGCGCGCCGTCGAACACGGCCGCGCCGTCGTGACCGCCGCCACCAGCGGCATCAGCGCCGTCGTCGCCCCGGACGGCGAAGTCACCCACCGCATCCCCGAATTCACCCGGGGCGTGGTCAGCGCCAGTCTTCCGCTGCGGGAGGAAAAGACGGTCGCCGACCGCGTCGGCGCGTCTCCGGAATGGGTGATCGCTATGGTGGGCCTTCTGTCCTGCGCTGCCGCCTTCGTGCTCGGCCGGCGCGGGCGTACGAAGGACGAGAAGGGGCAGCAGTGACAGACGGCCGACAGGACGGCGGACAGCGGCAGTACGGGCCGCTGGGCGACACCTTGGTGATCATCCCGACCTACAACGAGGCGGAGAACATCAAGCCGGTCGTCGAGCGGGTGCGCGCCGGGGTGCCCGACGCGCACGTACTGGTCGCGGACGACAACAGCCCGGACGGCACGGGCAAGCTCGCCGACGAGATGGCGGCCGAGGACGACCACGTGCACGTCCTGCACCGCAAGGGCAAGGAAGGGCTCGGCGCCGCCTACCTGGCCGGCTTCCAGTGGGGCATCGAGCACGGCTACGACGTCCTGGTGGAGATGGACGCCGACGGCTCCCACCAGCCCGAGGAGCTGCCCCGGCTGCTGACCGCGCTCAAGGGCGCCGACCTCGTGCTCGGCTCGCGCTGGCTGCCCGGCGGCCGGGTGGTCAACTGGCCCAAGTACCGCGAGTTCCTCTCGCGCGGCGGCAGCACGTACTCCCGGCTGCTGCTGGACGTGCCGATCCGGGACGTCACCGGCGGCTTCCGGGCCTTCCGCCGGCAGACCCTGGAGGGGCTGGGCCTGGACGAGGTCGCCTCGCAGGGGTACTGCTTCCAGGTCGACCTGGCCCGCCGGGCCGTCGAGGCCGGCTACCACGTGGTCGAGGTGCCCATCACCTTCGTCGAACGCGAGCGGGGCGACAGCAAGATGAGCCGCGACATCGTCGTGGAGGCCCTCTGGCGCGTCACGGCCTGGGGCGTCGGCTCGCGGCTGGAGCGGCTGCGGGGGAAGAAGGGGGAGTGAGGCCATCCGCCACACCCCCCGCCCGACCAGGCACACTTGAAGCATGACGTCCGCCAGCACGCCACCGCAGTCCCGTCCGCCCCGCCGCTCCCGCGCCCGCCGCTTGGTGCCGCTCGGCATCGCCGTATGGGCCGTCCTGGAGATCTGGCTGCTCACCCTGGTCGGCGAGGCCGCGGGCGGGCTGACCGTCTTCCTCCTGCTGGTGGCCGGGGTGGTACTCGGCGGTTACGTGATCAAGCGGGCCGGGCGGCGCGCCTGGAAGAACCTCACCGGCGCCTTCCAGCAGCCCGGCGCCCACCCCGAGCGGCCGGCGCCCGAGCGGAGCGGCGGGAACGTCCTGCCGATGCTCGGCGGCCTGCTGCTGATGTGCCCCGGCCTGCTCTCGGACGCCGCCGGGCTGCTGTGCCTCTTCCCGCCCACCCGGAAACTGCTCCAGCGGCGCGTGGAGCGGCTGGTGGAGCGCCAGGCGCGCCATACCCCCGGCTCCTTCGGGGACGCCTTCCAGCAGGCCCGTATGCACGCTCCGGACGGCAAGGTCGTCCAGGGCGAGGTGATCCGCGACGACGAGCCGCCGGCCGGGCCGCGCCACGACCCGCCGCTGCCCCGCTGAGGACCGGCCCGGGCCACCGGGCCGGGGCACCGCTCGCTGCTCCCGAGAACTCCCGAGAACGACACAAGGGCCGGGCCCCTGCCGAAGCAGGGGACCCGGCCCTTCGTGCGCCGTCCGCCGTCAGGCGGACTTCTTGTTGGTGTCGCGCGGATGCACGGCGATGTTCATGGTGCCGGAGCGCAGGACGGCCAGCCGTTCGGCCAGCACCTCCTCCAGCTCCTCGCGGGTGCGCCGCTCCATGAGCATGTCCCAGTGCGTACGCGCGGGCTTGCCCTTCTTCTCCTCAGGGCCATCGCCATCCACCAGGAGTGCTTGAGCGCCGCAAACCTTGCACTCCCACTCCGACGGAATCTCGGCCTCTACCGAGAAGGGCATCTCGAAACGATGGCCCTTCTCGCATGCGTACTCCACCGCCTGGCGCGGAGCCAGGTCGATGCCGCGGTCGGTCTCGTAGCTGGTCACCACGAGTCGCGTGCCGCGAAGAGCTCGCTCACTCATGAATCGTGCCTCCCGGGCTTTGTCGCCCACAGGACAGGTGTCGCTGTCGTCGTCATCCGGTCAACGTCCGGTCGGCGGTGAAGATTCCCGTAACCCGCACATGCGTCGCCCGTCGTGCCGCCCCTTGTTGTACCCACCAGCGCCCGGTTTGTCACATCTGGCAGCAGATGTCACCCGCCGCTGTCCGAGGTTCAGCGCGCAGTAACGGTCCGTCTGGTGAGCCAAAGGCGTACACTACCGCCCCACGCCCCGCTTCCCTAAATCAGGTCCGGTGCGCGATTTCCCGCGGCCACCGCTGCCCGCCGCACCGGCACGCGGCTGAGCAGGACAAATCCGATCAAGAAGAACGCCACCAGCGAGACGATCGCGGCCCGGTAGCTGCCCGTCAGTTGGTACGCGACCCCGAAGACCAGCGGCCCCAGCCAGCTCACGCCGCGGTCGCTGATCTCGTACGCGGCGAAGTATTCGGCCTCTTTCCCGCGCGGGATCAGATGCGAGTACAGCGACCGCGAGAGCGCCTGGCTGCCGCCCAGCACCAGCCCGATCGCCACCGCCAGGCAGAAGAACCACACGGGCGCGTGCGCGGGCAGGAAGTACCCGGCCACGATCACGGCCGTCCAGGCCACCAGCGATCCCAGAATCGTCCGTTTGGCGCCGTACCGCCGCGCCAGCCGGCCCATCAGCACCGCGCCGGCCGCCGCAAGCGCCTGCACCAGCAGCACCGCCACGATCAGCGTCGTCTGGTCCAGGCCCAGTTCCTCCGAGCCGAAGACCGACGCCTGGGTGATCACGGTCTGTATGCCGTCGTTGTAGACCAGGTACGCGAGCAGGAAGGCCAGCGTCAGCGGGTGCCGGCGCAGATCGCGCAGCGTCTCCCGGAGCTGCCGCAGCCCCCCTCCCGGGGCCCGCGGCGCGGTGGCTCCGGGAGTGAGCCGGTCCCGGAGCCGGCGCAGCGGCACCACCGTGAACACCGCCCACCACAGGCCCGCCGAGGCCAGGCAGATCCGTACGGCGGTCCCCTCGGAGAGCCCGAAGGAGGCGTGGCCCGCGTACAGCACCAGGTTGGCCACCAGGACCAGCGCACCCGCCGCGTACCCGAAGGCCCAGCCTCTGGACGACACCGCGTCGCGCTCCTCGGGCGCCGCGATCTGGGGCAGGTAGGAGTTGTAGAGCATCATCGAGACCACGAACGACACGTTCGCGACGACGAGGAGCGCCCCGCCCAGCAGATAGCGGTCGCCGTTCAGGAAGAACATTCCCGTCGTGGCCGCCGCGCCCATGTAGGCGCAGCCGCCCAGCAGCGGCTTCTTGCGGCCGGTGCGGTCCGCGACGGCGGCGGCCAGCGGCATCGCCAGTACGGAGAGCAGCAGCGAGGCGGACACCGAGTACGCGTAGAACGACCCTGCCCGCACGGGGATGCCCAGCGGGTGCACGAAGCCGCGTGCGTCGGCCGCCGCCTTGGCCACGGACGTCAGGTACGGCCCGAGGAAGACCGTCAGGACGGTCGTCGAGTAGACGCTGTTCGCCCAGTCGTACCAGTACCAGCCGCGCTGCTCGCGGCGCCGGTCAGCGCCGTCCTTCGGCTCGGCCGGCCCCACGGCGGTGTCCACGCCCACCCGTTCCCCCTTGTATTCCCGCCGCGGCGGGAGGAACGGTCGCGGTGCCGGCGCCGGCGGTCGAGGTCCAGGCGCCCCGCGCGGTCAGTACTTCCCGCAGCGTGACTATGTGATCGGTCATGATGCCATCCACCCCGAGGTCCAGGAGCTCCGCCATCTGCTGTGCGTCGTTCACCGTCCACACGTGCACCTGGAGGCCGAGCTGCCGGGCGGCCCTGAGGAACAGCCGGTCCACCACCCGGAGTCCCGCGTGCCGCTGCGGCACCTGGACGCACACGGCGCTGCGCCGTACGGCGGCGCCCAGCAGCCGGTCCAGCGGCAGGCTCCGCCCGTAGGAGCGCAGCCGCAGCCCCGCCACCCCTCGGGTGCCGAGCGAGGTGGCGAGCCGGCCGCCCGCCAGCCGCTGCGCCCGCTCCACCCGCGCCTCGGAGAACGAGCCGACGCACACCCGGTCCCACGCCCCCGTACGCCGCAGCAGCGCCAGCAGCGGGCGCAGCGCGGCCTCGGCCTTCACGTCCACGTTCCAGCGCGCCTCGGGGAACTCCTCCAGCAGCTCCTCGAAGAGCGGCAGCGGCTCCCGGCCCGCCACCCTGGCCTGCCGTACGGCCCGCCAGGGCAGCGCCCCGATGCGGCCGCGGGCGTCGGTCACCCGGCCCAGGGTGGCGTCGTGGAAGGCCACCAGGCGGCCGTCCGACGTGGCGTGGACGTCGGTCTCCAGGTAGCGGTAGCCGCCCGTCACGGCCCGGCGGAAGGCGAGCGCGGTGTTCTCCAGGCCGTCCGCCGCGCCGCCCCGGTGGGCGAAGGCGAGCGGCGCGGGGTGGTCGAGGTACGGGTGGCGGGGGCGCGGGCGCGGTGCGGTCACGCGGGCAGTATGGCGCGCGGCCCGTACGGCGGGGGAACGGGGTCCGGCAACGAGGGCGCGGCCGCTGCGCCGGCAGACGCGCCCCCCGGTCGGCCGCGCTGCCTCTGGGGCGCGGTGCGTCGGCCGCGCTGCCTTCGTGGACGCCGCCGCGCTGCCTCTATGTACGCGCCGCGCGCCCCCGAGAGCCGTGTCGTGCTCAGGCGCCGGGCTCCGGGACCGTTTCCGGGGCGGCGGGGCGGTCCTCCGGTGCGCTCTTGCCGGCGACCACCCGGGACGGCTCCTCCAGGCCCTTGATGGCGAAGATCCGCAGGAAGAACTGCGCCATCGGGCCGATGGCCAGCGCGTACAGGACGGTGCCCACGCCGACCGAGCCGCCCAGCACGAAGCCGATCGCCAGCACGGTGACCTCGATGCAGGTACGGACGAGACGGATGGGGCGGCCGGTGCGCAGGTGCAGGCCGGTCATCAGCCCGTCCCGCGGCCCGGGGCCGAGACGTGCGGAGATGTACAGGCCGGTCGCCACGCCGTTCAGCGCGACGGCGAAGGCCAGCATCGGGACGCGGACGGCCAGCGACTCGTACGCGGGCACCACGGCGATCGTGGCGTCCATGACCAGCCCCAGCAGGATGACGTTCGAGACCGTGCCGATCCCGACGCGCTGCCGCAGCGGGATCCAGAGCAGCAGGAAGAGCGCGCCGAAGACGATCGTGACCGTCCCGATGGTCAGGCCCGTGTGCTTCGAGACGCCCTGGTTGAACACGCTCCACGGCTCCAGGCCCAGGTTCGCGCAGACCATCAGGCCCATGCTGATGCCGTACAGCAGGAGCCCGATGTAGAGCTGGACCAGCCGCCGCGGCAGATGGCGCCCGCCGGGCCGGCCGGCGCCCCCGGGCTGTCCGGCGCCCTCGGCCCGGCCCGCGGCGCCGGGCTGTCCGGCGGCCCCGGGCTCCGCCTCGGCCGTGGGCTCGGGCCCGCCCTCCGGTCCGTTCTGCGACCCCTTCGCGGACAATGTTTCCCCCTCCTGGCAGGATTGGACTGTGGGATGTCAGCCTGTTGCGGGCCGATGACCCGGTACCAGTGCCAATTCGGGAAAGGTGGACTGGTCGGCATGGCGCAGTGGACTTCAGCGGTGGGCGCGGCCCAACTCGCCCGCCTGGTGCGGTCGCAGGACGACCGCGCCGCCTCGGCAGCGGTCGGCGGCCGCCGCATCCCCGCCTACCGGACCCTCGCCGACGGCGTCCGCCTCCTGGTGCTGGAGGGCCGCATCCCCGTGGCAGCGCGGCTGCCCGCCGAGCGCGAGCTGGCAGCGGCCCTCTCGGTCAGCCGGACCACCGTCGCCGCCGCCTACGAAGCGCTGCGTGCCGAGGGCTTCCTGGAGTCCCGGCGCGGCTCCGGCAGCTGGACCGCCGTACCGGCCGGCAACCCGCTGCCCACCAGGGGCCTGGAGCCACTGCCCCCGGAGGCTGCGGGCTCGATGATCGACCTGGGCTGCGCGGCGCTGCCCGCGCCCGAACCGTGGCTGACCCGGGCCGTGCAGGGCGTCATGGCGGAGCTGCCGCTCTACGCGCACACCCATGGCGACTACCCGGCCGGGCTGCCCGCACTGCGCCAGGCGCTCGCCGACCGCTACACGGCGCGGGGCATCCCCACCATGCCCGAGCAGATCATGGTCACCACGGGCGCGATGGGCGCGGTGGCCGCGATCTGCCGTCTGATCACCCGGCCGGGAGAGCGGGTCGCGGTGGACTCGCCCTCGTACGCGAACATCCTGCAGCTGATGCGGGACGCCGGGGCCCGGCTCGTCCCGGTCGCGCTGGCCGAGCGGCTGGCCGGCTGGGACATCCCGGCCTGGCGCCAGGTGATGCGGGACGCCGCGCCCCGTATGGCGTACGTCGTCGCCGACTTCCACAACCCCACCGGATCGCTCGCCACGGAGGAGCAGCGCCGTGGGCTGGTCGCGGCGGCCCGCTCGGCCGGCACGGTGCTCGTCGTCGACGAGACGATGACCGAGCTGTGTCTCGACCCCGGCGTCGAGGTGCCGCCCGCCGTCTGCTCGTTCGACCCCTCGGGCAGCTCGGTGATCACCGTCGGCTCGGCGAGCAAGGCGTTCTGGGCCGGCATGCGCATCGGCTGGGTGCGCGCAGCGCCCGACATCATCCGCAGCCTGGTCGCGGCCCGCGCCTACGCCGACCTCGGCTCCCCGGTCCTGGAGCAGCTCGCGATCACCTCGCTGCTGGAGGGCGACGGCTGGGCCGAGTCGGTCGAGATCCGGCGGGCGCAGGCGCGCGAGAACAGGGACGCGATCGTCGACGCGGTCCGGCGCCACCTGCCCGACTGGGAGTTCAGCGTGCCCAGCGGCGGACTGACGCTCTGGGCGCGTACCGGCGGGCTGTCCGGCTCGCGCATCGCGGAGGCGGGGGAGCGGCTGGGCGTACGCGTCCCCTCGGGCCCGCGCTTCGGCGTGGACGGCGCCTTCGAGGGCTTCGTACGGCTGCCCTTCACGGTCAACGGCGCGGTCGCCGACCAGGCCGCCTCCCGGCTGGCCGGCGCGGCCCGGCTGGTCGCCACGGGCCGCTCCGCCGACACGGAGGCCCTGCACTCCTTCGTGGCCTGAGCCCCGGCGTCCCCTGAGGGGCAGCGCCCGCCGCACCTGGAGAACGGCACCGCCCGCCGCCCCAGTGGTCCCGCGCGCCGCGCACCCTTGTCACGCCGCGCATCCCACCGCCCCAGTGGCCCGCGCCCCCGTGCACACCACCCCGCCCCAAAAGGATCCGGGCGGCCGCCGGCGGAGCGCGTCACCGGTGGCCGCCCGGAGGCGGGGAGCCCGTGCGGGCAGGGTGCCCGCTGGGCAGGGGTCAGACCGACTCGGAGGCGGTGTCCGCCCGGTAGCCGAAGTCGGCGTCGTACGGCGGGGCCGCGGCCGCGGGGACGGAGCCGTGGCGCGCCGGGCGTTCCGGCAGCAGGGCGAGCACCGCCTGCCGGTGGTACTCGCTGGTCGCGTCGTCGAACGGGTCGGGCGTGGCGGGCACTTGGAGGCGGAGGACCGGGCCCGAGCCGAGCCGGGCGTAGCCGCGGCCCGGCGGCACCTGGTCGGCGGGCGTGGTCTCCGGGGCCGCGCCCAGCACGGCGCGTACGTCCTCCGGGGAGGTGGGCCCGAGGACGACCCGCGCGCGGGTGTGGGCGCGCACCGGCTCGCTCAGCAGCTCAGCGCCCTCGAACTGCTCGGCGAGGGCCACGGTGACGCTCGCGGCGCGCCCGTGGCGCAGCGGGACCTGGAGGAGGCGCTGCGGGTCCTCGCGGCCCTCGGCGGCGGCGAGGTGGGTCAGTGCGGCCGGCCGGTCGACGATGATCCACATCGGCCTCCGGATGTCGTCGGGGACCGGAAGCCCGGCCTGGCGCGCGCGGTTCGCGGAGATCAGCCGCCGCTCCGTCTCGCGGGCCGCCCACTCCAGCGTGGCGAGCGCGCCGCTGAGCCCGCACTCCACGCCGAGTACGCCGGGCCGCCCCAGCAGGAACGCGTACTCGCCGGTGCCGCTGCCGTCCACGACGAGGACGTCACCGTGGGCCAGCGCCTGCAGCGCGACGGAGCGCAGCAGGGTCGTGGTGCCGCTGCCGGGGCGGCCCAGGGCCAGCAGGTGGGACTCGGTGGAGCGCGGTCCGGTCCGCCAGACGACCGGGGGCACGTCGCGGGGCGCGGCGTCCTCGTCGGAGGCCGCCACCGGCACGGTCCGCTGGACGGCGCCCGCGTCGGTGAAGCCGAGCACGGTCTCGCCCGGGGTGGTCACGAACCGCTGCGCCGCGATGTCGGTCGGCAGCGCGGGCAGCACGGTCAGGTCCAGCTGGTTGGCCTCGGGGTCCCACGCGAACTGGTACTCCCGGCCGCGGCCCGACTTGGCGAGCAGCACCTGTTCGATGCGGGCCCGGGACGGGGCCTCGGCATCGGTGAAGTACACCGGGTACTTCAGGCGGAGCCGCGAGAGCCGCCCGTCGTCGTCGAACTCGTACTCCGAGAAGGCGGCGGTCCAGTCGCCGTCGTGCACGTACAGCGGGTTGGGGTCGCCCTCGAAGCTCAGGTACGGCACCAGCGCCTCGTACAGGGCACGCAGCCGCCCGGTCTCGGCCTCGCCGGGCCCGGTGTCGGCGGGGGCCCGCTCGCGGCCCGCCCAGGCCGCCGCCGCCATCAGGGAGATGAGGGCGAGCAGCGGCCCGTACGGCACGAGGGCGAGCGCCGCCAGGCCCATGGCGGTCATGCACAGCGCCGGGCCGCGGCGTTCCCGGGGCGTCGCCGACCACCGCTGCCGTCCGGACGCGGCCAGCCGGCCGAGGCCGCGGCCGATGACGAACAGCGGGTGGAACACGTCGGAGGCGCCGTCGGCCGCGGTGCGCGCGAAGCCGCGGCCGCGGACGAGGGGGACGCGGGTGCTCAGGATGCTGGGCAGTGGACGCCGGGGCACGGAAGGTCTCCTGGAAGGTGGGTGCGTATCTGCGCGCGCGGCGCGGCTCTCAGAGGTTGAGCCCGCTGATCAGCCCCGCGAGGCTGGCGCCGCCGGCCTTGATGCCCGGGGCGATCGCGGTCCCCGCGAGGTAGAAGCCGAACAGCGCGCAGACGAGGGCGTGGGTGACCTTGAGCCCGTCCTTGCGGAAGAACAGGAAGACGATGACACCGAGCAGGACAACGCCGGAGACGGACAGGACCATGGGGATGCTCTCCTGGGTCGTGTGGGGACGGTCACCATGAGTCCTTCCAGCCTCACAGTACGTATCAAGCCCAAGAAAGCCGCAAATGGGTGATTTATCGTTGAAACCCCCCATTCGGGGTCCGTCGCAGCGCACTATGCCCCGGAGTGTGCCTACAGGCGCCGTAGTTGCGCTTCGCGCCCCTTGCCGGGTACCTCGGTACGCAGGATCGTGTGCGGCATGGCCGCAACGGTGCCACCGCACTGCTCGAAGTGCTGCCCGGTCGTTCCCCGGAAACCGCAGCCGCCGCCGCACGTCCCGGTCGCCGCGTGGGTGGAGTTCGCCCTCCTCATGCTCGCGCTGGCCGCCGGCTGCGCGCTGATCCTCTGGATCGGCGACAGCCTCTTCCCGTGACCGCCCGCGGAAACGTCCCGTCGTCCGGCAGAACGATTCCGCGGCGTCCGCGGGGGCTCAGCGGTGTCCGCGGCTCAGTGGCCGGGCTGCGGCTCCGTCGCCGGGATGTCCAGGTCGGACCACGTCACGACCGTCCAGCCGGTCTCCGGGTCGCCCTCCAGCACGACGACCGCGGTGTTCGGCAGCGGGTGGGCGATGGCGAAGTCCGCGTCCACGTTGCGGGCGCGCGCCGCGGTCCAGGTGCGGATCGCCGCGCCGTGGCTGACCACGGCGGCCGCCGCCACGCCGGACCCGGCGATCTCCTCGATCACCGCGTCGTACCGCGCCAGCATCTCCACGCCGTTCTCGCCGCCGGGCATCCGCAGCTCCGGCTTGCCCGCGGGCCACGAGAACGCCACGCGCTGGTACTGGTCGTTGGAGGCCGCGTCGCCGCGCATCTCCAGGTCGCCGGCCGTGATCTCCCGGATGCCGTCGCGGACCACGATCTCCAGGCCGCGGGCGCGGGCGAGCGGCTCCGCGGTCCGCTGCGTCCGCACCATGGTCGACGCGTAGAGCACGTCGATCTTCTCGTCGGCCAGTCGCTCCGGCAGCGCCGCCGCCTGCTGCTCGCCCAGCTCGGTCAGGCCGGGCCCGGGGATGCCGGTGTCCAGGAGGTGGCCGACGTTGGACGGGGTCTGACCGTGACGGATCAGCAGCAGGCGCATGAGAGGGCTCCGGTCGGGGCGCGGGCAGTGCCCCGCACGGCGCGTGCCGTACGGAGCGCCGCCCGTACGGCACGTACGTGAATGGGGTATGCAATCAATTTCAGGCTACCGGACGCGGGTGCGCGGCCGGGCGGCGCGTGCGGACGGCGGTACTCAGGCCGTGACGCCCGTCGCGCCGTCCGTCTGCTCGCGGAGGATGTCCAGGTGCCCGGTGTGCCGGGCGGTCTCCTCGATGACGTGGACGTAGATCCAGCGCAGCGAGATCTCGCCGATCTCCGGATGCGGAACGGCATGCTCCAGCGGCAGCCCTGCGGCCACCTCCCGGGACCGCGCACAGGCCGCCTCGTACGCCGCCACCAACGCGTCGAGCGACTCCTCGGGTCCCACCTCCCAGCCGCCCGTGCGCCCGGCCTCCAGGGGCGGCTCGCCGTCGGCCAGCAGCGCGGGGAACCAGTCCCGCTCGACCAGTGTCAGGTGCTTGACCAGCCCGGCGAGCGTGGTCTCGGAGGGCACGAGCCGGCGGCGCGCGTCCGCGTCGGACAGCCCGCGCACCTTGCCCGTGACGGTCGAGCGGTAGAAGTCCAGGAACGCGTCCAGGACCTCCCGTTCACCGCCCGTGCGGACGAGCAGCGGGGCCGGCAGTGCGGGGGTTTCGGGGTCCGAGGTCTCGGTCATGTCCCGATCTTCGTGCACGCCGGCTGCCGGAGCGAGGGATTACGCGGGGAGCGAGCACTGCCGCGCGGGCGTGGCGGGCGGTATAGGAAACCGGAAGACACCAGGACGCCGGGGGCGCGCGACGGCGCGCGGGCGGGAACGGGGGCGGGCGCCATGAGAGTACGGGCGGGGGTGCGGCCGGCCGGCGGCAGACGGGCGCCGCACGGCCGGTGGGCGGGGAGGCGCGCGCGGATGCGGCCGCTGGCCGGGCTGCTGGCGGCCGCTGCCGTCTCGCAGACCGGCACCCGGGTGTCGGCGATCGCGCTGCCCTGGTTCGTGCTGGTCACGACGGGCAGCGCGGCCCGGACCGGGCTGGTCGCGTTCTGCGAGATGGCGCCGTACGTCCTGGTCAAGGCGCTGACCGGGCCGCTGGTCGACCGGGCGGGGGCCCGGGTGATCTCCTGGACGACGGACGTGGCCAGCGCCGCGGTGGTCGCCGCCGTGCCGCTGCTGCACGCGCTCGGGCTGCTGGACTTCGGGCTGCTGCTCGGCATGGTCGCGGCCATCGGCGCCGCCCGCGGCCCGGGGGACCTGGCCAAGGAGGTCATGATCCCGGAGGCGGCGGCGCGCTCGGCCGTCCCCATCGAGCGGGCCACCGGCCTGCTCGGCGTCGTCGAGCGGCTGGCGTCCACGGTGGGCCCCGGCGTCGGCGGCGTCCTGGTCGCCGTACTGGGGCCGCTGGCCGGGCTGCTCGTCAACGCGGCGACCTTCGCCCTCGGCTCGGTCATCGTCGGCCTGGCCCTGCCCCGCGGCATGGGCGGCGCGGACGACGGCACGGTGACCGAGGCCGCCGCCCACGGGACGGCGGAAGCCCCGGACGACGGCCCGCCGCGCGACGGGCCCGAGCCGGGCTACTGGCGCCGGTTCGGCGAGGGCTTCGCCTACCTGCGGCGCCAGCCGCTGCTGCTCACCATCATCTGCACCGTCGGCTTCACCAACTTCCTCGACGCGGCCCGCAATTCCGTCCTGCTGCCGATCTGGGCCAGGGAGACCGGATACGGACCGTCCGTGATCGGCCTGATGACGGCAGCGACCGGGCTCACGGCGGTGGCCGGCAGCCTGGTCGCCGCGGTCGTGGCCCACCGGATGCGCCGCCGGCTGCTCTTCTTCGCCGGCTTCCTGCTCTCCGGCGCGCCCCGGTTCGTGATCCTCGCGGTGGACGTGCCGGTGTGGGCGGTGGTGGCCGTGTACGCCGCCTCCGGCTTCGGGGCCGGCTTCCTCAACCCCATCCTCGGCGCGGTCGTCTGGGAGCGGATACCGCGCCGGCTGCTCGGCCGGGTGGGCGCGCTCGGCGACTCGCTGGCCTGGGCGGGCATCCCGCTGGGCGGCCTGCTGGCCGGCGCCGCGGTGGGCTGGGCGGGGCTGGTGCCGGTGCTGGCGGTGAGCGGCGCCGCGTACTTCCTCGCCACCAACCTGGCGGGACTGCGCCGCGAGTGGCGGGAGATGGACCGGGAGCGGACGGGCGCGCAGGGCCCGGGACGGACGGGTGCGACGGGGCCGGGGGCACCGGAAGGGGCGCCCGCCGGGCCGCCGGCGCACCGCCCGGACCGGATCGAGAAGGCATAGCCGGCGGGCGGCCGGGCATGCGGGCGCCGGAGGCCCCGGCGCGGTGGAGCGCGCGGACCGCGCGCAGCCGTTACGTTCGGGGCAGTGGGCACGCCCGCGGAACCGAAGGAACCGGAGGACCGACATGGCGAAGATCCTTTTCGTGCTGACCGGCGCCGACCACTGGACGCTGGCCGACGGCACCCGGCACCCCACCGGCTTCTGGGGCGAGGAGGTGGTGGCCCCGTACCGGGTCTTCACCGAGGCCGGGCACGACGTGGTGGTCGCGACGCCCGGCGGCGTGCTGCCGACGCTGGACCCGGCGAGCCTCGCGCCGGAGGTCAACGGGGGCCAGGAGGGCGCGGACGCGGTCGCCGCCGCGCTGCAGGCGATGGACCCGCTGCGCCACCCGGTCAAGCTGGAGCAGATCGACGTGGCGGGCTACGCGGCCGTCTTCTACCCCGGCGGCCACGGCCCGATGGAGGACCTGGCGGTGAACGAGGACTCGGGCCGGGTGCTGACCGAGGCGCTGGCCTCGGGCCGGCCGCTGGGCCTGGTCTGCCACGGTCCGGCGGCCCTGCTCGCCACCCGCGGCGCTGACGGCACCTCGCCGTTCGCCGGGCTCCGCCTCACCGGCTTCACCAACGCCGAGGAGGCTCAGGCGGGCTTCGCCGACAAGGCGCCGTGGCTGCTCCAGGACCGCCTGGTGGAGCTGGGTACGGACTTCCGGGAGGCCGAGCCGTGGTCGCCGCACGTGGTCTCCCACCGGAACCTCTTCACCGGCCAGAACCCGTCCTCCTCGGCGCCGCTCGCCGTCGAGATGGGCAAGCACCTCGGCTGACGCCGGGCCGTTCCCGGCCCGGTCGGAATGAATACCTCCGCTTCGACGCTGTCCATGGACGATCGCACGCGACACCTTGAACGAATCGAGCACCGCATGACCGGCTCACCAGCCACCACCGCCGAAGCGCCCGGCGCGGCCACCCCCGCGACCGCCGCCGAGGCCCCCGCCGACCTCGTCGCCCGGCTGCGTGCCACCTTCCGCGGCGGCCGCACCCGCTCCCTGGAATGGCGCGCGCAGCAGCTCTGGAAGCTGCGTACGCTGCTCACCGAGCACCGTGCCGACGTCGCCGCCGCGCTCCACGCCGACCTGGGCAAGAGCGAGGCCGAGGCGTTCGCCGCCGAGGTCGACTTCCCGATCCGGGAGATCGACCACACCCTGGAGCACCTGGAGGAGTGGCTGCGGCCCACGCCCGTGCCGTTGTCGGCCGAGGGCTTCCCGGCCGGCAGCTCGGCGGGCACCCGGTACGACCCTCTCGGCGTCGTCCTGGTGATCGCCCCCTGGAACTACCCCGCGCAGCTGCTGCTCGTGCCCCTCGCCGGCGCGCTCGCCGCGGGCAACACCGTGGTCGCCAAGCCCAGCGAGCTGGCCCCGGCGACCTCAGCGCTGCTCGCCCGGCTGCTGCCGGAGTACCTCGACAACGACGCGGTCGCGGTGGTCGAGGGCGGCGTGCCGGAGACCACCGAGCTGCTCGCCCAGCGCTTCGACCACATCTTCTACACCGGCAACGGCACGGTCGGCCGGATCGTGATGCGCGCCGCGGCCGAGCACCTCACGCCCGTCACCCTCGAACTGGGCGGCAAGTCCCCGGCGTTCGTGGACCGGGACGCGGACGTGACGCGCACGGCGCAGCGGCTGGCCCGCGCCAAGTTCCAGAACGCCGGCCAGACCTGCGTGGCCCCCGACTACGTACTGACCGACCCGCAGACCTCCAAGGCCCTGCAGGGCGCGCTCGCGGAGGCGATCGAGGAGCTGTACGGCACCGACCCGGCGGCCTCGCCCGCGTACGGCCGGATCATCAACCACCGCCACTTCGACCGGCTCACGGGCCTGCTCGGCTCGGGCCGGACGGTCACCGGCGGCACCCACGACCGGGCGCAGAAGTACATCGCGCCGACGGTGCTCGCCGATGTCGACCCCGGCTCCCCGGTGATGCAGGAGGAGATCTTCGGCCCGCTGCTGCCGATCGTCGAGGTCGACGACCTGGACGAGGCCATCGCGTTCATCAACGACCGCGACAAGCCGCTGGCCCTCTACGGCTTCACCGAGAACGAGACCACCCGCCGCCGGCTGGCAACGGAGACCTCCTCGGGCGGCCTCGGCTTCGGCCTGCCCATGGCCCATCTCCGCATCCCCGACCTGCCGTTCGGCGGCGTCGGCGAGAGCGGCATGGGCGCGTACCACGGGCCGCACTCCATCGCCACGTTCAGCCACCGCAAGGCCCTGCTGGACGTCCCGTTGGCCTGACGCCACGTCACCGGCCGTGCGTCCACTCCCGTTCCGCCACCGAGCGGAAGCCGTGCGGCGGGCGGCCGGTGACGCGCCGTACGGTGTCGGTGGTGCGGTCCTCGGCGCCGCCGGCGATGGCGCGGTCCAGGTCGGCCAGGAGCGCGGCGAACTCGGCCGGCAGCTCCTTCGCCAGGTGAGCGCGGAGCTCGTCGTGGGTCAGCGAGCGGTGGACCACGGGCCGGCCGCTGACCTCGGTCATGATGGCCGCGATGTCGTCGTAGCGGAGCGCCTCGGGTCCGGTGAGGATCAGATCGGTACCGGGCGCCCGCTCGTCGGTCAGGGCGCGCACGGCGACGGCGGCGATGTCCTCGGCGTCCACGAAGCCCACACGGCCGTTGCCGGTGGCGCTCAGGAGGGTGCCGTGCTCCCGGATGCCGTCGGCGTGCACGTGCCGGCCGAGGAAGTTCTGCATGAACCAGGACGGCCGCAGCACCGCCCACTCCTCGAACAGGCCGGGCAGCTCCCGGTGCACGGCCCCCACAGCGGGCCCGCCCTCGGGGATGGCCGAGGAGCTGAGCAGCACCGCACGGCGCACCCCGGCGGCGCGCGCCTGGCGCAGGAAGGGCAGCATGACCGCGGCCGGGTCGGGGTCGCCCACCGGCGGTACGAGGTAGAGGCGGTCGGCCCCGGCGAGCGCCGCACCGTGCGTGGCCGGGTCGTACCAGTCGAAGCGGACGGGCTCGGCGCCCGGCACCGGGGTGCCGCGCCGGCTCGCCGCCCTGACGCGGTGGCCCGCAGCGGACAGCTGTGCCGCGGTACGGCTGCCGGTGGTGCCGGTGGCGCCGATGACCAGGGTGGTGCCGGTCGTGCTCATCGGGCGCTCCCGGTGAAGTCGGCGCCGTCTTCGAGCACGGCGAGCGGGTTCCAGTAGTCGCGGTAGGCGGCGATGCGCCCCTCCCGGACGGTCACGACGGCGATGTACGTCATGTCGAACGGCTCGCCGGTCCGCACCAGTCGGCCCACGCCGCGCATCTCGGCCACGAGGGTCTCCGGGTCCTCGGTCCGGTGAATCCGCAGGCCGGGGAAGTCGTGCAGGTCGATGTGGTCGGGATAGCCGCGCATGTAGGCGGCGACGGCGTCCCTGCCCTCCAGTCGCCGGGGCCACCCTTCGGGCGCGAACGGGAACTCCATGACGCCGTCCTCGGCCCACAGGGCGACCCAGCCGGGGATGTCCTTGTCGAGCAGGAGGCGGAGGCCGTGGCGGAACAGCTCTTCCGGTGCGGTGTGTGCAGGCATGGGTGTCCTCTCTTCCCATAGAATGCGGACCCGGGGTCCGCTTTCAGAAAGATACGGACCCGCGGTCCGCTTTGTAAAGGAGGGGCAGCGTGCCCGACCGCAAGCCCCGCAAGGACGCAGCCCGCAACCGTGCGGCCGTCCTCGCGGCCGCCGACACCCTCTTCACCCGCTGCGCCAGCCCCGACGACGTCACCATGGCCGACGTCGCGACGGCGGCCGGCGTCGGCAAGGGCACCCTCTTCCGGGCGTTCGGCGACCGCACCGGACTGATCCGGGAGCTGTACGCCGCACGGCTCCAGCCGATCGAGGAAGCCGTCGAAGCGGGCCCGCCGCCCCTGGGGCCGGGCACCCCGCCGCGCGACCGGGTGCCCGCGCTGCTCGACGCGCTCCTCTGCTTCAAGCTCGACAACCGCCGCCTCGCGCTGGCCCTGGAAGCCACCGGCAGCGCGAGCCCGTACGACGCGGACCACTACGGGCGCTGGCACGCCCTGCTCCGCGACATGCTCGAACAGCTCCCGGGGCTGCCCGCCCCAGGCTTCACCGCCCACGCCCTGCTCGCCGCCGTACGCGCCGACCTCGTCGAGCACCTGGCCGGCCCGGAGGGCGTACCGCGCGACACCCTGCGCGCGCAGCTGGCGGCCCACACCGCCACCGTCCTCGGCACCTCCGTGCGGGGTGATCCCGCCTGACACACCGCGGAGTTACTGTGACGGGCATGGCCAGTGACCCCAGTGTTCTGCCGGGCGGCGTCGTGCTGCGCCCGGCCGTCGCCGACGACGCCGAAGGGCTGCTCGCGGCGTACCTGCACAACCGTGAGCATCTGCGCCCCTGGGACCCGCTGCGGGAGCCGGACTTCTACACCCTGGAGGGGCAACGGGAGCGGCTGCTCGGCCAGTTGGCGGAGCGGGACGAGGGCCGGCTGATGCTGTGGGTGCTGACGTCCGGCCCCCGCATCGTCGGCGTCCTCACCCTCTCCGGCATCCGGTACGGCCCGTCCTGCAGCGGCAGCCTCGGCTACTGGATCGACGTCGACCACACCGGCAAGGGGCTGGCGAGCGCGGCCGTCGAGGCCGCCGCCCGGTACGCCGACGAGGCCGGGCTGCACCGCCTCGAAGCGGGCACGCTGCTGCACAACACCGGCTCGCAGCACGTCCTGCGCAAGTGCGGATTCGAGCCCTACGGCGTCGCGCCCAAGTACCTGCACATCAACGGCGAGTGGCAGGACATCCGGCTCTTCCAGCGCATCCTCAACGACCGCCCGCCGCGCGTCTGACGCCAACTCCCGGCCGTCCGGCGCACCGCGGGCCCGCTCAGCCCCGCAGGTACGTCAGGACGGCCAGGACACGGCGGTGGACGGTGCTGTCCACGGGGAGGTCGAGCTTCTGCAGGATGCTGCCGATGTGCTTGTTGACGGCGGCCTCGGTGACGAACAGGGCACGCGCGATGGCGGTGTTGGAACGGCCCTCGGCCATCAGCCCCAGCACCTCCCGCTCACGCGGCGTCAGCCGCTGCAACGGGTCCTGGCGGCGGCGCAGCAGCTGCCGGACGACCTCCGGGTCGATGACCGTACCGCCGGCCGCGACCTCGGTGACCGCGTCGGCGAACTCCGTCACCGCGCTGATCCGGTCCTTCAGCAGGTACCCCACCCCGCTGTCGCCGCCCAGGTCCAGCAGATGGGTGGCGTAGGACTGCTCGACGTACTGGCTCAGCACGAGCACCGGCAGGTCGGGCAGGTCCCTGCGCAGCGCCACGGCGGCCCGCAGCCCGTCGTCGCCGTGGCCCGGCGGCATCCGCACGTCGCTGACGACGATGTCGGGCCGGTGCGTGTGCACGGCGGTGACCAGCGCTTCGGCGTCCCCGACCGCCGCGAGCACCTGATGCCCGAAACGGGTCAGCACGCCGACCACCCCGTCCCGCATCAGGGCCGAGTCCTCGGCGAGCACGACGCGCAGGGGTGTTCCCGCGGGGTTCAGCGGCACGGCAGCTCCACATGGATCAGGGTCGGTCCGCCGGCCGGGCTGGACAGCCACAGCCGGCCGTCGGTGGCCTCGACCCGGTCGGCGAGGCCGGTCAGGCCGGTCCCGGCGGCCGGGTCGGCGCCGCCGGTGCCGTCGTCGCCGACCGACAGGACGAGGGTGTCCGTACGCAGCCGGGCCCGCACCTCGGCGCGGCGGGCGCCGCTGTGCTTGGCGACGTTGGCCAGCGCCTCGGCGACGACGAAGTACGCGGTGGTCTCCACGCCCGGCGGCAGCCGGTGCGGCAGCCGGATGTCGACCTCGACCGGCACGGACGACCGGCCGGCGAGATTGTCCACGGCGGCCGCGAGCCCGTGGTCGGTGAGCGCCTTCGGATGCACGCCGCGGCTCAGCTCCCGCAGCTCCTGCACGGCGACCGTCAACTGCTCCTGTGCTTCTGCCAGTTGATGCTCGACGGCGGAGCCCGGCGCCGCGTCCAGGCGGGCGAGGCCCAGCAGTACGTTCAGCGACACCAGCCGCTGCTGGGCGCCGTCGTGCAGGTCCCGCTCGATCCGCCGGCGCTCGGCGTCGAAGGCGTCCACCAGCCGCGCCCGGGACGCCCGTACCCGCGTCAGCTCCTGGTCGCGCGGGGCCAGCAGCAGGCGGGTCAGCGCGGCCCGCGCCCCGGCCCAGGCGGTGAGCGTGTACGGCGCGGCGGGCAGCATGCACAGGCCGATGATCCCGAAGGGCCAGACGTCCGGGTCGTCCAGCGGTGAGACGCCGATGACGAACGGCAGCACCAGCGCGAAGCCCAGCACCAGCAGATCCATCCACCAGAGCGCCACCAGCGACACCGCCGTGAACCCCAACTCCCGCCAGGTGACGGCCTCGTGCAGCCGCGTCGAGAGCCAGGCGCGGCGCCCGGGGCGCGGTGGCGGGCGGTGCGGATCGGGCGCCGGGTCGGAGTCCACCAGCCGCAGCCGCCACCGCTCGACGCGCGCCACGGCGATGCCCGACAGCGCCACGCCCAGCAGGACGGCCACGCCCACCCCGACGGCGAGCAGCACCAGTCCGGCGACCGCCAGCAGTACCAGCACCGTGCCCGCCACCGCGCCGAACGCGACGCCGCTGAGCAGGTAGGCCAGCGAGCGCCAGGGCCACGCCGAGGTCAGAAACCTCAACGGGCGCTGCGCGAGGGCCTGCCAGGCGGTTTCGGGGCGCACGCGGCATACGGTACCGGTGTGCCGATCATGTGACGGTAGTGCAAGCACTACCGTTGTTCCTCCCCTGCACGCCAATGCGCTGAGCACCGTGGTCCGGCTGGGATACCGGGCATGGAAAACAACTCTCCTGCCGCGGCGAAGCCTCCGGCGCAACGGGCGGTACGGCGGCGGGCGGCCGCGCTGTTCCTGGTCCTCCTGACGCTGCTGGGCGCGGCTCCGTCCGCCGCAGCGGCGCCCGCGGCTCCGCCCGCCGCCGTCACCCCGGCCGCCGTGGACCGTTACGTACGCGACTACATGGCCCGCACCGGCCTGCCCGGCGCGGTGGTCGCGGTCACCAAGGGGGACCGGATCATCCGCACCGCCGGGTACGGGCACACCGCGGGCGGCGCGCGGCTCACCGCCCGCAGCCGCGTCCCGGTCGCCTCCGTCTCCAAGTCCTTCACCGCCCTCGCCGTCCTCCAGCTCGCCGACGCCGGCCGCGTGGACCTGGACGCGCCCGTCCGGCGCTACCTGCCGGAGTTCCGGCTCGACGACGAGCGGGCCCGGCGGATCACCACCCGGCAGCTGCTCAACCAGACCTCCGGCATGGAGGACAGCACCTACCCCGACATGGCCGTCGACCAGCCGCACACCCTGCGCGGCGCCGTCGCCGCCATGCGCCACTCCGGGCTGGCCACCGCACCCGGCACCCGCATGCGCTACCACAACTCCAACTTCGTCGTCGCCGCGCGGCTGGTGGAGGTGGTGAGCGGCCAGCCGTTCGCCGACTACCTCACCGACCACGTGTTCCGCCCGCTCGGCATGCGGCACACCCGTACCGTCGACAGCACCACCGACATGCCCGAGCGCGCCCGCGGCCACGTCCGCGCGTACGGCACGACGGTCGCGCTCCCGCACCCGCGGCTCTTCGTGGCCGGCAGCTTCGGCGTCGTCACCACCGCCGACGACCTCGCGCGCTGGCTGATGATGCAGAACAGCGGCGGGCTGGCGGCGGACGGCCGGCGGATCGTCTCGGCCCGCGCCGTCGCGGCCATGCACACGCCGGGCAAGGCCGCCGAGCACACCGACTACGGCATGGGCTGGTGGCTGCGGAAGGAGCCGGGCCGGGCCACCGAGATCCAGCACAACGGCCAGCTGTTCACCCAGACCGCGATCCAGACCCTGCTGCCCGGCAGCGGCTACGGCATCGCCGTGGTCGGCAACACCGGCTTCCTCTCCGGCGAGGACAGCGGGATCATCGCCCGCGGCCTCTCCGACCTGGCGCAGGGCCGGCAGCCCACGGACGAGGAACCCTTCACCATGACCGCCGACCTCGTCCTCGCCGCCCTCACCCTGCTCGTCCTCGGGCTCGGCACGCTCGGCGTGGTCCGCTCCCGGCGCTGGGCCCGGCGCGCCGCAGCGCGCCCGTGGTGGCGCCCGGCCCTGCGGCTGCTGCCGTACGCCGCGCCCCTCGCCCTCTGCCTCTTCCTCAGCGACCTGGTCGGCTGGTCGATGCGCAGGGCAGGGCCCTTCTGGCAGGTGGCGTACGCCTGGCCGGCCCTGACGGTCTGGGTCGTCGCGAGCGCACTGGCCGCCGCGACCGTCGTCCTCGTACGCGTCGTCAGGACGGTGGCGGCCCGCCGCGCCGCCGGCGGCGGGCGTACGGACGGGGGCCGGGACGCGGGGGTCAGCGGCGCAGCCGCACCCGGTAGGAGTACTGCTCCGGCAGGAAGTAGCTGATCGCCAGCTCCACGCGGCGGCCCTCGGACGTGGTGTAGAGGCGATCGATGCGCAGCAGCGGATGGTGCGGCTCGCAGGCCAGCTCCTCCGCGACGGCGTCCGGGGCCGGCGCGACCGTGATGGACTGCTCGGCCTCGGTGATGGGGGAGTCCAGCCGGTCGTCCAGCAGCCCGATGATGGTGAAGGTGGAGCGCGCGCCGGTCTCGGTGAGCTGCTCCACGTCCGCCAGCGCCTCGCCGACGTCCGGCGGCAGCCACACCGTCGTATGGCAGAACGGCACGTCGTCGTGGAGCCGCCGGAAGGCCAGCGTGTGCACCATGTCGCTGTCCAGCCGCAGCCGCCCGGCCGCGTCGATGTCCACCCGCCGCCGCAGCGGACTCGTCAGCTGCATGAGGGTGTCCAGCGACAGCCCCATCAGATCGTCGACCGAGCCGAACCGGCGGACGTACCGGCCGTCGCGCGGCGCGGCGAACGTGCCCCGCCCCGGCACCCGGTACACCAGGCCCTCGGCGACCAGGTCGTGGAAGGCGCGGCGCACCGTCTGGCGGCTGACCCGGTACGTCTCGGCCAGCTCCGCCTCGGTCGGCAGCCGCACCCCCTTGGGGTACCGGTCGCCCGCGAGGTCGCTGCGCAGGTCGTCCGCCAGCCGCTGGTACGCGGTCCGTCCACGGGCCGGCTTGTTGGCCATCACATCCTCGTCGCCGTTCGGTGGGCAGGGACCGCCAGCTTATCGGGAGCGGAACGCGCTGGTCACCTGCGGGACGACGCGGCGCCGGGCGCGCGGGCGGCACGGGCCCCCGCCCGCGGTCGCCGCGTGCCCGGCCGCCCGCGCGCCGCG
>NZ_PQSQ01000082.1 GCF_002920575.1 Streptomyces sp. Ru73 | reverse complement strand
GACCTCGTCCCCGGCGACTACGTGGTGCTCGCCTGGCGCGCCCCCTGCGGCGCCTGCCGCTCCTGCCGCCGCGGCCGCCCCTGGTACTGCTTCGACTCGCGCAACGCGGCCCAGCCGATGACCCTGCTCGACGGCACACCGCTGACCCCGGCCCTGGGCATCGGCGCGTTCGCCGAGAAGACGCTGGTCGCGGCCGGGCAGGCGGTCAAGGTCGACGCGGCGGCGCGCCCCGAGGCCGCCGGGCTGATCGGCTGCGGCGTGATGGCCGGATACGGCGCGGCCGTGCACACCGGAGGCGTCGGCAGCGGGGACACCGTCGCCGTGATCGGCTGCGGGGGAGTGGGCAACGCGGCGGTGGCCGGCGCCTCCCTCGCGGGTGCCCGCCGGGTCATCGCGGTGGACATCGACGACCGCAAGCTGGACGGCGCCCTCCGCTTCGGCGCCACCCACACGGTCAACTCCCGCGGCACGGACCCGGTCGAGGCGGTCCGCCAGCTCACCGGCGGCCACGGCGCCGACGTCGTCATCGACGCGGTCGGCCGCCCCGAGACCTACCGCCAAGGGTTCGAGATGCGCGACCTGGCCGGAACGCTGGTCCTGGTCGGCGTGCCCGAGCCGGACGTCAAGCTGGAACTGCCGCTCATCGAGGTCTTCTCGCGCGGCGGCGCCCTGAAGTCGTCCTGGTACGGCGACTGCCTGCCCAGCCGGGACTTCCCCGTGCTCATCGACCGCTACCTCAGCGGCCGCCTGGACCTCGAGGGATTCATCACCGAGCGGATCTCCCTCGAAGAGGTGGAGTCCGCCTTCGACACCATGCGCGCCGGCCGCGTCCTCCGCTCCGTCGTCGTCCTCTGAGAGCCGGCCCGCACCCGGCCCGCGTACGTCCTGCCCGACCCCGAAGGAGGGGCGCATGTCCCGCACACCCGCCACCCACGCCCGTGTGGTCGTGATCGGCGCCGGCATCGTCGGCTGCTCGCTCGCCGACGAGCTCACCGCACGCGGCTGGCGCGACGTCACCGTCCTCGAACAGGGCCCGCTCCCGGCTCCCGGCGGCTCCACCTCGCACGCCCCCGGACTGGTCTTCCAGACCGGCCCGTCCAAGACCATGACCGAGTTCGCCGCGTACACGGTGAAGAAGTTCAACTCCCTGGAGGTCGACGGCCTTTCCTGCTTCAACCCGCTGGGCGGGCTGGAGCTGGCCACCACCCCCGAGCGCTGGGCCGACCTGCACCGCAAGGCCGGACTCGCCGCCTCCTGGGGCGTACGCGCCGAACTGATCACCCCGGCCGAGTGCAAGAAGCACTGGCCGATGCTCGACGAGAGCCGGGTCCTCGGCGGCCTGTACACCCCCGACGACGGCCTGGCCCGCGCCCTCCTCGCCTGCCGCGCCCAGATCACCCGCGCCGAAGCCCGCGGCGCCCGCTTCCTGGAACGGCACACCGTCACCGGCATCGAGCGGGAGAACGGCCGGGTCACCGGCGTCATCACCGACCGCGGCACCTTCCCCGCCGACCACGTCGTCTCCGCCGCCGGCTTCTGGGGCCCGGTGATCGGCAAAATGGCCGGCGTCGACGTACCGCTGCTGCCGCTGGCGCACCAGTACGCCAAGACCGCGCCGCTCCCCGAGCTCGACGGCGTCAACGACCCGCGTACCGAGGCGAGCAAGCCGATCCTGCGCTTCCAGGACCGCGACCTGTACTACCGCGAGCACACCGACCGCATCGGCATCGGCTCCTACGCCCACCGCCCGATGCCCGTCGACCCCTTCACCGTGCCCGCCTTCGACGACGCGCCGGTCATGCCGTCCTCGCTGCCCTTCACCGCGGAGGACTTCGCGCCGAGCTGGGAGGACAGCGTCGGCCTGCTCCCCGCGCTCGGCGCGTCCCGCGTCGAGGAGGGCTTCAACGGCGTCTTCTCCTTCACCCCCGACGGCATGCCCGTCCTCGGCGAATCCCGTGACCTGAGCGGATTCTGGCTCGCCGAGGCGGTCTGGGTCACCCACTCCGCCGGCGTCGCCAAGGCCGTCGCCGAGTGGATGACCGACGGCCGGCCCTCCACCGACGTCCACGAGTGCGACCTGTACCGCTTCGAGGAGGCCCAGCGCTCACCCGCGTACATCGAGGACCGCGGCGCCCAGAACTTCGTCGAGGTCTACGACGTCATCCACCCCCTCCAGCCCATGGAGCAGCCCCGCCCGCTGCGGGTCAGCCCCTTCCACGCCCGCCAGCAGGAGCTGGGTGCGTACTTCCTGGAGGGCGGCGGCTGGGAGCGCCCGCACTGGTACGAGGCCAACGCGCCGCTCGCCGAGGGCCTCGACCTGCCCGAACGGGACGCCTGGTCGGCGCGGTACTGGTCGCCGATCGCCGCCGCCGAGGCGAAGGCCACCCGCGAGAAGGTCGCGCTGTACGACATGACGCCCCTGCGCCGGCTGGAGGTCACCGGGCCCGGCGCGCTCGCCTTCCTCCAGCGGATGACCACCAACCAGCTGGACAAGAAGCCCGGCGCCGTCACCTACACCCTGATGCTGGACGAGGCGGGCGGCATCCGCTCCGACCTCACCGTCGCCCGGCTCGCGCCCGACCGCTTCCAGATCGGCGCCAACAGCGGCGCGGACCTGGACTGGCTGCTGCGGCACGCCCCCGAGGGAGTCCACATCCAGGACATCACCTCCGGTACCTGCTGCATCGGCGTCTGGGGCCCGCTCGCCCGCGACCTGGTCCAGCCGCTCACCCGCGACGACTTCTCCCACGAGGCGTTCGGCTACTTCAAGGCCAGGCGCACCTACCTCGGGCACGTCCCGGTCACGGCCATGCGGCTGTCCTACGTCGGCGAGCTGGGCTGGGAGCTGTACACCACCGCCGACCTGGGCCTGCGCCTGTGGGACACGCTGTGGGAGGCCGGGCAGGAGCACGGCGTGATCGCCGCCGGGCGGTCCGCCTTCAACAGCCTCCGGCTGGAGAAGGGCTACCGCTCCTGGGGTCACGACATGACCACCGAGCACGACCCCTACGAGGCGGGGGTCGGCTTCGCCGTCCGCCCGGCCAAGGGCGAGTTCATCGGCCGGGCCGCGCTGGAGGGCCGCAGCGCGGACACCGCCCGCCGCAAGCTCACCTGCCTCACGCTCGACGATCCCGCGGCCGTCGTCCTCGGCAAGGAGCCGGTTCACGTGGACGGCGTGCCCGCCGGGTACGTCACCTCCGCCTCCTACGGCTACACCGTCGGCCGCTGCGTCGCGTACGCCTGGCTGCCGGCCGCGGCCGCCGTCCCCGGCACCGCCGTGCACGTGGAGTACTTCGGCGAGAAGGTCTCCGCGACCGTCACCGAGGAGCCGCTGTTCGACCCGCGCATGACCCGCATCCGCAAGTAGGGGACCGACCCGAGCCGCTTGAGGAGTCCGACATGACCACCACGCCCGAACTCGCGCCCACCAGCAGCCTGATCACCACCCTGCCCGGCAGCTCGTACACCGATCCCGAGGTCTTCCGCCAGGAGCAGGAGAAGATCTTCGAGCGGCTGTGGTTCTGCGCCGTGCGCAGCGCCGACCTGGACAAGCCCGGCGCCTTCCGCACCGTGCAGGTCGGCCGGGAGAACGTCCTGATCACCCGCAACCGCAAGGGTGAACTGCGGGCCTTCCTGAACATCTGCCGGCACCGCGGCGCCCGCCTGTGCACCGAGGAGTCCGGGGAGAACCGCCGCAACCTCCAGTGCCCGTACCACGCCTGGACCTACGACTTCGACGGCAAGCTCATCGCCGCGCCCAACCTGACGTCGATGCCGGACGTCGACCGTACCGAGCGCGGCCTGATCACCGTCCCGCTGCGGGAATGGCTCGGCTACGCCTGGGTCTGCCTGGCCGACGAGCCGCCGTCCTTCGAGGACACGGTGATCGGCGCGGCCGTCGAACGGCTCGGCGACGCCGCCTCCATCGAGCGGTACCGCACCGAGGGCCTGGCCCTGGGCAAGCGCATCACCTACGACGTGGCGGCCAACTGGAAGCTCATCATCGAGAACTTCATGGAGTGCTACCACTGCGCCACGATCCACCCCGAACTCACCGACGTACTACCGGAGTTCGCCGACGGGTTCGCCGCGCAGTACTACGTCGGGCACGGCGCGGAGTTCGCGCCGGAGGCCGAGGGCTTCACGGTCGACGGCAAGGGCGGCTTCGGCCGGCTCCCGGAGATCGCCGAGGACCAGGACCGCCGGTACTACGCGATCACCGTCCGGCCGCAGGTCTTCGTCAACCTCGTGCCCGACCACGTGATCGTCCACCGGATGTTCCCGATGTCCGCCGACCGCACCGTCGTGGAGTGCGACTGGCTCTACCTCCCCGAGGTCGTCGAGTCCGGCGCCGACCTCTCCACGTCCGTCGAGCTGTTCCACCGCGTCAACCAGCAGGACTTCGACGCCTGCGAGCGGACCCAGCCGGCGATGGATTCCCGTGGCTACCGCGACGGCGGCGTCCTGGTGCCCAGCGAGCACCACATCGGCGCCTTCCACCAGTGGGTCACCGAGCAGCTGGAGGAGAAGCGTGCCTGACCTGTTCATCGACGGCCGGTGGCAGGCGTCGGCCGGCGGGGCCACCCGCGAGATCCGCTGCCCCGCCGACGGCACCCTCGTCGCCGTGGTCGACGAGGGCGGCCCCGAGGACGCGCGCCGGGCGGTGGCCGCCGCCCGGCGCGCCTTCGACACCGGCCCCTGGCCGCGCACCACCGCGGCCCAGCGCGGCGCCAAGCTGCTGCGGGTCGCGGCCCTCCTGGAGCGCGACAAGCAGGCACTGGCCCGCGCCGAATCGCTGGACACCGGCAAACGCCTGGTGGAGAGCGAGATCGACATCGACGACATCGCGGCCTGCTTCCGCTACTTCGGCGAGCTGGTCATCGAGGAGGGGGACGGCGGCCGGACCGTCGACGCGGGCAGCGCCACCGTCGAGAGCCGGGTCGTCCACGAGCCGGTGGGCGTCTGCGCGCTGATCACCCCGTGGAACTACCCGCTGCTGCAGACCGCCTGGAAGGTCGCCCCGGCCCTTGCCGCCGGCAACACCTTCGTCCTCAAGCCCAGCGAACTCACCCCGCACACCGCGGTCCACCTGATGAAGCTGCTCGCCGAGGCCGGGCTGCCCGACGGCGTGGCCAACCTCGTCCTCGGTACGGGCCCGGAGACGGGGGCGCCGCTCACCGACCACCCGGACGTGGACCTGGTCTCCTTCACCGGCGGCCTGGCCACCGGGCGGCGGATCATGGCAGCGGCCTCCGCCACCGTCAAGCGGGTCGCGCTGGAACTCGGCGGCAAGAACCCCAACATCGTCTTCGCCGACGCCGACTTCGACACCGCCGTGGACTACGCACTGACCGCCGTCTTCCTGCACTCCGGGCAGGTCTGCTCGGCAGGAGCCCGGCTGCTGGTCGAGGACTCCCTGCACGACCGGTTCGTCGACGAGGTGGTCCGCCGGGCGCGGGAGATCCGCCTCGGCGGGCCCTTCGACCCGGAGGCCCGTACCGGACCGCTGATCTCCGCGGCGCACCGGGAGAAGGTCGAGGCGTACGTCGCCGCCGGGCTCGCCGAGGGCGCCGTCCTGCGCTGCGGCGGCGCCCGCCCCGACGACCCGGCCCTCGCGGACGGCCACTACTACCTGCCGACCGTCCTCGACGGGTGCACCGCCGGCATGTCGGTGGTCCGTGAGGAGTCCTTCGGCCCGGTCCTCACCGTCGAGCGCTTCACCGGCGAGGACGAGGCGGTACGGCTCGCCAACGACACCGTCTACGGGCTGGCCGGCGCCGTGTGGACCACCGACCCCGCGCGCGCCGACCGGGTCGCGGCCCGGCTGCGGCTCGGCACCGTATGGATCAACGACTTCCACCCCTACCTGCCGCAGGCGGAATGGGGCGGCTTCAAGCAGTCCGGCACCGGCCGCGAACTCGGCCCGAGCGGCCTCGCCGAGTACCGCGAGCACAAGCACGTCTGGAGGAACACCACCCCGAAGGCGCTCCACTGGTTCGACTGAACGACTGAGGAGAAGTTCTTGACGGCCCCCCGAGAAGAAAGCCCCACGCAGCATGTAGGACCAGCACAGCACACCGGCCAGGCCGAGGACGACGAGAGCCTCGCGGAGTTCGGGTACCGCCCCGAACTCAAGCGCACCCTCGGCAACTTCCACACCTTCGCCGCCGGTATCAGCTACATCTCCATCCTCACCGGCACCTTCCAGCTCTTCTACTTCGGCTTCGGCCACGGCGGGCCCGCCTACTGGTGGTCCTGGCCGATGGTCTTCGCCGGCCAGCTGATGATCGCGCTGTCCTTCGCCGAACTGGCAGCCCGCCACCCCGTCGCGGGCTCGGTCTACAACTGGGCGAAACGGCTCGGCAATCCGCACATCGGCTGGCTCGCCGGCTGGATGATGCTGGTCGCCTCGATCGTCTCGCTCTCCGCCGTGGCACTGGCGTACCAGCTCACGCTGCCGCAGATCTCCAGCGCCTTCCAGATCGTCGGCGACGGCAGCGGCCGGTACGACACCGCCACCAACGGCGTCCTGCTCGCCGGCGTCCTCATCCTCTTCACCACGCTCGTCAACGCCTTCGGCGTGAAGCTGATGGCCCGCATCAACACCGCGGGCGTCTTCATCGAGCTGATCGCCACGGTCGTGCTGATCGTGCTGTTCGCCGTGCACGTGGTGCGCGGACCGGACGTCGTCCTGCAGACCCACCACACCGGCTCCAGCCAGAGCTTCGGGTACCTCGGTGCCTTCCTCACCGCCTCACTGGCCTCCGCCTACGTGATGTACGGCTTCGACACCGCGGCCTCCCTCGGCGAGGAGTCCCTGGACCCCTCCCGCAACGCGCCCCGCGCCATCCTCCGGGCCCTGCTCGCCTCCTTCGTCCTCGGCGGGCTGATCCTGCTGCTCGCGCTGATGAGCGTGCGCAGCCTGGACGGCCAGGGGCTGGCCACCGACGGGCTGCAGTACGTCGTCCTCGACGTGCTCGGCGACACCGTCGGCAAGGCGATGCTGTGGTGCGTCCTGATCGCCGTCACGGTCTGCGCGCTCGCCGTGCACACCGCCGCCATCCGGCTCGCGTTCGCCATGTCGCGGGACAACAACCTGCCCGCCGCCTCGCTGCTCGCCCGGGTCAGCCCCCGCTTCCAGACGCCCGTCCTGCCCGCGGTGATCGTCGGCGTGCTCTCCCTCGGCGTGCTGCTGCTCAACATCCGCCAGCCGCAGATCTTCTCCGTCGTCACCAGCATCGGCATCATCATGATCTACGGCGCCTACCTGCTGGTCACCACGCCCATGCTGCTCGCCCGGCTGCGCGGCCGCTGGCAGCCGGCCCCCGGCCGCTTCTCGCTCGGCCGCTGGGGCCTGCCGGTCAACGTCCTCGCCGTCCTCTGGGGCGTCGGCATGATCATCAACCTGGCCTGGCCCCGCGAGGCCGTCTACAACGCCACCCCGCCGCACCACTGGTACCTGCGCTGGGGCGCCGTCCTCTTCGTCGGCGCCGTCGCCCTGGGCGGCTTCGCTTACTACTGGTTCGTCCAGCGCCACCGCACGGGCGTGCTCGCCGAACACGCCGCCCAGCAGAAGCCCGGAACCGACACACAGGAGAGGACGCCCACCCATGCCCAGTGAGGCCGAAGAGTTCGACTACGTCATCGTCGGCGGCGGCACGGCCGGCAACGTCGTCGCCGCCCGGCTCGGCGAGGACCCCTCCGTCACCGTCTGCCTCCTGGAGGCCGGCCCCTCCGACGTCGGCGACGACGACGTGCTGCGCCTGGAACGCTGGATGGGCCTGCTGGAGTCCGGATACGACTGGGACTACCCGGTCGAGCCGCAGGAGAACGGCAACAGCTTCATGCGGCACGCCAGAGCCCGCGTCCTCGGCGGCTGTTCCTCCCACAACTCCTGTATCGCCTTCTGGGCCCCCGCCGAGGACCTGGACGACTGGGCGGCCAGCGGCTGTACCGGCTGGGGCGCCGCCGACACCTTCCCGCTCTACCGGCGGCTGGAGTCCAACGACGCGCCCGGCGACCACCACGGCCGCACCGGACCCGTCACCCTCCGCACGATCAAGCCCGCCGACCCCTGCGGCAGCGCCCTCCTGGAAGCCTGCGCCCAGCAGGGCATCCCCACCACCCCGTTCAACACGGGCCAGACCGTGATCCGCGGCGCCAACTGGTTCCAGATCAACTCCGACGAGAACAACATCCGCCAGTCCTCGTCCGTCGCCTACCTCCACCCCGTCCTCGGGAAGCGCCCCAACCTGGAGGTCCGTACCGGCGTCCGCGCCAAGCGGCTGCTCATCGACGCCAACCGCCGCTGCGACGGCGTCGACTACCTCGACCCCGACCTCATCCACACCCGCACCGTCCGGGCCCGCCGCGAGGTCGTCGTCTCCTGCGGCGCCATCGACACCCCCAAGCTGCTGATGCTCTCCGGCATCGGGCCCGCGGCACACCTCCGCGACACCGGCGTGGACGTCGTCGTCAACTCCCCGGGCGTCGGCGAGAACCTCCAGGACCACCCCGAGGGCGTCATCATGTGGGAGGCGAAGCAGCCCATGGTGACCAGCTCCAACCAGTGGTGGGAGATCGGCATCTTCGCCGACACCGAACCGGGCCTGGACCGCCCCGACCTGATGTTCCACTACGGCTCCGTGCCCTTCGACATGAACACCGCCCGGTACGGCTACCCCACGTCCGAGAACGCCTTCTGCCTCACCCCGAACGTCACCCGCGCCCGCTCCCGCGGCACCGTCCGGCTGCGCACCCGCGACTTCCGCGACAAGCCCAAGGTCGACCCGCGCTACTTCACCCACGAGCACGACGTACGGGTGATGACCCACGGCCTGCGGCTCGCCCGCGAGATCGCCGCCCAGCCGGCGCTCGCGGACTGGGCGGGCGCCGAACTGGCCCCCGGCCCGGACGCCCGCACCGACGAGGAGCTGCTGGACTACCTCACCAAGACCCACAACACCGTCTACCACCCGGCCTGCACGGTGAAGATGGGCGCCGACGACGACGCCATGGCACCGCTGGACGCCCGGCTCCGCGTCAAGGGCATCCAGGGGCTGCGGGTCGCGGACGGCTCGGTCATGCCGGACCTGGTCACCGTCAACCCGTGCATCACCACCATGATGATCGGCGAGAAGTGCGCCGACCTGCTGAAGGAGGACGCCCGCTAACTCCCCTCCCTGCGGAACGGGGCGGGCGGCGCGCCCTCGACGACCGAGCGCGCCAGGTCGTGGAGGCTGCGCTGGTGCGCTCGCGCGTACCGGCGCAGCTCCGCGAACGCCGCGTCCGCCGGCACCCCGAAACGCTCCGCGAGCATCCCCTTGGCCTGCTCGATGACGACCCGGCTCCGCAGCGCCCGCTCCAGCTGCCCGGCCTGCTCGCACACCCGCCGGTGCCGCAGGTGCAGCGCGGCGGCCTCGGCCAGCGCCCGCAGCGCCGCAGCCCGCTCCGCCGGCTGCCCGGCGGCCGTGTCGTGGTACAGCACCAGGACCCCCAGGGCGGGCACGGGCCCGGTGTCCGCCGCGGTACCGGGGGAGGCGGGCGCGTCCTCGGGCCCCGCAGCCGTCAGCGGCAGCGCCGTGATCCGGCGCACCCCCAGCTCCCGTGCCCGCGCGGCGAACCGCGGCCAGCGCGCCGCCCCCTGGCCCGTGAGCGCCGTCTCGTACGCCGGGCCGCCGGACAGGCAGTCCCGCGCCGGGCCCTCACCGAGCCGGTCCTCCAGCTCCCGCAGCGCCTCGGCCCGCCGTCCCGAGGAGGCGGTGACGGGCGGCCGGCCGGCCAGCACGGCCACGGCCTCCGGCGCGGGCCGGCCGCCCAGCAGGGTCACGTACTCGATCAGGCACGTGGCATGGCGGGCGGGCTCCCGGCCGGCGGAAGAGGCGAGGTCCAGCAGCGCACGGGTCAGCAGCCGCTCCTGCTCGCACGGTGCGAGGGCGGCGACAGGGCGGATCGGCCCGGCCGGATCTGCCGCGTCCGCGGGGAGACGCGGGGCGGGGAAAGCCTCCATCCGGACAGTCAATGCCCGAGGGGGACCCGCCGATATCCACTTTGCGTAGCATGTGTACACGAAGCGCAGTCGGCTGCTCACCGCGCGCTGAGGACGAACGCACGGAGAACGGGAGCGGAATGACGGGGGAACGCGGCAGCGGGACGCTGCGGACGACGGCGGGCGGCGGGACGGTGACGGCGGGCCGTACGCCGCCGTTCCGCACGACGGACGTCGAACGGGCCCGCGCCTGGATCGCCGACGCGCTGTCCTACCCCGTGATGCTGGACCCGCTCGTGGCGCCGGAGGACTTCGACTTCACCACGAGCGCCGTGCGCCTCGGCCCGGTGACCGTCGCCAGCGTCGCCTACGGCACCGACGTGCTCAGCAGGAGCGAGGGCCTGGGCGTCGCCTACCACGTCAACGTCCCGGTCGGCGGGCAGGCGGTGCAGTCGCACCGGGGCGAGGTGTTCCGGGCGACGGCCGCCGAGGGCCGGGTCCCGGTCTTCGAGCCGACCGGCGCGCTCGCCGGCGAGCTGGACGCCGAGGCCGAGGTGCTGGCCCTCAGCTTCGACCGGCATGCGGTGGAGGCTGCCCTGGAGGAATTCCTCGAACATCCCGTACGGCCGCTGCACTTCCCCGGCGGGCTGGACCTGCTCAACGGCCGGGGGCGCACCCTGGCCGCGCTGGCCCGGACCGTCGCCGGCGAACTGGCCGAGCCCTCCGGCCTGCTGGACCACCCGCCGGTGGCCGCGAGCTTCGCCGACTCGCTGCTCACCGCGATGCTGTACGCCACGCCGCACCAGTACCGCGAGGAGCTGGCCGACCCGGCCACGCGTACCTGCCCGCGCCCGGTCAAGCGGGCCGTGGACGCGATGCAGGCCGATCCGGCGCACCCGTTCACCGTGCGGGAGCTGGCCCGCCTCGCCGGGGTGGGGCCGCGCTCCCTGCAGGCCGGCTTCAAGCAGCACCTGGAGACGACGCCGATGGCGTACCTGCGGCGGCTGCGGCTGGAGCGCGCCCACGCCGACCTGGTCCGGTTCGGCCCGGCCGTCTCGGTCACCGAGGTCGCGGGCCGCTGGGGCTTCACGCACCTGGGCCGCTTCGCCGCCGCCTACCAGTCGCGGTACGGCAGGCTCCCCTCGCAGGCGCACCGCGGCTGACGGCGGCCCGGCCGGGCCCGATGTCGGATTCAGGGACCCTGGTGGGCCTCGCGCGCGGTGTCCACGAAGGCTTCCAGCGCCCTCCAGAAGGGCGAGTAGGCGGCGTCGAACCGCTGCTCGGCGGCTTCCCAGTCGTCCGGGTCGGCACCGGCGTGCAGAGCCTGCTGGATCGCGGCGTGGAATGCGCGGGTGGACTTCTGGACGACCAGCGCCGCCTCGGCGGCCGGCCGCGGCCCCTCCAGCTCCACCACCCGCACGCACCGGCGGAGCGTGGCGTACTCGGCCGTCTGACGCTCACTCAGCCGCTGCAGCGCCGCCGTGTCCGCGTCGGCGGCCGGCTGCCGCAGCACGTCCGACACCTCCCAGAACAGCTCGCCCATGCGGTGCGCCTGCTCGATCAGTTCGAGGTAGGCCGTGCGGCGGCTCTCGCGGAGGCGTTCGCGGCGCTGGGTCTCGGCCGCGGTCTCGGCCTGGATGCGGGCCGCGCGGGTGCTGCCGCGGCTGGTGACCCAGCTGGCGAGGACGGCGGTGCCGCCGGTGACCGCGGCGATCGACAGGGTCCACAGGGTGCTCTCGGACATGGTCGGCAACCGTACCGGCCGGGCGGAGCGGCCGCCCGGCCGGCAGGGATCTGCGGAGCGTGCGGTCAGCCGACGGAGACCGCCGACCAGGCGGCGGCCACGGCCTTCTGCTCGGCGCTGTCCGCGCCGTACAGGTCCTTCGCCGCGTTGAGCGTGGCGGTGCGCGCCGCGGCGTAATTGGTGCCGGAGGTCATGTAGACCGTGAGCGCGCGGTACCAGATCTTGCCGAGCTTGTCCTTGCCGATGCCCTGCACCGTCGTGCCGTTGCAGGTCGGGGAGTCATGGGTGACGCCGCCGATCTCCTTCTTGCCGCTGCCCTCGGCGAGCAGGTAGGCGAAGTGGTTGGCGATGCCGGACGAGTAGTGCACGTCGAGGTTCTTCACCGAGGAGTTCCAGCAGTCCGGTGACTTGCCGTCCTTGGACGGCTTGTCCATGTAGCGCAGCGCGGCCTGCCCGAAGTCCGGCCGGACGATCTTCTCGCCGATGAGGTAGTCACCGGGGTCGTTCGCGTTCTTCGCGTAGAACTCCACCAGCGTCCCGAAGATGTCGGACGTCGCCTCGTTCAGCCCGCCGGACTCCCCGCTGTAGGTGAGGTTCGCGGTCGCGGAGGTGACGCCGTGCGACATCTCGTGCCCGGCCACGTCCAGCGCGACCAGCGGCCCGAAGACCTTGCCGTCGCCGTCGCCGTACGTCATGCAGAAGCAGCTGTCGTCCCAGAACGCGTTGTTGTAGCCGTTGCCGTAGTGCACGCGGTTGTACGAGCCCTTGCCGTCCCCGGCGATCCCGTTCCGCCCGTGCACGTTCTTGTAGTAGTCCCAGGTGGTGTCCGTGCCGTACTGGGCGTCCACCGCGGCCGAGGAGCGGTCGGCCGTGGTGCCGCTGCCCCAGTGGTTGTCGGCGTCGGTGAAGAGGGTGGCGGGGGCGCGGCCCCAGCAGATGTTGAGGATGCAGGAGTCGGTCTTGTTCTGCGCGTCGCCGGTGTACGTGCCACCGCGCGTGGCGTCCTTGAGCTGATACGTTCCGCCCGAGCTGGTGGTCTCCAGCGGCACGGTCCCGCTGTAGAGCGACTTGCCGTCGCCGGTCACGGTCTCCAGCCGGTCCCAGGCGTCGATCCGCTTGCCGGTGCGGGCGTTGGTGAGCACGACGTGCGCCTCGGGGTTGCCCTTGGCGTCCTGTCCGGCGGCGGTGGTCCGCCAGGCCAGCTGCGGCGCCCCGTGCAGCGCGTCGACGACCAGCAGCGGCTTGGCGGTGACCTTGCGCAGCGCGGTGCCGGGGTGCGCGGCGCGGAGCGCGGAGGTGCCCAGTCCGGCGGCCTTCTCCGCGCTGACGGCGGGCTTGACGGTGGGGACGGCGAGGTCGCTGCGGGTGGCGCGGGAGGCGCCCTCGTACGTCCCGTCGGGGGAGAGGTGGACGACCAGGTCGCCGCCGAGCACGGGAAGGCCGGCGAAGGTCCGGTCGTAGCGGACGTGCCGGCTGCCGTCGGGGTCGATGACGACGTCCCGTACGGAGGTGCGCTGGGCGGCGGTGAGGGCGAGCTGCGTGGCGTGCGCGGCGAGCGCGGAGTCGGCGCTGCGGACGGCGTCGGCGCGGTCGGGGGCCGGCCGGGCGGTGGCGGTCGAGGGGAGGACGGCGGCGACCAGAGCGGCCGCCGCCGTGGCTATGACGCTGGCGACGAGGTGCGGTCTCGATCTCATCGGACTCCTCGGGCGGCTGGGCAGCGCCCGGTACCGTGGGGCCCGGCGCGCTGATGGCGAGTCACATTAAGCGTCCATGACAACGGCCTGTCCATACCCCGGCCAGGACCGGCACATGCCCGGCACCGCTCCTACGCCTCGTCGCCTTCCACGGCGTACCGCACCGCCCGCACCGCCCGCTCCGACGGCACCACCCGCGCCACCTGTTCCGCGCTCTCCACGAGCCGCGGCGCGAGCTCACCGCCCCGAACACCGGCCGGCCGCCCCGAGGGCACCTGCACCACCACGGCGGCATGCGCACACCCCTCCGCCCCGATCACCGGCGCCCCGGCACAGCGGCCGCCTTCGACGTTCTCCTCGTCGCGCTGCGCCGCCGCGGTGCCAACCGGCCCGGCCGCTTTTGCTCAGTTCCCGAGGAGTCGCAGTGAGCCCCACAGGGCCACCACGGCGAGGGACAGGGCGGTGGGTACCGTGACCAGGCCGAGGCGGGTGAACTGCTTCAGGACCACGTCCGTGTCGTGGGCGTGGAGGATGCGCCGCCACAGGAGTGTTGCCAGGGAGCCCGCATAGGTCAGATTCGGGCCGATGTTGACGCCCAGCAGGACCGCCAGTACCGGCCCCAGGCCGGCCGGCGCGGCCAGCGGCACCAGGACCAGTACGGCCGGCAGGTTGTTGATCACGTTGGCCAGCACCGCGGCCAGCGCCGCGACACCGAGCAGCGCCGGCAGCGACGTACCGTCCGGCACCAGCCGGCCGAGCGCCCCGGCCAGCCCGTTGTCCACCACCGCGCGCACCACGACGCCCAGCGCCAGCACGAAGGCCAGGAACGGCAGCGACAGCGAACCCAGCAGGGCCCGCACGGTCGTCCGGCGCCGGGCCAGCGTCCGGACGGCCAGCACCAGCGCACCGGCCGCGGCCGCCCACGCCGGCTCGACGCCGAACGCCGAGGTGACCACGAAACCGGCCAGCGTGCAGGCCACGGTGACCACCGCGAACACCGGCACGTCCGGCGGCTCCGCACCGCCCGCCGCCGGCACCGCCGCCTCCAGGTCGGCCGCGAACCAGCGCCGGAACACCACGTATTCGGTACCGATCGCCACCAGCCACGGCAGCACCATCAGCGCGGCGAACCGGGTGAAGCTCAGCCCGCTCGCCGCGAACGCGAGCAGATTGGTCAGATTGGAGACCGGCAGCAGCAACGACGCGGTGTTCGACAGATGCGCGCACGCGTACACGTGCGGGCGCGCCCGCGCACCCAGCCGGGCCGCGGTCGCGAAGACCACCGGCGTGAGCAGCACCACGGTGGCATCCAGGCTCAGTACGGCCGTGATCGCCGAGGCCAGCACGAAGACCGCGGCCAGCAGCCGCCGGGGCCGGCCCGCGGCCGCGCGCGCCATCCAGGCACCGCACGCCTCGAACAGTCCCTCGTCGGCACAGAGCCGGGCCAGCACCAGTACCGCGGCGAGGAAGCCGACCACCGGCCCCAGCCGCGCGGTCTCCTCCCGCACATGATCCAGCGGGATCGCACCGGTCCCGATGACGACACCGGCGGCCGGCACCGCGACGGCAGCCTCCGGCAGACCGAACGGCCGGACCACCGCGCACACGAGCACGACGACGAGCAGGGCCGCGGACAGCGTTTCCGCGAGGGGGGTGTTCAGAGCGGTTCCTTTCAACGGGCCGCGCGCTCGGGCACGCACTCGGTTCCGTATGCCTCGACCGTACGTCGCCGGCAGGCCGGACAAATGTCGCAGAGTATGCGCTGGCCAGGCGTCATGGTGCAGGATGGGGGCTGCGGATGACGCCGTACGCGTGTCACGCACGGTCAGGTTTGTATGTATATCCCTAGAATTGCTCGATGCAGATATCGCAGTTGCCCAGCGCCCTTGCGAGCGAGGTGATCCGGTGACCCGCCCCGACGCCACCGACGAACAGTGGGAGGGCCTCGCCGAGGTCGTCCCGCTGCGAGGTGGCCGCGAGTGGCCCTCGTGGCCCGACCACCGCGCCCTCCCGGACGACGAGCCGGGCGAGGCATCCCGGCGCTTCATCGTCATCCGCGTGCAGACCTTCGCGGACGCCCGCGAGGTCGCCGAACACCTCATGGCCCAAGTGCCCGTCCTGCTCGACCTCAGCAGCGCCGACACGGACGTCGCCAAGCGCATCCTCGACTTCTCCAGCGGCGTGGTCTTCGGCATCGGCAGCGGCATGCACCGCGTCGACACCAACGTCTTCCTGCTCGCGCCTGTCGGCACCGAGGTCGAAGAACCCCGCGCGGGCACGGCACCGCACCACTGAACAACCGGCACGCGCCCGCACGCGCACGACGGAACGGGCCGTGTGGAAGGGCTCGCGGGGCCGCGGAAGCGGGGGACAGGGGCGCACGCGTGGGGGCGGGGAGCGAGGACTCGGCGTGCGCGCGTCACCGGAGGCGCCGCGCCGGGCGCAGCGCCCGTAGGCGCCGCGCGGTGTTCCCCCGTTCGTAGGAAGGGCTTTCCGGCGTAACGGTTCTCCGCACCACCGGCTCTCTAGCGTGCCTGGCATGACCCCCTGGAGCCGCACCGACGGCACCGACGAGGACGCCCCGCCCCGCACCACGCCCCGCACCCCGGATCCGGGCGCGGACCCGGGGACGGCGAGGCCGGGTGCGGGCCCGGAGGCAGACCCGGGCCCGGACGCGGGCCTGGGCGCGGGCGCGGCCGTATTGGGCGGCGCACCTGAAGGCGCCGCGTACGACGTGCCGGGCGGCGCGCCGGAGGACGCCGAGGTGCCGGGCAGCGCGCCGGAGGACGCCGAGGTGCCGGGCGGTGCGCCGGAGGACGCCGAGGCACCGGGCAGCGCGCCGGACATGCCGGGAGGCGTGCCCGACGTGCCGGGTGGCGTGCCCGACGGTGCCGCACCCGGCGCCTCCGTGTCAGCCGTCGCCGCCTCCGACATCCCCACGTCCGACCCCCTCGCGTCCGACGCCCCCGCGCCCCTCACCCGCCCCCTCGTCACCGAACTCCGGCTCTCCGCCTTCAAGTCCCACCGCGGCGCGACCTACCCGCTCGCCCCGCTCACCCTCTTCGCCGGCCCCAGCGGCAGCGGCAAGTCCAGCGCCCTCCAGGCGTACACCCTCCTCGTACGGCTCGGCGCCGGCGAGCCGCTGGACCGCGCCCTCGCCGCCGTACCGGGCGGTGCCGCCGCCTGCGCACCGGACCGCGCCGCCCCCGACGCCCAGGGCAGACGCGGCTTCCGCATCGGCTGCACCGTCGACGGACCGGCCGGCCCGGTCCGCCTCGACCTCGCCGTACAGACCGAACCGGAACTCCGCGTCGCGGGCGAACGCCTCACCGGCTGCGGCCGCACCCTCTTCACCACCGCCCTCACCGACCCCGGCCGCCGCACCGTCCAGGCCGCCTGGCACACCGCGGGCCCGGCGCCGGTCACCCGTGCTCCGCTCCCCGACGACCGGCTGGGCACCGCGCTGCTCCCGCTCCGCGTCGCCGGCACCACCGCGGGCCAACGCCTCGTGCTGGCCGCCGCCGAACAGACCCTGATCGCCCTGCGCTCCTCCTTTCCGTGCGACCCGCGCCCCGAGGCCGTACGCGCCTTCGCCCGCGGTGCGAGCCGCTCCGCCCGCCCCGGCACGGGCACGGGCACGGGAGTGGGCACGGGTGCGGGTGCGGCCGGCCCGACGGGCGGCGTGACGGGCGGCCCCGGAGCCCCCGCCCACGGCACCGAGGCCGCCCGCCTCCGCCCCGACTGCGGCAACCTCGCCGCCGTCCTCGACCGCACCAGCCGCGAATGCGCCACCCGCCACGCGGCCCTCGTCGACGCGGTACGCACCGGCTGCTCGGACCCGGTGGACGACGTACGGGCGGAGCGGCCCGGCACCCGCGTACGGCCAGAGCGGGACGGGCCCGGCGACGGCGTACGGGCGGAGGGGGCAGGCGACCGGCTACGGCCGGAAGGGGCCGGTGCCCGCGTGCGGGCGGAGGGGCCCGGAGCCGGCCGTGATGACCGGATCCGGCCGGCGGTCGCGCGGTCGAGCGGCGGCGGGACGGCGGCCCGGGCCGTACTGGAGCGGGGCGGAACGCTCGGCGCGATACCGGTGGACTGGCTCGGCGACGGCGAACTCCGCTACCTCGCCCTGGCCCTGGTCCTGCTGACCGGCCCCGGCGTGCTGGCCGTCGACCCGGTGGCCGAGGTGCTGCCGGCCCGCCAGGTGCTGACCGTGGTCGCGGACGGGCTGGACCGCTGTCTGGACCGGCGGCAGTCGACCGCCCTGCTGGAACTGGCCGTACGGATGGCCGCGCGCGGCCACGTCCGGCTGCTGGGAACGGTGACGGACGCCACGGCCGCCGCGCGGGTGCCGGGGATCAGAGTGCTACACCTGGGGGCATGAGTGAAGATCTTCCCACCCTGCAGCGCCGGCTGGCCGACTTCGCGGCGGCCCGCGACTGGCAGCAGTACCACACGCCGAAGAACCTCGCCGCGGCGCTCAGCGTCGAGGCATCCGAACTGGTCGAGATTTTCCAGTGGCTGACCCCTGAGGAGTCCGCCAAGATCATGGCCGATCCGGAATCCGCGGCGCGCGTCGAGGACGAAGTGGCCGACGTACTGGCGTACCTGCTCCAGTTCTGCGGCGTACTGGGCATCGACGCGGCGGCCGCGCTGGCCGCGAAGATCGAGCGCAATGAGGAACGATTCCCCGCGAATCGACCCGGTCGTCACTCTCCGGAGTGATGATCCTCGCAAACTCGCCTTAGTTGTCCACAGATTTGCGAATTACTCTAGCGCTTTCGGCCGTTCCGGTTCACTCTGGGTAGTGGAAGGTGTGCGCGAGACAGTGGACGAGGGGCAAGGGAAGGGGTCGTGCATGGATGCGGTGCGAATCATCGCGGCCAGTCGGCACGGTCTGGCCCAGGCGCGGACGGTCCAGGACATCGTCATAGAGGCGTGGCAGGCGCAGGCCTTGGCGGAGGCCGTCGGCAGCCTCCTGGCGATATCGGGACCGTTCGAAGTGCGGGCCAAGGCACGACGACTGGGCGAGGCGGGAGGACGCTCGGGCGCAGCGGTGCTGTGTCCCTTACCGAGAACCTACGGCCCCCGCGCCGCGCAGCTCTCCGAAGTACGCGACCACAAGGTCGCGTTGACGGACCTGTGCGGTCTGCTGGCCGAAGTGTGCGAGGCGCTGGTGAGCGTCGTCTGCGCGGCTGAGGAGGACGGCCTCTACTGGACCTGCGTGGAGGCCATGGACGCGGCCGACGAGTCCCGTGACCGTGCCGCCGCCATCCTCAAACAACTCCTCGTCCGAGACGGCCTGCACGACCACGACCCGGCCTGACCCACCCCCGGCCACACGACCACGGGCCAGGGCCACAGGGCCATACGGCCACACGACCACGGGGCCACAGTGCTCCGCCGACAGAACCAGACCGTCCCCAACTCCACCCGACCCACGCCGACTCCACTGCCCGCCGACTCCATCCGTTTCCGACCCGCCGCGAGCCTGACCATGCCGCACCCTGGCTGTGGCTGTGGCTGTGGCTGTGGCTGTGGCTGTGGCTGTGGCTGTGGCTGTGGCTGCGGCTGAGGCTCTGGCTCGACTCGGGGCTGACTGGGCATCAGCCGGGGCGCTGCCATCTCCGACTCGGTCGGGTCCGATGCCGATGCCGGCGCCAGCCCCGCCGGCCGTCGACTCCACCTGACGCCGACCTCTGCCCGCTGCGAGCCAGGCGACCGGCGCAACGTCGGAGCTCGGGTTGCTGGGCTGGATGGGGCACTCTGGAGCCTCAGGGCGGTGGCGGATGCCTGCCTTCCCCCAGGGCCTCGGGGAGGGGGAGCGGGTGTCGGGGCCGGGGTGCTGGGTGCGTGCGTCTCGGAGGTCGAGTGGTGGGCGCCGGGTGCGTGCATCTCGGAGGTCGGGTGGTGGGCGCCGGGTGCGTGCGTTCCGGAGGTCGGGTGGTGGGTGCTGGGTGCGTGCGGCGTCCTTGGCGTCGGGTGGTGGGTGCTGGTGAGAGCTGGGTGGTGCTGAGGTGGGTGGTTTGGGTGGGGTGGGGTGGTGGTGCGGGGGTGGGGGAGGGGGCGGGGGAAGATGGAGGCATGGATCTGCGAATCTTCACCGAGCCTCAGCAAGGCGCCAGCTACGACACCCTCCTCACCGTCGCCAAGGCCACCGAGGACCTCGGCTTCGACGCGTTCTTCCGGTCGGACCACTACCTGCGGATGGGCGCGGTGGACGGGCTGCCCGGGCCCACCGACGCCTGGATCACCCTCGCCGGGCTGGCCCGCGAGACCAAGCGCATCCGCCTCGGCACGCTGATGACCGCCGGTACGTTCCGGCTGCCGGGCGTCCTCGCGATCCAGGTCGCGCAGGTGGACCAGATGTCCGGCGGCCGGGTCGAGCTGGGACTGGGCGCCGGCTGGTTCGAGGAGGAGCACAAGGCGTACGGCATCCCCTTCCCCAAGGAGAAGTTCGGGCGGCTGGAGGAGCAGCTGGCGATCGTCACCGGACTGTGGAACACGCCGCTCGGCGAGGAGTTCACGTTCGAGGGGACGTACTACCAGCTGGAGAAGTCCCCCGCCCTGCCGAAGCCCGCGCAGCCCAAGGTGCCGGTGCTGATCGGCGGGCACGGTGCGACGCGTACGCCGCGACTGGCCGCCCGGTACGCCGATGAGTTCAACATCCCGTTCGCCTCGCTGGAGGACACCCGCCGGCAGTTCGGCCGGGTACGGGCGGCCGCCGAGGAGATCGGCCGCAACGGCGACGACCTGGTGTACTCCAACGCGCTGGTCGCGTGCGTGGGCAAGGACGACGCCGAGGTGGCGCGCCGCGCCGCCGTCATCGGGCGTGAGGTGGACGAGCTGAAGGCGAACGGTCTGGCGGGTTCGCCGGCCGAGGTCGTCGACAAGATCGGCCGGTACGCGGAGGCGGGCGCTTCCCGCGTCTACCTCCAGATGCTGGACCTCGACGACCTGGACCACCTGGAGCTCATTTCCTCGCAGGTGCAGAGCCAGTTGGGCTGACGTCGGGCTGCCGCTGAGCGGGGGAGCGGGTGCGGTGGGGCATGGCCTTGGCCTCCGCCGCACCCGCCCCGCCCCGCACCACGGCCCGGCGCGGGGCGGGGGTGCGGGCTTCGGGCCGCCCACCCCGCTCTCCCGCGGCGCCCCGCTCTCCCGCGGCGCCCCGCTGGGACACCCCCGCCCCGCCCGGCTTCTCGTATGCCGAGTGATCATCGTCGAATCCGGCCAGGATGGTGGGATGGGATTCCATGTCGACTCAGAGGTCGGTCATCTCCGCCGGGTCATCCTGCACCGTCCCGACCTGGAGCTGAAGCGGCTCACCCCGTCCAACAAGGACGCACTGCTCTTCGACGACGTGCTGTGGGTCCGGCGCGCGCGGGCCGAGCACGATGCCTTCGCCGACATCCTGCGCGACCGCGGCGTCCAGGTGCACCTCTTCGGTGACCTGCTGGCCGAGAGCCTGCGCGTGCCCGAGGCGCGGCAGCTGGTCCTGGACCGGGTCTTCGACGAGAAGGAGTACGGCCCGCTCGCCACCGATCACATCCGGGCGGCGTTCGAGGAGCTGCCGCTGACGGAGCTGGTGGAGGCGCTGGTCGGCGGGATGACCAAGCGGGAATTCCTGGAGCGCAGCCCCGAGCCGACATCGGTCCGCTTCCACGTGATGGACCTGGACGACTTCCTGCTGCCGCCGCTGCCGAACCACCTCTTCACGCGGGACACCTCGGCGTGGGTGTACGACGGGGTGTCGGTGAACGCGATGCGGTGGCCGGCGCGGCAGCGCGAGACGGTCCATTACGAGGCGATCTACCGTTACCACCCGCTGTTCACGCACGAACGTTTCCACGTGTGGTCCGAGGGCCAGGCCGCGTACCCGTCGACCATCGAGGGCGGCGACGTACTGGTGATCGGCAATGGCGCGGTGCTGATCGGGATGAGCGAGCGCACCACGCCGCAGGCGGTGGAGATGCTGGCGCGCGGGCTGTTCGCGGCCGGTTCGGCGCGGACGATCGTGGCGCTGGACATGCCGAAGCGGCGGGCGTTCATGCACCTGGACACGGTGATGACCATGGTGGACGGCGATACGTTCACGCAGTACGCGGGGCTCGGGATGCTGCGGTCTTACACGATCGAGCCGGGCGCGAACGAGCAGGAGCTGAAGGTCACCGATCATCCGCCGGAGCACATGCACCGGGCGATCGCGGCGGCGCTCGGCCTGGACGGGGTGCGGGTGCTGACCGCGACGCAGGACGTGCACGCGGCGGAGCGCGAGCAGTGGGACGACGGGTGCAACGTGCTGGCGGTGGAGCCGGGCGTGGTCGTGGCGTATGAGCGTAATGTCACGACCAATACGTTTCTGCGGAAGCGTGGGATCGAGGTGATCACGATTCCGGGGAGCGAGCTGGGGCGCGGGCGCGGCGGCCCGCGCTGCATGAGCTGCCCGGTGGAGCGCGACGGGCTGGGCTGAGCGGGCCGGGTCGGTCGGCCGGATTCGGTTGAGCGGGCCGGGCCGGCCGGTCTGGGCCGAGCGGTCGGGCCGAGCGGGTCGGGCCGGGTCGGGCCTGGGGAGTGGGCCGGGCCGAGCGGGTCGGGCTGCCGGGGTGAGCGGGCTCCGGGCGACGCACCGGCTCGGCCGTAGACCGAGCCGGAGGTGCCCTTCGTATAGGCATACGGGGAGTCGTATACACTTCCAGGTCTCGACCGTTTCTTCCCGTTCGCCGCGACCTAGGAGCTGCCATGGCGATTGACCTCACGGGCCGCCACTTCCTCAAGGAGCTGGACTTCACCGCCGAGGAGTTCCGCCGCCTGATCGACCTCGCCGCCGAGCTGAAGGCGGCCAAGCGCGCGGGCACCGAGGAGCAGCGGCTGAAGGGCCGCAACATCGCCCTGATCTTCGAGAAGACCTCCACCCGCACCCGCTGCTCCTTCGAGGTCGCGGCCGCCGACCAGGGCGCCCACACCACGTACCTGGACCCGTCCGGCTCGCAGATCGGGCACAAGGAGTCGGTGAAGGACACGGCCCGCGTGCTCGGCCGGATGTTCGACGCGATCGAGTACCGCGGCAGCGCGCAGGCCAATGTCGAGGAGCTCGCGGCGCACGCCGGCGTACCCGTCTACAACGGCCTCACCGACGAGTGGCACCCCACCCAGATGCTCGCCGACGTACTCACCATGCTGGAGCACAGCCCCGGCCGCGAACCCGCCGAGCTGGCCTTCGCGTACCTCGGCGACGCCCGCTACAACATGGGCAACTCCTACCTGGTCACCGGCGCCCTCCTCGGCATGGACGTCCGTATCGTCGCGCCGAAGAAGCTCTGGCCCGAGGAGTCGGTGATCGCGAGCGCCCGGAAGCTGGCGGAGCAGAGCGGCGCCCGGGTGACCCTCACCGAGGACGTCGCGGAGGGCGTGCGCGGCGCGGACTTCGTCGCCACCGACATCTGGGTGTCGATGGGCGAGCCGAAGGAGGTCTGGGACGAGCGGATCGCGCTGCTCAAGCCGTACGCGGTGACGATGGACGTGCTGCGCGCCACGGGCAAGGAGGACGTGAAGTTCATGCACTGCCTGCCGGCCTTCCACGACCTCGGCACGGCGGTGGGCCGGGAGATCTACGCCCAGCACGGCCTGGAGTCGCTGGAGGTCACCGACGAGGTCTTCGAGTCGGAGCACTCCGTCGTCTTCGACGAGGCGGAGAACCGCATGCACACGATCAAGGCGGTCATGGTGGCCACGCTGGGCCGCTGAGGCGCACGCCCCGCTCGGCGGGCCTTGGCCCTCCCGGACCGCTGCATCGCATAGAAATACGCCCTAATGGGCGATCATGCACCATTTCGGTTACCATCGAACCGATCCTCGGGGGACGGACCCACCACCGGTCCGTCCCCTTTTCCGTGCCCGCACACCCCGCCGGGCCATCGCACCACCAGGAAGAAGCACCGCCATGTCCGCGTCCGGGCTGCGCATCAAGTCCCCCGACCTGCTCGTCGCCGAATCCGGCACGGACCTCGAAGGCCACGGCCTCAAGCGCACCATGGGCCTCTTCCAGCTGGTGTGCTTCGGCGTCGGCGCCATCGTCGGCACGGGCATCTTCGTCGGCCTGTCCGACACCGTCGCCGAGGCCGGCCCCGCCGTCGTCGTGTCCTTCGTGCTCGCCGCGGTCACCTGCGTCTTCACCGCGTTCTCGTTCGCCGAGCTGGGCGGCGCGATCCCGGTCTCCGGCAGCTCGTACTCGTACGCGTACGCCACCCTCGGCGAGCGCACCGCCTTCCTCGTGGGCTGGTGCCTGCTGCTGGAGTACGGCGTGTCGGTGTCGGCGGTCTCGGTGGGCTGGGGCCAGTACCTCAACGAGCTGCTGGACAGCCTCGTCGGATGGCAGCTGCCCGCCGCGTTGTCCGCGCCGCCCGGTGACGGCGGCATCGTCAACGTTCCGGCCGTCGTCGTCATGCTGCTCGCCGCCACCCTCCTCGTACGCGGCATCCGCGAGAGCGCCCGGGCCACCGCCGCGATGGCCGTCGTGAAGATCGGCGTACTGATCCTCTTCTGCGCCATCGCCTTCACCGCCTTCCGTGACGGCAACCTCTCGCCGTTCGCCGCGCAGGGCGTCGCCGGGGTCACCTCCGGTGCCTCGGTCGCGTTCTTCTCGTACATCGGCTTCGACGCGGTCACCACGGCGGGCGAGGAGGTCAAGAACCCGCGGCGGAACGTGCCCGCCGCGATCCTGATCTGCATCGGCGTCGTCACGGTGCTGTACTGCCTGGTCGCGCTCGCCGCGATCGGCGCGCTCTCCGCCGACGACGTGGCCGACAAGCCCGCCGCGCTCTCGCTGATCGTCGACCGGGTCACCGGGTCAGCGCTGGGCGGCGGGATCATCGCGTTCGGCGCGGTGGTCGCCATCGCGTCCGTCGTCCTCGCGGTGATGTACGGGCAGACCCGCATCCTGATGTCGATGTCGCGGGACGGGCTGATCCCGCGAGTCTTCGAGCGGATCTCACCGAAGACGTCCACGCCGGTCCGCGGCACCTGGATCGTCGCCGTCGTCTTCGCGATCCCGGCCGCTGTGGTGCCGCTGGACGTGGTCATGAATCTGACCACGATCGGGACCCTCGCGATCATGGCCGTCGTGAACGTCTGCGTGATGGTGCTGCGCCGCACGCGGCCCGAGCTGCCGCGCCGCTTCCGGGTGCCGTTCTTCCCGGTCAGCCCGCTGCTCGGCATCGCGTTCTGCCTGTACCTGATCTACGGCACGGGCCCCGCCACGTGGCTGCAGTTCGGCGTCTTCCTGGTGGTCGGGGCCGTGGTGTACACGGTGTACGGGCGGCGGCACTCGCGGCTTGGTGGGGTGGCGGGGGAATCGGTGGGGGGAGCTGCGGGAGGGGTGGCGGGGGAATCGGTGGGGGGAGCTGCGGGAGGGGTGGCGGGGGAATCGGTGGGGGGAGTGGGGCCGAAGGGGTGAATCTCACCCGGCGAGGGCCCCTCCCTTCCCCAACCACCGGCGGTAAGGCCCCTCCCCCACCTCCACCGCACTCCCTCAAAAGTACCGACCCCACCCCCCCACGCCGCGCCCCTGTGGACAACCCCCGCTGTGGACAACCTCCTCACTCCGACGGGTCCACAGATGAGCCCGCCGACGGGCCCGCGTCCAGGTCCGCAGCCGGATCCGCCGGCAGCCGGAACCACACCACCTTCCCCTGCTCCGTCGGCCGGTAGCCGGAGTCCACGCTCAGCGTGCGGATCAGCAGCAGGCCCCGGCCGCCCTCGTCCAGCAGGTCGCCCGCCGGGACCTCGTCGTCGCCCAGCCCCTCGACCGGCGCCGGGTCGTTGTCATGTACCTCGACGTGCTGGTGGCCGCTCGGCAGCACCTCGATGACCAGCTCGATCGGCTTGTCGTCCGCGGTGTGCTCGACCGCGTTGGCCACCAGCTCGGCCGTGAGCAGCTCCGCCGTGTCACTGTCCGCCGGCACGTGCATGTCGGCGAACGCCTTGCGGATCAGGGCACGCGCGATCGGCACCGCGGCCGTGGTGTGCGGCAGCGTGATCCGCCAGGACGACGGGGCAGCTGGCTCCGGCAAGGCTGTGGTCCGTTCACAGAAGGCGTGATGTCCTTCTATAACGGTACGAATCTCTGCTGTGTCCGGCCTGTTGCGGCAGGTAGTGGTGTCGGGCGGTACGAGCCGTCGTCTTATCGCGTACTCGTGACGACGGTCACGGGTGCGTGATAACTTCGCGAGGCAGGCACCAGCCCTCCGGCCGAAGGGGGCACGACGCCCTTGAGCCCGTTCACAGGTTCCGCGCACACCACCGACGCATGGGAACACCTCCGCGTGACCAGGGAGGACGGCGTCGCGACCGTCACCCTCGCGCGCCCCGACACCCTGAATTCCCTCACCTTCGGCGCCTACGCCGACCTCCGCGACCTGCTCGCCGAGCTCTCCCGCGAGCGCGCCGTACGCGCCCTCGTCCTCGGCGGCGAGGGCCGCGGCTTCTGCTCCGGCGGCGACGTCGACGAGATCATCGGCGCCACCCTGGAGATGGACACCGGACAGCTGCTCGACTTCAACCGGATGACCGGGCAGGTCGTACGGGCGCTGCGGGAGTGCCCGTTCCCCGTGATCGCGGCCGTGCACGGCGTGGCCGCCGGGGCCGGGGCCGTCCTCGCGCTCGCCGCCGACTTCCGCGTCGCCGACCCCTCGGCGCGCTTCGCGTTCCTCTTCACCAAGGTCGGGCTGTCCGGCGGCGACATGGGCGCGGCGTACCTGCTGCCCCGCGTCGTCGGCCTCGGGCACGCCACCCGGCTGCTGATGCTCGGCGAGGCCGTACGCGCCCCCGAGGCGGAGCGGATCGGGCTGATCAGCGAGCTGGCCGAGGAGGGGAAGGCGCACGAGGCCGCCGCCGCGCTCGCCCGCCGGCTCGCGACCGGGCCCGCGCTCGCGCACGCGCAGACCAAGGCGCTGCTCACCGCTGAGTTGGACATGCCGCTCGCGGCGGCCGTCGAGATGGACGCGGCGACCCAGGCGCTGCTGATGAACAGCGCGGACTACGCGGAGTTCCACGCCGCGTTCACCGCCAAGCGCAGCCCGAAGTGGCAGGGCAGGTGAGCCGGGCATGACGGAGGGGGGAGCGGCGCTGCGCGGCGGCCGGATCGCGGTCATCGGGGGCGGGCCCGGCGGGCTGTACGCGGCGGTCCTGCTCAAGCGGCTGGACCCGGGCCGCGAGGTCACGGTCTGGGAGCGGAACGCGCCCGATGACACGTTCGGTTTCGGGGTGGTCCTCTCGGACGAGACGCTGGGCGGCATCGAGCAGGCCGACCCGGTCGTCCATGAGGCGCTGCGCCGCGAGTACGTGCGCTGGGACGCCATCGACATCGTGCACCGCGGCCGCACGCTCACCTCGGGCGGCCACGGGTTCGCCGCCATCGGGCGCCGCCGGCTCCTCCAGCTGCTGCACGCGCGCTGCCGTGAGCTCGGCGTACGGCTGCGGTTCCGTACCGAGGCGCCGCCCGCTGCCGTGCTCGCCCGCGACCACGATCTGGTGATCGCGGCCGACGGCGTGCACAGCGCTACCCGCGGCGCGCACGCCGATGTCTTCCGCCCGCGCCTCACCACCCACCGCTGCCGTTACATCTGGCTCTCCGCCGGTCTCGCCTTCGACGCCTTCCGCTTCGAGATCGCCGAGACGGAGCACGGGGTGGTGCAGCTGCACGGCTACCCGTACGCCCGCGCGTCCGGCCACGGCCACGCGGCCGGGCCGTCCGGGGCGAGCACCGTCATCGTCGAGGCGCACGAGGACGTGTGGCGGCGGGCCGGCTGGGAGGACTGCCCGGTCGAGGAGTCCGTCGAGCAGTGCGCCAAGATCTTTTCGGAGGCGCTGGGCGGCCGGCCGCTGCTGTCGAACAACTCCGCCTGGACCGCCTTCCGTACGGTCACCAACGCCCGCTGGTCGCAGGGGAACACCGTCCTCCTCGGCGACGCCGCGCACACCGCCCACTTCTCCATCGGCTCCGGCACCAAGCTGGCGGTGGAGGACGCCCTCGCGCTCGCCGCCTGCCTCGAGGAGCACGCCGCGCTGCCCGACGCGCTCGCCGCGTACGAGGCGGAGCGCCGACCCGTTGTCGAGTCCACCCAGCGTGCCGCGCGCGCCAGCCTGGAGTGGTTCGAGGACCTGGCGCAGTACGCCGACCAGCCGCCGTACCGGTTCGCCTTCAACCTGCTCACCCGCAGCCGCCGGGTCACCCACGACAACCTGCGGCTGCGCGATCCCGGTTTCGTCGCCGCGGTCGAGGAGGAGGCCGGGGTGGCGCCCGGCACGCCGCCGATGTTCACCCCGTTCCGGCTCGGCGGCCTGTCCCTGCGCAACCGTGTCGTCGTCTCGCCGATGGACATGTACAGCGCCGGCCCCGACGGGACGCCAGGCGACTTCCACCTCGTCCACCTGGGCGCCCGGGCGCTGGGCGGGGCCGGCCTGGTGATGACGGAGATGGTCTGCGTCAGCAGCCAGGGGCGCATCACGCCGGGGTGCACGGGGTTGTACGCGCCGGAGCACGAGGCGGCCTGGCGCCGGGTGACGGACTTCGTGCACAGCAGCGCGCCCGGTACGGCGATCGGCGTGCAGCTGGGCCACTCGGGCCGGAAGGGTTCCACCCGGCTGATGTGGGAGGGCATCGACCAGCCGCTCCCGGAGGGCAACTGGCCGCTGGTGGCCGCCTCGGCGCTGCCGTACCGCGAGGGCGTCAACCAGGTGCCGCACGCGCTGACGGCCGCGGAGCTGGCCGGTGTACGGGAGGACTTCGTACGTGCCGCCGAGCGTGCGGCGCGCGCCGGCTTCGACCTGCTCGAACTGCACTGTGCGCACGGCTATCTGCTCTCCGGCTTCCTCTCGCCGCTGACCAACCGCCGCACCGACGCGTACGGCGGCTCTCTCGAAGGGCGGCTGCGGTTCCCGCTGGAGGTGTTCGACGCGGTACGCGCGGTGTGGCCGGACGGGCGGCCCATGACCGTGCGGATCTCCGCGACCGACTGGGCGGCGGGCGGCACCACGGCCGAGGACGCGGTGGAGATCGCGCGGGCCTTCGCCGCGCACGGGGCCGATGCGATCGACGTTTCCACGGGGCAGGTCGTGTCCGATGAGCAGCCGGCTTTCGGGCGCTCCTACCAGACGCCGTTCGCTGATCGCATTCGCAATGTGGTGGGGGTTCCGGTGATCGCCGTCGGGGCCATCTCGTCCTGGGACGACGTCAATTCGCTCGTCCTCGCCGGCCGCGCCGACCTCTGCGCGCTGGCCCGGCCGCACCTGTACGACCCGCACTGGACGCTGCACGCCGCCGCGGAACAGGGGTATTCCGGCCCCGGTGCGCCGTGGCCCGCGCCGTACCGGGCGGGCAGCCGTACCCCGCCGACGGGCCGTACGGACGCTCCCAAGCAGCGGCTGTCGCTGGGCGGATGAGGCGCCCGGCGGACGGGCCGGGCGGAACGGCCGGCGGACCCGGCCGCGGCCACCGTCGGTCAGCCGACGGGGGCTGAGGTCACCGTGGCGGTGAAGACGGGGCGGCCGTGCTGTTCCACGGTGACGGCGACCCGCGGCAGCCCGGCGGAGTCGCGTCCGGCGGCCTCGGTGCGTACCCAGCAGGGGGCGTCCAGCTCGGCGTAGCGGAGGAAGGAGCAGTCCATCGCGGCGGCGAGGGACGGCGCGGGCCCGGTCGCGGCGTAGGCGGCCTGGCGCGCGGCCTCGACCATCAGCATGCCGGGCACGTGGTCGACGGGGTGGTCGAAGAGGACGGGGTGGGTCGTGTCGACCCGCAGCTGCCAGCGGTCCCTCCCGGACGCGGGGGCGAGTACCACGTCCGTCGCCCGGTCCCGGCCGACGAGCGCCGGGTCGACGGCCTCGGGCAGCGGGAGCCTGCGGGCCAGCGCCAGTTCGAGGTCGGCGTACTCACCGCGCAGCCGCCGGTACACCGCGGGCGTGTGGCAGCTGAGGGTGCCCTCGACGCTGCCCAGGTACCGGCCGTCCCGGACGATGCGGAGCATCTGCCGCATCGTGGACAGCCGGCCGGCTCTTCGGACGATGTCGTGATCGGTGACGTGCAGTTCGAGGTCGGCGGGGGCGCCGGTCAGGGCAAGCGCGGTCGGCGTGACGGAGTACTGGAGGCGGCCCCAGATCGCCGGGTGGCCGAGTGGCACGTCGTGCCCGACGTGGCTGAGCAGGATCGCGGTCTGGCGGACGGTCTCCGCCAGCATCACCGGGTCGTGCATGCCGTGCGCGGGCGCGTAGAAGGAGTGGGCACGCGGCCACTGGGCGGTGACGGTCCAGGCGCCCGGACCAGTGCCGCGCCAGTCGGTCAGAAACACCTCGGTGATCGTGCTGCGGTGCACGTACTCGCGGGGCACCGTCGTGGTCAGCTGCCGCAGCGGCTCCAGGCTGCAGTCCGAGCCGCCCGGCGCGGGCCGGCGGCCGGGTGCCGCGTGGGGCACGGTCAGAGCAACGGTCATGCGGATTCCCTCCCTGGCGGGCGCTCGCCGCGCCCGTACACGTGCGTCGACGCGCCCAACATACAAACCGGCTGGTTTGTTTTCTAGCCGCTCAGGGTGAATCTTTGGGTAGAAGTGATACGTGTGACGTAACGGGGGCGGTTCGGCGGCGCTTGGCGGGTGGGCGAAAACCAGCCGTGGAGCAGGGTGGGAGAGGTGATCCGATCAGGCGGCTTTCTGCTCCAGGCGGCCGTTGGGGTCCAAGTGGCTCATCGCGCCGGGCGACGCCAGCCCCGGCAGGACGTGCCGCCACAGCTGGACGATCCGCTCGTGCAGGTCGTCGCGGTTGCTGGCGGCCAGCGAGAAGAGCTGTACGCCCATGTAGGCGGAAACAAAGAATTCCGCAGCCTTCGCGGGGTTCACCGCGGGCAGCAGCTCGCCCCGGTCGCGGGCTTCGGCGAACATGCCGGTCGCGATGTTGATCCAGTCCTGGTAGGGCACGAGCGGCTCGGAGCTGAACGTGGTCTCCACGGCGATCCGGGTGCCGGCCTGCAGGACCGGGTCCGTGCGCAGGGCCCGCGCCACCCGGTGACTGAAGTCGATCGCATCCTGCACCCGGCTGTCGCTCGGCGGCGGGACCAGCATCTCGGTCTGTTCCGCGATCACCGCGCGGGCCAGGGCGTCCTTGGACGGGAAGTGGAAGTACAGGGCGCCCTTGGTGACCTGGGCGCGCTGGATGATCTCCGCGATGGTGGCCGCTTCGTAACCGCGCTCTCCGATGACCTCGGCCGCTGCCACGAGGACGGCCTGTCGAGTGCGCACTGCCCGTTCCTGCTTGGCCACCGGCCGTCCTCCCCGTTATGTCCTTCTGGTCATGGTCCGCCTTCAGCGGATCTGGCCGAATTCTATTGACGCTGCAAACAATAATCCAACCAGACGGTATTGATCTGTCGTGGAGATTTGGGAAAGCTTCTTTCCGGTCGCACCGGTCACCCGCGGTCGGCCGTCCCTCCCGGACGCGGCGCGTGCGTACGGGAGTTGTGCACCCCGGCAGCCCTCGACCCCCAGGAGCCTCCCCCCATGGCCGCGCCCGCCCACCCCGCCACACACCGCGAAGTCCGCCTCGCCGCACGCGCCGACGGCGCACTGACCCCGGACCACTTCGCGGTGGCCGACGCGCCGCTGCCGGTGCCGGGCCCGGGCACGGTGCTGGTACGCAACCGCATCATGGCCGTCACCGCGGCGATGCGCTCGATGATGGGCTCGGCCGACCTGCCCATGCCGTCCTTCGTACCGGGCCGCGCGCTGTGGGGCGCGGCCATCGGTGAGGTGGTCGAGGCGCCCGGCGGCGGCTTCGCGCCCGGCGACCTCGTCCGGCACGACCTCGGCTGGCGGGAGTACGCGCTGGTGGACGCGGCGCGGTGCCGCCGCATCGACCCGGACGCGCTGCCCGACCCGGCGGCGCACCTCTCGCAGGGCGCCACCGCCTGGGGCGCCCTGGTGCACATCGCGCAGGTACGCCCCGGCGACACCGTGTTCGTCACGGGCGCGGCCGGCGGGGTCGGCAGCCTCGCGGGCCAGATCGCCCGGCGGCTGGGGGCCCGCCGGGTCATCGGTTCCACCGGCTCAGCGCGCAAGGCCGAGTACCTGGTCAAGGAGCTGGGCTACGACGAGGTCGTGCTGCGCGGCGCCGGGCCCATCGGCGAGCAGCTGCGCCGCGCCGCGCCCAACGGCATCGACGTCCTGCTGGACACCGTGGCCGGCGAGCAGCTGGCCGCGGCGCTCGAATCGGCGCGCACCGGCGCCCGGTTCGCGCTGGTGGGCGCGCTGTCGGCGCAGCTCGGCGGCGGGGACGGGGGCGGGCTCGCCGCGCCGGTCGAGCTGGACGCCGGCCTGATCGTCTCCCGGCGGGTCGCGCTGCGCGGCTTCTCCGTGCGCGATCACCCGGAGCTGGTGCCGGAGTGGACCGAGGAGTTCGGGCGCGGGCTGCGCGACGGGACGCTGATCTTCGCGCACAGCCGGCTGCGCGGCCTCGACCAGGCGCCGCAGGCACTGCGCGAACTCGTCGAGGGCGGCCACACCGGGGCGGTGCTGGTCGAACTGTGAACTCCGCGCGGCCCGCCGGGGGGCGGGCCGGGCGGCAGCCGGCGGGAGCCCACCCTGACAGGGCTTCCCGCCGGCACACGGGAGCGGCGGCCGTCGCCGGACGACGGCCGCCGCACCGTGGGGGATGTGTGAGGTGTACGGGCGAGCCCAGGGGCACGCGGCAGGCGGAAGGCAGCGCATCGGCCGGGAGGCGGAGGCCGCGGACCGGCCCGGAGACAGAGGCCGCGGATCAGTTCAGAGGCGTACGGCTCAACGTGGCGGCGTGCGGCGGGGCGTGAAGGCTGCCGGGTCGCGCACGGCGGCGCCGCGGAGCGCGGGCTGCGGTACCGCGCCGGTGCGCGGTCCGGCGGGGGCGCCGGGGCGTAACGTGCGGCCCGCGCCCGCGGGCACCGCGCGCCCGGCCGGCACCAGCTGCCGCCACATGTCCGTCACGGCCTCCCGGCTCCACCACGTGCGGTCGGCGTGGCCGAGCTCCAGCAGGCCCACCACCATCGTGGTCAGCGCCCGCGCGAGCCGCTGCGGGTCGGTGTCGAGCGGCAGCCGGCCCGTGGCGCGGTCGGCGGCGGCCTTCTCCTGGAAGAGCGCGCACCACCGCCGGTGCAGCCGCGCGCCGCTGGGCTCGGGGTCGGTCTCCGGGCGTATCTGCAGCCCGGCCCGGACGACGACGTCCCGGTCCACCCGGTCCAGCAGGGCCACCGTGAACTCGCGGGAGGCGCTCAGTACGGGGTCGGGGGCGCGCAGCAGCTGGTCCTCCAGCTCGCGCAGTGCGCCGAGCGCCTCGTCCCGTACGGCGAGCGTCAGCTCTTCCTTGGACTCGAAGTGGAAGTAGAGGGCGCCTTTGCTGAGTCTCGCGCGCCGGCTGATGTCGACCATGCCGGACGCGGAGACGCCCTTGTCGATGAAGCTCTGGGCGGCCGAGCGGATGAGCGCCTGGCGGCTCTGGATCGCGCGGTGCTGCGTGGGCACTGTGTCCGTCCTGTCTCTCGTCCGGCTCGCCGAACCGGTCGAGCCGGTCACTCGCCGGCCGAGAGGCCGACGGCTCGGTTGTTCGATGGTCAAAGACTATGCAGAAAACCAACCATGCGGTTTCAGAATGGTACGACGCCGTGCGAACGGGCACCGTAACCGGCCGCTCCGCCCGGGCAGGTGTGGCCGAAGCCGTACCCCCGCGATCTCCGCCCTGTGACGTACGTGACAGCGGCTCGTCCCGGGCGTCACAGGCGTTGCGGCCGTGTACGCGTTGTGTGTGAGGTGTGGCTCAGCGCATTGACAAACAGCGCAGGCGGTTTTTAAATCTGCAAAGGCGAGCAACGGGACGCGTTGCCTCCATGAAACCCGTTAATGACGCTTCCCCGCCAGGCCCCCGCGGCGTTGCGCATCAACGGAACCGTTCCAGCATTCACATATGCCATCGGTGAAATCCCTCATGGCCGGGTGGAGGTCAAGGCCTCGGCCGGCCCGTCAACGCATCGGAAAGGGTTCGAGCAATGCGCGATTCAGCGGACGTCGGCGAAGGCATCGGGGGAGCGCCGCGGGGCGCCGGTGCGGTTCCGATCCGGGCTGTCGTGTTCGACCTGGACGGCACCCTCGCCGACACGCTGCCCGCCATCGGCCGGCTGCTGTCGAAGGTGGTCGCCGAGCAGGGGCGCCGGGTGACGCCCCGGCAGGCCGCCGCCGCGGTCGGCAAGCCGGCCCCGGCCGCGTTCGGGCAGCTGCTCGGCCGTCCCGAGACGGACGAGGCGGTGCTCACCGCGATGGGTCGCTACCGCGAACTGTTCGCCCACGAAGTGCTGCGTGAGGGGCCGCGGCTGCTCTTCCCCGGGGTCTCCGCGGGCCTGTCGGCGCTGCGCGCGCACGGCATCGAGCTGGCCGTCGCCACGTCCAAGGTCTCCCGCAGCGCGGAGGCGCTGCTGGACGTGATGGGCATCCGGGACCTGGTCGGCCCGGTCATCTGCCACGACATGGTGCGGCGCGGCAAGCCGCACCCGGAGATGGCGCTGCGCGCCGTCGCGCAGCTCGGCGTCTCCCCGCGGGAGAGCGCCTACGTGGGCGACACCGTCGGCGACATGCGGATGGCCGTCACCGCCCACATGGCCCCGATCGCCGTCACCTACGGCGTGGGCCGCTTCGGTGAGCTGGCCGCGGTGGCCGGCACCCGGATGTGCAGCTCCTTCCGTGACGTGGTCGCCGCGGTGGCCGCCTCCCGCCCGCGCCCGGTCGAGATGGCCGCGGGATACCCGCGGATGCGCTGAGTGGCGCGCCGCCGCACGGAGCGCGCGCCGGGGTGCCGCGCTCCCGCCGCCGGACGGGCCCCGTGCCGCGCCGGCGCCGTCGCCCCTGCGGCCGTACCGGCGCCCAGGAGGCACGTGTCACGGACCCGCGCGTCCAGAAGACCCGGTCCGCACGACGTCCCGCCGCATGCGGTACGCCGCATGCCGTACGGCGTCCCGCCGCACGCCGCCCGATGCGCCCGACGCCCCGGGGGAGGGGCGCCGCTCCGCGCCCCGTCACCCGGCCCCGGCGGGCGCCCCGGCCCCGCCCGCCGTCGCCGCCCTCAGCAAAGGATCATTGGCATCAGTGACCGGTGGGCCGCGGCGTCAGCGGCCACGACGAGACCGCGGCCTGCCCGACCGATCGGGCCGCCATCGATTCCGCCTCAGCAGATGCCCGACGTACCCCGCTCAACAGATGCCCGACGTACCCCGCTCAACAGATGCCCGACGTACCCGCTCAGCGACTGCCCCACATACCCCGCTCAGCGCCTGCCCGACGCACCCCGCTCAGCCCGTGCCCGATGTGCTCCGTTCGCCCAGGACCTCCTGGGCGAACTCCGCGCCTGCCGCGTGCAGTCGGCGGTGCAGTCGGCCGAAGACCGCCGCGGCCCGGCCGCCCGGCCAGTCGGCGGGCAGCAGGGCTGCGGGCAGGCCGGGGTCGGCGTACGGGAGGCGGCGCCAGGCGTCCAGGGCCATCAGGTAGTCGTGGTACGCGGCCTTAGGGTCCGTGCCGCGCCGGCGGCTCCAGCGGCCCAGTACCGGCTCGTGCGCGTCGAGGAACGCGCGGTGCCCGGCGGCCAGCGCGGGCAGGTCCCACCAGCGGGCCACGGCCTCAGCGGTCGGCGCGAACCCGGCGTGCGCGCCGGTGAAGAGGTCCACGTACGGGTCCAGTTGCAGGCGCCGCAGCACGTGCCGGGTCTCCTCGTAGAGGTGGCCCGGGGCGATCCACACGCCCGGCGCCGCGGTACCGAAGCCGAGCCGGGCCAGCCGGGAGCGCAGCAGGTGCCGCTTGTGCCGCTCCTCCTCGGGCACGGAGAACACCGCGAGCACCCAGCCGTCGCTCGCGCGGGGCGTGGGCCGTCCGTAGATCCGCCGGTCGCCGTCGGCCAGCAGTTCCAGGGCGTCCGCCGACAGCGCGTACCCGGCGGCGCCCGCGGGCGTGCGCGCGGGCACCAGGAGCCCGCGGCGCTTGAGCCGGGACACGGCGGAGCGCACCGACGGCGGGTCCACGCCCACCACGCCGAGCAGCGTGATCAGCGCGGCCACGGGCACGGGACCCAGGGGTTCCCCCTTCGCGTCGCGTCCGTAGGCGCCGTAGAAGGTGACGATCAGGGACCGCGGGGTGCGGCTCGGCTGCGGGTCGCTCACGCCGCCACTCTAAAGGGGCGCGCGGAGCCGGAAGCGCTGGAGCTTGCCGGTCGGCGTCCGGGGCAGCGCGTCGTGGAAGACGATCTCGCGCGGGCACTTGTACGGGGCGATCTCGGCCTTGGTGAACTCCCGCAGCGCCGCGACGGTTTCCTCCGAACGGGGGAGGCCCGCGTCGAGCACCACATGGGCGACCACGACCTGTCCGCGTTCCGCGTCGGCCCGGCCCACCACGGCCGCCTCGGTCACGGCCGGATGGCGCAGCAGGGCCTCCTCGACCTCGGGCCCGGCGATGTTGTACCCGGCCGAGATGATCATGTCGTCGGCGCGTGCCACATAGCGGAAGTACCCGTCGGCGTCGCGCACATAGGTGTCACCGGTGAGGTTCCAGCCGTTCCGCACGTACTCCAGCTGGCGCGGGTCGGCGAGGTAGCGGCAGCCGGTCGGGCCGCGCACGGCCAGCAGTCCCGGTTCGCCGTCCGGCACCGGCTCGCCCGCCGCGTCCACCACCCGTGCCTCGTACCCGGGCACCGGCACCCCGGTGGTGCCGGGCCTGGCGGCCTCGTCGGCGGCCGAGAGGAAGATGTGCAGCATTTCCGTGGCGCCGATGCCGTTGATGAGCCGCAGGCCGGTCGCGGCGTGCCAGGCGTGCCAGGTGGCGGCGGGCAGGTTCTCGCCAGCGGAGACGCAGCGGCGCAGCGAGGAGACGTCGTGCCGGTCCAGTTCGGGCAGCATCGCGCGGTAGGCGGTGGGCGCGGTGAAGAGGACCGAGACCCGGTGGTCGGCGATGTGCCGGAGCAGGCCGCGGGGGCCGCCCGCCTCGGTGAGCAGGGTGCAGGCGCCGGCGCGGAGCGGGAAGACCACCAGGCCGCCGAGGCCGAAGGTGAAGCCGAGCGGCGGGGTGCCGGCGAAGACGTCGTCGGGCTCGGGGCGCAGCACGTGGGCCGAGAAGGTGTCGGCGATGGCGAGCACGTCCCGGTGGAAGTGCATGCAGCCCTTGGGGCGTCCGGTGGTGCCGGAGGTGAAGGCGAT
>NZ_PQSQ01000081.1 GCF_002920575.1 Streptomyces sp. Ru73 | reverse complement strand
CTGGACGCGCGTGCCTTCGCGGGCATCAAGGTCGCGGCCGTGGGCGAGCAGACCGCCAAGGCGCTCATCGCCTTCGGCGTGAAGCCCGACCTCGTCCCGAGCGGCGAGCAGTCGGCAGCGGGCCTGCTCGAAGACTGGCCGCCGTACGATCCCGTCTTCGACCCGATCGACCGGGTGTTCCTGCCGCGCGCCGACATCGCCACCGAGACCCTGGTGGCGGGCCTGATCGAGCTGGGCTGGGAGGTCGACGACGTCACGGCCTACCGGACGGTGCGCGCCTCGCCGCCGCCGGCCGCGACCCGCGAGGCCATCAAGGGCGGCGGCTTCGACGCGGTACTTTTCACCTCGTCTTCGACGGTGCGGAACCTCGTCGGCATCGCCGGCAAGCCGCACAACGTGACCGTGATCGCCTGTATCGGCCCGGCCACCGCCAAGACCGCCGAGGAGCACGGGCTGCGCGTGGACGTCATGTCGCCCGAGCCCTCGGTGCACAAGTTGGCCGAAGCGCTCGCGGACTTCGGGGCAGCCCGGCGTGCCGCCGCGTTGGAGAACGGTGACCCGGTCACCCGTCCGAGCGAGCGCCGGCCCGGATCGCGTAGGAGGGCTCGCAGTTGAGCAGCACGTACGGACGATTCCCCGGAGCGCGGCCGCGCCGGCTGCGCACCACGGCCACCATGCGCCGCATGGTGGCCGAGCACCGGCTCCACCCGGCCGACCTGATCCTGCCCGCCTTCGTGCGGGAGGGCATCTCCGAGCCGGTACCGATCGAGGCCATGCCGGGGGTCGTCCAGCACACCCGCGACACCCTGCGGAAGGCCGCCGCGGAAGCCGTGGCGGCCGGGGTCTCCGGGATCATGCTCTTCGGTGTCCCCGAGGAGTCCAAGAAGGACGCGAACGGCACGGCCGGCACGGACCCGGACGGCATCCTGCAGGTCGCCCTGCGGGACGTGCGGGCCGAGGTCGGTGACGACCTGGTCGTCATGTCCGACCTGTGCCTGGACGAGTTCACCGACCACGGCCACTGCGGCGTGCTGACCCCGGACGGCCGGGTCGACAACGACGCCACGCTGGAGCGGTACGCGGAGATGGCCCGGGTCCAGGCCGACGCGGGTGCCCACACGGTCGCCCCCAGCGGCATGATGGACGGCCAGGTCCGGGTGATCCGCGAGGCGCTGGACGGCGTCGGCCACCAGGACGTCTCGATCCTGGCCTACACGGCGAAGTACTCCTCCGCCTTCTACGGCCCGTTCCGCGAGGCGGTCGGCTCGTCGCTCCAGGGCGACCGCAAGACCTATCAGCAGGACGCCGCCAACTCCCGCGAGGCCCTGCGCGAGCTCGCGCTCGACCTCGAGGAGGGCGCGGACATGGTCATGGTCAAGCCGGCCATGCCGTACCTGGACGTCCTCCGGGACGTCGCGGAGTCGGTGGACGTGCCGGTGGCGGCGTACCAGATCTCCGGCGAGTACGCGATGATCGAGGCGGCCGCTGAGAAGGGCTGGATCGACCGCGACGCGGCCATCCTGGAGACCCTCACCGGCATCAAGCGGGCCGGTGCGCAGAACATCCTGACGTACTGGGCGACGGAGGTCGCCCGCCGTCTCTGACGCCTTCGGCGTCGCTCTTCCGGGCCCCTGCCGCCGTACGTGGTCACGTACGGCGGCAGGGGCCCGGGGCGTTCCCGTGCGGGCTACGGGTGGGCGTCACCGGCCCGCCGCGCTGGCGAAGTGGGCGTCGATCGAGGTGACGCGCCCCTGCCCGTCGAACCGGATGCTGACCGGCGTGCCGTCGGGCAGGACGACGGAGTAGCCGTCCTGCGTCCGCTGGAGTTCCACCCCGTGGCGGCCGAAGTACCCGGTCACGACCTGGTGCTCCGAGCCGCCGAAGATGCCGGCGCCGGTCATCAGGATGCGCGGCAGCTTGACCGGGTCGGGCGCGGACCGCGGGACGCGCGGATCGTTCGGCACGAAGTAGACGCGGGCGTCCGGGCTGGCCTGCACGCCGATGTACCCGGGCGCGCCGAGCACGCCCATCGCGCCGAACGCGAGCGTCTCCGCGGCCATCCGCGGGTCCGGAGCGCCGGCCAGCGGCACGACCTCGTTCGTGAACTCGGGGATCTGCTGCTCGTGCCCGAACCGCCGCACGGCGTGCGCTGCGCCCGCGACGGGCGCGTTCCCGAAGCCGGGGTTCGCCCATCCCCACAGCCATGATCCGTCTCTCGCGTCCCACGTCCCGAGCACGGATATTCGCAGGTCCTGGTGGCCCTGCCGGTAGTGGCACTGATCGAGATCAGCGCTCCAGTCCCCTTCGGGCAGAAATGCGTTGAACGTCTCCAACTGCTCCGCGCCCCAAGCGGCATACGGCTCCACCGCACGGACAAATGCCTCACTGAATGCTGCGCTGCTCATCCCCCGACCCTACGAAGGCCGCTGGCGCGGCCGAGGATCCGGGGCGACGGTGCGCGCCGTTTGCACGCCTAGGCCGGGTTATCCGCGCGTCGCGACGAATACGGTGAAATCTGCCCAGGTGGCGGGGGAGACGCGCAGGCGGGGGCCGTTGGGGTTTTTGGAGTCGCGGATGCGGATGCTGATGGATGCGACGGCGATCTCGACGCATTCGCCGCCGTCGCTGCCGCTGTAGCTGGACTTGAACCACTTCAGTGCTGGGGGCACTGCTGTTCCCGGGCAAAGGCGGTGAAGTCAGCCCAGGTATGGGGGCCAACGATGAGGGTCGGCCCCTCGGGGGCCTTGGAGTCACGGATGCGGACTGCGGTGGACTGGATGGCGATCTCGATGCAGTTGCCGCCTTGTTCGGTGCTGTAGCTGGACTTGAGCCAGTGCAGTGCGGCGCTCATTGCTCTCCTAATAGCCGGTCCAACAGGCCTTTGGAGTCTTCTGGGTTGAGAGCCTCCGTCCGCAGCATCGCATACTTGCGGGCCATGAGGCTGACTTGCTGCTGGTCGCTCACGAGCTGACCACCGCACTGCGTCTCGACGTAAGCGACACGGAGGTGGTCGGGGGTCTCCAGCAGGACACAGGGACCGGAGAGGCCGGGATGCGTCTCGTTGTCGAGCGGCATCACCTGGACACTGACACCGGGGAGGTCGGCGCACTCGCGTACTCGGCGAAGCTGCTCCAGGCGTACGGCCTCGCCGCCCAGCCGCTGCATCAGCACGTTCTCCGCGATGATGAAGCTCGCGTCGATCGGAACCTTGCGGCGGATGATGTCCTGTCGCGCCAGGCGTGCGGCAACACGCTCGTCGATCTCCTCCTCGGAAAGCACCGGGATTTCGTTCCGGAAGACGGCTCGGGCGTAAGCCTCTGTCTGGAGCAGGCCGGGGAAGACCTGGTTCTCGTACGAATAGTGCGCGATCGCCTCACGCTCGTAATCGATGAACTCCGCAGCCCACACCGGGTACTTCTCGACCTCCGGCATGTACTCGACGGCCACCGCGAGCACGCCGCGTGTGCCCAGTTCCAGGTCCAGGCGCTCGGCCAAGTCCCCCTTCAAGGGGCGTCTGCCCTGCTCGATCGAGGCGATCGTCTCCTCGCCGACGTTCAGGCGCTCGGCCAGCTCGCGCTGGGTATACCCGGCGAGGCGGCGGAAAAGGGCCAGTTGGGCGCCTACGAGGCGTAGCGTCGTCGCGGTCTTCCGGCGACTGGGATGATTCCGGGGCTGCATGGGGACCCACTCCCACCATTTTCCGCGCGTCACGCGCAGCGGACCCGTACAACGGATCTGTACGGGTGGACCGACTGCCTCAGCCTAGTTACGCACAGCAACATGCGTGAGGTGATCGACAACGAATGGTTGCGGGAGCGGTGTTACGCGCGGGCGCGCAGGTCCGTGCCGGAGGCGCGGGCGTTTGCCGCGCGCGCCTTCGCGGCCTGGGGGCTCGGCGACCGTACGGACGACGCGTTGCTGTGCGTGAGCGAGCTGGCCACCAACGCGGTGCGGCACGGCGTACCCCGGGGGCGGGCCTTCCGGCTCCGGCTGTACCAGTACGGCGACGACAGCGGCACCGTACGGATCGAGGTGCACGACTCCGGGCCGGGGTGGCCGCGTACCCCGCCCGCGCTCCCCGGCGCGGACGCGGAAGACGGCCGGGGCTGCTGCTCGTCGGGGCGCTCGCCGACAAGTGGGGCGTCGGCGAGCGGAACCCCGGCAAGGTCGTGTGGTGCGAGTTCGGAGACACGTAAGCGCGTGAATTGATTCGCAAGCTCGAGCTCGGATCAACGTATTCCGCTTCAGGTGAGTCTCAGGGGCTCGTCGCGTCCTTGGCATGGCTGACGAGGCCCGCAGTCACCCGGCGACGCCGGCGCCAACCTCCATGTAAGGACAACTGCTGGCGATGACACACGCCCACTCATCGACATGGTCTTCTGGGGTCTCTCTTGTCCATGGCAGTGGAGCATGGCGAACACGCCTGCTCGACCCCCGGCTGCGGAGCTTCAGCTCTTGCCGGCTGCATGTCGCCGGCAGGCTCCATCAACGACAAGAGAAGGGCAGCGCGCGGTCGGAACTGGGCTTACTGTGGCTCCGGAAACCGTATGCATCAAGGGGGACTTGTGATGGTTGCGCATGCTGCCGTAGTGGCGGACACGTTCATGGGGCAGCAATGAACAGTCGCAACGATGCCCAGGCCAGCCACCACGGCCGCGTGTACCAGGCATCCGGGGACCAACATATCGTCGAGCACCACCACTACGACCCTGTGTGGGCGGCGCCCGATTCCGTGCGCCGCCCGGCTGTAGGCCGGTTCCCCGAAGTACTACGGGACCGTGCCGAGCTGATGGAACACCTGCGGGCCGCCGTCGCCTCTGGTGGCAGCAACCAGGTGTACGTCCTCCATGGGCTCGGAGGCTGCGGCAAGACGGCCGTTGCCTGCGCGCTCTTCAGTCACGCGACAACCGACGGCGGACAGGTCGGCCTCTGGGTGAATGCCTCCGACGTAACGTCTCTGCGCACCGGCATGCTCGCTGTGGCCGCCGACCGCGGCGCCTCGGATGGCGAATTGACAGCCGCGCGCAGTGGGCTGCGGGCCGCCGCCGACCTGGTCTGGGACCGACTGGACCGTTCAGACCGGCCTTGGCTGCTGGTGATCGACAACGCCGACGATCCTGCTGTCTTGAGAGAGGGCAGTTGGCTGCGCTCCAGCCCCCGCGGCACCGTGCTGGTCACCACCCGCCAAGCAGCGGCCCGCTGGTGGCCTGGCGCCGAACTGCTTCACGTGGGGGTACTTCCACGCAACGACGCTGCCAAGGTGCTCTGTGACCTCGCGCCTGAGGCCGGGACGGCCGAGGAAGCCGCCGAGATCGCCGATCGGCTTGGTCGACTGCCCCTCGCGCTTACGCTTGCCGGTACCTTCCTGGCTCACCAGGTAATCGACCCCTGGACGATGACCCAATACAGCCACCACCTCGACGGTGGCCGGACAACCGACACCATTGCGCTGATCGATCAGGGCGCAGCAGTCCTCGGTGCTGATTCGCGCCACCTGGTCAGCCGCACCTGGCAGCTCTCGCTCGACACGCTCGCCAATCATGGCGCGCCCGAGGCTCACACGTTGCTGCGGTTGCTTGCCTGCTGGGCCGGAGATCCGCTGCCGCTTTCCCTTCTGGCCGGAGTCGAACTCGGTTCGGACCTCCCAGCTGAACGTGTGGAGCCAGCGCTGAGGGGGCTACTCGACCACTCCCTCACTGAATTACTGACGGGTACCCCACGTTTCCTGCGCACTCATGGTGTACTGCTCGACAGCGTGGCCGGGCGTACGCCGACAGAGCAACATGAACCGCTCATCACCAAAGCCGCTGAAGTGCTCCTGGATTCCTTGCCGGCGGTGCCCGAGCGGGGGGCTCAGGCCGCCGACTTCACTCCGCTCGTACCGCATGTGCTGGCGCTTCTGCGCCGTACGGTGCAATGGGGCGATGTCGACGGTGCGATCGTCGAGAAGCCTGCAGAATGCTCTGTGCGCCTCGCACTGGCTTTGCATCGCGCGGGCGACTATGGTTCAGCGCTCGCCCTGGGTGAAAGATCCGTCGATCTCCTAAAAATGCGCTTGAGCGGCGACCACCCTTTGGTCTTGAGGCTACGCCAACGCATAGGGCGCACACTTAGCCGGCTTGGTCGCTTTGAAGAGGCTGAAACCATGCTCCGCGAGACTCTCGCAGATTGCGAACGCAGTCTGGGGCCAAACGCGCTGGATACACTTGAAAGCTGCCTCTCGCTTTCGTCCCCGCTCTATGCCCTCGGTCAGACATCTGAATCTGTCGAGCTGATCAAGCGAACCGTAGCTGGCCGGAGCAAGACGCTGGGGCCAGTACATCCTCTGACGCTACTCGCGAGAAGATACTTGCTGAGCGCCCCTCCGGGCCCAGGGCTTGAGGAGGAAGCCAGGAAAGGGGCAGCGCTCCTTTCGGACTGCCGCCTTGCGCTGGGCCAAGAGCATTCGATTACTCTGACAGTGGAGCATCAATATGCGCATGCTCTATTGTTCACAGGTCGTCCTGCCGAGGCGCTCCCGCACATTCAAAAAGCATTCGCTGCTCATAAAGAGCGCTATGGATCCGACTATCCGGTCACATTGAGTGTCCAGTCGCTCCTCAGTCAGGCACTTGCGCAATTGGGGGATATGCCGGAAGCGATTCAGCACGCGGAAGAAGTCGCGCGAAGGAGGCTGCGGGTTCTCGGTCCGGAGCATCCCTGGACGCTGATTGTTCAGGAGCGTGTAGCGCAATACCGATCCTCTCGAAATGCTTGACAGCATCGAGACCGGCGTATTCTCAGAAGATTTCAGCCGGCGAAGTGCACGGCGGTGCAACAGTCGCTCAGCGGAGAGGCCGACTACGGGCGGACGGCGCCCCTGCCTTACGGCAAGGAGGGGCTGATCGCCCCACTGCTGTGTCGTTCACAACGTGGCTGGGCCCGTGTCTGGCCTGCCGGCCGACCGGCACGCCCGGCTGGTCTTCCCGCTGGCGCTGGTCGACGCGGACTTCGCTCCGCTGACGCCCGGGCGAGAGGCGCTGCACCGCAGTGCCGTGCAGCTCGTCAAGGCACCGGGCCCACCGTGCGTAATCTCCTGCGGGACTGAAATCCCGCGGCCGACGGCCCGCTGCCCGGTGCGGAGGTGCTGACCGGCACCCGGATGCCGGATGCCCCGGGCGCCGGGAACAGCCGGTCAGTCGACCGGCCGGTGTGCCTTGGAGTCGTCCTCCGCGCTCGGGCGCAGGACCGTCCAGACGGCGAAGGCCAGCGCGACGGCCAGCAGGCCGATGCCGACCCACAGGTTGATGCGGAGGCCGTTCGCCTTGGCGATCTCGGCCGGGCCGTCGGTGAGGCCGAGGAAGGTGAGGACCACGCCGTACAGGCCCATCAGGCCGGCGATCAGGACCCGCAGGTCCAGGCCGCGGCGGGCCTTCGCGGGCGCGGCGGGCGTCTCGGGCGGTTCGGGCTTCATACGGCGATCACCAGCCAGACACTCAGCGCGGCGGTCAGGGCGAGGACGGTACAGCCGAGGACGACGGGCGAGCGCCACCACGGCTGGCGGACCGCGGCCTCGTGCGCGTCGGGGGAGTCGGGGTCGGGCAGGCCGCGGACCAGGCCCAGGAGGGCCGAGTCCGGCTTGGGCTTGGTGACCAGGGTGACCAGGACCGTGACGACCAGGTCGACGACGAACGCGACCGCGGCGCCGTAGAAGTTGGCCATCTGGGCGTTGATCTCCCCGCTCATGTCGCCGCCGGGGTAGAAGTACGCGAGGTGGTAAGCGGAGAAGTGGGCCGCGGCCGCTGCCGCCGTGCCGGAGATCATGCCCCAGAAGCCGGCCCACGGCGTGACCCGCTTCCACACCATGCCCAGCAGGAAGGTCGCGAAGAGCGGGGAGTTGAAGAAGGAGAACAGCAGCTGCATGTAGTTCTGGATGTTGCTGTACCCGGAGGCGATGAACGCCGTGCCGACGCTGATCGCGATGCCCGCGACGGTCGCCAGCCGCCCGGCCGTGAGGTAGTACCGGTCGCTGCGGTTCTTCTTGATGTACGGCTTCCAGATGTCGTACGTGAAGACCGTGTTGAAGCCGGAGATGTTGGCCGCCATGCCGGCCATGAACGCAGCGAGCAGGCCGGTCAGCGCGATGCCCAGGACGCCGTTGGGCAGGTAGCGCTGCATCATCTCGGGGATGACGTCGTTGTACGTCGGACCGCCCGGCTTCCCCAGCCTGGGGATGAGGACCAGTGCGATCATGCCGGGCACGACCGTGAACAGCGGCAGGGCCATCTTCGGGAAGGCCGCGATGATCGGCGTGCGGCGCGCGGAGTTGAGGTCCTTCGCGGCCAGCGAGCGCTGCACCTCGGCGAAGTTCGTCGTCCAGTAGCCGAAGGCCAGTACGAAGCCCTCGCCCATGGCGAGCGCGATCCAGTCGCCCAGCGGGTTGTTCCAGTGGCCGACCTGGGTGCCCTGCCAGGTCTTGAGCAGGTTCGGGTCCAGATGCTGGATGTGCTGGTGCAGGCCGTGGAAGCCGCCGACGGTGTGCAGGCCGATGGCGACGATCGGGATGAGACCGGCCAGGATGACGAAGAACTGCAGGACCTCGCCGTAGATCGCGCCGGCCAGGCCGCCGAGCGTGATGTACGCGAGGACGAAGACCGCGGAGAGCACGATCGACAGCCACAGCGGCCAGCCGATCAGCAGCTTCACGATCAGCGCCAGCGCGAAGAGGTTGACGCCGGCCAGCATGACCTGGGCTATCGCGAAGACGACGCTGTTGAGCAGGTGCGTCTGGGCGTTGAAGCGGCGGCGCAGGTACTCCGAGACGCTGTGCACGCGAGTGGAGTAGTAGAACGGCATCATCACGATGCCGAGGAAGACCATGGCGGGGATCGCGCCGAGCCAGTAGAAGTGCACGGCCGCCGCGCCGTACTGGGCGCCGTTGGCCGCGCCGCCGATGATCTCCAGGGCGCCGAGGTTGGCGGAGACGAAGGCCAGGCCGGTGATCCACGCGGGCATCGAGCGGCCGGCGAGGAAGAAGTCGCCGGAGCTGGCGACGGCCCGCTTGGTGTAGACGCCGATGGCGATGATCGCGATGAAGTACGTCGCGAGCATGAACCAGTCGACGGGGCGGAGGTCGAGGGTGCCGCTCATGCGTCCGCTCTCCCCTCGCCGGTCTCGGCTTCCTGCGGCCGCGGGGCCGTGCCGGGCGCGAACTCCACGACCAGGTCGGCCCGCTCGCGACCGGGCGCGACCCGGCGCGCGTTGGCCTCGTCGGAGGTGAGGACGAAGTCACGGGCGTGCTCGGGCGTCTTGCCGAACCGCTCGTGCCGGGCGATCAGCCGCCCGACCCGCTCCTCGGCCGCCAGCTCCACCCACCACGTCTCGTCCAGCAGCGGGCGGACCGCGGGCCACGGTTCCTCGTCGAGCAGCAGGTAGTTGCCCTCCGTGATGACCAGCGGGACCTCGGGCGGTACGGGCAGGGCGCCGGCCAGCGGCTGCTCCAGCTCCCGTTCGAACGCGGGCGCGTAGACGATCTCGCCGGCCCGCGGGTCGCGCAGCCGGCGCAGCAGCGCCGCGTATCCGTACGCGTCGAACGTGTCGGGCGCGCCCTTGCGGCCCATGCGGTCCAGGCGGCGGAGTTCGGTGTCGGCGAGGTGGTAGCCGTCCATGGGGACCAGGACGGCGCGGTCGCCCAGCGCGTCGGCCAGGTACGCGGCGAGCGTGGACTTGCCGGCGCCGGGCGGGCCGGCGATGCCGAGGATGCGGCGGCCGCCCGCGGCGGCCAGCCGCTCGGCGCGCGCAACGAGTTCGTGCGGAGTCATGGGAGAGCTTTCGACGCGGAAAGGAGCGGGACAGGGAAGGGAGGGGGCGGAGGCCGGTGGCCGTCCGCGGCGGGACCGGTCGGACGCCGGTGGCCGCCCGGGACGGGGGCGGCGGGATCGGTCAGACGCCGGTGGCCGGCCGCGACGCGGCCTTGAGCTGGCCGGCCATGTACGCGCGGGCGTGTCCGGCCAGGTCGGCGCTGTCGTCCCAGAGGTTGCGCCAGACGGCGAGGTCGTTGGAGAGGCCGGGGGCGACGACGGCGGAGGAGAAGGACTCGAAGGTGATCGGGCCGTCGTAGCCGATGTCGGCGAGGGCGTGGAAGAAGGCCGTGAAGTCGATCGTGCCGGAGCCGAGATAGCCGCGGTTCGACTCGCCGACGTGGACGTAACCGAGGCGGTCGCCGCAGGCCAGGACCGGCCGCACGAAGTCCTGCTCCTCGATGTTCATGTGGTACGTGTCCAGGTGGACCTTGACGTTCGGCGGCGCGCCGATCTCGTCGATCAGCTCCAGGCACTGGGCCGCGGTGTTGATCAGGTTGTTCTCGTACCGGTTCACGACCTCCAGGCCGAGCGTGACGCCCAGGTCGGCGGCCTCGGCGGCCAGCCGGCGCAGCGCGGCCACGGCGTGCGCCCGGCCCCGTGCGGTGGGTTGCTGCCCGTACTTGCCGAGCGCGCCGTAGAGGACGCCCGTGAAGTACTCGCCGCCGAGGTCACTGGTGATCCGCAGCGCCTGGCGGAGCAGTGCCTCGCCGCGCTCCGAAGCGGCCGGGTCCTCGGCGGAGACGTCGCAGTCGAAGGAGAGCCCGCGCGAGCACGCCACCGCCAGGCCGTACTCCTTCAGCACCTCGCGGGTGCCGGCGATGTCGACGATCTCCGGGTCGTGCAGGGATATCTCGACCAGGTCGTAGCCCGCCGCGCGGCTGCCGGCCGCGGCCTTGCGCGCGCCCTCCCGGTCCCAGTCGCCGGTCCAGACGAGTGCGTGTACGCCGAGTGTGCTCATGGCGGGTCTTCCTCTCCTGCGGTCCGGCGCGCCTGATGGTCCCGGCCGCGCCTTGTCGCGTTGATGCTAGGCATCTTTTGTAAGATGGACAAGCAAAAGATGTGGTGAGCCAAGGCATAGGTAGGCGTAAGGTGGGGGCGTTGCCGAGGAACGAGGAGGCAGGAAGCGGTGGCGGAGGCGACGACGGCGCTGCCGGGCGGGGGCCGGGCCCATCCCACGGGGCCGGGGGCCGTACTGGAACTGATCCGCAGCGGACGGGCCACGACCCGGGCGGAACTGATGGCGGCGACCGGGCTCTCCCGCTCCACGATGGCCGCCCGCCTCGAAGCGCTGGACGCGGCGGGCTATCTGGAGGACGCGGGCACCGGCGGGGCCACCGGCGGCCGGCGGGCCGGCTCCTTCCGGCTGCGCCGGGACTCCGGCGTCCTGCTCGTCGCCGACATCGGCGGCAGCCACCTGCGTACCGCCGTCACGGACATGGCCGGCAGCATCCTCGCCTCGGACCGGCGGGGCCTGGACGTCGCGGACGGCCCGCAGCGGGTGCTCACCCAGGTGCAGTCCGACTTCGACCGGCTGCTGACCACGGTGGACGTGGACACCGACGCACAGCCCGTACGCGGCGTGGGCATCGGCGTGCCGGGCCCGGTCGAGGCGGGCACCGGGCGGGTCGTCAGCCCGCCGATCATGACCGGCTGGGACGGTTACGAGGTCCCCGCCTTCTTCCGCGACCGCTACGACTGCCTCGTCCTCGCCGACAAGGACACCAACCTGATGGCGCTGGGCGAGCACCGCGTCAACTGGCCCGACGAGGAACACCTGCTCTACATCAAGGTCGGCACCGGCATCGGCTCAGGGCTGGTGCTGGGCGGCCGGCTGCACCACGGCGCGCGCGGCGCGGCCGGCGACATCGGCCACATCCCCGCCCCCGGCGTCGACGAGGCCGACGCCGACGCGCCGGCCTGCCGCTGCGGCAACACCGGATGCCTGGAGGCACTGGCCGGCGGCTGGGCCCTGGTCCGCGACCTGGCGGCGGCCGGCCACGAGGTGACGGCGACCGACGACGTGGTGGCGCTGGTCAGGGACGGCAGCCACGACGCGGTACGGCTGCTGCGCCAGCGCGGCCGCCTCCTCGGCCGCGCCCTGGCCGACACCGTCAGCCTGCTCAACCCCTCCCTCCTCGTCATCGGCGGCGAACTGGCCCACGCGCAGGACCACTTGATAGCGGGCATCCGCGAGGTGACCTACCGCCGCTCCCTCCCCCTGGCCACCCGCGACCTCCGCGTCGTCACCTCCGACCTGCGCACCAGAGCCGGCGTCACCGGCGCGGCCCACATGGTCGCCGACGCCCTCTTCGCCCCGGCCACGGTGGACGAGGCACTGGCACAGGGACGCTGAGGCGGCGGACCGCATACGAAAGCCCTGCCGGGACCGGTCCCGGCAGGGCTTTCGTGCAGGGCCGTCGGGCGGCCGCTGGGCTGGTCAGAGCCGCTCAGGCGTCCTGATGCCCAGGAGGGACATGCCCTTGTGGAGGGTGCGGGCGGTGATGTCGCACAGGAAGAGGCGGTTCTCGGTCTGCTCGGGGGTGTCCGCCTTCAGGACCGGGCACTGGTCGTAGAAGGTCGTGTAGAGGGACGCGAGCTGGTAGAGGTACGCGGTCAGCTTGTGCGGGGCGTACTCCTTGGCCGCCTCGGCGACCGTGTCGCCGAACGCGTCCAGGTGCAGGCCCAGCGCCCGCTCCGCCGGGGCCAGGGGCAGCTCCGGGTGCGGGACGGGGCCGGTCTCGCCCGCCTTGCGGAGGATGGACCTGATCCGGGCGTACGCGTACTGGATGTAGACCGAGGTGTCGCCGTTCAGCGAGACCATCTGGTCCAGGTCGAACTTGTAGTCGCGGTTCGCCGACGTGGAGAGGTCCGCGTACTTCACCGCGCCGATGCCGACCTGGGCGCCCCGCTCCTGGATCTCCTCCTCGGTGAGGTCGCGCGCCTTCTCGCGCACCACCTCGGCCGCGCGCTGCGCCGCCTCGTCGAGCAGGTCCTCCAGCCGGACGGTCTCGCCCGCACGCGTCTTGAACGGCTTGCCGTCCGCGCCGAGCACCGTGCCGTAGCCCATGTTGTGGGCCGTGACCCGGTCGTTCAGCCAGCCCATCCGGCGGGCCGTCTCGAAGACCATCTTGAAGTGCAGGGACTGACGCACGTCCACGACGTAGAGGAGGGTCGTCGCCTGCAGGTCGAGCACGCGGTTGCGGATCGCGGAGAGGTCGGAGGCCGCGTAGCCGAAGCCGCCGTCCGCCTTCTGGACGATCAGCGGGACCGGCTGGTCGTCCTTGCCCTTGATGTCGTCGAAGAAGACGACGAGGGCGCCCTCGGAGCGGACCGCGACGCCGGACTCCTCCAGCAGCCGGGCCGTCTCGGCCATCATGTCGTTGTACGCGGACTCGCCGACGATCTCGTCGTCCCGGATCTCCATGTCCAGCTTCTCGAAGACGGAGTAGAAGTAGACCTTCGACTCGTCCACGAACCGCTGCCAGAGGTCCAGGGTCTCCTTGTCGCCGGACTGGAGCGCCACGACCCGCTTCCGGGCCCGCTCCTTGAACTCCTCGTCCGCGTCGAAGACGGCGCGCGACGCCTTGTAGACCCGGTTCAGGTTCGACATGGCCTGCTCGCCGTCGACGTCCTCGGCCGGGGCCAGCTCGCCGGGGTGCTCGATCAGGTACTGGATGAGCATGCCGAACTGGGTGCCCCAGTCGCCGATGTGGTGCCGGCCGATCGTCTTCTCGCCGGTGAAGTCCAGCAGGTGGCGCAGCGCGTCACCGATCACGGCGGACCGCAGGTGGCCGACGTGCATCTCCTTGGCGACGTTCGGCTGGGCGTAGTCGATCACCGTGGTGCCGGGGTTCTCGGCGTACGGCACGCCGAGCCGGTCGTCCTCGGCCCGCGCCGCCAGCGTCTTCACGATCGCCTCGTCGGCGACCGTGATGTTGAGGAAGCCGGGGCCCGAGACCTCGACGTCCTGGATGAGGCCGGGCGCGGAGACGCCGTCCACGACCTTGCCCGCCAGCTCGCGGGGGTTGCCCTTGAGCTTCTTGGCGAGCGCCAGCATGCCGTTGGCCTGGAAGTCGGCCCGGTCACTACGTCGCAGCAGCGGGTCGGCGGCGCCGGCCTCCGGCAGGGCTGCCGAGAGGGCGTCCGAGACGCGCTGGTTGACCGTAGCGGCGAGAGAAGGGACCGAAGCCATGGAGTGCTGCCGTTCCGTCGGAGGAGAAAGGTGGTCGGGGTTTGCCGCCAGTATTTCACGGCGGTGTCGGCGGCCTCTCCGGATTTTGTCCCCGGCGGGCACCGGGCGCCGGGGGCATTGATCACGGGGGCGTCTGGGACAATGGAACGGCCAGGCCTGCGGCCTGGGCGGCCCCGCTCCGGATCACGCACCGAGCGCAGCAGGACCGCCGGGGTTCCGGGCCGGGCTCACGACCGTAAGCGATCACGTGATCGAGCATGTGATCGAGCGAACGCGCGAAGCAGAAGAGGAAGGGCCGACCGTGGCTCAGAGCACCGAGACAACCGACTGGGTCTCCCGTTACGCGGATGAGGTCATCGCCGAGTCGGAGCGTCGCGCGCCTGGCAAACCGGTCGTGGTGGCCTCCGGCCTGTCCCCCTCCGGCCCGATCCACCTGGGCAACCTCCGCGAGGTCATGACCCCGCACCTGGTCGCGGACGAGATCCGGCGGCGCGGGTACGAGGTCCGGCACGTACTGTCCTGGGACGACTACGACCGGTACCGCAAGGTCCCGTTCGGCGTCGAGGGCGTGGACGACTCCTGGGCCGAGCACATCGGCAAGCCGCTGACCAGCGTCCCGGCCCCCAAGGGCTCGGCCTACCCGAACTGGGCCGAGCACTTCAAGGCCGCCATGGTCGAGTCGCTCGCGCAGCTGGGCGTCGAGTACGACGGCATCAGCCAGACCGCGCAGTACACCTCGGGCGTGTACCGCGAGCAGATCCTGCACGCGATGAAGCACCGCGGTGAGATCGACGCGATCCTCGCCCAGTACCGCACGAAGAAGGCCCCGGCGAAGAAGTCGCAGAAGCCGGTGGACGAGGCCGAGCTGGAGGCCGCCGAGGGCTCCGGCGCGGCCGGTGAGGACGACGGCAGCGGCGGCGGCGCGGGCTACTTCCCGTACAAGCCGTACTGCACGGCCTGCGGCAAGGACTTCACCACCGTCACCGCGTACGACGACGACACCACCGAGCTCACCTACACCTGCACCTGCGGGCACGGCGAGACGGTGCGGCTGAGCGAGTTCAACGGCGGCAAGCTGGTCTGGAAGGTCGACTGGCCCATGCGCTGGGCCTACGAGGGCGTGATCTTCGAGCCCTCGGGCGTCGACCACTCGTCTCCGGGGTCGTCGTTCCAGGTCGGCGGGCAGATCGTCGGGATCTTCGACGGCAAGCAGCCGATCGGGCCGATGTACGCCTTCGTCGGCATCAGCGGCATGGCCAAGATGTCCTCCTCGAAGGGCGGGGTGCCGACCCCGGCCGACGCCCTGCAGATCATGGAGCCGCAGCTGCTGCGCTGGCTGTACGCGCGGCGCCGCCCGAACCAGTCGTTCAAGATCGCCTTCGACCAGGAGATCCAGCGGCTGTACGACGAGTGGGACCGGCTGGACGCCAAGGTCGCCGACGGCACCGTGCTGCCGGCCGACGCGGCGGCGTACACCCGTGCCATCGGGACCGCGGCGGGTGAGCTGCCGAAGACGCCGCGCCCGCTCCCGTACCGCACGCTCGCCTCGGTCGCCGACATCACGGCCGGCCACGACGAGCAGACCCTGCGCATCCTCAGCGAGCTGGACCCGGAGAAGCCGGTCGGCTCGCTGGACGAGGTCCGGCCGCGGCTGGACCGCGCCGAGCAGTGGATCACCAGCCAGGTGCCGGCCGACCAGCGGACCATCGTCCGTGAGGAGCCGGACGCCGAGCTGCTCGGCTCGCTGGACGAGCACGCCCGCGAGTCGCTGCGGCTGCTGCTGGACGGGCTGGCCGACCACTGGTCGCTCGACGGCCTGACGCACCTGGTCTACGGCGTGCCGAAGGTCCAGGCGGGTTACTCGGCCGACGCCACGGCCAAGGAGCTCCCGCCGGAGATCAAGACGGCCCAGCGGGCGTTCTTCGCGCTGCTGTACCGCCTGCTGGTCAGCCGGGAGACCGGCCCGCGACTGCCCACGCTGCTGCTGGCGGTCGGCGCGGACCGCGTACGCAAGCTGCTGGGCGCGTAACCGCCCGTACGAGCCGGCCCCGGGAACGCCGTTCCCGGGGCCGGAGTCGTTTCCGGGGCCGGAGCCGTTTCAGGTGGTCAGGCGATGTGCTCGCTGTCCAGCTGCTCCTCGCGCAGCCGGTGGCGGAACTCGCGCAGGTGCGGGCGGAGGTAGTTCGCGCTCAGCGGGCCGTCCCCGGTCTTGCTGGTGACGTTGTACGTGTTCAGCAGGTACGTGGCGAACTGATGCGGGTCCGGGAAGTCGTTCTTCTCGGCCACGTACGTACGGAACGCCACGTAGAACTGCTCCTCCCGGGGCAGCCCAGCGGGCAGCGTCTCGACGGGCGGGGTGGCCGGCTCGGGGGCGTACTCCGGCTCGGGCTCCGGCGCGGGCGCGGCTGCCGCGCGCTGCTCGGGAACCGGGACCGGCGCACCCGCGTTGCCGAGAGGACGACTACGACCGGGGGCGACGGGGATGGTGAGCGAGGGAGCGGCTTCCTGCGGGGCGGGGGCCTGCGCGGTGGTGCCCTGCGGGCTGGTGGCCTGCGCGGGGCTGGTGGCCTGCGGGGCCGTGGCTTCGGCCGGTTCGGCTGCCTGGGCCGTCTCGCTCCTCTGGGCCGTCTCGATCGCCGCGGTCGTGTCGGCCTTCGTGGCCGGCTCCACCGGCGCCGGGTGCTCCCTGGGCCCGCTGTCCGGTCCGTTGTCCGATCCGCGGTCCCGTCCGCTGCCCGCTCCGCCGTCCGGTCCGGCGATGGGCTCCGCGGTGGTGAGCTCCGCCGCCAGTCCCGCCGCCGCGAGTCCCGCCGGGACCGTCTCCGCCAGCGGCACCCCGTACCGGGCCAGCCGCAGCGGCATCAGGGACTCCACCGGGGCCCTGCGCCGCCAGGCGCGTCCGTACCGGGAGCGGAGCCGTGCCTGGTACACCAGCCGGTCCTGCTCCAGCTTGATCACCTGTTCGTACGAGCGCAGCTCCCACAGCTTCATACGGCGCCACAGGCGGAACGTGGACGCGGGCGCCAGCAGCCAGCGGGAAAGCCGGACGCCCTCCATGTGCTTGTCGGCGGTGAGGTCGGCGATCCGGCCGACCGCGTGCCGGGCGGCCTCGACCGCGACGACGAAGAGCACCGGGATCACCGCGTGCATACCGACCCCGAGCGGGTCGGGCCAGGCCGCCGCGCCGTTGAAGGCGATCGTCGCGGCGGTCAGCAGCCAGGCGGTCTGCCGCAGCAGCGGGAAGGGGATACGGATCCAGGTGAGCAGCAGGTCGAGGGCGAGGAGGACGACGATCCCCGCGTCGATGCCGATCGGGAAGACGTAGGAGAAGGCGCCGAAGCCCTTCTGCTCGGCGAGGGCGCGGACCGCCGCGTACGAACCGGCGAAGCCGATCGCGGCGATCACCAGCGCGCCCGCGACGACCACGCCGATGAGTATTCGGTGCGTACGACTCATCCGCATCGCGGCCACCCGCGATCCCTCCCCGCACTCGGCTGACTGGCGCGCCTAGCCTGGCACACCCGCGGTGCCGGGAGCGGGGAGGGCCGCAGGCGTTACCCGAGTGGTACGCCGGTGGCGGGCCCGTGGTCCGGGTATGCCCTACTTGTTCGCCTGGGCGATCGCGTTGACGGCCTGCTTCGCGGCCTCCTGCGCGTCCTTCACCATCTCGTCGGCGTCCGGGGTCTTGGCACCGGCCAGGCCGGCGCCGTTGAAGTTGATCGTGACTACGGCGTTGGCGGTACGGGCGACGAGCGTCTGGTTCTTGAAGTCGTTGCCGTCCTTCTTCAGGTCGTACGTGACCATCGTCGCCTGGTCGCCGATGTCCTTGGCGGGCTCGTTCTTGACGTTCTTCGCGCCGTCGGTGGCCTTGGCGGCGTCGACCTGCTTGTTGTAGAAGCCGGTGGCGCGCTTGTCGCCGGAGCCGAGCGCCGGGTCGGAGTCGTAGCGCTGCAGGTTGACCGCGAGCCAGCGGAACTGCGTGCCGTTGATGCCGCCCTTGCCCTGGCGCTCCTCACTGCTCCACGTGCAGGTGCCGTGCGCGGCGGTGTCGCTGCTCTTCCCCTCCTCGCCGTTCTCGTCCTTCACGGCGGGCAGCATCTTCTTGACGCGGTCCTTGGTGATGGCCTTGCAGGGGTCGGGGAGCTTCTTGTACTTGCCCGGTGCCACCTGCGGCGAGGACGAGCTCGGAGCCGCGGACTTCGAGGGGGAGGACTCCGACTTCTTGCCGGAGTCGTCGGAGCAGCCGGCGACAAGCATCACCGGTACGGCTGCGCAGGCGAGGTAGCTGGCGAGTCGCTTGGCTGAACGGTGCATGGTTCCTTCGCTTCATCGTCGTGCGAGCGGCCGTTGCGCGCGCGGGGCCGAGGTGGCCCCTCGGCGCACGGTACGCGGCGGCCGCACGCCGGTGGCCGATTCACGTCGTTACTCGCCGACGGTAACCGGTTACGGCGACCGTAACCTCTCAGCCGGTCCAGTGCGCGGCCAGCTCGGCGGCCAGCGTCTGCGCCTTTTCCTGCAGCTCACGGCGGTCGGGAAGGACCGACTTGTCGGTGGACCACTGGTCGTACTCAATGGTGACGATCACATTCGACGACCGGAAGACGACCGTGACGTCGCGGTGCACGCCGGAGTCGGCGGTGGCCAGCTTGTCGTCCAGGAAGGCGGCGTCACCGAGGTCGCTGAGCGCGCGCGGCGCGAGGCTCGCCGCGTCGTCGGGGGACTGAGTCGAGTCGGAGGAACCGGAGGAGTCGGGCGAACCGGAGGAGCCGGACGAATCCGACGCGCCGCCTTCGGCCGTACGGGTGCCGGAGGGGTGCGTGGCGTCGCCGGCGCCCTTGCCGGGCGTCTTCCCGTCGGCCTCGCCGGTGCGCCCCTTCGACTGCCCGGCCTCGCCGGATTCACCGGACCGACCGGACTGACCCGACTCGCCGGACCGGCCGCCCGTGGGGTCGGCTGCGGCGCCCTTGCCACCGGCGGGGTGATCACCGCGCGCGTCGGCCCCGCCGGTCGCCTGCCGCTCGTTCGCGCCCTGCTTCCCCTGCTCGCCCTTCGGGTCCTGCGTCCCGTCCTGCTTTCCGTCCGCGCCCTTGCTCGAGGACGGGGAGGGGGTGCGGACCGGCGGGGTCTTCGCCGTGTCGCTCGGGATGTGGGCCGCCAGCTCCTTCTTCGCGTACAGCTCCTGGGCCTTGTCGTCGTCGCTGGTGGACCCGTCGTACGACACGACGCGCTGCAGGTCGATGGTGAGGTGGCGGGAGCCCTCGGAGGTCTCGCGCTTCCACTGGCAGCCGACCCGGCGGTCGGTGTCGAAGGTGATGTCGGCCTGGCCGCGGTAGACCTTGTCGGCCTCGGCGCGGGTCTCCGGGGAGCCGTCGTTCGGCAGCAGGCTGCGCAGCGTGCTCCGGCCGGGCAGCCCGCACGGCTCGGGCAGCGAGTCGAACTTGCCCGGCTCGGCGACCGGCGCCGATGACGTGCTGTCGCCGCCCTTGCTGTCCTCGGCCCCCGCGTCGGCGTCGGAGCCGCTGGAACAGCTGGTGAGGATGGCGGCCAGCGCCACGGCGGCCGCCACGGCGGCCCCTCGTACGGACGACCTTCGCTGCACCGTCACCGGCTCCTTCCGTACGAAATCCGGTTGCCGCCCAGCAGCGGCTGATGGACACAATGTCTACCGCACGCATCGCCGCGCACGCCGGTCCGCCGTCGCTGATCGGGTGCTATGTCCGCGTTTTGCGTTTCCTTCTCTTTTTGAGTTTTCTGTCGTTACGGGGGAATGGGGAAGCCATGTCTTACGTGGAAGTACCTGGTGCTCAGGTGCCCATCCGCATGTGGACGGACCCGGCCACGGTCGAGGGCGCCGCGCTCCAGCAGCTGCGGAACGTCGCCACGCTGCCGTGGATCAAGGGCCTCGCCGTCATGCCGGACGTGCACTACGGCAAGGGTGCCACGGTCGGATCGGTCATCGCGATGCACGGCGCGGTCTGTCCGGCGGCGGTCGGCGTCGACATCGGCTGCGGCATGTCCGCGGTCAAGACCTCCCTGACGGCGAACGACCTTCCGGGCGACCTCTCCCGCCTCCGTTCCAGGATCGAGGCGGCCATCCCGGTGGGACGCGGGATGCACGACGACCCGGTGGACCCGTCCCGCCTGCACGGTTACGGCACGGCCGGCTGGGACGACTTCTGGACCCGGTTCGACGGCATCGCCGACGCGGTGAAGTTCCGCCAGGACCGGGCGGTGAAGCAGATGGGCACGCTCGGCTCGGGCAACCACTTCATCGAGTTCTGCCTGGACGAGGACGACGCGGTGTGGCTGATGCTGCACTCCGGCTCCCGGAACATCGGCAAGGAGCTGGCCGACTTCCACATCGGCGAGGCCCAGAAGCTGCCGCACAACCAGGGCCTGGTCGACCGCGACCTCGCCGTCTTCATCGCGGACACCCCGCAGATGGCGGCGTACCGCAACGACCTCTTCTGGGCGCAGGAGTACGCCAAGCACAACCGCGCGATCATGATGGCCCTCTTCCAGGACGTCGTCCGCAAGGAGTTCAAGAAGGCCCGCCCGACCTTCGAGCCGGTCATCTCCTGCCACCACAACTACGTGGCGGAGGAGCGGTACGACGGCATGGACCTGCTCGTGACCCGTAAGGGCGCGATCCGGGCCGGGAGCGGGGACTACGGGATCATCCCGGGGTCGATGGGCACCGGTTCGTACATCGTGAAGGGCCTCGGCAACGAGAAGTCCTTCAACTCGGCCTCGCACGGCGCGGGCCGGAAGATGAGCCGCAACGCCGCGAAGAAGCGTTTCTCCACACGGGACCTGGAGGAGCAGACGCGGGGCGTGGAGTGCCGTAAGGACTCCGGCGTGGTGGACGAGATCCCGGGCGCCTACAAGCCCATCGAAAAGGTCATCGACCAGCAGCGCGACCTGGTCCAGGTGGTCGCGAAGCTCAAGCAGGTGGTGTGCGTGAAGGGGTGACCCTTCAGCCGTGGAGGGGCGGCGGGCCGGGGAGTACCGGGCCGCCGCCCCTTCCGCGTGTCCGGGCCGGGGTCCGGGGGCGCGGGGTGGGCGCCGGGGCGGGTCATGCCGGTTGGGGGAGGGTGGGGTAGTCGGTGTAGCCGGTGGGGCCGCCCACGTACATGAAGTACTTGTCGCGTACGGGGTTGAGCGGGGCGCGCGTGCGGAGGCGCTCGACCAGGTCGGGGTTGGCGAGGAAGGGGCGGCCGAGGGCGATCAGGTCGGCGCCGGCGGACAGGAGGCGCCCGGCCGCGTGCAGGACGCCGTCGGCCGGAATCCGGTCGTCGGGCAGGACCGGGTTGCCGATGAGGGTGCCGGCCCAGCGCTTGCGGAGTTCGTGGAAGAGCGGCTGGTCCGGGTCGGAGCGGACGATGTGGAGGTAGGCCGGGAGGGCTTCCGGGCCGCCGGCCTCGGCGAGGGCGTCGAGGAGCGCGGGGTAGAGCGTGTCGGTGTCGGCCTCGGCGATGCCGTTGACGGTGCTTCCGGGGGAGATGCGCAGGCCGGTCCGCTCGGGGCCGATCGCGTCGGCGACGGCCCGCACGACCTCGACGACGAAGCGGATGCGACGCGCCTGCGAGCCGCCGTAGGCATCGGTGCGCCGGTTGGTGTTGGACGCCAGGAACTGGTGGAGCAGATGGCCGTTGGCGCTGTGCACCTCCACCCCGGCGAAGCCCGCGTCGACGGCGTTGCGCGCGGCGGCGGCGAAGTCGGCCACCGTGGTGCGGATGTCGTCGAGGGCCATCTCGCGGGGGACGACGGAGGGGCGGCGGCCGTCGGGGGTGTGGATCGTTTCCGGCAGCGGTACGGGGGAGGGCGCGACGGGGGTCAGACCGCTGTTGGCGGGGTGCCCCACCCGCCCGCCGTGCTGGAGCTGCAGGAACATCCGGCCGCCCGCCGCGTGCACGGCATCGGTGACCTGCCGCCACCCCGCGACGTGGGAAGCGTCGTGAATGGCGGTGATGTTGGGGTACGTCTGTCCCACGGCGTTCGGGGTCGACGCCTCGGCGATGATCAGCCCGGCGGAGGCGCGCTGTGCGTAGTACGTGGCCATGAGCGGGGTCGGGACGCCGTCGGCGGTGGCGCGGTTACGCGTCAGCGGCGCCATGACCAGGCGGTTGGGGAGGGCCAGGGGGCCGAGCCGGGCCGGCTCGAAGAGCCCCGTGCCGACGGCTTCGATCGCTGTGTTCTCCGGTGCTGTGTGCGTCATGCCGGTACGGTAGAAGCTGACATTGATGTCAGATTCAAGCCTTGGGGCGGCTCTCCGGTCTCCGGACGGGGCCGCCCGGCGACCCGGCGGACGAGGTGGGGGTACGGCATGCGGATCGGTGAGCTGGCACGGCGTACGGGCGTGAGCGAGCGGTCGTTGCGCTACTACGAGCAGCAGGGGCTCTTGGCGGCCGATCGTACGCCGGGCGGTCATCGCGATTACCCCGAGCGCGCGGTGGACCGGGTCATCCGTATCCAGGAGCTCTTCGCCGCGGGGCTGTGCAGCGCGAAGATCGTGAAGCTGCTGCCGTGCATGCGGGATTCGGACGGCGCGCCCTCCGAGATCGCCACCCCGAAGCTGGTCGCCGAGCTGACGACGGAACGCGACCGCATCGACCGCATGATCGCCGATCTCCAGCGCTCCCGTGACGTCCTGGAGGACGTGATCGACGTGGCGGCGGGGCGGGGCCGCTGACGGGGCGCGGACGGTACGCGTGCGGCCCGCGTGTGTGGCCGCCGGGCGCTCCGGGCGGCCCTGCGTCCTGCGGCAGAGCGAGGAAGGGGCCGGACCCCGCGGGGTCCGGCCCTGGTGCTCGGTCAGGCGCCGGGCTGGTTGTTCGGGTCGGCCGGCTGGTTGGGGGACTGGACCGGGCCGGCCGGGGGGCCTGCCTTGTACAGGGCCTCCCAGGTGGCCGGGGAGACGACGCCGTCGGGGACCAGGCCGTGGTCGGCCTGGAAGTGGGCGACGGCGGAGAGGGTGCCCGCGTCGAAGGCGCCGCTGAGCTGGTTCCAGCCCAGGTACTGGCGGTTGGCCAGCAGGCACTGGATCTGGGAGACCTGGTCGCCGGCGTCACCGAGGGCCACGGGGGCGCGGTCCTCGGAGAAGGCGCACGCGGCCGGGCCGTGGACGACGTTGTCGCCCATGGCGGCCGAGGCGGGGGTGGCGAGCAGGCCGGTGGTCAGCAGGCCCGCTCCGGCGGCCAGTACGGCCGCACGCTTGAGGGCCCTGGAGGGCTTGCGGAAACGGGGGGTGGGGATGCGAAAAGTGCTCACGCCCGCCCCCCTGCCCGGCGGGGCGAAAATCATGTGGGGTGATCGTTGTGGATCTTGTGAAGGTCCGCCGGTCGCGGTGTGCCCCGCGCGCCGCGGGGTAGGCCCCGGGGCTGCCGTTCTGCGCGTCCGTCGGATATCAGGCGGAGTTCGGCCGTCCTACGCGTCCGCCGGGTACCAGCGGAGCTCGACCGTGTTGCCGTCCGGGTCGCGTACGTAGAGGGACTCGGCCGTGCCGCGGGCGCCGAAGCGCTTGCCGGGGCCGTTGACGACGGTGAACACCCCGGAGTCGACGACCTGTTGCCAGTCCAGCGGCGCGACGACCAGGCAGAGGTGGTCGACGTTGGCGCGGGCCGGCGCCGCGTCCTCGCCGGAGGCCGCTTCCGGGGCCCGCACCAGGTCGATGATGGTCGTCGGGCTCACCCGGACCGACGGGAACGGCACCTGGCCGGCCCGCCATTCGTCCACCCGCACCGGTTCGAGGCCGAGCGGCCCGCAGTAGAAGTCCAGCGCGCGTTCGACGTCGGCGACGTTGAGGACCAGGTGGTCGAAGGCGGTGACGGTCACGGGGGCGGAGGCGGCGCGCATCGGGACTCCTTCATCGGGGCACGGACACCAGGAACGTATCCGCGTGCGGCGGTGCGCGCATCGGCCGTTCGGCCTCCGTCGAGCGGCCTCCGCCGTGCGGGAGGTACCGGGCGCGGTGGTCCTAGGACCACCGGCCGGGCGGGCGGTCAGCGCTCGCGGTGCACCTTGGTGTTGGAGGCCTGCGCGCGGGGCCGGACGACGAGCAGGTCGACGTTGACGTGGGAGGGGCGGGTGACCGCCCAGGCGATCGTGTCGGCCACGTCGTCGGCGGTCAGCGGCTCGGCGACGCCCTCGTACACCTTCGCGGCCTTCTCCGCGTCGCCGCGGAAGCGGGTGAGCGCGAACTCGTCGGTCCGCACCATGCCGGGGGCGATCTCGATGACGCGTACCGGCTGTCCGCACAGCTCCAGGCGGAGCGTCTCGGCGAGGACGTGCGCGCCGTGCTTGGCTGCCACGTAACCGCCGCCGCCCTCGTACGTGCCGTGGCCGGCGGTGGAGGAGAGGACCACGACCGTGCCGTCGCCGGAGGCGGTCAGGGCCGGCAGCAGCGCCTGCGTCACGTTGAGCACGCCGAGGACGTTGACCTCGTACATCGCGCGCCAGTCGGCCGGGTCGGCGGTGGCCACCGGGTCCGTGCCGAGCGCGCCGCCCGCGTTGGCGACCAGCACGTCGCAGCGGTCCAGGGAGGCGGCGAAGGCGTCGACGGCGGCGCGGTCGGTGACGTCGAGGGCGTACGCCTCGGCGTGCGGCAGCTCGGCGGCGAGCGCTTCGAGGCGGTCCTTGCGGCGCGCGACCAGGATCACGCGGTAGCCGGCCTCGGCGAGCTTCCGTGCGGTCGCGGCACCGATGCCGCTGCTCGCTCCGGTGACGACGGCGGTACGGGCGGCGGCGGTCATACGGGCTCCTCGGCGTACGGACGTACGGATGCGTGTGCGAGCGGGCGGTACGCGCTCAGGATATGCGCGGCGGGACGGGGCTTCGGGGGACACCGGACCGGCCCCGGGCTGTCCGCCCCGGCCTCACCGGCCCCGTGGTGCGTACATGATCAGGGCCATGCCGGCCAGGCAGACGAGGGCGCCGGTGATGTCCCAGCGGTCGGGGCGGTAGCCGTCCGCGACCATGCCCCAGACCAGCGAGCCGGCGACGAAGACGCCGCCGTACGCGGCCAGGATGCGGCCGAAGTCGGCGTCCGGCTGGAGCGTGGCGACGAATCCGTACGCGCCGAGGGCCAGGACGCCGGCCCCGGCCCACACCCAGCCGCGGCTCTCCCGCACGCCCTGCCAGACCAGCCAGGCACCGCCGATCTCCAGGAGCGCGGCGAGGACGAAGAGCACGGCGGAGCGGAAGATCGGCATACCGGCAGTATGCCGACCGCCCGCGCCGGCTCCGGACCGGGCGTTCAGCCCCCGGCCGGTTCCTTCTCCGCCGGTCCCGTCCAGGGGAGCAGGGCCGCAGCGAGCGCGTCGGCGCGTGCCGCGCGGTCGATGGTGTCCGTGGCCCACGCGATGTAGCCGTCGGGGCGGACGAGCAGTGCGGTGCGCCGGCTGCCGCGCCAGGTGGCGTGCACCAGGCGGCTCGTGTCCCGGCCGCCCAGCTCCGGCGTCTCGTACGCCGGGGTGATCAGCACGAAGCGGTTGCCGCGCAGCGCTTCGTACAGGCGGCCGCCGTCGGCGAAGCGGATGTCGGGCGCGCGCCGCCCGGTGAGCGGGTGGTCGCCGCGGCCGCGCCGGTACGCGATGCCGATGCCGGAGACCTGCGCGATGGCGCGGCGCGTCACCGGGGGCAGCCGCTTGGCGACCTGTGCGGCCAGCGCGCCGGCGACGCGCTGCGCCCGGGTCTGGAGCAGCGCGAACCGGATGAGCGCGCCGCTGGACCGCAGCACCAGGCGGCCCACCGGGTGCCGTTCGGCCTGGTAGCTGTCGAGCAGGTCCTCCGTGGCCCGGCCGCGCAGGACGGCGATCAGCTTCCAGCTGAGGTTGGCGGCGTCCTGCAGGCCGGTGTTCATGCCCTGGCCGCCGGCCGGCGAGTGGACGTGGGCTGCGTCGCCCGCGAGGAACGCGCGGCCCACGCGGTACTCGGGGACCTGCCGTTCGTCGCTGTGGAAGCGGGAGGTCCAGCGGGCCTCGTACATGCCGTAGTCGGTGCCGTGCGCGATGCGGGTGAGCTCGCGGACCTCGTCCAGGTCCGGCGGACCGGCCTCGGGGGCCTGCCGGTGCCGGTGCCAGGCGATCACCCGGAACAGGCCGTCGCCGATGCCCGCGACGAGCGCGAAGGCGTCCCCGTCGGCCTTGGCGACGAGCGGCTCGGCCGGTTCCCCGGTCATCCGTACGTCGGCCAGCACGACCGACTCGATGACGGACTTACCGGGGAACGGCAGGCCGAGCGCCCGGCGCACGCCGCTGTGCACGCCGTCGGTGCCGACGAGGTAGGACGCGCGGTACTCGCCCGTGGCGCCGTCCGTGGTGCGGACCGTGGCCGTCACGCTGTCCGCGTCCTGGCGGATGCCGGTGAGCTCGGTGCCGTACGCGAAGGTCACGCCGGCCTTGCGGGCCCGCTCCTCCAGTACCCGCTCGACCTCGAACTGCGGGGTGACCAGGACGAACGGGTAGCGCGTGTGCAGCGTGGACGGGTCCATGCGGACGTCGCCGAACAGCTGGAGCGAGGTCACCGGGCGGCCGGTGGCGAGCACGTCCTCGGCCAGGCCGCGCGCGTCGAACTGTTCGAGGGTGCGGGCGTGCACGACCAGGGAGCGGGTGAGGTTGCTGATCCCGGGTGCGCGCCGCTCCAGCAGGGTGACGCCGAGGCCGGCCTCGGCGAGGTCACCGGCGAGCAGCAGGCCGGTGGGCCCGGCACCGACGACCAGGACGTCGGAGGCCGGGTGGGGGGCTGTCGTGCGGGTCGTGCCGGTTGCGCGGTTCATGGCCGCCTCCTGTGCCAACGGTTGTTGGTCAACGCTTGTTGGCAACGTACGGCGGCAGCCCTGGCATGTCAACAGCCGTTGGCCTACGCTTGTTGGCATGCCCGACAGAGAGCCCTCCGCCACCGAGTCCCCGGCCCGCCCCCGCCGCTCCGACGCGACCCGCGCCGCGATCCTCACGGCGGCCCGCGAGCGGTTCGCCGCCGACGGGTACGAGCGCGCGACCATCCGGGCCATCGCCAGGGACGCGGGCATCGACCCGTCGATGGTCATGCGCTACTACGGCAACAAGGAGGGCCTGTTCGCCGCCGCCACCGACATCGACCTGCGGATGCCGGACCTGAGGGAGGTGGACCGCGCGCAGCTGGGCGAGCGGCTGGTGCGCCACTTCCTGGACGTCTGGGAGCACGACGAGCGGCTGACCGGCATGGTGCGGGTCGGCGTCACGGTCGACGCGGGCGCCGAGCGGGTGCGCTCCATCTTCCGCGACCAGCTGGGGCCGGTGATCGCGGCGGTCTGCCCGGTGCCGGAGGAGGCGGCGGTCCGGGCCGCGCTGATCGCCTCGCAGATCCTGGGCATGGCGCTGGCCCGCTACGTCGTGCGCATCCCGCCGGCCGCGGGCCTCGGCCGGGAGGAGGTCGTCGCCTGGCTGGCGCCGACGGTGCAGCGGTACCTGACGGCGGAGCGGCCCTGAGGGCGGCCCGCTTCCGGCGGCACGGGTGCGCGGGAACGCCCGTTGCCGCGGCTCCCGGCCTCAGAGTGGCGTGGCGGCCTGCAGGACCAGGAAGAGCGCGACCGTGGCGTTGACGGAGGAGAGGGCCGAGGCGAGCGTGCCGGCCGCCGCGACCAGGGTGGCGAGCCCGGCCGGGGTGAGCGCCGGGGGCAGGCTGCGGGCCGGTGGTACGGGACCGAGCAGCGCGGCCACCCGGCGCGGCACGGGCCCCGGAGCGGCGAACGACGCCAGGCCCGCCAGCGGGGCGCGGCCCGTGACCAGGGCCGCCTTGCCCACCGCGCGCGCCGTCACCCGGCGGTCGCCGACCGCACGCGCCGCCTCCTCGTCGGCCCAGCGCTCGGTGCAGAACTCCGTCGCCGTGCGCAGCGGCCGCAGGAACGGGTTGGCGCGGGCCGCGAGCTGCACGGCCAGCAGGTAACGGTGGTGATGGCCCGCCAGGTGAGCCCGTTCGTGCGCGAAGAGGGCGCGCCGCTCGCGCGAGTCCAGCCGGTCCAGCATCGCCGTGGAGACCACGATCCGGCCCCGGCCGCGGCTCCGGCCGTGGCGCCTGGACGGCAGCGCGTACGCGTACGCCGCGGTGTCCGGCAGGACCGCCACCCGCGAGCCCGGCAGCCCCGCCAGGGCCCGGGCCGCGCGGCGCCGGACGCGTACGTGGCGCCAGGCCGTCCGGCCGCCCGCCACGGCCACCGCGCCCAGCGCCGGGATCGCGGCCTTGCCGGCGACCTCGTCGTACGGGACGGCCGCGCGGACCTCCGGGTCGGACCAGCCGTCCGGCAGCGGGTTGCCGGGCAGCTGCGCCGTGCCGACGACCATGATCAGGCCGAGGCAGACCGTGCTGCACACGGCCAGTACGGCCGCGACGCCGGCCAGCAGCCGGGTGGCGCTGCGGGGGTGCAGATGCTGTTCGGCCAGGCGCGCGACCGGCCATGCGGTGAGGGGGAGGACCAGGGGCAGGAAGACGAAGACGCCCACCGGTCAGCCCTCCGGCGTCTGTTCCGGCGTGCCGGTGCCGTCGGCCTCCGGGCCGTCCGCTGCCTCGTGCAGCAGGCCGCGCAGCAGCCGCTCGTCGTCGGCGGAGAGGGCGGTGACGAAGCTGGCCAGGACCGCTTCCCGGTCGGTCTCGCCGTCCAGGACGCGGCGCATGCGCAGCGCGGCGAGCCCGGCCTCGTCGGAGGCGGCCTGCCAGACGAACGAGCGGCCCGTGCGCTCGCGGGTGACCGCGCCCTTGGCCAGCAGCCGGGAGAGGATGGTCATGACGGTGGTGTAGGCGAGGTCGCCGTCGAGACGTTCCTGCACCCAGGCCGCACTGGCCGGGCCCGGTGCGCGCCGCAGCACCGACAGGACCTGTGCCTCCAGCTCGCCCTGGCCGCGCCGGCGGCCGCGGGAGTCGCGCTCGTGCCGCCCCTCGCCCGCTCGCCTGCCCGCTCCGCGGTCCACTCCGCCGTCTCCCTCCGCCGCCCGTCCGCACGCCTGCGCGTACGTTCCGTGGGGCGGCCATCGTACTGAGGGAAGCCCACGGCGTACGCCCGGCCGCCCCGCCTTGTTTCTACAGTGCTGTAGATTCGAGGCGGCCAGGCAGCGGGGCGGAAACGGGGGACACGATGGCGCGGTCGGCGCGGAACGGCCTGCGGGCACGGGACACGGCGGACTTCGAACGGCTGCTGGAACAGGCGCTGCACACCGGCGCGATCGCGCGTGCCGTACGGGCCGATCCCACGGGCGGGCTCGCCCGGCGGCTGCGGAGCGACGCGCTCGCCGAGGCCGTCCTGATCGCGGAGGCGGCAGCACCGGAGTACCGGACGTACCTCGCCCTCCGGGAAGCAGCGGAGGGCGGCAGCAGCGCGGACGCGGAGGGCTTGGTGAGCGGCGAAGGGGCCGATGGAGGCTCGGACGCGGCGGCGCGGCGCGGGCGCGGGCTGCTGCCGCTGTTCGGCGTGCTGGTGCCGGGCCTGGCCGCCGCGTCGGCCGTCGTCTTCTTCCTCCTCGGCTATCTGCTGCGGCCGGCCGCTTCGCAGCGCGCGCTGGCGGACGCGCTGCTCACCGCGGGGCAGGTGGCCGTGGTGGTCACGGCGGTGTCCCTGGCCTGCGGCGTCGCCGGGCTGCTCGGCACCGCGGCCCGGCACAGGTCCGGCGCCGACGACGCGCCCGGCGAGCGGCTGCGGCGGGCGCGCGAGGACTGGCAGCTGGCCCTGCTGCAGCGCGGGATCGTGCCGCACCTGGAGCGGCGGCTGCGGTCGGCGCCGCCGGCCGGACGGGACGCTGCCCGCCCCCGGCTCGGCTACAGCAGCCCGGACTACGCGGCCCCCGACTACGCCGCACCGGATTACGCGAGCCCCGACTACGCGAGCCCCGACTACGCCGGACCCGACTTCAGCGGCCCCGATTCCGGGCCGCGGCGCTGAACAGTACGCTCATGGTGCCCTCCGCGCGGAGGGGGAAGAGAGGACCGGGGATGTTCGGGATCAGTGAGATCGCGCTGCTCCTCATCGTTGTCATCGTGCTGCTCGCGGCCAAGCGGCTGCCCGATCTCGTACGGTCCGCCGGCAAGGCGACCCGCATCCTGAAGAGCGAGGCCAGGGCGATGAAGGACGGCGTGCACCCGGACGACGACGGTCCGCCGCCGCGCACGATCCGCGCCCGGCCCGGCGACGTGATCAGCTCCCGCACGCACGACGACGCGCCCCGCCCGCAGGGCGAGCCGGGGGCCCGCAGCTGAGTGCCGCGGGCCGCGCCCGGCTGCCGGTCAGAGGTCGAACTCGGCCGGCGGAATGTCCAGCGCGTAGCAGACCTCCCGCACGACGGCCTGCTCGGTCTTGTCGAAGTCGCCGTCGGCACCGCCGATGACGATGCCGATCTGGATGACGGCGCGCGCCTCGACCGGCTTCTTCTTCACCTTGCCGATCTCCTGCATGACGCTCACCTTGCCGAAGTCGAAGTCGGCGATGAGCTTGTCGAGGTAACCGTCGAAGCGGCGCTGCAGGTCGTCCGCCGGGAAGTTCTGCAGCACCTCGTTCGACATGATCAGCTGGGCCACCCGGCGGCGCTCGGACGGGTCGACGGTGCCGTCCGCCGCGGCCACCAGGGCACACATCGCCATGCTCGCGTCCCGGAAGGCCCCGCTCTTGAGGTCGTTCTTCTTCGCGACCAGCTGGGTCTGCATCGTCTGTGCCGAGTCCTTGATCCGGTCCCACAGAGCCATCTGAATTCTCCTCGTCCTGCCTCGTCCGCTGCGCACGGCTGCGCAGAGCTGAAATCTACACACTTGTAGAAGTTGACGGCGCGGACCGGCCCGGGCGGCCGGTGCGGTGGGGTCCGTCGTGATGCTCAACGTGCCCGTGGGACGAATCGTGCCCGTGAGATCCGTACGGTCGCTCACGTGCGCGTGCCGGGCGCGGAGGAAGGGGGAATCGCGGGAGGGGGCCGGCCCGGTCAGTCCTCGGTGCCGAGCCGCAGCCGGCCGTCGACCACCTCGTGGGCGACGTCGGAGAGCCGCCGGCGGTGGGCGCGGGCGTAACCGCGCAGCAGCGCGAAGGCGGCGTCCATGGTGATCCCGTGGCTGTTGGCCAGCACGCCCTTGGCCTGCTCGATGATCACCCGGCTGACCAGCGCGTGCTCCAGCTGGCTGCTCAGCGTCCGGCTCTCCTGCAGTTCCCGCTCGCGTATCAGGGCGAGCGCGGTGAAGTCCGCGAGGGACTGGGCGAGCGTCCCGGCCTCCTCGGACACCGGTCCGTCCGCGGGGGAGCTCAGCAGGACGAGCGCGCCCAGCGGGCGCTCGTGGCTCCGCAGCGGAAAGGCGGCGGCGTGGGTGTACCCCAGCTCCAGCGCCCGCGGTGCGTACCGGGGCCAGCGCCGCAGGGCCGCCCGGCTGCCGAGCGCGATGGAGGGGAGCGGCCGGCCGCTGCGCCGGGTTTCGGTGCCCGGGCCCTCCTGCCACTTCAGCGCCTCCTGCTTCAGCAGCTGCGCCCCGTCGTCGGAGCCGGCCACCTGCGGCTCGGCGCGGTCGTCCAGGGCCGCCACCGTGCCGACCGCGTGCACGCCGAGGAGCGGCGGGCCGCACCGGGCGAGCCTGGCCAGCAGCTCGGGAGCCTCCAAGGGCGTGCCCGCGCTTCCTCCGGACAGTTCCACGAACACATCGGCGATCCGTTGTGCCGGTGTCGTCATGACGCCCCCTTCAGGCGAGTCGCAGCGCTCCGCGAACATTGCGCCATCTTTGCCTCTCAGGCAAGGCGAAATTCACCACGCACGATCCGCAGCGCCATTTCGTTGACGGGTACCCCGTCCGCATAGGCCTTTGCCTTGATCAGCGCGAGTGCGTCACCCACCGGGCAATGGTGCTGCACGGACACCATCCCGGCGGCCTGGTGCACGGTGTCCCGGTGGTCCGTGCCCCCGTAGAGCTCGGGGTCCGCGTCCGGACCGAGCAGCACCGTACGCACCAGGGCCTCGGTGATCTCGGTGAAGACCGCGGCCGTGGCAGTGCCGGGCCGGGGGTCGAAGACCGCCAGCGAACCCAGGCACCCGTCGGGCGTCTCCAAGGGTACGGCGATCACCTCGCCGAAGCCGAGTGCCGTGACGGACGGGCCGTAACAGGGCCACAGCTGCTCTATGTCCCGCCCGCTGGCGGCGATGCGGCGGCGCCCGGCGGCGGCGTCCCGGCACGGCCCCTCGCCGAGGATGTACTCCAGGTCCTGGGCGGCCCGCGAGGCGTGGTCGGAGGCGGCCACCGCGAGCTGGCTCTGGTCGGAGCCGATCAGGGTCAGCGCCGCGCTGTCCGTGCCGCAGGCGTCCGCGACCACGCCCATGAAGGGCGGGGGCGGCTCTTCCGGCCGGCGCTGCGCGGCGAGCCGGCGGGCGTACGCCTCCTGGAGTTCGGCTGAGGACCGGTGGCACGCTGCCGACCTGCGGTGGCTGGCGGCGATCTGCGCATGGACCACTGATCCGGTCCGGGCGGCCAGCGCCTCCTGGCGCTCGGCCTGTGCCTCGGCCCGGGCAGCGCGCTCCCGCGCCGATGCGGCGCGGTGCCACGCGACCGCCGCGTAGCCGGACGGACCCCCGGTTTCCATGTGTGCAGAGTACCGCCGCCTCCTTCAGGAGGCGGCTTCGTCACGCACTTCTTCCATCAGCAGGACGACCCCGCCGTTGTAGCCGTCGAACGGCGAACACGACACCGTGCAGCGGATGGAGCGGCCGATGCGGTTCACGGCAGGGAGCGCGACGGGACCGGTGCGCCGGCCGTCGGCCAGGCAGTCGTGGACCATCGTCCGCACCTTCTCGGCGGGCAGCCCGAAGTCCAGCGAGAAGAAGGGCTCGTCGGTCACCTCGTCCGGGCGCAGGCCCCACAGCTCGGCGGCGCCGCGGTTCCAGCTCTTGACCCGGGTGTCGTTGTCCAGGACCACCACACCGGCGGCGATGCTGGTCAGGACGCCCTCGAGGAAGGCGCGGGTCTGGTCCAGCTCCTCGCTGCGGACCCGCATCTCCTCGTTCATGGTCTCCAGTTCCTCGTTGCCGGCCTGGAGTTCCTCGTTGGTGGTCTCCAGCTCCTCGTTGGTGGACTGGAGTTCTTCGTTGGTGGTCTCCAGCTCCTCGATGCTCGACTGGAGTTCCTCGTTCGTCGTCTCCAGCTCCTCATTGGTGGACTGCAGCTCTTCGTACGCGGTCTCCAGGTCCTCCCGCACCCGCTTGACCTCCGACTTCAGCTGCGTGGCCACGGTGACGTCGGTGAACGTGATGTGGGTGGCGGCCGGCATGCCGTTGGCGGCCAGCAGCGGCTGGATGAGGATGTCGAAGTACTGCGTCTCCTCGCCCACCCGGCGTTCGGCACCGTTGACGCGCAGCGTCCGGCGTTCGTGCGTGGACTGCTCGATCAGGGAGCGCAGCTCGACCGGGCGGTAGGAGATCTCCAGGTCCTGGAACGGACGGCCGATGTCGTTGGCGGTCAGCGCGAACTGGGTGCGCGCGTTGTTGTTGATCATCACTACGGTGCCGTCGATGTCGACGGCGAGGGACGGGGCGGGCGACGCGTCGAGGATCAGGTCGCGCAGCTGGCGGTTGCGGGCGATGGAGTGGACCTCGCCGCCGCTGCTCGGGCGCAGCTTCACCGGCGCCGGGCTGTACGGCAGACCCGAGTCGCCGGGGCGGCGCCGGAACACCCGCTGCCGCATGCTCATGACCTCGAACCGGTCGGAGTCGTTGAGCAGCATCTCCGCCTTGCCCAGGAAGAGGTGGCCGCTCTCGCGCAGCGCGAAATGGAAGCGGTCGACGATCTGCGTCTGCGCCTCGACGTTGAAGTACATCAGCGTGTTGCGGCAGACCAGCAGGTCCAGGCGGGAGATGGGGGCGTCGCGGGTGATGTCGTGGCGGCCGAAGATGACCCGGCGGCGCAGGTCGGGACGGAAGCTGTACTGCGTGCCGTTCTGGTCGAAGTAGCGCTCGCGCAGGTCGTTGGGGAGCGGTTCCAGGGCCTTGGCCGCGTACAGGCCGGTCCGCGCGTCGCGCAGCGCCTCCTCGTCCACGTCGGTGGCGTAGATCTTGACCCGCTGCAGCGTCTCCTCCAGGCCCAGCGTCTCGGCGAACATCATCGCCAGGGAGTACGCCTCCTCGCCGCTGGAGCAGCCGGCGCTCCACACCCGGATCTCGCGGTCGGGCGCCACCTGGGAGAGCAGCTCGGGCAGCACCTCGTGCTGGAGGAAGGTCCAGGCCTCCGGGTCGCGGAAGAAGGAGGTGACGTTGATCAGGATGGTGTTGAACAGCGCGCCGAACTCGTCGGAGCTGGTCTCCAGCAGGTCCCGGTAGTCGTCGTAGGTGTCCGCCGACACGTCGGCCATCCGCTTGCGGATGCGGCGGCCGAGCGAGGACCGCTTGTAGCCGGTGAAGTCGAAGCCGCGGGCGTCTCTGAGGAATCCGAGAAGCGACTCCAGACCCTCGTCGATCTCGACTTCCCGATTCTCACCCATCATCGCCTCTTGGTTTTCCGACCAGGCCGCGGATCACCGCGGCGATTTCCTCCAGCGGCAGCACGTAGTCGGTGAGTCCCGCGCCGACGGCCGCCTCCGGCATCCCCCTGAATTCTGCCGTGCGGGGATCCTCGGCGATGACGGTGCCACCGCGGTCCTTCACCGCGGCGACACCCGTCGCCCCGTCGCTGCCCGTGCCGGTGAGCACGCAGGCGATGGCGCGCGGCCCGTACACCGCGGCGACCGACTCGAAGAGCCGGTCGGCGGAGGGCCGCACGAAGTGCACCGGTTCGCTGCGGGAGAGCTTCAGGACGCCGCCGGGGCCGATGAGGAGGTGGTGGTCGGGCGGGGCGAGGTGGACCGTGCCCGCCCGTACCCGGTCCTCGTCCTTCGCGAGCTCGACGGTGAGGGCGGAGCGGCGGGCGAGGATGTCGGCCAGGTAGGTGTCGTGCCGGGGGTCGAGGTGCTGGACGACCAGCACCGGTACGGGCAGCTCAGGGCCCAGCTGTTCCAGGAACACGCTCAGGGCGCGGATGCCGCCGGCCGAGCAGGCGACCGCCACGATGGCGAAGGGGCCCGGTGCGGGCTCGGCGTGGTCCGGAGCGGGCGCGTCTGCCGTCACACCGGTGAGCCTAGTCGACCGGCCGCCTCGTGGCGCGGAGTGAAAACCGGGCGGCGAGGGCCGCCGACGCGGGGGTACGGGCCGGACTGCGCCGGCCGTCCGGCACGCCGTCCGCCGGTCAGGGCCACACCAGGCAGTACGCCTGATGACCCGCCTCGTGCAGACGGTGCGAGAAGTCCTGCCACTCGTGCAGGAGGCGGTAGACGGCGAAGGCATCACGCGGGCCGCCGCGGTCGGGGACGGTGGACCAGATGAAGGCGGCGGCGCCCACCGACTCCTCGCCGACGCCGCGCAGCGGATCCACGACGGTCATCGGAAGCTTCACCACGGCGTAGTCGGGGTGCAGGACGACCAGTTCGAGCGGCGGGACCTTGGACAGGGGTATGCCCTCGATGCCGGTCAGCACCATGGCGGCCATCGTCTCCGGCTTGATCTTGGTGAACATGCCGCCCATGCCGAGCTCGTCGCCGCCCAGCTCCTCGGGGCGCATCGAGATGGGCACCCGGGCCGCCGTGGCGCCGTCCGGAGCGCCGAAGTACTTGTACGTCACCCCCATGCGCCCGCCTCTGCTGCTGGTCCCGCTGTTGTCCGCCGCGCCGCCGGTCGCGGCACCGCCGTGCTCCGTACGGTCCTGCTCGCCGCTGTACCCGGCTCGCCGGTGGCGTCCTCGCCGGGCGCGCTCCGGGCCCCGGTCGCCGGTCCCTTCGCCCAGTTCGCCACCGCGATGCATATCTCCACCCGACCACTCGCAGCCTCAGCCGCGCAACCCGATCATCGTCTCAGAGACCTCCCCCGTCACCGGCGTGTGAAACGCCCGGCCGCGCGCCCCCGTGCGCCTCTGAGACCATTGCTTGCGTGACTCACTCGTACGATGCCCCAGTTTCGCAGACGCTCTTCGACCGCGCGGCCGTCGTGACGCCCGGCGGCGTGAACTCTCCCGTGCGCGCGTTCCGCGCCGTGGGCGGTACGCCCCGGTTCATGGTGTCCGGTACCGGTCCGTACCTCACCGATGCCGACGGTCGTGAGTACGTCGACCTCGTGTGCTCGTGGGGGCCGATGATCCTCGGCCATTCCCACCCGCAGGTCATCGACGCCGTGCAGGCGGCGGTCGCCCGCGGCCTGTCCTTCGGCACGCCGGGCGCCGGCGAGGTCGAGCTGGCCGAGGAGATCGTCGACCGGATCGAGCCGGTCGAACAGGTCCGCCTGGTCTCCTCCGGCACCGAGGCCACCATGTCCGCGATCCGGCTGGCCCGCGGCTTCACCGGCCGGCCCAAGGTGATCAAGTTCGCCGGCTGCTACCACGGGCACGTGGACGCGCTGCTGGCCGCGGCCGGCTCGGGCGTGGCGACCTTCGGGCTGCCCGACACGCCGGGCGTCACCGGCGCGCAGGCCGGGGACACCATCGTCCTGCCGTACAACGACATCGAGGCCGTGCGTGCCGCCTTCGCCGCGCACGAGGGCCAGATCGCCTGCGTGATCACCGAGGCGTCGCCCGGCAACATGGGTGTGGTCCCGCCGCTCCCCGGCTTCAACCAGGGCCTGAAGGACCTCTGCTCCGCCAACGGCGCGCTGTACATCTCCGACGAGGTCATGACCGGCTTCCGGGTGAGCAAGGCCGGCTGGTACGGCATCGACGGGGTGCGCCCCGACCTGATGACCTTCGGCAAGGTCATGGGCGGCGGCTTCCCGGCCGCGGCGTTCGGCGGCCGCGCCGACGTGATGGCCCACCTCGCCCCGGCGGGCCCGGTCTACCAGGCGGGCACCCTGTCCGGTAACCCGATCGCCACCGCCGCCGGCGTCACGCAGCTGCGGCTGCTGGACGACGCGGCGTACGAGAAGGTCGACGCGGTCTCCGCCGAGCTGCGCGGGCTGGTCTCCGAGGCGCTGACCAAGGAGGGCGTGGCGCACCGCGTGCAGGTCGCGGGCAACATGTTCTCGGTCTTCTTCTCGGACGAGGACGTCACCGACTACGACAAGGCCAAGGCGCAGGAGTCCTTCCGCTTCACGCCCTTCTTCCACTCGATGCTCTCCCAGGGCGTCTACCTCCCGCCGTCCGCCTTCGAGTCGTGGTTCGTCTCCACCGCGCACGACGAGCGGGCCGTCGAGCGGATCGCCGCCGCGCTGCCGGCCGCGGCCCGGGCCGCCGCCGAGGCCACCGCATGAGCGGCACGCACGGCAGCGGTGACGAGATCACCGTCGTCCACCTGATGCGCCACGGCGAGGTGCACAACCCCGATGGCGTCCTCTACGGGCGGCGCCCCGGGTACCACCTCTCCGACCTCGGCCGGCAGATGGCCGACCGGGTCGCCGAGCACCTCGCCGACCGGGACATCACGCACGTCGTCGCCTCCCCGCTGGAGCGGGCGCAGGAGACGGCCGCACCGATCGGCAAGGCGCACGGGCTGGACGTCGACAGCGACCCGCGGCTCATCGAGGCGGCGAACATCT
>NZ_PQSQ01000080.1 GCF_002920575.1 Streptomyces sp. Ru73 | reverse complement strand
CCACGCGGAGGCCCGCTGCCGCACCCGGCACGGACCGGCCCCCGCCCCCGTCGCACGCCACGCTCCGCCGCCGGCACCCGACGACGAACTCCGCGTGCCGGCACGCGCCCCCGTAGAATTCCTCAAATGCACGAAGAACTCCGCGGGGCCCTGGCCGGCCTGCTCGACGGGCTGCCTGCGAAGCAGGCCACCGCCGCCGTCGAGCGGCTGATCGCCAATTACCGGGGCCGTACGCCGACCGACGCGCCCGTGCTGCGGGACCGCGCGGACGTCGCCGCGTACGCCGCGTACCGGATGCCCGCGACGTTCGAGGCCGTACGGTCCGCGCTGGCCGCGTGCGAGGCGCGGGTGCCCGGCTGGGCGCCCGCCGCGCACCTGGACATCGGCGGCGGCACCGGCGCCGCCGCCTGGGCCGCCGCCGACGTCTGGCCGGGGCTGCGGACGACCGTCTGGGACTGGGCCGAGCCGGCCCTCGCGCTCGGCCGGGAGCTGGCCGGGCGCGAGGACCGGCTGGACACCCACTGGCAGCGCCAGGTGATCGGCGCCGGCCTGGCCGTGCCCGAGGACACCGACCTGGTCACCGTCTCGTACGTGCTCGGCGAGCTGACCGGCGCGGACCGGGAGGCGGTCGTCGCGGCGGCGGCCCGCGCGCGTACGGCCGTGCTGATCGAGCCGGGCACCCCGGACGGCTACGCCCGCATCCGTGCGGCCCGCGAGCAGCTGGTGGCGGCGGGGCTGCGGGTCGTGGCGCCGTGTCCGCACAGCGCGGCCTGCCCCATCGTCCCGGGCGAGGACTGGTGCCACTTCTCGGCCCGGGTGAACCGCTCGTCCCTGCACCGCCAGGTGAAGGGCGGCTCGCTGCCGTACGAGGACGAGAAGTTCGCGTACGTCGCGGCGACCCGCGTCCCGGCCGGCCCGGCCCCGGCCCGCATCGTGCGCAAGCCGCAGCTGCGCAAGGGCCAGGTGCTGCTGGACGTGTGCGCCGAGGACGGCCTGGCGCGTCGCACGGTCACCAAGCGGCAGGGCGCGGTCTACCGCGCGGCCCGGGACGCCGCCTGGGGCGGCACCGTGCCGGGCGAGGAGCAGGCGTGACCCGGCGGGCCCCGGACGCCGCGCGCCGCAGCGAGCGGTCCCGGCAGGCGATCTTCGACGCCGCCCTGGCGCTGGTCGGCGAGGTCGGCTACCACCGGCTCACGATCGAGGGCATCGCCGCCCGGGCCGGGGTCGGCAAGCAGACGATCTACCGCTGGTGGCCCTCGAAGGCCGAGGTGCTGCTGGACGCGTTCACGGCGGACGCGGACACCGAGGGGTACGCGGCCGGGCTGCCGGACACCGGCGACCTCGCGGCCGACCTGAAGGCCGTGCTGCGGGCCACGGTGGACGAGTTCCGGGACCCGGCCTTCCAGGCGCCGTACCGCGCGCTGGCCGCCGCGGGCGCCGCCGACGAGCAGCTCTCGGCGCGCTTCGTGGAGCGGCTGCTGGAGCCGGGCCTGCGGGCCTACGTGGCGCGGCTGCGGGCGGCCCAGGAGGCCGGGCAGATCGCGTCCTGGGTGGACCTGCGGCTGGCGGCCGAGATGGTACTGAGTCCTTTCTCACAGCGCTGGCTGATGCGGACCGGCGAGCTGACGTACGCCTTCACCGACGCCCTTGTGGAGACGGCGCTCGCGGGCCTGCGTCCGCGCCCCTCTTGAGCGCCCGATGCGCCCCCTGTACAACCCGTCCCGTACACCCCGAATCCCCGCTCCGGTCACCCTAGGAGGAGGATGGTGGCAGCATTGATCCCAGACCACCGCTCGAAGTGAGGGGATAGATGGAACGCAAGGGCAGGTTCTCCCAGTGGCTGCGCCGGCCGAGGAGCGGTTCGGACGGCGTCGATACGGACACGGGATCCGCGGCCGGCGGCCGCGAGGACCTGCTGCTGGCAGCGGCCGAAGCGGGTTTCCCGCTGGCCCCGGCGGCGCACCCCTCCGGCTACGGCTGTTCCTGTGAACGCATCGGCTGTCCCACCCCGGGCCGCCACCCCATCTCCTTCGGCTGGCAGACCGTCGCCACGACCGACCGCGAGAAGGTCCAGCAGTGGCTGCGGAAACATCCGCAGGCCAATTTCGTCACCGCCACCGGCATCGCCCACGACGTGCTGGACGTGCCGCTGGACGCCGGGCGCGCCGCGCTGGAGCGGCTGGAGGCCGAGGGCGTCGAGGTCGGCCCGGTCGCGCTGAGCGGCGCCGGGTACGGCGAGGGCCGGATGCTCTTCTTCACCGCCACCCGTGGCACCCCGGACGACGAGGACGAGTGGTGGCCCTGCGAGCTGGACTGCCATCCGGAGACGATGGACGAGCACCCGGGCCTGCGCTGGCACTGCCGCGGGAGCTACGTCCTGCTGCCGCCGTCCCGGCTCGGCGGGGACCAGCCGCCGGTGTCGTGGCTGCGGGGCCCGGAGCGTCCGCTGCCGGACCCGCTGTCCCTCCTGGAGGCGCTGACCGACGCCTGTGCCGCGTACGCGGGCGACGGGAACGAGCACGAGTCGGCGGCCTGGCCGATCGGCCGCTGACCGCCGGCCCGTCGCCCCGCTAGCCGGCCTTGGCGGCCGTCAGGTGGGGCAGCCGGCTGAGGAAGGCCACCCGGCCGCCGTCCTTCGCGGCCGGCACCTTCACGACCTGCTCGGAGACGGTCGTGTAGGTCATCTTGTTGGTCTTCTTCTTCGGCCCGTCCAGCACCGCCTCGGTCTCCGGGGTGATGTTGACCGTGCTGCCGGCGTACAGCGTCTTGTTCTGGAAGTGGTTGGTCGCGAAGAAGGCCAGCGCGCCGCCGTCCTTGGTGCGCAGGGCCATCGCCGGGAACTCGTACGCCTGGTCGATGCTCCGGATGCGCTTGCCGGGCTGCTTGGCCGTGGCCGCACGCTGCTGCCGCAGGCCGTCGGTGTACGGGCCGGGCGCGAACGTCTCGCCCTCGCCGGTCATGAGGTACTTCGCGTACGCCGTGCCCAGCTTGCCCGGGTCCACCACCAGACCGCCCGCTCCCTTGCCGGCCGGCACGGCCTTCGCGTAACCGTCGGCGTCGGTGGCGAACTCCGGTACCTGGTCCTCCTTCAGCGACAGCAGGTAGGCGGCCTTCCACTTCTCCTGCGGGCCGTTGCGGGTGAACGCCAGGAACCAGCGGTCGGTCTTGCGGTTGGGGAGCGCGTCGGCGACGAAGAACTTCGGCCAGCCGGCCTGCCGGGGGATGGTGTAGTGCGCGTCGCGCAGCACCAGCGGCTGGAAGTTGGCGCCGCCGCGGCCCATCCGGCGGTCGGTCTTGATGACGGCCGCGTCGATGTCCTGCAGCGCCCCGGTCTCGTAGGCCGACGTCGCCGCCGGGTCCTGGCCCGTGTTGGCCTTGTTGTACCCGGCGACGAACTGCTTCAGGACCTTGCCGGCCTCAGCCTTCGACAGCGCCGGGATCTTCTCCCGTTCGCCGTGCACCGTCATGCACCCGCTCAGCGTCAGCAGTGCCGCGCTCGCGGTCATCATCGCGACGGGCACCCGGAACGGCGACCTGCGTGTCATGGGGCTCGGGCTCCTTCTGGGCGACCGGGGCGGCCGCCGCGGCCGCCGGGGTGGCTCGATTCGGCGCAACCCTACCGGGGGCGAAGAAGACGAGGAGCGTGGGGATCAAGTAGAGGCACCAGACGACGACCTGGACGACCGTGGGGTCGGGCTGGAAGTTGAAGACGCCCTTGAGCAGCGTGCCGTACCAGCTGTCGGCGGGGATCTGCTCGCTGATGTCGAACGCCTTGTTCCCCAGGCCCGGGAGGAAGCGGGCCTCCTGCAGGTCGTGGAAGCCGTACGCGAGCACGCCGGCGGCGACCACGACGAGCATCGCGCCGGTCCAGGTGAAGAACTTGGCCAGGTTGATCTTGAGCGCGCCGCGGTAGAACAGCCAGCCCAGCAGGACCGCGGTGAGCAGTCCGAGCACCACGCCGATCAGCGGCTTGGGCGTACCGTCCGAACTCGCCTGCACGGCGGCCCAGACGAACAGCGCGGTCTCCAGGCCCTCGCGGCCCACCGCGAGGAAGGCGGTGAGGACGAGCGCCGCCGTGCCCATGGCGAGCGCGGCGTCCAGCTTGCCGTGCAGCTCGGCCTTGAGGTGCCGGGCGGTGCGCCGCATCCAGAAGACCATCCAGGTCACGAGGCCCACCGCGATGATGGACAGCGAGCCGCCGAGCGCCTCCTGGGCCTCGAACGTCAGGGTCTGCGAGCCGAACTGGAGCGCGCAGCCGAAGCCGAGCGCGAGCAGGACGGCGACGGCGATGCCCAGCCAGACGGGCTTGAGCGCGTCGCGGCGGCCGGTCTTGACCAGGTAGGCGATGAGGATGCAGACGACGAGGCTGGCTTCCAGCCCCTCGCGCAGGCCGATCAGATAGTTGCCGAACACGTCGGTTCCCTCTCTTCCAACGATTGTCAGGCGAACAGCGTCCGGCCCCACCAGTCGTCCGTGTCCCGGACGCCCGGCGGGACGGCGAACACGGCCGAACCCACGTGCTGGATGTATTCGTTGAGCGCGTCGTGGCGCGCCAGGTTCTTCTGCAGCGGCACGAAGCCGTCCCGTACGTCCCGCTGGTAGGCGAGGAAGAACAGCCCCGCGTCCAGCCGGCCCAGGCCGTCCGTGCCGTCGGTGAAGGAGTAGCCGCGGCGCAGGATGCGGATGCCGCCGTTGGAGTCGGGGTGCGCCAGCCGTACGTGTGCGGTCGGCAGCATCGCCTTCAGGTGCGGCGCGTCGAACTCCCGCTTCCGGCCCGCCGGTGCGCCCTCGCCCTTGCTGCGGCCGAAGACGTCCTCCTGCTCCTGGAGCGAGGTGCGGTCCCAGGTCTCGATGTGCATGCGGATGCGGCGCGCGACGAGGTACGAGCCGCCGGCCATCCAGGCCCCGGCCCCCTTGTCGTCCTTCTTCCCCACCCATACGTGCTTGTCGAGCGCGGCGGTGTCCGTGCCGGCGATGTTCCGGGTGCCGTCCTTGAAGCCGAACATGTTGCGCGGCGTGTGCGCGTCCGGCGTCGTGGAGGAGGTCTTGCCGAAGCCCAGCTGCGACCAGCGCACCGCGACCTTGCCGAAGCCGATGCGGGCGAGGTTGCGGATCGCGTGCACGGCGACCTGCGGGTCGTCGGCACAGGCCTGGACGCACAGGTCGCCGCCGCTGCGGGCCTTCTCCAGGTTGTCGCCGGGGAACTTCGGCAGGTCGATCAGGGCCTCGGGCCGCCGGTCCTTGATGCCGAACCGGTCCTTGCCGTCCTTCTCGAAGAGGGTCGGGCCGATGCCGAAGGTCAGGGTGAGCCGGGAGGGCTGGAGGCCCAGCGCCTCGCCGGTGTCGTCCGGCGGCGCCTCGGCGAGCCCGCCGACCGCGCCGTCGCCGACCGGCCGCCCCGCCGTCATCCGCGCGGCGGCGGCCGTCCACTCCTTGAGCAGGTCGATCAGCGCCTGCCGGTCGTCGGTGGTGACGTCAAAAGCGGCGAAGTGCAGCCGGTCCTGGACGGCGGTGGCGATGCCGGCCTGGTGGGCTCCGTGGAAGGGCACGGCGCTCTCGGCGGCCGGCGCGGGGGCATCGCCGGTGTTCAGGGCCGCCGCCGTGCCGCCGGCCGCGACCGCGCCGAGCGCGAGCCCGGCGCCGCCCCAGCCGATCAGCGCGCGGCGGGACGGGGCGCGCGCGGGAACATCGCGCGCGCCCTCCGTGGTACGGGTGGTCTCCTCGGATTCCAGTGCTGCCATGGGGCTTCTCCTACTCGGCCACGGCGGCGGCGAGCTTCGACAGCGGCTCGGCCAGCGCGCTCACGCCATCGGACAGGTCCTTGCGGTCGCCCTTGGAGACGGTGTCGTACGAGACGAAGCCGTCGCCCTTCCGGTAGTCGTCCAGCTGCTTGCCGATCGCCTCGAACTGCCTGTCCAGCTCCCGGACCAGCGCCGGGTCGTTCTTCTTGGCGACCGGCTTCAGCAGCTCGTACGCCTTCTGCGCGCCCTCGACGTTGGCCTGGAAGTCGACCAGGTCGGTGTGGCTGTAGCGCTCCTCCTCACCGGTGACCTTGCCGGTGTAGACCTCGTCCAGCAGCTCCTTGGCGCCGTTGGCCATGCTGGTGGGGGTGATCTCGGCCGTGCCGACCCGCTTCTGCCAGTCCTTCAGGTCGGTGATCAGCTTGTCGGCCAGCTTCTTGTCGTCCCCGGAGATCTTCTTGGTCTTCCACAGGGACTGCTCCAGCTTGTGCCAGCCGGTCCACTTCTGGCCGTCCTCCAGGCCGTCCTCGCGGACGTCGACCTTGGGGTCGATGTCACCGAAGGACTCCGCGACGGGCTCGGTGCGCTCCCAGCCGATGCGGGAGGGCGCGTACGCCTTCTTCGCGGCCTCCAGGTCGCCGCTCTTGACGGCCTCGGCGAACTCCTTGGCCTTCGGCAGCGTCTCGTCGGCCTGCTGCTGCACGTACTTGCGGTAGTCGGCCACCGCCGCGTCCAGCTTCGGGTTCCGCTCGGCCGCGGCGCCCTTGCCGGTCACGGTGATCTTCTGCCGGATGCCGTCGCCCTTCATGCCGGGCTTGCAGGCGATCTCGTACGCACCGGCCTTCACCTCGGCGGTGACGGTGGCGCCGGTGCCGGGGCCGATGTTCTCCCGTTCGGTGACGATGCGGTCGCCGGGCGCGTAGACGTAGACCTCGGTGACCTTGCTGCCCTTGTTCTGGACGGCGAGCCGCACATGGCCGGCCGGGAGCTCCTTCTTCGACACCTTGCACGCGTCGTCGGACGCGGTCACCTGCACGGCGCCGGCTTTCCCGGAAGCCGCCACGTCGTCTTTCGCCGCACAGCCGGCTGCGGTGAGGGCGGCGGCCACGGTGATCGCGGCGAGGGTCGAGGAGCGGAGGGCTCGCATGCGGGCTCCAGCAGGTTCGGACGGCACTCGGACCATGGGGGGACGGTGTCCGGCGCGCGTCGATGTACAACTAAGGCGCGCCTAACTTATCCGAGGCTTACCTGAGAACAACCCGACTGTCCAGTGATCCCCCTCTCATACAGAACGACCCCATAACGGATGCCCCAGCCGCAGGCAATGCACAGGCAATGCGCAGGTCAAGGTAAGGCCCGTGAGGGACCCTCGGCCCTCACCACCCCGCCCCGGCCGGCCGCGCCCCGCCCGGGATTCAATGGCGGCATGACCGATCTTCATGTGGTGCGGGTGTTCTGCGGGCCGGACGGCGGGGGCGGCAATCCGCTGGGAGTGGTGCGGGACGGCGGGGCCGTGCCCGGGCGGGACGCGCGTCAGGCGCTCGCGGCGGAGCTGGGGTTCAGCGAGACGGTGTTCGTCGACGACGCGGGGCGCGGCGAGGTGGACATCTACACGCCCACGCTGCGGCTGCCGTTCGCCGGTCACCCACTGGTCGGCACGGCCTGGCTGCTGCGGCACCTCGGCGAGCCGGTCGAGGCGCTGCGGCCGCCGGCCGGGGAGGTCGCGGTGCGGTACGAGGAGGAGCGCACTTGGGTGCGCGGCCGCGCGGAGTGGGCCACGGGGCGCACGCCCGGGCAGTACGCAACGGCCGCCGAGGTGGACGCGCTGCCCGCGCCGCCGCCGGGCGAGGGCTGGCTGTACGCGTGGGCCTGGGCCGACGAGGCGGCGGGGCGGGTGCGGGCCAGGGGCTTCCCCAGGCGCGACGACAGGATCGTGGAGGACGAGGCCACGGGGGCCGCGGCCGTGCAGCTCACGCACGTCCTGGGGCGGGCGCTGGACATCCGGCAGGGGCGCGGGTCCCGGATCCTCACCCGGCCGCTCCCCGGCGGCTGGATCGACCTCGGCGGGCGGGTGGCGCCGGAGGAGGTGCGACGGCTGCGCTAGGCCCGCCGCGCAGGACTCAGGCGCTCAGCGGGCTGCGGCCGCCGTCGCCGAACTCCTCGCCCAGCTCACGGAAGACGGCCGTGTTCAGCGCGAACGCGCGCTTGCACTCGTCGACCACCCGCTGCTTCTCCAGGTCGTCGACCGGCAGCGCGTCGAGCAGCGCGCGGTACTCGCGCTTGAAGGCGGCCGGATTGCCGATGCCCTCGAAGACGTAGAACCGGACGCCGTCGCCCTTGCGCGCGAAGCCCCAGGTCTTCTCGGCCGTACCGCGGATGATCTGGCCGCCGGAGAGGTCGCCGAGGTAGCGGGTGTAGTGGTGCGCGACATACCCGGCGGGCCAGTCGCGGGCGCACTCGGCGACCCGTGCCGCGTACGCCTCGGTGGCCGGCAGCGGCCGGGCCGCGTCGCGCCAGCCGGGCCCCGCCAGGTGCGCGAGGTCGCGCTCCAGCTCGGGGGTGCGGGTCAGCTCGGGCCGGATGAAGGGGCCCGCGACCGGGTCGGCGGCGAGCTCTCCGGCGCTCGCCTCCAGGGCGCGGTAGACGAACCACAGCTGCTCGGTGTAGCGGCGGTAGGCCGTGACGCCGAGCCGCCCGCCGAGCATGTCGCCCATGAAGGAGGAGTTCTCCGCCTCGGTGTGGGCCTCGTGCGACGCCGTACGGATCAGCGTCGAGAAGGGCGTGGGCAGGGCGGGGCTGTGCGCGTCCATGGCGGGCCTCCAGGGACCGTCGGGTAGCGGCCGGAAACCGATTGTGACAACTTAGGCTTACCTAAGTCAATCGGTTCCCGACAGCCTGTCGGCAAAAGCCTACCCGCGATCACGTCCCGGGACGCGCCGTTCAGGGAAGCGTGAGGATCTCCGCGCCGGTGTCCGTGACGACGAGGGTGTGCTCGAACTGCGCGGTGCGCTTGCGGTCCTTGGTGACGACCGTCCAGCCGTCCTCCCACATGTCGTACTCGTACGTGCCCAGCGTCAGCATCGGCTCGATCGTGAAGGTCATGCCGGGCTTGATCTCGGTGGTGTGGTGCGGGCTGTCGTAGTGCGGCACGATCAGCCCGGAGTGGAAGGACGTGTTCACGCCGTGACCGGTGAAGTCGCGGACGACCCCGTAGCCGAAGCGCTTGGCGTAGGACTCGATGACCCGGCCGATGATGTTGATCTGCCGGCCCGGCTTCACGGCCTTGATCGCGCGGTTCAGCGACTCACGGGTCCGCTCGACCAGGAGCTTGGACTCCTCGTCGACGTTGCCGCAGAGGTAGGTGGCGTTGTTGTCCCCGTGCACGCCGTGGATGTACGCGGTGACGTCGAGGTTCACGATGTCGCCGTCCTGCAGGACGGTGGAGTCGGGGATCCCGTGGCAGATGACCTCGTTGACCGAGGAGCACAGCGACTTGGGGAAGCCGCGGTAGCCGAGCGTGGAGGGGTAGGCGCCGTGGTCGCACATGTACTCGTGCGCGACCCGGTCCAGCTCATCGGTGGTCACGCCGGGCTCGATGAGCTTGGCCGCCTCCTCCATCGCCTGGGCCGCGATCCGGCCCGCGATCCGCATCCGCTCGATGGTCTCGGCGTCCTGCACCTCGGGACCGGTGTACGGGGCGGGGGCGTCCTTGCCGACGTACTCGGGACGCGGGATCGAGGCGGGGACGGGACGGCGCGGGGAGATGGTCCCCGGGACAAGAAGCGACTGGCCAGACATGCCAGCGAGTGTATCCGCGAGCCATCGGGCAGGATGGCGTCAGGCAAGGCGCCCACTGGTGGAGGAGGCCGGGATGGCACTGTTCAAGCGGGGTACGGCAGGGAAGCCCGGCGAGTGGTACTACTGCCTCAAGCACGGCACGGTCGAGGAGGGCCCGGAGTGCCGGGCCGCCGACCGCATGGGCCCGTACGCCAGCCGCGAGGAGGCGGCGCACGCGATGGAGACGGCCCGCGAGCGGAACGCCGAGTGGGAGAACGACTCCCGCTGGACCGACAAGGGCGGCAGCGGCTCCTGAAGCCGCCGGGGATCAGGCTTCGGTCGCCCGCGCCAGGTACGTCGCCAGCCGGGCCCGCGGCACCGGCTCGCCGCCCCGGCGCGGGTGCACCGCGTTCGTGAGCAGCACGAAGAACGTGTCCGACACCCGGTCGATCACCAGGCTCGTGCCCGTGAAGCCGGTGTGCCCGGCGGCCCCGCGCGCCGCCAGCTCGCCCATGAAGCCGGGCTGCGCGACGCGGAAGCCCAGGCCGGGCGGTGCGAGCATCAGGTCGACGGTCTCCGGGCGCAGCACGGGGCCGCCCCCGGTGAGCAGCGTCCGGCACAGCACGGCGAGGTCCTGCGCCGTGGCGAAGAGCCCCGCCTGGCCCGCGACGCCGCCCAGCGCATGGGCGTTCTCGTCGTGCACCTCGCCGCGCACGACGCCGCCCGCGCAGGACGGCCGCCGGGCCTTGAGCAGCACCTCGGCCTCGGTCGCTGCCACCCCGCCGGGCGCCAGCGGCCCGTACGTGGTGCTGGCCATCCCGAGCGGGCCGGTGATCCCGTCCCGGACGAGGACGTCGAGCCGTTCGCCCTCGGTCTCCTCCAGCAGCCGCTGGAGCGCGATGAAGCCGAGGTCGGAGTAGCGGAAGGGACCAGGCACGGCAGCGGCCGCCTCGGCCCACAGCCCGTCGAGCCGGCCGTCCCCCGCGCCCGTGGCGGGCGCGTCGTACAGCGGCAGCTCGGCCGCCAGCCCGGACGTGTGGGTGAGCAGGTGGCGGACGGTGACGGCGGGCGCGAAGGCCGGCAGGTGGCGGGCCACCGGATCGTCCAGGCCGAACACCCCGCGCTCCACCCGCTGCAGCACCGCGACGGCCGTGAACAGCTTCGACAGCGACGCGAGGTCGAAGACCGTGCCGGCCCGCACCGGCTCCCACCGCTCCCGGGCCAGCGGCACCCCGCGGCCCCTGGCGACGTCGTACGAGCCGTACCGCAGCGCCCAGCCGGCGGCCTCCTCGACCGCGACGACGGGGCCGCGCCCGGCCACCGCGACGACGCCGGCGCAGCAGGGTGCGGGGCCTTCCGGCAGCGCGCGGATCTCCGCGACGAGCCGCCGGGTCCAGGCCGGGTCGAGCCCCGCCCGGGCGGGGGTGCCGTAGTGCAGTGGTGCGGGTGCGTTCAGAGCCGGTTCCCTCCGCCGGTCGTGCCGTCCTCCGTGGACTCCTCCCTACGCTGCCACGGACGGCACAGTCCCAGGAAGCACGCGAGCGCCAGAAGTGCGCAGGAACCCTGGACGACCGCCATCGGCACGGCCGTCCGCTCGCCCGCGATGCCGACCAGCGGGGAGGCCACCGCGCCCATGAGGAAGGTGGAGGTGCCCAGCAGGGCCGAGGCGGAGCCGGCCGCGTGCGAGGTGCGCAGCAGCGCCTGGGTGTTGGTGGTCGGCATGACCAGGCCCATCGAGGCCATCAGCACGAACAGCCCGGTGGCCATCGGGGCCAGTCCGACGGGCCCGAAGACGCCGGTGGACATCAGGAGGAGCGCGGCGGCCGCCAGCGTGATCAGGGCCAGCCCGACCGCCAGCACCTTGTCCAGCGAGACCCGGCCGACCAGCACCTTTCCGTTGATCTGGCCGAGCAGCACCAGGCCGACGGAGTTGACGCCGAAGAGCATGCTGTAGGTCTGCGCCGAGGCGCCGTAGATGTCCTGCACGACGAACGGGGACGCGCTGATGTACGCGAAGAGCGCGGCGAAGGCGAAGGCGGCGACCAGCAGGTAGCCGGTGAAGACCCGGTCGGCGAGCAGGCCGCGCATGGTCCGCAGCGCGGCGCCCAGGCCGCCCGCGTGCCGGCGCTCCGGCGGCAGGGTCTCGTGCAGCGTGCGCCAGACGACGAGGGTGAGAGCCACGCCGATGACGGTGAGCACGACGAAGACGCCGCGCCAGTCGGTGATCCGCAGGATCTGCCCGCCGATCAGCGGGGCGACGACCGGCGCGACGCCGGATATCAGCATCAGGGTGGAGAAGAAGCGGGCCATCGCCACGCCGTCGTACATGTCGCGGACCACGGCCCGCGCGATGACGATGCCGGCGGCGCCGGCCAGGCCCTGCACGAGGCGGGCCCCGATCAGGAACTCGGCGTTGCCGGCGATCACGCACAGGGCTGTGGCCAGCACGTAGACGGTCATGCCGATGAGGAGCGGGCGGCGGCGCCCCCACTTGTCGCTCATCGGGCCGACCACCATCTGCCCGAGTGCCATGCCGGCGAGGCAGGCGGTGAGGGTCAGCTGGACGGTCGCGGCGGGGCTGTGCAGGGACCGGGTGACGGCCGGCAGGGCCGGCAGGTACATGTCCATGGAGAGCGGCGGGACCGCCGTGAGGCCGCCCAGGACGAGGGTGACCAGAAGGCTGGTGCGGCGCGCCGCGGCGGGGGCGGGGCGACCGGGACCGGAGCGGTCGCTCGCGGCCGGTACGCGGGGACGGGGGCTGCTCTGGTGGCTCTCGGCCGTGGCGGGGCCGGGGTCCGACATGAGTGTCTCCATGATGTGTAGATGTACGCACCATGGTGTCATGTCCGCGTGGACACCGGCCCCTTTCGGCCCCTTTGATAGCCGCCCTCGGGCGGGCCTCAGGCGGGCTTCAGACCCGGGTCGCCGGCCTCGGAGACGAAGGAAGCGGCGGTGGTGACGGGCGCGCCCTGCGTGGTCACGGCGGACACCGTCCGGTAGTCGGCCCGCGCCTTCTCCTGGTCCAGCTCGACCGTCACGTAGCCGCGGCGGCCGTTGTAGAACTTCATGTGCGGGTTGGCCGCCATGTAGGCGTCCCAGTTGGCGGGCTTCTCGGCGCCGTCCTTGCCGCTGGCGATGGAGGTGGTCACGAACTCCACGCCCTGCGTCCGCGACTTCTGGTCGGCGAAGTCCTTCTTGATGTCGAAGGCGTAGTGCACGTGCACGTCACCGGTGAGGACGACGAGGTTGTCCACACCCGCCGCCTCGGCCCCGGCCAGCACCCGGTCCCGGGAGGCGGAGTAGCCGTCCCACGAGTCCATGCTCACCTTGTACGTGTCGGCGGGGGTGGAGCGCCGCTCGGAGAAGGTGACCTGCTGCGGCACGACGTTCCACAGCGCCCGGGAGCCGCGCCAGCCGTCGATCAGCCAGCGCTCCTGGGACGCGCCGGTCAGCGTGCGGCTCTTGTCCGTGGACTCCGGGCCCGGCGCGTGCCAGCCGTCGCCGTACGCCTGGTCGGAGCGGTACTGCCGGGTGTCGAGGATGTCGAACTGGGCGAGCCGGCCGTAGTGCACCCGGCGGTAGAGCTGCGCGTCGGGGCCGTTGGGCCGCTGCGGGCGGCGGAGCGGCTGGTTCTCCCAGTACGCGCGGTAGGCCGCGGCGCGGCGGACCAGGAACTCGGCGGGCGGCAGGCCGTCCTCGCTGATGTCCCCGGCGTAGTTGTTCTCCACCTCGTGGTCGTCCCAGGTGACGATGAAGGGGTGCGCCGCGTGGACGGCCTGCAGGTCCGGGTCGGACTTGTAGAGCGCGTACCGCAGCCGGTAGTCCTCCAGCGTGACCGTCTCCTTGTTGAAGAGCGCGGGCAGCGTGCGGTCGGTGTAGTTGCGGGCGCCGCCGACGGCGTTCACCGCGTACTCGTAGATGTAGTCGCCGAGGTGGAAGACGACGTCCAGGTCCTCCTCGGCGAGGTGCCGGTGGGCGGTGAAGTAGCCGTCGTGGTACGCCTGGCAGGAGACGGCGCCCAGGCGCAGGCTGCGGAGCTGCGCGCCGGGGGCCGGCGCGGTGCGGGTGCGGCCGACGGGGCTGATCCAGTCGCCGGCGCGGAAGCGGTAGTAGTACACCCGGTCCGGGCCGAGCCCGGTGGCCTCGACGTGCACGGAGTGGTTGAACTCCGGGTGCGCCTCGGCCTTGCCCTGCCCGGCGATGCGGGTGAACTTCTCGTCGTGCGCGACCTCCCAGCGCACCGCGACCCGCGCATCCGGCATGCCGTTGCCCGGCTCGTAGGGCTTGGGCGCCAGCCGGGTCCACAGGACGACCGAGCCGGGGAGCGGGTCGCCGGAGGCGACGCCGAGGGTGAAGGGGTTCTCGGAGAGCCGCTTCGCGTCCACCTCGGCAGCGTACGCCGCGCCGCCGCCCGGCAGGTTCGTCGCGAACGCGAGCGTCGCGGCGGCGCCGGCGACGGTGAGGAAACGGCGCCGGCCGAGGTGCTCGGCCGCGGCCCGCAGCTGCTGGTCGTGCTGGGAGTGATGGGTCATCTGCCCCTGCCCCTGCCTGGAGTGGTTCCGGACTTCTCGTGGTCTGTTGTGATTGCAGGGGCGAGGAGCGGCGGCGTGGCATCGGATGTACGACGCAACGATGACGGCCGGATGAGATGTCCGGCCGCTTCGGACAATTCCCGTCCGTCCGGATGTTGCGGACGAAAGGCAGCCGGAGGGCCCGGGAACGCGCGGAAACCACCAGGTCGCCGCGGGGACGGCCGGGCCCGCGTCCTACGCTGCCGCCATGACCGAAACGACGAAGACGGCAGTGGTGACCGGCGCGGGCTCCGGCATCGGACGCGCGGTGGCCCTGACCCTGGCGGCAGCGGGCTGGTCGGTGGCGCTGGCGGGACGGCGCGCGGACGCCCTGGAGGAGACGGCCGCGCTGGCCGGGGACGGCGCCGGACTGCTCGCCGTCCCCACCGACGTCACCGACGAGGACGCGGTCGCCGCGCTCTTCGCCGCCGTGCGCGACCGCTTCGGCCGGGTCGACCTGCTCTTCAACAACGCCGGTACGTTCGGCCCGCCCGTCCCGCTGGAGGAGCTGTCCTACGCGGACTGGCGGTCGGTCGTCGACGTGAACCTCAACGGCGCGTTCCTCTGTGCGCAGGCGGCCTTCCGCGCCATGAAGGAGCAGTCGCCGCAGGGCGGCCGCATCATCAACAACGGCTCGATCTCCGCGCACACCCCGCGCCCGCACTCCGTCGCGTACACCGCGACCAAACACGCCATGACGGGCCTCACCAAGTCGCTCTCCCTGGACGGCCGTCCGTACGGCATCGCCTGCGGCCAGATCGACATCGGCAACGCGGCGACCGAGATGACCGGCCGCATGCAGACCGGCATCCTCCAGGCCAACGGCGAACTGGCCGTCGAGCCGGTGATGGACGCGGCCGACGTGGCCCGCACGGTCCTCCACATGGCCGCCCTCCCCCTGGCGGCCAACGTCCAGTTCGCCACGGTCATGGCCACGACGATGCCGTACATCGGCCGGGGCTGAGGGGCCGCGGGGCGGGCGGGGGCGGGCGGCCCGCGGGGCGGCGACCTGGCTGCCGTGAGTCGGGCGCGGAGGCGGCGGCCGGCGCACGGGCGGCCCGGGAGCGACAGGGCGGCCCGGGAGCACCGGCACTTCCGGCAACGGGGCACGGACGGGCGCACCGGGGCAGGGCCGGGGCCGCCCGCGCCGGGGGCCGGTCACATGCCCCTCACACCTCCCCCACACCCTGCTCCGACTACCTCCACCGCCCCCTCCGTACCACCCCCCGCGACCGCGAACCCCTCGGTACGATCCCGCGCATGCCTCGCCACAACGACCTGGATGACCAGGGGACCGCGCTCCTCATGGAGACCGCGACGCCCGCGGAGCGCCGCGCGCTGGTACGCCGCCGTCGCCACCGGCCGTCGACCCCGCGCGAGGCCCGCCTCACCCAGCTCGTCGTCTCCCTGCTCTTCCTGGCCGGCGGCATCGGCGCCCTCGTCGAACACGTCGACGCGCACACCTCGGCCCGCACCGTCGCCGCCTACCTCACGCTGATCGCCCTCTGCGCCGTCTCCGCCGAACTCAGCCGCCGCGGCCGCACCCGCATCAGCTTCTGGCTCCTGTGCACCGGCATGATCGCCCTCGGCCTCACCACCCCGTTCCTCCTCTGACCCGCACCCCGGCCCGCACCCCCTGCGAGCCGTCTTTTTCGTGCAGTTGTCGAGGCGACTTTGTGGAGGAGATCGGGCGGGGGTGTACCCATCCCGGGACGCCGGTCACCCACCTCAGCACCAGCGGGCGCATGCACAGGGCCGTGCGGGACGGCGCCGCGGACGTACGGCATGCGAAAGGGCCACCGGCCGGCATCACGCCGGTCAATGGCCCTGGCGGCGGACGAGTCGGCCTGTACGCCGGGTTCTGTCTCCCGGGGCCCTTGCGGGCCGCGGGGAGGCGGCCATCCATCTAGGGCTGCCGTTGCCGGCAGCCTCGTGCGGTCCACCCGCGGACTCGGGCGGGCAGCCCTCGAACATCCGCGCAGGGCCGTCGGCCGACGGCCCCTCTTGACCTTGCTCCAGGTGGGGTTTACCTAGCCCTCCGAGTCACCTCGGAGGCTGGTGGTCTCTTACACCACCGTTTCACCCTTACCGGAGCCTCGCGGCCCCGGCGGTCTGCTTTCTGTGGCACTGTCCCGCGGGTCACCCCGGGTGGGCGTTACCCACCACCCTGCCCTGTGGAGCCCGGACGTTCCTCGGGGAGGTCCGAAGACCCCCACGCGACCGCCCGGCCGGCTCGTCCGCCGTGCCGACCATGCTACCCGCACACCGCGTGCGCCCCGTCCCCGGCCACGGCCGCCCCCGCGTCCTTGACCTTGTCGCAGCGTCAACGTTTCTACTGGTCGCCATGGAGACGGAGAGCTCGCGCGGCGGACGGCCGGCATGAGGATCGGAGAACTGGCGGCGCTCGCCGGGGTCAGCACCCGGACCGTGCGCCACTACCACCACCTGGGACTGCTGCCCGAGCCGGAGCGCCGGGCCAACGGGTACCGGGAGTACGCGCTGCGCGACGCCGTCCTGCTCGCGCGGGTGCGGCGCCTGACGGAGCTGGGGCTGAGCCTGGACGAGGTGCGGGACGTGCTCGCCGAGGACGCCGGGCGCGCGCTGCACGAGGTGCTGGCCGAGCTGGACGCCGACCTGGCCCGGCAGGAGGCGGAGATCCGGGAGCGCCGGAGCCGGCTGCGGACGCTGCTGCGCCGGGCCGAGGAGCACGGCGGGCTGCCCGCCGAGGGCCCGGTCTCCGAGGAGCTGGCGGACGTCTTCGGGCGGATGGCCCGCGCCTCGGCCGCCCGGCCGGGCCCCGAGCCCGCGATGGCCGCGACGGAGCGGGAGCTGATGGCCCTGTTCGAGTCGATGGGCACGGGGTCGGCGGAGGTGTCGACGCTGCTCGGCTCGGCGCTGGAGGCACCCGGCGCGATGGACCGTGCGTACGAGGTGTACGCGCTGCTGGACGAGCTGGCGGAGGCAGCGGTGGACGACCCGCGAGTGGACCGGGCGGCACGGGCGCTGTGCGACTGCCTGCCGGACGAGATGGCAGCACAGCTGGCCGCCGGCGCGCAGGAGGCGCTGGCCGCCGAGGAAGCCCGGCCGGGGGACGCGGCGGCGGCGCGGGCCCTGATGGACGCCTTCTACGCGCACTTCGCCCCGGCCCAGGCCGCGGCGATCCGGCAGGCGATCCGCCTCTTCGCGGAGCGTGCGCGGTGAGCCGGGCCCGTACGTCGCGCCTGCTGCTCGCCCATGAAGGGCGGTGGCTGGCGAGCCTCGGGCTGTGGGTGGCGCGGCGGCAGGACGGCACGAAGGAGCCCGGGGTGCGCGCCTTCGGGTACGCACGGGCGCAGGCCCCTCTGGTGCTCGGCTTCGCCTTCGTGTGCCTCGCGGAGACCGTCGGGGTGTCCTTCCTGCTCGCGGCGTATCCCGTCGCGCACGCGATCGTGCTGGTACTGGACGTCTACACGGTCCTGATGGCGCTGGGCATGCACGCCGCCGCGGTCACCCGGCCGCACCTCGTGGGGCGCGAAGCGCTGCGCCTACGGAACGGCGCGCGGCTCGACACCGAGATACCGCTCGCGCGCGTGGCCACCGTGCGGCGCGATCTGCGCTTCCCCAAAGAGAAGCCGCCCGCCGGCGTCCTGGAGGCGGCCGTCGCCGGGCAGACCTCGGTCACGCTGGAGCTGTCGGCGCCGGTCACGGTCGTACGGCGGTTCCTGGGGCCGCCGGAGGAGGTCCGTACGGTCCGCTTCCACGCGGACGACGCACGGGCGGCGGTGGCGGCCCTGCGGGAGGCCGTGGCGGCGGTCGGGGTGGACAAGGCCGCGGGGGAGGCGGCCGAGGGGGCTCGGGCGGCAGACGCCGCCGAGCCGGAGCGGGGGCCGGGACCCCGACCGCGACCGGGCCCGGAGCCCGAGCCGGCCGGCCCCTGAGGCGTACGGCGCCCAGGGCCGGTGGCGAACGGCGCCCAGGCCGGCCCCTGAAGCGCCCAGGCCGGCCCCTGAAGTGCTCAGGCCGGTACGAAGCGCACCGGCTCGTGGCCCGGGTCGGCGGCGGTGAGGCGGACCCGCAGGCGGTGGCCGAGGGGCAGTGGCGGGGCTTCGGGGGCGGCGTCCAGGCGGCCGACGACCGCCGGGTCGCAGAGGTGGACGGTGCCGCGGCGGGGCCGGTCCTCGTCGCGGTCGACGACGTAGCCGTCGAAGAGCTCGCCGACCCGGTCGCGCAGCAGGGCCGCCTCGACCAGGTCCACGCACTCCCGCTCGACGCGGTGCGCCCGCCGCTCCCCCGCCGCCATCTCGGCGGGCAGTGCGGGCAGCGCCGCCCGTACCCAGTCCGGCGCCGGCCGGCCCGCCGCCGCTGCCAGGCACAGCTCGGCGACGTACCGGTCGACGAGGCGGCGCAGCGGCGCCGTGGCGTGCGCGTACGGCGCGGCGACGGCGGAGTGCAGCGCGTCGCCGGGCGCGGGCGCCGTGCCGTCGAAGACCGTGTAGCCCGCGCCGCGCAGCAGGGCGGTGCACTCCTGGAGGAACGCGGCGTGCGCCGGGCGGTGCGGGTCGAGGCCGCGGACCAGCTCGGCGTACGAGGTGTGGTGCGGCCAGTCGACGTCCAGCGCCCGGGCGGTGCGCCGCAGCCGGGCCACCGCGCCGTCCGGGGCCGCGGGCAGGGTGCGCAGGACGCCGGTGCCGGAGTCGAGCATCAGGCCGGCCGCCGCCATGCCGGTGAGCAGCGAGATCTGTGCGTTCCAGCCGTGTGCGGGGAGCGGGGCCCGGTAGTCGAGGCGGTAGTGGCCGTCGCGCACCACGACCTCCTGCTCCGGCACGTTCAGCGAGATGCCGCCGCGGTCCCGTTCGCGCTCCTCGCGCAGCTGGCCGATGTCGCGGAGCAGGGAGAGCGGTTCGGCGGCCGTGCCGGACTCGATGGCGCGCTGCACGCCCTCGTAGTCCAGCCGGGCGCGGGAGCGGACGACGGCCCGGCGTACGTCGGTGGCGACGAGCGCGCCGTACTCGTCCAGGTCGAGCCGCCACAGGACGGCCGGCCGGTCCTGGTCGGGCAGCAGCCCCGCGGCGCCCTCGCTGAGGACGGGCGGGTGCAGCGGTACGCGCGTATCGGGGAAGTACAGGGTGGTCACGCGGCGGTGCGCCTCGGTGTCCAGCGCGCCTCCCGGCGTGACGAACGCGGCGACGTCGGCGATGGCGTAGTGCACCCGGAAGCCGCCCGGTTCCCTGCGCTCCAGGTACATGGCCTGGTCCAGGTCGGGCGAGCCGGCCGGGTCGATGGTGAAGAGCGGCAGCGCGGTGGCGTCCTCGGCGGGCAGCCGCGGGTCGCGCGCGGCGCTGCGGGCCTCCGCTTCGGCCGCGGCCGGGAAGTCCGCCGGGACGTCCGTCCGCTGCCGCAGCTCCCGCAGCGCTCCGCACAGCAGGGCGGTGTCCGCGAGGGATGCGTCGGTCACGCGCATCGGGCGACGGGGCATGGCACGAGACTAGGACAAATCCCCTGTGGGTACCGGGCGGCGCCGTCGTGGCGACCGCATAGGGTTCACGGGGGCCGCCCGCGCGCGGCCCGCCCCCGTGCCCGTACCGCCGTAAGGAGAACGACCGTGCTCACGCTGCTGCCGCCGTCCGAAGGCAAGGCCGAGGCGCTGGACGGCGCGGCCCCGCTGGACGTGGCCGCGCTGTCGCTGCCGGGCCTCGCGCCCGCCCGGGAGACCGTGCTGACCGAGCTGGTCGAGCTGTGCGCGGCGGACGCGGGCAAGGCGCAGGAGGTGCTGGGCCTGAGCGAGGGCCTGAAGGGCGAGGTCGCGAAGAACGCCGCGCTGCGCACCGCCGGCACCCGCCCGGCGGGCGAGATCTACACCGGCGTGCTGTACGACGCGCTGGGGCTGGCCACGCTCGACACGAAGGCGCGGGCGCTGGCGGAGCAGTCGCTGCTGGTCTTCTCCGGGCTGTGGGGCGCGGTGGGCATCGCCGACCGCATCCCGTCCTACCGCTGCTCCATGGGCGTGAAGCTGCCGGGGCTGGGCGCGCTCGGTGCGTACTGGCGCGGTCCGATGGCCGAGGTCATGCCCGCGGCGGCCGGCGATCAGCTGGTGCTGGACCTGCGGTCGTCGGCGTACGCGTCGGCGTGGAAGCCCAAGGGCGAGGTGGCCGAGCGGACGGCGACGGTGCGGGTGCTCCAGTCGAAGATCGTGAACGGGGTGGAGAAGCGCTCCGTGGTCAGCCACTTCAACAAGGCGACGAAGGGCCGGATGGTCCGCGACCTGCTCACCGCCGGGCTGACGCCGGACGGCCCGGCCGAGCTGGTGGAGGCGCTGCGCGGGCTCGGCTACACGGTCGAGGCACAGGCCCCGGCGAAGGCCGGCAAGGCATGGGCGCTGGACGTGATCGTCACCGAGCTCTGAGCCGACGGCCGGCCCGGAAGACTGAAACACCGACCCATTGCAGCATGCGCAACGCTCGTTGCGAAGACTGTTTCCGAGGCGCACTATGAACCCGTGACTAGTGCTGCCTCTGCTTCCGCCTCCGCCGCCCCCGAGGGCTCCGTCCTCGGGCTGGCCCCCGTCGTCCCCGTCGTCGTCCTGGAGGACGCCGCCGACGCCGTGCCGCTCGCCCGCGCGCTCGTCGCGGGCGGCCTGCCCGCGATCGAGGTCACGCTGCGCACCCCGGCGGCGCTGGACTCCATCCGGGCGATCGCGGCCGAGGTCCCGGACGCGGTGGTGGGTGCGGGCACGGTGATCACGCCCGCGCAGGTCACCGGGACGGTCGCGGCGGGCGCCCGCTTCCTGGTGAGCCCCGGCTGGTCGCCGCGGCTGCTCGGCGCGATGAAGGACTCCGGCGTACCGTTCCTGCCCGGCGTCTCCACGACGTCCGAGGTGGTGACGCTGCTGGCGGAGGGCGTCACGGAGATGAAGTTCTTCCCGGCGGAGGCCGCGGGCGGCACGGCGTACCTGAAGTCGCTGGCCTCGCCCCTCCCCCAGGCCCGCTTCTGCCCGACGGGCGGCATCAAGGCGTCCAACGCGCCGGAGTACCTCGCCCTGCCGAACGTGGCGTGCGTCGGCGGCACGTGGATGCTCCCGGCGGACGCGCTGCGCGCCAAGGACTGGGCGCGCGTCGAGCGGCTGGCGGCCGAGGCCTCCGCACTCGGCTCCTGACAAGCGCCCCGAAGGGGCGCGGGGAACTGCGCGGGCAACCACCGCGGCGGCGCGGCCGCGTGGCGAGGCACGCCCCCGCCGCGGTGGGCATCGCAGTGGCCGGCTGCGGCTGCGTCGTGGCCGGTCGCGCAGTTCCCCGCGCCCCTGGCGGCTCCGCCGCCTACCGCAGGTGCGACGTGTCGTTCAGCAACCGCACCGACGCATTGCCGTCCCCGTAGTACGCGATCGCCGACAGCGAGGCGGCGGACAGTTCCATGCGGAACAGTGACTCCGGCGGGGCGCCGAGAGCCAGCCGTACCAGCGTCTTGACCGGGGTCACGTGCGTGACCAGCAGGACCGTCTTGCCGGCGTACCGGGCGCGCAGCTTGTCGCGGGTCAGCGCGACCCGGCGTGCCACGGCCGCGAACGACTCGCCGCCGCCGGTCGGTTCGGCCCTGGCGGAGCCGAGCCAGGCGTTCAGGTCGGCCGGGTGGCGCTCGCGCACCTCGGAGAAGGTCAGCCCCTCCCAGGCGCCGAAGTCCGTCTCGCGCAGCCCGTCCTCGATGCGTACGTCCAGGCCGAGCCGGGCCGCGACGACCTGGGCCGTCTCCCGGCAGCGGCGCAGCGGGGAGCTGACGATCTCCTGGATCGTGCCGCGTACGGCGAGCGCGGCGGCGGCCTCGCGGGCCTGGTGGCGCCCCACTTCGGAGAGCGCGGGGTCCGAGCCGCCGCTGCCGGAGAACCGCTTCTCCGGGGTCAGCGGGGTCTCGCCGTGCCGCAGCAGCACGAAGGTGGTCGGCGTCCCGAGGTCGGCGGGGGCCGACCAGCCGGACGGCGGGGTGGCCGGCGCCGCGGCCTCGGCGCTCGCGCCCGCGGCGAGCGCCGCACCGGCCGGACCGGAAGCCCCCGCACCGTTCAGCCCCGCGTCCGCAAGCGCGGCATCGTCCAGGCCCGCGTCCGTGACGTCCGTGGCCTCCAGGCCGTCCAGGCCCGCGTCCACGGCCGTCGCGCCCGAAGGCCGCGCCCCCGTCGCGAGCGCCGCGCCGGACGCACCCGGCTCCCACTGGCGGCCGGCCGCGCCCGCGTCCATCGCCTCGTTGGCGAGGCGGTCGGCGTGCTTGTTCTGCGCGCGCGGGATCCACTCGTACGTGACCCGGCCGGGCGGGAAGACCGCCCTGGCGGCGGCCGCGAGCGGCTGCATGTCCGGGTGCTTGATCTTCCACCGCCCGGACATCTGCTCGACGACGAGCTTGGAGTCCATCCGGACCCGGATCTCCGCCTCCGGGTCCAGCGCGTACGCGGCGCGCAGCCCGGCCACCAGCCCCTTGTACTCGGCGACGTTGTTGGTGGCCGTACCCAGGTACTCGGCGGCCTCGGCCAGCGTCTCGCCCGTCGCGGGGTCGAGGACGACGGCGCCGTACCCGGCGGGCCCGGGATTGCCCCGGGACCCGCCGTCCGCCTCGACGACGAACGTGCGCGGCATGGCGGCCTACAGGCCGGAGTCGGGCGTGCGGACCAGGATGCGGCTGCAGTTCTCGCAGCGCACGACCTGGTCGGCGGCGGCCGCCCGGACGTCGTTCAGCTCGGTGATGTCCAGCTCCAGGCGGCAGCCCTCGCAGCGCCGCTGGTAGAGCCGCGCCGCGCCGACGCCGCCCTGCTTCTCGCGCAGCCGGTCGTACAGCTTCAGCAGGTCGGCCGGGATGTCGGCGGCGGTGAGCTCGCGCTCCTTGGTGACCGTGGCCACCTCGGCGTCGATCTCGGCGAAGGCGGCGTCCCGGCGCGCGACGGCGTCGGCGACCTTGGCCTGCACGGCCTCCACGCGCTCGGTCAGCTCGGCGACCCGCTCCTGCGCGGACTCGCGGCGCTCCATGACCTCCAGAACGACCTCTTCCAGGTCGCCCTGGCGCTTGGCCAGCGAGGCGATCTCGCGCTGGAGGTTCTCCAGGTCCTTTGGCGAGGTGATCGCGCCGGAGTCCAGCCGCTGCTGGTCGCGGGCGGCGCGCTGGCGCACCTGGTCCACGTCCTGCTCGGCCTTGGTCTGCTCGCGGGCGGTGTCGCTCTCCTCGGTCTGCGCGGCGACGAGCAGGTCGCGCTGCTGGGTGAGGTCGCCCTCCAGGGTCTGCAGCTCGGCCAGCTCCGGGAGGTTGTTGCGGCGGTGCGCGAGCTGGGTGAGCCGGAGGTCCAGGGACTGGACGTCCAGGAGGCGGATCTGGTCTGCGGGCGCGGCGTTCAGTTGGGGGCTCCAGTGGATTCGTCAGTGAGCACAGCGCGCGAAGCGCTCTGCTGAAGGGCGGTGGCGGACGCCGCGTGGGCGGTCCAGGGATCGGTGACCGTCTTCGAGACATGGACCCGGAGGTCCCAGCCGTGCCGGTCGGAGATCTCGTCGAGCTGTGCGGCCGCCTGCTCGCACCAGGGCCACTCGGTGGCCCAGTGCGCGGCGTCCAGCAGCCCGAGCGGGCTCTTCTGGGTGGCCTCGGAGGCCGGGTGGTGGCGCAGGTCGGCGGTGAGGAACGCGTCCACGCCCGCCGCGCGCACGTCGTCGAAGAGGCTGTCGCCGGAGCCGCCGGAGACCGCGACCGTGCGGACGGTGCGCTCCGGGTCGCCGGCGACGCGGATGCCCTGCGCGGTGGCCGGCAGCCGCTCGGCGGCGTACCGGGCGAAGTCGCCGAGGGGCATCGGGTGGGCGAGCTCGCAGACCCGGCCGAGGCCGCGGCGGCCCGCCGGGTCGCTCGCGTCCGGCACGAGGGGGCGCAGCACGCGCAGGTCGAGGACACCGGCGAGGGCGTCGGAGACGCCGGGGTCGGCGGTGTCCGCATTGGTGTGCGCGACGTGCAGGGCGATGTCGTTCTTGATCAGCGTGTGGACGACCTTGCCCTTGAAGGTGGACGCCGCGACCGTCGTCGTCCCCCGCAGGTACAGCGGGTGGTGGGTGACGAGCAGGTCGGCGCCGAGCCGCACGGCTTCGTCGGCGATCTCCTGCACGGGGTCGACGGCGAAGAGGACCCGCTGCACGGGGGCTTCGGGGTCGCCGCAGACGGTGCCGACGGCGTCCCACGCCTCTGCCCGCTCGGCGGGCCACAGGGCGTCGAGGGCGGAGAGGACTTCAGACAGTGCGGGCACGGATGGAAGGTTACCTCCCACGCATGGCCGGACGCCCAGCCGTGCCGGTCGGCGGCACCGGACCCGCCGTGCCGGGGCGGCCTGCGGGCGCCGGCCGCCCCGGCACGTCCGGCCCGGGCGGCACATCCGCCGCACCGTTCGCAGGCGAATCGGACACACGCCACTCATACGCGTGAAGTGGTCCATCACTCGTTGATCGGCAAGAAGTGCGAAAACTAGCTTCGACCGTGACTGGAGGTGACCATTCCATGACTGCCTGTGCCGCCGAGAGTGTCAGACCCAAGGGGAACAGCGTCGGAACCGAAGGCCACACCGAGAGGGGCACCGAGCCCGCGGCCGCCGGACCGCCGGGCCTCCCCGCGCTCAAGGGCCTCACCGGCCTGCCCGGGCGGCACGCGCCGCTGACGGTCGCCGCCGACGGTTCGTACGCCGCGCGGCTCGTCCCCGCGCCGGGCGGCGGCTGCTTCCCCGAGCGCTGGACGCTGGACGGCTGCGAGCCGTACGCGGTGCCGCTCCCCGGCCGCCGCCCCGAGCGGCCCGACAGCGAACTGCTGCCGCTCGGTGACGGCCGGGTGCTGATCCTGCGCCGCGCCGACGGCCACAGCACGGTCGCCCTCCTCTACCCCACCGGGCCCGGCACCGGCGAACTGCCGTTGGGCAGCGTGGAGTCCGAGGGGCTGACGCTGCTGCCGCCCGCCCCGTGCGGTACGTCGGCGTACGCCCTCTCCCCGGTCGGCGGCGACGGGGCGCGCCGGGCCACCGCGGTCTGGCTGCTGCACGGCGGCGCGGACGGCCCGCAGCGGGTCGCACTGGTGCCGGGCCGGTGCACCGGCGGGGCGTGGCTGGACCGCGCGGGCCGGCTGCTCGCCCTGGACCGCGAGCTGGACGGGCTGACCAAGACCGTCGTGGTCGACCTCGGCCGGGGAGGAACGATCAGCCCGCTGCTCCAGATCACCGAGCGGAGCAACGACCGGCTGCTGCTGGCCGACCCCGACAGCGGGCTGGTGCTGCTGCGGTCGGACGCGCCGGGCCACGACCGGATGGGCTGGGGCGTACTGGGCAGCACGCTGCCGGTGCGGTTCCCCGAGGCGCTGCACGCCGCGGACGCCGCACTGACGCCGTTCGCTGCGCAGCCGGGGCAGGCGCTGACCCCGGAGAGCTGCGCGGTGGCGTTCCGGGTGGACGCGGCCGCCGGCACCTGGCTGGCCGTGTGGCGGCCATCGGCCGGGAAACTGCTGCGGCCGGCTGCACCGGCGGGCTGGCTGGCCGGTACGGGCCACTGGACGGCGGAGGGCGAGCTGCGGCTGCCGTACGCGACGCCCGCCACCCCGTGCGGCGTCGCGCGGACGGTCGTCGAGTGGGAGCCGGAGGGTGCCGCTCCGGATGCCGCGGCAGCATCGGCGGCGCTCCCCGTACCGGCCGGCGCGCAGCAGCCGGAATTGCATGCGCAACGGCCGCGGCGGTTCACCTGGAACACCTCGGCCGCCCTGCCGCCCGCTTCCGGAATCCTCACTTCCATCGCGGGACGTCCGAACGGCTGCACAACATCCGCACAACCGGACCCGGCGGAGCGGGAACCGTACGCCGATCAACCGCATCCCCGAACGTGCAGGCCAGTACCGCTGCAAGAGGCGCCGCTCGCGGCCCGGGAGGCCCGGTAGAGCCGGAAAGCACGCCCCGTTAGAATTTCGTAAGGGGCTACGCAGCCGGTTGACCCGGCCACCGACGGTGCTGCCTGGGGTACTCCCAGCGGAGCTCGGGGAGGTCCCGACGCGTACACCTGTAAGCGATCTGACGGAGTGACACTTTCCATGTCCGAAGCCCGAACCGACACGACCGAGGCGCGCCCGCAGGGTTCCGCCCAGGCCGCCCCGGCCGCAGGCTCCGGCAAGCACCGCGGCCCGGCAGCGAGCGAGGACGCGGCGGCGTCCGGCGCCGGGCGGCACCGCCGGCCCACGGACTCCCGGAACGCCTGAGCGAGAGCCGGGCAGTACCGGGACGGCCGTGGCCGCCACGGGAGGTACCTCCCTGGCGGCCACGGCCGTCGTGCGTCACGGGGCGCCCGCCCCGAAGCGCCGCGGTCAGCGCTTCATCAGAGGCAGCGCTCAGCGCTCCTCAAGGGCCCGCGGCCAGCGCCTCTCGAAGGCCGGCGGTCAGCGCTTCTGCAAGGGTCACGGTCAGCGCTTCTTGAGGCCGAGCACCTCCGTCGCCGCGAAGTTCTCCTCCGGGGCGCGGTCCCCGAAGTACGGCGTCAAAGCCGCGTCCAGCTCCTCGTACGTGAAGACCTCCTTGGCGGCGTCGAACTGCGCGGCCACCCGGGGCCGTTCGAGGAGTGCGGCCATACCGCCGTGCACCACGAAGACCTGCCCGTTGACCCGGCCGGCCGCGGGCCCGGCGAGATAGCCCACCAGCGGCGCGACGTGCTCGGGCGCCAGCGGGTCCAGCTCGCCCTCACCCGGCTCCCCGAAGCCCGCGAAGACGTCCTCGGTCATCCGGGTGCGGGCCCGCGGGCAGATCGCGTTGGCGGTCACGCCGTACTTGGCCAGCGCCACCGCCGTGGAGGTGGTCAGGCCCACGATGCCGCCCTTGGCCGCCGCGTAGTTGGGCTGTCCGGCGGAGCCGGCGAGGAACGCCTCGGAGGAGGTGTTGACGATCCGGCCGTACACCGGGGCGCCGCCCGCCTTGGCACGCTCGCGCCAGTGGGCAGCGGCGAACCGGGTGGTGTTGAAGTGGCCCTTGAGGTGCACGCGGATCACCGCGTCCCACTCCTCCTCGGTCATCGAGAAGACCATCCGGTCGCGCAGGATGCCCGCGTTGTTGACCAGGATGTCCAGCGCTCCGTAGCGCTCGACGGCCAGCTCCACGAGGCCGCGCGCCGTCTCGAAGTCGGCCACGTCCCCGAGGTGCGCGGTGGCCTGCCCGCCGGCCGCCCTGATCTCGGCGGCCACCTCCTCGGCGGGCGCGGCGGAGGCCGCGCCGGAGCCGTCCCGACCCGGCTGCCCGTAGTCGTTGACGACCACGTTGGCGCCGAGCCGGGCGAGTTCGAGCGCCTCGGCCCGGCCCAGGCCGCGGCCCGCCCCGGTGACGACGGCCGTCCTACCGTGCAGCACCATCCGTGCCTCCCGTTGTCCGTGTCTCCCGTTGCCCCGCGTCCGCCGCGCTCTCGTGCCGCGCCGTGCGCCTCACAGTTCGATGCAGGTACGCAGCGCGGTACCGGTGCGCATCTGCTCCAGTGCGTCGTTGATGCCGGTGAGCGGCACCCGGTGGGTGATGAGGTTTTCCAGATCGATGCGGCCGGCCCGCCACAGGGCGATGGCGCGTTCGTAGGAGCGGACCACGTCCCCGCCCCCGTACAGCGAGGGCAGGATCCGCTTCTCGTCGAAGAACAGCTCGAACATGTTGACCTGGAAGAAGTCGTCCATGGCGCCCGCGCCCACGATGCACAGCGTGCCGCCGCGCCGGGTCGTCTCGTAGGCGGTGCGGGCGGTCGCGGACTTGCCGACGACCTCGAAGACGTAGTCGAAGCCCTCGCCCGCGGTGATCCGCTGCTTGGCGTCGGCCAGTCCGTCCGGGGCGACCGCCTCCGTCGCCCCGAAGCGCAGCGCGGCCTCGCGGCGCGACTCCACCGGGTCGACGGCCACGATCTGCGCGGCACCGCTCGCCCGCGCGCCCTGGATCGTGGAGATGCCCACGCCGCCGCACCCGATGACCGCGACCGACGAACCGGCCTCCACCCGTGCGGTGTTGAGCGCGGCCCCGAGGCCGGTGGTCACGCCGCACCCGATGAGCGCGGCGATGTCGTACGGCACGTCGTCGGGGACCGGCACCGCGCAGTTCGCCGCGACCACGACCTCCTCGGCGAAGGTGCCGGTGCCGGCGAAGCCGAAGACGTCCCCGCCGGGGCGCTTGAAGTTGGGGGTGCCGGCGTTCATGAAGCCGGCCAGGCACAGGTGCGTCTGGCCGCGCCGGCAGGACGGACAGCTGCCGCACGCGGGCAGCCAGCACATCAGGACGCGGTCGCCCGGCGCGAGCCCGGTGACGCCGTCCCCGACCTCCACGATCTCGCCCGCGCCCTCGTGTCCGGGGACGAACGGCGCGGGCTGCGGCAGCACGCCGCTCATCGCGGAGAGGTCGGAGTGGCACAGGCCGGTGGCCCTGATCCGTATCCGCACCTTCCCCGGCCCGAACCCGACGGCCTCCACGTCGTCGAGGACCTCCAGCTTGTCCTGCCCTGTCTCGTGCTGTACGGCTGCGCGCATCTGCGGCTCCTCTGCGTACGGACGCTACGGAAGGTGCGGGTGGTGAGAGTGGTGCGAGTGCTTCGGGCGGCCCTCCGGGGGCGCGGGGCAGGCGGCGGCCCGCCCCGGCCGGGTCAGACGTGCTCGACCACGGTGTCGGCGAGTACCGGTGCGTCGTCGCGCTCCGGTGCGGTGACCGACACCTGGACGCTTCCTCGGCCGGGCGCGTCCCGCCACATACGGATGCGCAGCGGCTCGCCGGGGAAGACCACGCCGGCGAAGCGTGCGGCGTAGCTGCGGACCCGGCCGACGTCCCCGTCCAGCACCGTGTCCACCACCGCCTTCAGCGTCACTCCGTACGAGCACAGGCCGTGCAGGATCGGCTTGTCGAAGCCCGCGAGCGCGGCGAACTCCGGGTCGGCGTGGAGCGGGTTCCAGTCGCCGGAGAGCCGGTACAGCAGCGCCTGGTCGGCGCGGATGAGCCGGGTCACCGTACGGTCGGGCGCGCGCTCGGGCAGGTCCAGGCGGGTGGACGGGCCGCGCTCGCCGCCGAAGCCGCCCTCGCCGCGTACGAAGATCTGGGTGTCGCTGGTCCACAGCGGCCCGTCCTCGTCGGCGGTCTCCGAACGCAGCACGATGACCGCGGCCTTGCCCTTGTCGTAGACGGCGGGGACGGTCGATGTCTGGCGGGCCGCGCCCTTGACGGGGATCGGCCGGTGCAGGGTGATCTTCTGGGCGCCGTGCAGGACGGCCGCGAGGTCCACCTCGATGCCGGGGGACGAGAGCCCGCCGACCACGGCCATGCCACCGCCCGCGACGGTGGCGAAGCTGGGCAGGACGTGCAGCCGGCTCTCCAGGGTGTAGCGCAGCTCGTCGGGGTCGGTGGCGGCGCCGGGCCGCTCCTCGGTGGGGGCGCCCGCGCCGATGCCGAGGTGGTAGAGCTGCACGTCCTTGTGGTCCCAGGCGAGGTCGGAGGTGCGCGGCTCGGCGGCAACGGCCTTGGCGGCGTCGATGGGCATGGGGCGGGGCTCCTTCGCCGTGGTGCGGTGTCGTACGGGTGGCGTGCGGAGGGCGGGCGGCAAGACCCCGGCCGGGCGTCCGCACCGTCGGCCGGCCGGGGTCGTCAGCGGTCGGTGACGCGCCGGGGCGCGGCGGCCGCGCGGCACGTCACGACGGCGCGCGAGCACACTAGAACGCGTTCTACCGATGGCCCATGTATAGCCCATACGGCTTCGGCCCGGAACCCCCTGACGGTGCGTCAGGTACGGACGGGTGCATCCGGCGGCCGTCTCCCCCGCCGCACCCGTGACATTTGTCCTCCCCGGCCGACGACATTTTTTTCTACCCGGACCACCCTCACTGTCCGTAGATTCATGGGCATGACGACGACAACGGGGAAAACGGGGACAAGGGGGAGCGCTCGGGATACCGCCGCTGTGGCGTTCTCGGGCGTGGTGAAGACCTACGGTGACGTGCGGGCCGTCGACGGCCTGGACCTCACCGTCCGGCGCGGCGAGACCGTCGCGCTGCTGGGGCGGAACGGCGCCGGGAAGTCGACCACGATCAGCATGCTGCTCGGGCTGCTGCCGCCCACCTCCGGCGAGGTGCGCCTGTTCGGCGGCGCCCCGGAGGAGGCGGTGCGCGCGGGGCGGATCGGCGCGATGCTGCAGGACGGACAGCCGATACCGCGGGTGACGGTGCGGGAGCTGGTCGCCTTCGTGGCGGCCACGTACCCGAAGCCGATGGCGGTGTCCGAGGCGCTGGCGCTGGCCGGGCTGGCGGAGCTGGCGGGACAGCGGGTGGACCGGCTCTCGGGGGGCCAGGCGCAGCGGGTCCGCTTCGCGGTGGCGCTGGCCGGCGACCCGGACCTGGTCGTGCTGGACGAGCCGACCACGGCGCTGGACGTCGAGGGCCGCCGGGACTTCTGGCGCGCGATGCGGGCGTACGCGCGGCGGGGCAACACCGTGGTGTTCTCCACGCATTACCTCACCGAGGCCGATGAGAACGCCGACCGGATCGTGGTCGTGGACCACGGCCGGGTGGTGGCCGACGGCAGCGGCGAGGCGATCAAGCGCACCGTCGGCGGCGCGCTGGTCTCCTTCGACCTGGCGGGCGGCCCCAGCGACGGGCTGACCGAGCTGCCGGGCGTGACGTCCCTGGAGATACGGGGCGACCGCGCGCTGCTGCGGTCCGGCGACTCCGACGCGACGGTGCTGGCACTGGCCCGGCTGGGCCTCGTCCGGGGCCTGCAGGTGGCCCCGGCCAGTCTGGAGGACGCGTTCCTCTCCCTCACTTCCTCCCGCACGGACGCCGCGGACGGCGGCCGGGCGGTCAGCGGTACCGGTGCCCCGGAAGGCGCAGCGGCGGTCGGCGAAGGAGCCCGGTCATGATCGACTACATCCGTCTGGAAGTCCGCAGAACGCTGCGCGACAAGGGCTTCGTGATCTTCGGCATCGGGATGCCGGTGCTGATGTACCTGCTGCTGACCAACCTCGTCGGGGACTCGGGCAAGGACGCCGAGGCATGGAAGGTCACCGCCATGGTCGGCATGGCGTCGTACGGCGCGCTGGGCGCGGCGCTCGGCACGGGCAACGGTGTCGCCGAGGACAAGAAGCTCGGCTGGCTGCGGCAGCTGCGGATCACGCCGCTGTCCCCGGCCCGGGTGGTGGTGGGCCGCGGGCTGAGCGCGTCGGTGACCGTACTGCCCGCGATCGTCGTGGTGCTGCTGCTGGGCGCGCTGGTCAACGGCGTACGCCTGGCGACCTGGCAGTGGGCCGGGCTGGTCGTCCTGCTGTGGCTGGGCACGACGCCGTTCACGCTGCTCGGCCTGGGCAACGGCTACCGCCTCTCGTCGCAGGCCGCCGGCATGGTGAACGCCGGCTGCATGATGCTGCTGGCGATCATCGGCGGGCTGTGGTTCCCGGCCGCGGTGTTCCCCGGCTGGCTGCGGGAAATATCCCGCTGGACGCCGTCGAACCGCTTCGCGGACCTCGGCTGGAGCGTCACCGCCGGGCACGGCCCGTCGGCGGGTACGGTCCTGGTGCTGGTGGCGTGGCTGGCCGCGTTCGGCGGTTATGCGGTGTACGCGTACCGGCGCGCGGCCCGGACGGCCTGAGGCGGGACGGGGCGGTACACAGGTGGTGCGCGTGCGCGGCACGGAGTTCGAGGACGTCATGGCGGAGCGGGACGACGAGGCCCCCAAGAAGGGCTGCGGCAGGGAGCCCTTCTGGATGAGCCTGGGGGCGCCGAAGGACGGTCCCGTGACCTTCCGGAAGGGGCCCACGCCCACCACGTTCCTGCCCTGGCTGATCATGGGCGTGGGCGCGATCTCCAACACGCTCAACGGGAAGGCCGGCAACCCCTGGCTGGCCGGTGCGGGACTGCTGGCCTTCAACTCGCTCTACGTCGGCGTGGTGCGCACCGCCTTCGACCCGCGGGCCCGCGCCACCTGGGTGCCGTACGGCCTGCTCGCCGCGCTGGCCGTCGTGACGTACGCCCTGGGGATCGGCTACGGCGGGGCGTGGATGCTGTTCTTCCCGCTGATGACGCTGGCCGCCGGGACCCTGCTGCGCGGGCGGCCGCTGTTCGTGGCGCTCTTCATCGCCAGCGCCTCGGCCGGCACGCTGGCCGGCCACGGCAGCGGCGACCCGTGGGACGCCTCGACCATCGGTTACGGCACCTTCATCTCCGGCATGGTCACCTCGGCCGTCCTCGGCCTCTTCGAGACCAACCGGCGGCTGCGGGCCACCGAGGGCCGGCTGGCCCGTACGGCGGTGGAGAAGGAGCGGCTGCGGTTCTCCCGCGATCTGCACGATCTGCTGGGGCACACCCTCTCGGTGGTCGTGGTGAAGGCGGAGGCGGTCCGCCGGCTGGCGCCGCGGGACGTGGACGCGGCGCTGGAACAGGCCGCCGACATCGAGGCGGTGGGCCGGCAGGCGCTCACCGAGATCCGGGAGGCGGTCACCGGCTACCGCCAGGGCAGCCTGGCCACCGAGCTGGACCGGGCGCGGTCGGCGCTGGAGGCGGGCGGCATCGAGCCGGTCGTCCGCCAGTCGGGCCCGCCGCTCTCCCCGCAGGCCGGTGCGCTGCTGGGCTGGGTCGTGCGGGAGGGCGTCACCAACGCCGTCCGGCACAGCGGCGCCACCCGCTGCGAGATCGAGGTGCGCGTCGACAGCGACCGGGCCCGGCTGACGATCACCGACGACGGCCGCGGTCCCGTAAGCTCCCAGGCACCCGCCGAGGGCGGCGGCACGGGGCTGACCGGGCTCGCCGAGCGGCTGGCCGCGGCCGGCGGCACGCTGGACGCGGGGCCCGACGGGCGGCGCGGTTTCCGGCTGGTGGCCGAGCTGCCCGAGGACACGGGCGTACTGCCGGAGGCGGAGGAGATGTCCAGGTGATCAAGGTCCTGCTGGCCGAGGACCAGGGGATGATGCGCGGCGCGCTGGCGCTGCTGCTCAATCTGGAAGCGGACATGGAGGTGGTGGCGCAGGTGGCGGCCGGCGACCAGGTCGTCGCCGCGGCCCTGGAGAGCCGCCCGGACATCGCGCTGCTGGACATCGAACTGCCCGGGCGCAGCGGCCTGGACGCGGCGGCCGACCTGCGGGAGGCGCTGCCGGACTGCAAGGTGCTGATCGTGACCACGTTCGGGCGGCCGGGGTATCTGCGGCGCGCGATGGAGGCCGGGGCGTGCGGCTTCCTGGTGAAGGACGGGCCGGTGGAGGAGCTGGCCGCGGCGATCCGCCGGGTGCTGGCCGGGGAGCGCGTCATCGATCCCGGGCTGGCGGCCGCCGCGCTGAGCGCCGGGCCGAATCCGCTGACGCCCCGCGAACAGGAGGTGCTGACCGCGGCTGTGGACGGCGCGACGGTGGCCGACATCGCGGGCAGACTGCACCTCTCGCAGGCGACGGTGCGCAACTACCTCTCGGCCGCGATCGGCAAGACCGGCACCCGCAACCGCATGGAAGCGGTCCGCGCGGCCCGGCGGAACGGCTGGCTGTAGGGAGCGGCACGAACGGGGTCGTCCGCGGATGGGGTCTGCCGGAGCGGTACCACCCCTAAGAGCCTAAGAGCCCTCCTCGCGCAGGTAGTCCTCGTACTCCGCAGCGCTCAGCAGGGCGTCGGTGTTGCCGGACACCTGGAGGACGAGCAGCCAGCCGTCGCCATAGGGGTCGGAGTTGATGTCGTCGGGCGAGTCCGCGAGGGCGGCGTTGACCTCCACCACCGTGCCGGCGACCGGGAGGTAGATCTCGCTGACCGCCTTGACGGACTCCAGCGAGCCGATCGGCTCACCGGCCTCGAAGGTCTCGCCGCGCTTGGGCAGTTCGACGTAGACGATGTCGCCGAGCTGGCGCTGGGCGTAGTCGGTGATGCCGATCGTGGCCCGGTTGCCGGCCGGCCGGAGCCACTCGTGGTCCTTGCTGTACGACAGGTCAGCGGGGATGTTCGCCATGCGACGACGGTGGCACCGGCGCGCCGGGCCGGCAAGGCGGAAACCGGGCTGCCGCGTCCCGCCCCGGCGGGGCGCGGCCCGGGCGCTCAAGTCCGCAGGTACGAAGCGCCGTTGACGTCGAGCACGGTGCCCGAGCTCCACTGCGCCTCCGGGGAAGCCAGCCAGCGGACCGCGGCCGCGACCTCGGCCGGCTCGGCGACCCGGCCGAACGGGCTCTGGGCGCGGATCGCGGCGCCCTCCTCGCCCTCCAGCCGGTGGCCCACCCGCTCGGTGTCGATGAAGCCGGGCGCCACGGACGCCACGGCGATGCCGTACGGCGCGAGCGCCACGGCGAGGGACTGGCCGAGAGCGTGCACGGCGGCCTTGGTGGCGCCGTACGCGGGGTTGTCGGGCTCGCCGCGGAAGGCGCCGCGCGAGCCGACGTTGACGATCCGCCCGCCGGTGCCCTGCGCGATCATGCGCTGCGCGACGCCGTGGCTCAGGTGCGCGGTACCGAGCAGGTTGACCGCGACGTGCTGCTGCCAGGCGGCGGTCCAGTCGGCGTACGAGGTGGTGGCGGGCGGGTGCGGCGTGTTGACGACCGCGGCGTTGTTCACCAGAACGTCGATGCCGCCGAGCGCCGCGTCGGCCGCTTCGACCAGGCCGGCGGCGCCTTCGGGGCTGGCTACGTCGGCCTGCAGCAGGGTGTGGCCGTCGCCGGGCAGCGCGGCGAGGGTCTCCTCGGCTTCCGCCCGGCGCGAGCCGTAGTGCACGGCGACGCGGTCACCGTTCTCCGCGAAGGCGTGTGCCAGGGCCCGGCCGAGGCCCCGCGACGCGCCGCTCACCAGGACGCGGCGGCCGGTGGCGGGAAAGGACGGGGCAGCGGTGTCGTGGTCAGTCATACCCGCATCCTCTCGCGCCACTTCGCCCGGCAAACGCCCGGGACCAGCGACGAAGCACACACTTCCGCAGGAGAACCGGCTCCTCCCCGCGCCGCTTCCAAGGCTTCCGCACCCTCCCCCTGCGCCGCCCCTCAGGCTTCCGCGCCCTCCCCCGCACCGTTCCGCCCGATGCCCTGCGTGCGCTCACCGTCTTGTGCGCGTTCCGCGTCCTGCGCGCGTTCCCCGTCCTGTGCACGCCCCGGGAGGGAGAGCAGCATCAGCAGGACGCTGCCGAGGAGGACTCCCGCGGCGACGCGGAAGGCGAGGGCGTAGCCGTCGGCCAGGGCCGCGCGGCCGGTACCCGCGACTCCGGCCGCGACCGTCGAGAGGACCGACAGACCGAGTGCGCCGCCGATCTGCCGGGAGGTGTTGATCAGTCCGGAGACCAGCCCGGCGTCGCCGGCCGCCGCACCCGCCGTGCAGATCGCGGCGATCGGGGTGGCCGAGAGCCCGGCGCCCAGCGCCATCGTGATGCCCGGGCCGAGGATCGTGCCGACGTACGTGCCGTGCAGGCCCATGGCCGACTGCCAGGCCATGCCCACGGCGGCGAGCAGCACGCCCGCGACGGCCACGGTCTTCGCGCCGATCCGGGGCAGCGCCATCAGCCGGGGCGCCGCCTTGGAGCCGATCACGATGGAGAAGGAGTGCGGCAGGAAGGCCAGGCCCGCCTGGAGCGCGGAGTAGCCGAGGACGTTCTGCGTGTAGAGCGAGAGGAAGTACCACATGGAGAACATCCCGGCGCCGACCACGACCATCGCCGAGGTGGTCGCCCACACCGACCGCGGCCGGAAGACGCCCAGCGGCATCAGCGGCGCCGCCGAGCGGGCCTCCACCGCGACGAAGGCGCCGAGCACGGCCACCCCGGCGACCAGCGGCAGCAGCGCGCCGGCGGCCGTCCAGCCGCGTTCGCCGGTCTGCACGATGCCGTACGCGACGAGCGCGAGGCCGCCGGTGACGAGCAGCGCGCCCGGCACGTCCAGCCGGCGGCGCTCCCCCTGCCGGCTCTCGCGCAGGCAGAACGCGGCACCGGCCAATACCAGCGCACCGATGGGCACGTTGATCAGCAGCACCCAGCGCCAGGACAGGAATTCGGTGAGCACCCCGCCGACCAGGCCGCCGGCCGCGCCGCCGCCCGCGCCGACGGCGGTCCAGGTGGCGACGGCCCGGGTGCGCGCGTGGCCCGGCGGGAAGGAGGTGGTGAGGATGGTGAGGGTGGCGGGGGCGAGCACGGCGGCGCCGATGCCCTGGACCGTCCGCGCGGCGATCAGCTGCCAGGGCTCCTGCGCGAGCCCGCCGCCCAGGCTCGCCGCGGTGAACAGCCCGAGCCCGATGAGGAAGACCCGCTTGCGCCCGAAGAGGTCGGCGGTGCGCCCGCCGAGCATCAGGAACCCGGCGAAGGTGATCACGTACGCGTTGACCACCCACTGCAGACCCAGTTCGCTCAGGCCGAGCGAGGACCGCATCGTGGGCATCGCGACGTTCACCACGGAGACGTCGAGGACCACGAGGAACTGCCCCGCGCAGACCGCGAGCATCACCGCCCAGGCGGGCGGGGCCTTGCGGGCGGTGGCGCGGGACGGTGGCTGGCCGGTGGTCGTGAGCGGGGGCATGCCGGTCATCCTGTCATCCGACGAATGCACACGGCATCGGATTATCGGCCCAACGGTCCCGGTCCGCAGGACCTAGGACCGCAGGCTCCAGGGCGGCGGGACGCCCGGCCGCAGGACGTCGGAACGGCAGGACGTCGGAACGGCAGGACGTCGGAACGGCAGGACGTCGGCCCGGCAGGCCCCAGGACCGAGTACGGACGTCCGCTACGGCCGGCGCAGCAGCGTCACCACCGCAGCGCCGCCCAGTCCGATGTTGTGCGCGAGCCCCACCCGCGCGCCCGGTACCTGCCGCGCTCCCGCCTCGCCGCGCAGCTGCCAGGTCAGCTCGGCGCACTGGGCCAGTCCGGTGGCGCCGAGCGGGTGGCCCTTGGAGATCAGGCCGCCGGAGGGGTTCACCACCCACCGCCCGCCGTACGTGGTCGCGCCCTCCTCGACGAGCTTGCCGGACTCGCCGTCCGCGCACATGCCCAGCGCCTCGTAGCTGAGCAGTTCGTTGACGGAGAAGCAGTCGTGCAGCTCGACGACGTCGACGTCCTCGATGCCGAGCCCGCTCGCCTCGTACGCCTGCCGCGCCGCGGCGCGCGACATCGGCCTGCCGACGACGTCGATGCAGGAGCCGGACGCGAAGGACTCCTCCGTGTCGGTGGTCATGGCCTGCCCGGCGATCTCCACGGCCCGGTCCTCCAGGCCGTGCTCGCGGACGAAGCGCGCGGAGGCGACGACGGCCGCCGCCGCGCCGTCGGAGGTCGGCGAGCACTGGAGCTTGGTGAGGGGATCGTGCACGGTCCGGGCCGCGAGCACCTCCTCGACGGTGTATACGTCCTGGAACTGGGCGTACGGATTGTGCGCCGAGTGCCGGTGGTTCTTGGCGCCGACCGCCGCGAGCTGGCGCGCTGTGGTGCCGTACCTCTCCATGTGCTCGCGGGCCGCGTTGCCGAAGATCTGCGCGGTGGGCGGGGTCCGCGCGAAGCCGTGCCGGGCGGCCATCACCCCGTAGTGCCGGGCCACGGGCGAAGCGGCGAAGTCGTCGCCTCCCGCGCCCCCGCCCAGCGCGCCGCGCTTCATCTTCTCGAAGCCCAGCGCCAGCACGCAGTCGTTGATGCCGCCGGCCACGAACTGCCGCGCGAGCATCAGCGAGGTCGCGCCGGTCGCGCAGTTGTTGTTGACGTTGTGCACGGGCACGCCGGTCAGGCCCAGTTC
>NZ_PQSQ01000079.1 GCF_002920575.1 Streptomyces sp. Ru73 | reverse complement strand
CGGCCTCGGCGATGCTGTTGGCGGCGGTGCCGCCGGCCTTGGCCAGCCGGTCGAGCTTGTCCTGCTCCAGGGTGTAGCCGGTGACGGAGTAGCCGGCCTTGATCAGGTTCTCCGCCATCGGGGAGCCCATGATGCCCAGACCGATCCACGCGACCTTGGGAAGAGTACTCACGGAAGGTGCCTTTCGTCGGTCGGAATCAGTGCTGGTCGGCGGCGCGCAGCGGGGCGGGCAGCCACTCGAAGGCGCCGGCGCTCGGCCGGTCGCCGGGCTTGTACTCGAGCCCCACCCAGCCGTCGTAACCGGCCTTCTTCAGGCGGTTGACCAGGTCGGTGAAGTCCAGGTGGCCGGTGCCGGGGGCCCCGCGGCCCGGGTTGTCGGCGATCTGCACGTGCCCGGTCTTCTCGGTGTACTTCTCGATGACCTCATGGAGGTCCTCGCCGTTCATCGCCAGGTGGTACAGGTCCATCAGGAACTTGGCGTTGCCGAGCCCCGTGGCCGCGTTGACCTTGTCGACGACCTCGATGGCCTTGGGCGCGGAGACGATCGGGCACAGCGGCGACTCGGGCTGGTTCAGCGCCTCGATCAGCAGCGTCGCGCCGATGGAGTCGGCGGCCCGGGCGGCCAGGGTGAGGTTGGCGAGGGCCACCTCGTCCTGGAGGTCGGGGTCCACGCCCTCGATGCGGTTGCCGTAGAGCGCGTTGAGCGAGGTGCAGCCCATGGTGCGGGCGAACTCCACCGCGACGGGCACGTTGGCGCGGAACTTCTCGGACTCCTCGCCCGGGAGCGAGAGCGCGCCGCGGTCGGGACCGGGCAGCTGCCCGGCGTAGAAGTTCAGCCCCACCAGCTGAGTGCCGGCGTCGTTCAGCGCGTCCCGCAGTGCGTCCAGCTCGGCCTGGGCCGGCACCGGCGCGTCGACCCACGGCCACCACAGCTCGACCGCGGTGAAACCGGCGGCGGCCGCCGCTGCGGGCCGCTCCAGCAGCGGGAGCTCGGTGAAGAGGATCGACAGGTTGACGTCGAAGCGCGTGTCGGTGAAGCCCATGCGGGGTAAGCGCCTTCCGTATTACGAAACTTTCTTTCTGCTTATTGGAAGACTGCCCGCGGTGCGGAGAGCTGTCAAGGGGTCTCCGGCGGCCGATTGTGGTGACCGGCCCGAGGTCGGCAGTAGGTTGACGGTGTGCGATTGAGAGTGGAGTTCACGACGGAACCGTTCGACCTGGACGAGGCCCCCGACCATGCCGTGGTGGCCCGCGAGGTCGTCACGGGCGCGGAGCTGGACGCCGTCGACGTCGGCCCGTTCGGCAACACCGCCGAGGGCGACGCCGAGCGGGTGCTCACCGCGGTCGACGCGCTGCTGCGGCAGTCCCTGGCGGCCGGCGCCACCCGGGTCTCGCTCCAGGTCAACGTGGTCCAGGACGGTGCGGACGGCAAGGAGGCCGAGCGGTGACCGAGCCTGCCGACCACCCGTTCGTCCAGGCGGTGAAGCCGCTGGTGGACGCGATGGGCGGGGAGATGGTCGCGCCGGAGCTGGCGCAGGGCGACGACGTCGTGCTGACCTGGGAGGGCGCCGACCGGGTGGCCGTACGGCTGCCGCACCTCTCCGACTCCCTGGACCACCTGCTCGCGGACCTGGAGCGCCGGCACGGCTGCCCGCTCGCCGAGCTGGACCGCAAGACCAAACAGTCGGTCGTGCGCATCCTGGAGACCCGCGGCGCCTTCTCCGTACGGCACGGCGTGGAGACGGTCGCGAGCGCCCTCGGCGTCTCCCGGTTCACCGTTTACAACTACCTGAACAGGGAGAACGCGGCCAAGAGCGAGAGCTGACGGGGGCACCTCCCGCTCAGCCGGCTGCAAACCGTCACAAGCCGTCGCTCCGGGTTTCCGGAGCGGCGGCTTTTGTGTTGCCGAGTTTTCAACAAAGTGTTGACGTGGTGTTGCTGGGGGACTTAGCTATGGCCAGCCCGTCCAACGCACCAGCACGACGCAGCCACGGAGGCTTCCCGTGTCTTCGAGTTCGACTCCGGGGCTCACCCGGTTCAATGCCGCCGATGTCAGCGAGGCCAAGGCCGCGCTGCACGAGGTGTGTGCCAGCGAGGCATGGGGGAGCAAGATCCTCGCGCAGCGCCCGTACGCCGACACCGACGCCCTCCTCGCCGCCAGCGACGCCGCCATGGCCGAGCTGACCGCCGAGGACCTGGCGGAGGCCATGGCGGGGCACCCGCCGATCGGCCGCCCCAAGCCGGGCGACCCCACCTCCTCCCGCGAGCAGCGGGGGATGGCAGGGGCCTCCGAAGAGCTGAAGGCGGAAATGCTCGAACTGAACCTGGCCTACCAGGAGCGCTTCGGGCACGTCTTCCTCATCTGCGCCACCGGCCTGACCGCCGAGCAGATGCGGGACGCCGTCCGTAACAGGATCGACAACGCGCCGGAACACGAACGAGAGATCGTGCGTGGGGAGCTCGTCAAGATCAACCGCATCCGCCTGACCCGCCTCGCAGAAGGAGACGCAGCATGAGCAGCGACACGGCTGCCGAACACACGTCGGTGTCCACGCACATCCTGGACACCAGCGTCGGCCGCCCCGCCGAGGGCGTGGCCCTCACGCTCTCCGTGCGCTCCGGCAGCGACGGGGCGTGGACCGCACACGGCGCGTCCAAGACGGACGCGGACGGGCGCTGCAAGGACCTGCCGGCACTGCCGGAGGGCACCACCCACGTGCGCCTCGACTTCGAGACCGAGGCGTACTTCTTCACGAAGAAGCAAGCCGAGGAACAGCAGGACGCCCCCGCGCTACGGGACAGCGGAGCCTTCTTCCCGGAGGTGGCAATCACCTTTGCCGTCAAGCCGGGCGAGCACTACCACGTACCGCTGCTGCTCAACCCGTTCGGCTACTCCGTATACCGAGGGAGCTAGCACCGACATGCCCACGATTCTCGGCCAGAACCAGTACGGCAAGGCGGAAAACCGGGTCGTCAAGATCACCCGGGACGGCGACACGCACCACATCAAGGACCTCAACGTCTCCGTCGCCCTCTCCGGCGACCTGGAGGAGGTCCACCTCTCCGGCTCCAACGCCAACTGCCTGCCGACGGACACGACGAAGAACACCTGCTTCGCGTTCGCCAAGGAATACGGCATCGAGTCCGCCGAGCAGTACGGCATCCACCTCGCCCGGCACTTCGTCGACAGCCAGCCGTCCATCCACCGGGCGCGCATCCGCATCGAGGAGTACGCCTGGGAGCGGATCGCCGGCTCCGACGCGAACTCCAAGTTCATCGGCGCGGACGAGGTGAAGCACTCCTTCGTCCGCAAGGGCCAGGAGATCCGCCTCGCGCAGATCACCTACGACGGCGAGAAGTTCGAGATCCTCACGGGCCTCAAGGACCTGACCGTGATGAACTCCACGAACTCCGAGTTCTGGGGCTACATCAAGGACAAGTACACGACGCTCCAGGAGGACTACGACCGCATCCTCGCCACCTCGCTGTCCACCTGGTGGCGCCACAACTGGACCTCCGACGACCAGCGGATGCCCAACTGGGAGCGGTCCTACGAGCAGGCCAAGAAGCACATCCTGCAGGCCTTCGCCGAGACGTACTCCCTCTCGCTGCAGCAGACCCTGTACCAGATGGGTTCGCGCGTCATCAACAACCGCAGCGAGATAGACGAGATCCGCTTCTCCGCGCCGAACAAGCACCACTTCCGCCAGGACCTCTCGCCCTTCGGTCTCGACAACGAGGCGAAGGACGGGGCCGTCTACTACGCGGCGGACCGCCCGTACGGGCTCATCGAAGCCACCATCCTGCGCGACGGCGTCGACGCGCGCATCCCGGTGGACATGACCAACCTCTGACGGCTCTCCCACGCCGCGAAGTGCCTCGTATCCCCCTCCCGTTCACCCGCACGGCGGGAGGGGGCCGCGAATCCTGAGGGGAACGACCCATGGCACAGCAATCGCACGTAGAGAAACACCCCGTACCGCCCGTCCCCGTCCACCCCGTGGACGAGAAGCTGGGTCCCAAGCGGCTGGTCCCCGCCGCTCTCCAGCACATCGCCGCCATGTACGCCGGTGTGGTCACCCCTCCGCTCATCATCGGCCAGGCCGCCCACCTCGACTCGGCCCAGCAGACCCGGCTGATCGCCGCGAGCCTCCTCATCGCCGGGCTCGCCACGCTCCTGCAGACCCTCGGCATCCGGAAGTTCGCCGGAAACCGGCTGCCGTTCGTGAACGCCGCCTCCTCGGCCGGCATCACCCCCATGCTCGCCATCGCCGAGACCAGCGCCAAAGGGCACCAACTGCCCGCCATCTACGGCGCCGTCATGGTCGCGGGCGTCTTCTGCCTCGCCATCGGTCCCTTCTTCGGCAAGCTGCTGAGGTTCTTCCCGCCGCTGGTCACCGGCGTCGTCATCACCCTCATCGGGGTGACGCTGATGCCCGTACCGGTCGGCTGGGCCCAGGGCGGCGACAAGCAGGCCGCCGACTACGGCGACATGAAGCACCTGGCCCTCGCCGGCTTCACGCTCGTCGTCATCCTGCTGATCCAGCGCTTCACCCAGGGCTTCCTCAAGCAGATCGCCCTGCTCCTCGGCCTGGTCATCGGCACGCTCGCCGCGATCCCCTTCGGCATGGCGGACTTCTCCTCGCTCCGTGAGGCGCCGGTCGCCGCGCTGCCCACGCCCTTCGCCTTCGGCCCGCCCGAGTTCCAGCCCGCCGCGATCCTCTCGCTGTGCATCGTCATGCTCGTCCTGATGACCGAGTCCTCGGCCGGGATGCTGGCCCTCGGCGAGATCTGCGACCGTGAGTGCACCGGCCGGACCATCACCCGCGGCCTGCGCACGGACGGCATCGCCACGCTCATCGGACCGATCTTCGGCGGCTTCCCCACCAGCGCCTTCGCGCAGAACGTGGGCGTCGTGTCGCTGACGAAGGTCCGCAGCCGCTACGTCGTCGCCGTCGCGGGCGGCGCCCTCATCGTGCTCGGCGCCTTCCCCGTCCTCGGCGCGGTCGTCAGCCTCGTGCCCATGCCCGTCCTCGGCGGTGCCGGCATCGTCCTCTTCGGCTCCATCGCGGTCAGCGGCATCCGCACGCTCTCCGAGGCCGGCCTGGACGACAGCTCCAACATCATCCTCGTGGCCGTGTCGCTCGGCGCGGGAATCATCCCGCTCGCCGCACCGACCTTCTACGCGGACTTCCCTGCCTGGGCGCAGACCGTGCTCGGCTCCGGCATCAGCGCCGGCGCGCTCGTCGCGGTCCTGCTCAACCTGTTCTTCCATCATCTCGGCACCCGGAGCACCACACGGGCGGCAGTACTGTCAGCTGCCTCGCCCGGCTCCGGCACTCAAATCCCGTAGGGCCATGCCGTGCCCCGAACCGCCAAAGATCGAAGGAACCGCCATGGCAGCACCGGCATCCCCTGACAGCGCGGTCGCGCGCACCGTCATCGAGAACTGCGCGATCGCGACCGTCGACGCCGACGACACGGAGTACGCCTCCGGGCATGTCGTCGTCGCCGGCAACCGCATCGAGTCGGTGGGCGCGGGACCCGCGCCCGAGGGCCTGGCCGGTGTCGTCCGCCGCATCGACGGCACCGGCCACCTGCTCACCCCCGGCCTGGTCAACACCCATCACCACTTCTACCAGTGGCTCACCCGCGGCCTGGCCACCGACCACAACCTCTTCGACTGGCTGGTCGCGCTCTACCCCACCTGGGCCCGCATCGACGAGCCCATGGCGGCAGCGGCGGCGCGGGGTTCGCTGGCGATGATGGCCCGCGGCGGCGTCACCACCGCCATGGACCACCACTACGTCCATCCGCGCGGCGCCGGCGACCTGTCCGCGGCGATCATCAAGGCCGCGTCGGACATGGGCGTGCGCTTCACGCTCGCCCGCGGCTCGATGGACCGCGGCGAGTCCGACGGCGGACTGCCGCCGGACTTCGCGGTGGAGTCCCTGGAGGGCGCGCTCGCGGCCACCGAGAAGACCATCGACCGGCACCACGACGCCTCCTTCGACGCCATGACGCAGGTCGCGGTCGCGCCCTGCTCGCCGTTCTCGGTCTCCACCGACCTCCTCAGGCAGGGCGCCGAACTCGCCCGCCGCAAGGGCGTACGGCTGCACACCCACGGCAGCGAGACGGTGGAGGAGGAGAAGTTCTGCCACGAGCTGTTCGGCATGGGCCCGACCGACTACTTCGAGTCCACCGGCTGGCTCGGCGAGGACGTGTGGATGGCGCACTGCGTCCACATGAACGACTCCGACATCGCCGCGTTCGCCCGTACGGGTACGGGTGTGGCGCACTGCCCGTCCTCCAACGCGCGCCTCGCGGCCGGCATCGCCCGCGTACCGGACATGCTCGTGGCCGGCGTCCCGGTCGGCCTCGGCGTGGACGGCACCGCCTCGAACGAGTCCGGCGAGCTGCACACCGAACTCCGCAACGCGCTGCTCATCAACCGCCTCGGCGCCCACCGCGAGGCCGCCCTGAATGCCCGTCAGGCGCTGCGCCTGGGCACGTACGGCGGCGCGCGGGTGCTCGGCCGGGCGGCGCAGATCGGCTCGGTGGAGGCCGGCAAGCTCGCCGACCTGGTGCTGTGGAAGCTGGACGGCCTCGGCCACTCCACCATCGCCGACCCGGTCACCGCGCTGGTCTTCGGCGCGGCGGCCCCGGTGACCCTCTCGCTCGTCAACGGCGAGCCGGTGGTCGAGGACAACCGGCTCACCACCGCCGACGAGGACGAGATCGCGCGCACCGCACGCACCGAGGCGCGGCGGCTCGCCCGCACCGCCGCCGGGGGCTGACCCCGGCGGCACGGCACCACCCGTACCGCGGCCTCGCACCACCGGCCCGTACGGCACACCTGAAGACTCGGCCGGGAGGGACGGCTCCCGGCTGAGCTTGTGGATCCGAGCGGGATCCACAAGCACCGGCCCGGGGCGCGGGTTTCCGCCCGCGTACCCGGGCCGGCCCACACCCGCACGTCCCGCGTCACCACGCACACCCCCCACGCGCGCCATGAGCGCCACTCGCTCCGCACAGCACCCGCAAGGCATCACATGGCATTCCCTCCGTGACAGGCTCGTGCCGCCGCGCCCGGTGGCACAGAAATCGAAGGAGGCCCGCAGTGGCCGCAACTCCCGGGCAGCACGTGGAGGGGGACCGGAAGCACCCGGTCGACGAGACCCTTCCGCCTTTCAAGATGTTCACCAGCGGCCTGCAGCACGTGGCCGCGATGTACGCGGGCGTGGTGGCCCCGCCGATGATCGTCGGGCCGGCCTGCGGGCTGAGCGCGACCGAGACCGCCTTCCTCATGGGTGCCAGCCTCTTCACCGCCGGCATCGCCACCCTGCTCCAGACGCTGGGCTTCTGGAAGGTCGGCGCCAAGCTCCCCTTCGTCAACGGCGTCTCGTTCGCCGGCGTCACCCCGATGGTCGCCATCGGCAAGGCGCAGAGCCCCGGGAACGCGCTGCCGATCATCTTCGGCGCGGTGATCGTCGCCGGTGTGCTCGGCTTCTTCGTCGCGCCCTACTTCTCCAAGCTGGTCCGCTTCTTCCCGCCGGTCGTCACCGGCACCGTGATCACCCTGATCGGCGTCTCGCTGCTCCCGGTGGCCTTCAACTGGTCGCAGGGCGGCAACGCGGCCGCGCCCGACTACGGCTCGCTGACCAACATCGGCATGGCGGCCCTGACCTTCGTGATCGTGCTGGTCCTGCGGCGCACCCTGCGCGGCTTCCTGCAGCAGATCTCCATCCTGCTCGGCCTGATCGCCGGCACGCTGATCGCGATACCCGTCGGCATCACCGACTTCAGCGTGCTCGCCAAGGCCGACGTCGTCGGCTTCCCGACGCCCTTCCACTTCGGGGCCCCGCAGTTCGACATCGCCGCGATCGTCTCGATGTGCATCGTGATGCTGGTCTGCATGACCGAGTCGACCGCCGACATGCTCGCGCTCGGCAAGATCGTGGGGCGGCCCGCCGACGAGCGGACCATCGCGGGCGGTCTGCGCGCCGACACCCTGGGCACGGCCGTCAGCCCGCTCTTCAACGGCTTCGCGTGCAGCGCGTTCGCGCAGAACATCGGCCTGGTCGCGATGACCAAGGTACGCAGCCGCTTCGTCGTCGCCACCGGCGGTCTGATCCTGATCGTCCTGGGCCTCTGTCCGATCGCCGCCTCGGTCATCTCCCTCGTGCCGCTGCCGGTCCTGGGCGGCGCGGGCATCGTGCTCTTCGGCTCGGTCGCCGCCAGCGGCATCCAGACCCTGTCGACCGCGGCGCTGGAGAAGGGGGAGAACGCGCTGATCGTCGCGGCGGCCGTCGGCATCGGCCTGATACCGATCGCGGCGCCCGACTTCTACCACAACTTCCCCAAGGACCTGCTGGTCGTGCTGGACTCCGGCATCTCGACCGGCTGTCTGGTCGCCATCGTCCTCAACCTGCTCTTCAACCACCTTCGCGCAGGCCGTGAAGGTGAACGGGAGGCGTCGGCGGGGCTTCTGGAGGACGGCATTCCGTCGCAACGGCCTGCGGAAGGGTCTTCCGCTGCCGGGGTGCACTGACGTAACGTCGTGCCGCCCAGCGCATGACGGAAGTTACTTTCCAGTCTTGAGGTCGGCCCGCCCTGGGCTCCCGTACGCACGCGGAGCCCCGGGGCGGAGCCGGCCGCATCCCGTACGAGACGGAAGAAGCGCCACCCATGAGTTCTGCCCGCGTCCCGTCCGACGCTCCCGCGCCACCCACGAGCGGCACCGCCGCCGTGCACCCCGTCGACGAGGTGCTGCCGGCGGGCCGCATGCTCGTCGCGAGCCTCCAGCACGTCGCCTCGATGTACGCCGGTGCCGTCTCGGTACCGCTCGTCGTGGCGGTCGCGGCCAAGATGTCCGCCGCCGACACCGCCGTCCTGATGGGCGGCAGCCTCCTGATGGCCGGCATCGCGACGCTGCTGCAGACGCTCGGCATCGGCAACTTCATCGGCTCCAAGCTGCCGTTCGTCAACGGCGTCTCCTTCGCGGGCGTCGGCGTGATGCTGACGATCCTCACCACCCAGGGCGGCGTGCAGGCGGGCATGCCGGTCGTCTTCGGAGCGATCATCGTCTCGAGCCTCTTCGGCTTCCTGGTCAGCTCCTACTTCTCCCGCCTGGTGCGGTTCTTCCCGCCGGTCGTCACCGGCTCGGTGATCCTCCTCATCGGCGTCTCGCTCATCCCGGTCGCCTACGAGTGGATCGTGGACGGCGCCCCGTCCGGCACCCCGCACCCGAAGAACATCGCCCTGGCGGCCGCGACCATCGTGGTCATGCTGCTGCTCCAGCGCTTCACGCGGGGCTTCCTCAAGCAGATCAGCATGCTCTTCGCGATGCTCTTCGGCACGCTGCTGGCGATCCCGATGGGCCTCGCCGACTTCTCGAAGCTGGACGGCGCGGCGCCGTTCGGCGTCCCGGAGCCGCTGCACTTCGGCGCCCCGCAGTTCTCCCTGCCCGCGATCGTCTCGATGTGCGTGGTCATGCTGGTGATCCTCACGGAGTCCACCGCCGACATGATCGCCCTGGGCAAGATCGTGGACCGGGAGGTGGACGAGAAGACCATCGCCCGCGGCCTGCGCGCCGACAGCCTCGGCTCCGCGCTCAGCCCGCTCTTCAACGCCTTCCACGCCAGCGCCTTCGCGCAGAACATCGGCCTGGTCGTGATCTCCAACGTGCGCAGCCGCTTCGTGGTGGCCCTCAGCGGCGGCCTGCTGGTCCTGATCGGCCTCAGCCCGGCCGCCGCGGCGCTGATCTCCGTCGTGCCGATGCCGGTACTGGCCGCCGTCAGCCTCTTCCTCTTCGGCTCCATCGCGGTCAGCGGCATCCAGACGCTGCTCCAGGCCGACCTGCACCGCGGTGACAACGCGCTGATCGTCGTCGTCACGCTCGGCGCCGGCCTCGCCCCCGCCCTCTCCAAGGGCTTCTACGACGCGTTCCCCTCGTGGGCGCAGATCGTCCTCGGCTCGGGCATCTCCACTGGCTGCCTGCTGGCCGTCACCCTGAACCTGGTCTTCAACCACCTGGGCAAGCGCACCCGCGCGGCGGCCGAGGAACCGGCCGCCGCACACTGAGCCGCCGGACACCGAGCTACCGGACGCCGAGCCGCCGTACGGCCGGTCCCGGTCACCGGCGGGCGGGGCGCGTGGGGTGCCCCGCCCGCCGGTTCACGGCGTTCGTACCGGCCTGCGCCGTCAGCCGATGTGGTACGGGTCCCCGTACACCTTCCAGTCCAGCGGCGGGTCCAGGTTCAGGTTTCCCTTGTTCAGGAAGACCCGCTGCGCGGTGTCCACCCGGCTGGTGTCGCTGTGCGCCTCCTCCTGCTTCATGGCCCACACCCGCGCGTCGAGGAAGGCGGTCAGGTACTTCTTCTCGTCCCCGCCCTGGGCCGGCGGCTTGGCCTTCGCCAGCGCCTTCTTCCGTATGCTGCCGAAGCTCGTCGGGTCGCCGCCGTCCCCGTGCATCACGATGGCGTCGTAGTAAGCGAACTGCCCGAGCGCCCCGACCCCGTCCGCCTTCCCCTGCTTCACCGCGGGGTTGAAGTACACCCGGTCCCGCTCGTCGTTCTGCGCCTGCTGGAACGCCCGGTCCTGCGCGGCCTTCTTCCAGGCGTCGGTGAAGCCCTTGCCCAGCCCCTCGTGCGAGTCGCTGCCGTCCACCTTGCGCAGCGCGGGGAGGTACTTGGCGAGTACGTTGTCCGGCTTCCGCTTCGTGTACAGCTCCACCAGCTCCAGCATGTCGTGCGTGCCGGAGCAGAAGCCGATGATGCCGCCGGTGTACCCGCGGCCGTCACCGATGTCCTCGATGTAGCCGTACTGCGCCTTCCAGTCCAGCGAGGAGTTCTCCGCGCTGGACACCAGCTGCATGGCGATCTCCTTCTTCGCCGGGTCGTCGAGCCCGGCCGCGGCCCGCGGCACGGTCGCCTGCGGGGCGGGGGAGTGGGCGGCGGAGTGCCGGGCGCCCTGGGTGTCTCCGGGCAGCCCCGTGGCCGCCACCGCGGTCGCCGGCACGGCCAGCAGTGCCAGCCCCAGGGCCACCCGGACAACGGGCCTGCCGACCGCCGCTGCTGTCGATCGGGTACGCATGAGGGATCGCCTCCAGTCAGGAGAGTTCCGTGGGGGGTTCCCCAATCGTTAGGAAGCTTTCCTACCAGACCGGGGAGTTGACGTATACCCGTCAGGAGTTGGGGAGTTGAGCGCAACGCGAGCGCCCCCGCCGCGGGTGCGGCGGGGGCGCTCGGTGGATCCGGGGCGTCAGCCCAGCTGTTCGTACGCCGGGAGGGTGAGGAAGGCGGCGTAGTCGGTGTCCAGGGAGACCTGGAGGAGCAGGTCGTGGGCCTGCTGCCACTTGCCGGCGGCGAACGCCTCCTCGCCGATCTCCTTGCGGATGGCGGCCAGTTCCTCGGCGGCGACCTCGCGGGCGAGTTCGGCCGTGGCCTTCTTGCCGTTCTCGAACTCCACGCCCGCGTTGATCCACTGCCAGATCTGGGAGCGGGAGATCTCGGCGGTGGCCGCGTCCTCCATGAGGTTGAAGATGGCCACGGCGCCCAGGCCGCGCAGCCACGCCTCGATGTAACGGATGCCGACCTGGACGGCGTTGACGAGGCCGTCGTAGGTGGGCTTCGCGTCGAGCGAGTCGATGGCGATCAGGTCCTCGGCCTTGACGTCGACGTCCTCGCGCAGGCGGTCCTTCTGGTTCGGCTTCTCGCCGAGGACCTTGTCGAAGGACTCCATCGCGATCGGGACCAGGTCGGGGTGGGCCACCCAGGAGCCGTCGAAGCCGTCGCCGGCCTCGCGGTCCTTGTCGGCGCGGACCTTCTCGAACGCGACCTTGTTGACCTCGGCGTCCCGGCGGGACGGGATGAAGGCCGCCATGCCGCCGATGGCGTGGGCGCCGCGCTTGTGGCAGGTACGGACCAGCAGCTCGGTGTAGGCGCGCATGAACGGGGCCGTCATCGTGACCGCGTTGCGGTCCGGGAGGACGAACTTGGCGCCGCCGTCACGGAAGTTCTTCACGATCGAGAAGAGGTAGTCCCAGCGGCCGGCGTTCAGGCCCGAGGCGTGGTCGCGCAGCTCGTAGAGGATCTCCTCCATCTCGTAAGCGGCGGTGATCGTCTCGATGAGGACGGTGGCGCGGACGGTGCCCTGCGGGACGCCGACGTAGTCCTGCGCGAAGACGAAGATCTCGTTCCAGAGGCGGGCCTCGAGGTGCGACTCGGTCTTCGGCAGGTAGAAGTACGGGCCCTTGCCGAGGTCCAGCAGGCGCTTGGCGTTGTGGAAGAAGTACAGGCCGAAGTCGACGAGGGCGCCGGGGACGGGCTTGCCGTCGAGCTGGAGGTGGCGCTCGTCGAGGTGCCAGCCGCGGGGGCGCATGACGACGGTCGCGAGCTCCTCGGCGGGCTTGAGCGCGTACGACTTGCCGCTGCGCTCGTCGGTGAAGTCGATCCGGCGCTCATAGGCGTCGATCAGGTTGAGCTGGCCGAGGACGACGTTCTCCCAGGTGGGGGCCGAGGCGTCCTCGAAGTCGGCGAGCCAGACCTTGGCGCCCGAGTTGAGCGCGTTGATGGTCATCTTGCGGTCGGTGGGACCGGTGATCTCCACGCGGCGGTCGTTCAGGGCCGCGGGGGCCTCGGCCACCTTCCAGGAGTCGTCCGCGCGGATGTGCGCGGTCTCCGGGAGGAAGTCCAGCGTGCTGGTCCGGGCGATCTCCGCGCGGCGCTCGTCGCGACGCTTCAGGAGCTCGTCGCGGCGGGGGGTGAACCGGCGGTGCAGCTCAGCCACGAAGGCCAGGGCGGCCTCGGTGAGGACCTCGTCCTGGCGCGCGGGCACCTTGGCGGGGTCGACGTCGACGATGGCCAGCGGGGACGGCGCTGGTGCGGACATGGGCTGTCACTCCAATTCAGCGGCGGTGCCTTGCGGCCGCCGGGTCGCCCGGACGGCACTGGGTGCCGAGGGCTCCGAGATACGGTCGCCGGCGCCGTCTGGTGTTCAGGGCGCTTCTGACCAGTGGAGAGTAGTTTCCTTATAGCGGAAGTTCAATGGTTTGTTGACGTCGAGATTCTTTTGATCGACAGATGAGGTGATCGAATGGCGCTGAGTGCCATCGCGGTCACGCTCCATCACTGCCCCGGGCGGCGCAATCCGTGCCGAGTCTGCCGAGGTCGGCCGGGGTGTCGATGTCGTACGGCTCGGCCACGTCGGCGCATTCGACGAGCGTGAGCGCGTCGGCGTGCGCCGCGAGATAGTCCCCGTGCGCCCCGGTCGCCCCTCGCGCCCGCCGCCACCCCGGCCCAGTGCGCCGCGCCGAACAGCACGGGGTGCCCGCGCCGCCCTTCGTACGCAGCGGCCGCCAGGTCGGCGCCCGCCTCGTACGCGGCCACCAGCCTGGCCACCGCGGCGGCGCCGATGCCCGGCTGGTCGACCAGCGAGACCAGTACGGCGCCCGCGCCCGAACCGGCCAGTGCCGCGAGGCCGGCGCGCAGGGACGTGCCCATGCCCGCCTGCCAGTCGGGGTTCTCCGTGACGGCGTACCCGGACAGCTCGGCCCGCGCCCGCACCTCGCCGGCCGCGGCGCCCAGCACGACGTGCACGGGGCCGCAGCCGCCGTCCCGCAGCACCCGCGCGGCGTTCTCCACCAGCGGCCGGCCGCGGTACTCCAGCAGCGCCTTGGGGCGGCCGCCCAGCCGCCGTCCGCCGCCGGCCGCGAGCAGCAGCCCGGCGACGGGCGGCCGCCCGGCCGGCGCGGACGGGGTGAGCGGGGCGGGGGCGCGGTCTGCGCCGGCGTCGGAGGTCGTCATGGGGCCTGCTTACCGCATCGGGGCGCGCGGCGGCACGCACGCCGGCACCTCGCGCGGAACGCCGGGCGCGCCCGGCGCACCACGGGCGCGGGCCCGAAGTCAACGCGGCTTCGCACAAAACGACGATTCTGCGTCAGATGTGGCCGCGGGCTCCGCGTGAACGGCGCCGGTCACGGTCCCGGCGCCGCCGCCCGCGGGGGCGCCGGGCCGCGGCGGGGCAACGGACGTGCCGGTCGGGCGTCATGTGCCCGTTGCGCAAAGGTCCAACTGAATTTCGCTCTCCGTATGGCGCGAATAGCGCACCGTGGCGTTAACTGATCCGCGGCTTCGCGAGGGCGCGGAGCCAAGGGGGCCGGGTGAGGGGGCGATGTTGTGGCGTGCGAACCAACGGCCGTGGAAGGTGCCGTCGTTGTGGAGCAGTGGCAGAGGCAGAGGCCGAGGCAGGAGACCGGGGTCGAGGACGATCCGCGGGTCGAGGCGCTGCGCGTGGCCGTCGGCCGGCTCCGCCGCGAACTGGCCGCCTACCCCGCCGAACTGCCCGACCGGGGCGTCGCCGAAGAAGAGCTGGCCACGCTGGACGCCATGGTGAGCGGCGGCACGCCCGAGGTGCCGCGGCTGCGCCGCTCCCTGCTGCTGATCGCGGGGGCGGTCGGCTCGGTCAGCGCGCTGTCGCCCACCCTCACCGAGGTACGCAAGGTCATCGACCTCTTCGGCGACCTGCCGCGCGGCTGACGCAAGCCCGCCGGCCGAACGGGAGGCCGCCGACGGAGCGGGACGTCCCGGAAACCGGCGTGAACCGGCGAGCGGCGTAGGCGACAAGCGGCGTGAAACGACAAGCGGCGTGAAACGACAAGCGGGGCGCGGGGCGGCATGCCCGCGCCCCGCTTCGCTCGTACGCGCCGGGCCGCGCCCCGCTACGCCGGGTTCTGGTTCGCCAGCGCCACCGACAGCTCGCGGGCGACCTCCTGGAGGACCGGCACGATCTTGTCCGTGGCGGCCTCGGTGACCCGGCCGGTGGGGCCGGAGATCGAGATGGCCGCGGCGGTGGGCGAGTCCGGGACCGGCACCGCGATGCAGCGGACGCCGATCTCCTGCTCGTTGTCGTCCACGGCGAAGCCCTGCCCGCGCACCTCTTCGAGGGCGCTCAGGAAGGCGTCCGGCTCGGTGATCGTCTTCTCGGTCGCGGCCGGCATGCCCGTACGGCCCAGCAGCGCGCGCACCTCCTCCGGCGCGTGGTTCGCCAGCAGCGCCTTGCCCACGCCGGTGGTGTGCGGCAGCACCCGGCGGCCGACCTCGGTGAACATGCGCACCGCGTGCCGGGACGGCACCTGCGCCACGTACACGATCTCGTCGCCGTCCAGCAGGGCCATGTTCGCCGTCTCGCCGGTCTCCTCGACCAGCCGGGCGAGGTACGGGCGGGCCCAGGTGCCGAGCAGCCGCGAGGCGCTCTCGCCGAGGCGGATCAGGCGGGGCCCGAGCGCATACCGGCGGTTCGGCTGCTGGCGGACGTAACCGCAGGCCACCAGCGTGCGCATCAGGCGGTGGATGGTCGGCAGCGGCAGCCCGCTGCTGGCCGACAGCTCGCTGAGGCCGACCTCGCCGCCGGCATCTGCCATCCGTTCCAGCAGGTCGAAGGCGCGCTCCAGGGACTGGACGCCCCCGGTCGCGGCTGCGGGCTTGGCTGCGTCGGAAGTGCTGGCGCTGGACGGCGGCACGTCGCGTTCCTTTCGGATCAGAGGGTGTCGGGCCCGGCGCGTGCAGAGGGAGAGTTCCGCGTCCGACCGGGAGCAGCCTACCGTTCCCTTCCTGTCGACACACTGTCTATCGCACAGTCGTTCCCGCCGGTCAGCCCCCGTTTCCCGGCCGGCCCGGGGCGCGACCTGGGTTACTCGCCAGGATCTCTTGACGCCCCTAGTGGTCGAAGCTACGTTCTGCAACTCGAAAGCTACTGCCCATTCTGTGGAATCCTCCAATTCGCCGAAGCGCCGGGCGCACCGCTGCCGCCGCCCCTCACGGGCCCCGGCCGGCCCCCGTACCGCTTCCCGCGTTGGAGCCTCCGGCTTCCTGGAGTGTCATGCGCATTCTCGTCATGAACCCCAACACCACGGCTTCCATGACCGCCTCGATCCGCGCCACCGCCACCGCCGTCGCCTCGCCCGGCACCGAGATCATCGCCACTGAGCCGCTCTGGGGCCCGGAGTCGATCGAGGGCCACTTCGAGGGGTACCTCAGCGCCGCGGCTGTACTGGACCGCCTCACCACCCTGGACTTCCCCTTCGACGCACTGGTCATGGCCGGGTTCGGCGAGCCGGGCCGGGAGGGCGCCCAGGAACTGCTGGACGTGCCCGTCCTGGACATCACCGAGAGCGCCGCCCAGATGGCGATGATGCTCGGCCACTCCTACGGCGTCGTCACCACCCTGGACCGGGCCGTCCCGCAGATCCGCGACCGGCTGCTCACCGCGGGCCTGCTGCAGCGCTGCGCCGGCGTCCGCGGCACCGGTCTCGGCGTCCTGGAGCTGGAGGAGGACGCGGAGCGGACCACCCGGATCATCGTCGAGACGGCCCGCGAGGCCGTGCGCGACGGCGCCGAGGTGATCTGCCTGGGCTGCGGCGGCATGGCTGGGCTCCAGGAGCGGGTCTCCGCCGAGCTGGGCGTGCCGGTGGTCGACGGCGTCGCGGCGGCCGTGAAGTTCGCCGAGGCGGTGGCCGGTCTGGGGCTCGCCACCAGCGCCGTACGGAGCTTCGCGGCGCCGCGCCCGAAGCGCATCGGCTCCTGGCCGCTCAGTACGCATCTGTCCCTTTCGGCCGCCTCGTCCTCGCGTAACGCCGATTTTTCTTCCCAGACATCAGGCATCTGACATCTGAGGTCTATCTCTAGACATCAGGCATCTGACGTCTGAACATCTGGGAACCACGCCCCGCACGGCACCCCGACAGCAGTGAGTTCCGTTCCGATCCGCCGGGAGGATCACGTGGCCACACCTGCACCACCCCTGAAGCCGGACCCGCGCCTCTTCAACGAGGACCTGGCCCCGGCGCCGGAACGCAAATGGGGCACGTACAGCGTCTTCGCGCTGTGGATGTCCGACACCCACGCGATCAGCAACTACGCCTTCGCGTCCAGCCTCTTCGTCCTCGGGCTGCCGGCCTGGGAGGTCTTCCTCGCGCTGCTGGCCGGCATCACGATCGTGTACTGGCTGATGAACCGCATGGGGCACGCGGGCCACCGCACCGGCGTCCCGTACCCCGTGCTCGCCCGCGCCAGCTGGGGCGTGTACGGCGCGAACATCCCCGCGCTGCTGCGTGCCGTGATGGCGGTCGCCTGGTACGGCATCCAGACCTGGCTGGCCTCGACCGCGGTGGTGCTGCTCGCCATCCAGGTCGCGCCGGGCCTGGACGCCTACCACCACAACTCGTTCCTGGGCCTGTCCACCCTGGGCTGGGTCTCCTTCATGTTCATGTGGGGGCTGCAGGCGCTGCTGCTGACCCGCGGCATGGAGTTCATCCGCAAGGTCCAGGACTTCGCGACCGGCCCCGTCGTCTGGCTCGTCGTCCTCGCGCTCGCCGTCTACCTGGTGGTGAAGGCGGGCGGCGACATCTCGCTCACCCGCAGCCTGACCGGCCTGAGCGGTGCCGAGCAGGCGCACCAGAGCCTGATCGCGGTCAGCCTCACGGTCGCCACCTTCCTCACGCTCGTCCTCAACTACGCGGACTTCGCCCGGTTCACGCCCGATCACCGCTCCTACCGGCGCGGCAACCTCATCGGCCTGCCGGTGAACTTCACCGCCTTCGCGGTGGTCGCCGTGCTGGTCACAGCGGGCACGATCTCAGTGTTCGGCGAGGCGATCTACGATCCGGTGAAGGTGATCCAGAAGATCGACAACCCCGTGGTGACGGTGGTCGGCGCGCTCTCCTTCATCGTGGCCACCATCGGCATCAACGTCGTCGCCAACTTCGTCTCGCCCGCCTACGACTTCGCCAACCTCGCGCCGAAGTACCTGAACTTCAAGCGCGGCGGACTGATCACGGCGGTCCTCGCGGTGCTGGTGCTGCCGTGGAAGCTGTACTCCTCGGCGCTGGTGATCCAGTACTTCCTGGGCGCCCTCGGCGCGTTCCTCGGGCCGCTGGTGGCGATCCTGCTCGTCGACTACTACTTCGTCCGGCGCGGCCGGATCGACGTGGACGCGCTGTTCGCCGCCGACGCGGCCGGCGCGTACCACTACCGCAGGGGCTACAACCCGAAGGCGCTGGCCGCCTTCGTGCCGTCCGCCGTGCTCGCCGCGGTGATCGCCCTGGTGCCGGCCTTCGACGCCGTCGCGCCCTTCTCCTGGGTCTTCGGCATGGGCGTGGCCGGCGGGCTGTACTGCGCGGTGTCCCGGCGCGGCCGGATGGTCGGCAGTCCGATACCGGACGAGATCATCCCGTCGCAGGTCAGGAAGGTGCCGGGCGGGGCGGCGCCGGTGGCGGGCCAGGTGCGGGTGACGGCCACCGAAGGCTCCTGAGGGGTCTTGACGGGCTGCCGCCCGGGGGGAAAACTCTTCAACAGAACGTTGAATTCCGCAGTGCGGAAAGTTCAGGACTGCGGGTACCGACAAGCAACACTTACCGGAAAGGGGACCGGGTGTCCGACGCACAGCTGGTGCTGCGCTCCACGCGAGTCATCACACCTGAGGGGACGCGGGCCGCGTCCGTCACCGTCCAGGACGGGCGTATCGCCGCGGTGCTGCCGCACGACGCCGAGCCCCCCGCCGGGGCACGGGTCGAGGACTTCGGTGACGACGTCCTCCTCCCCGGGCTCGTCGACACCCACGTCCACGTCAACGACCCCGGCCGTACGGAGTGGGAGGGCTTCTGGACCGCCACCCGCGCGGCCGCGGCCGGCGGCATCACCACCCTCGTGGACATGCCGCTCAACAGCCTCCCGCCGACCACCACGGCCGAGAACCTCGACATCAAGCGCGAGGTCGCCCGGTCCAAGGCGCACATCGACGTCGGCTTCTGGGGCGGCGCCATCCCCGGCAACGTCAAGGACCTGCGGCCGCTGTACGACGCCGGCGTCTTCGGCTTCAAGTGCTTCCTCTCGCCCTCCGGCGTGGACGAGTTCCCGCAGCTGGACCAGGAGCAGCTGGCCGCGGCCCTGGAGGAGATCGCGGGCTTCGGCGGCCTGCTCATCGTGCACGCGGAGGACCCGGGCCACCTGGAGTCCGCGCCGCCGGTCAGCGGCCCCAAGTACGCCGACTTCCTCGCCTCCCGGCCGCGCGTCTCCGAGGACGAGGCGATCGCCGGGCTCATCGCACTGGCCAAGCGCCTCGACGCGCGCGTCCACGTGCTGCACCTCTCCTCCTCCGACGCGCTGCCGCTGATCGCGGCCGCGAAGGCGGAGGGCGTCAAGGTCACGGTCGAGACCTGCCCGCACTTCCTCACCCTGACCGCCGAGGAAATCCCGGACGGCGCAACGGAGTTCAAGTGCTGCCCGCCGATCCGCGAGTCCGCGAACCAGGACGCGCTCTGGCAGGGCCTGGCCGACGGCACGATCGACTGCATCGTCTCCGACCACTCGCCGTCCACCACCGACCTGAAGACCCCGGACTTCGGCTCGGCCTGGGGCGGCATCTCCTCCCTCCAGCTCGGCCTGCCGGCGATCTGGACGGCGGCGCGCGCCCGCGGCCACTCGCTGGAGGACGTGGTCCGCTGGATGGCGGCGGCCCCCGCGGCCCTGGTCGGCCTGGATCGCAAGGGCGCCATCGCCCCCGGCCGCGACGCCGACTTCGCGGTCCTGGACCCGGAGGCCACCTTCACCGTCGACCCGGCGCACCTCCAGCACCGCAACAAGATCACCGCCTACGCCGGCAAGACCCTGCACGGCGTGGTCCGCTCCACCTGGCTGCGCGGCCGCAGGATCAACGACGCCGGCACCCTGACGGAACCCACGGGCGAACTCCTCACCCGCCCGTAACCCGCCCAGCACCCGGGGCCGTCCGCGCCCCACGGCCGCCGGACTCCCACGAGCCCGGCGGCCGTCCCGCACCCGCACGTACGGCAAGTACCGCCCTGCTCAGTCCCGTTGGGCCTGTTCGTGGGCGCGGAGGGCGAGGGTCACCAGGGCGGCGTCCTGGGGGTGGCGGACGTCGCGGCCGGTCAGTTCGGCGAAGCGGGTGAAGCGGTGCTGGACGGTGTTGCGGTGGCAGAAGAGGGCCGCGGCGGTGTCGGCGACCGAGCCGGTGCCGCTCAGGTGGGTGCGTACCGTCTCCAGCAGCCGGGCCGCCTCGGCCGGCGCGACGCGCGGCGGGGCCAGGCCGCCCAGGACGTCGGCGGCCAGGTCGCGGCCGAAGTCCCCGGCGCGGTGGACCAGCACGTCCAGCCAGCTGTCCTCCAGCGGCCGGGGCCCGGTGGCGTCCGGCGGCAGGACGCGGGCGGTGGCGATCGCCAGGACCACGGCCCGCGGCACCGCGTCCAGCCCGGAGACCTGCGGGGAGATGCCGCACGGCGTCTCGCGGAGCCGGGCCCGTACGGCCCGCGGCGTGAAGCGGTGGCCCACCTCCACGACCAGTACCGCGTCGGAGGCCACCGCCTGCTGCTGCACGGGCGCGCCCATGGCCCGCAGGGCGCCCGCCGCCCGGCGCAGCGCAGGGCCGCCGCCCGCAGGCGCGGCCGCGCACAGGAACGTCCCGCCCGCCGAGAAGCCGAGGGCCAGCGCGGCGTCCCGTACCACGGTCGGGTTGCGGCCCTCGCTCTCCAGCAGCCGGACGAGCCACATGCGGCGCTCGTCCTCCTCCAGCCGCCCCATCTCCAGGACCGCGCGCTGGTACGCCTTCATGATCCCGGTGACGTGCCGCTCGACGGCCTCCCACACCGCGTAGGCAGAGGCGACCAGTTCGGCCATGTCCGCGTCCGAGGCCCGCTCCACCAGCGCCGCCCACACCACCCGGAAGTCCAGCCGCGCCGCCTCCAGCAGTGAGTCCAGCGGGACGCCCTGGCGGGCGCGCCGCTCGCCGACCCGCTCCGAGACCCCGGCGATGTGCGCGGGCACCGGCAGCCGCGCGACCGTCCGCAGGAGCAGTTCGAACGCCTGCCAGGCCGAGCCGCGGAAGTCCTCGTCGGGCACGAGCTCCGCGTAGCTGACGCGTACCGGGTGGACGACGTCGAGCCAGATCCCGATCAGCCCGTCGATGTTGTCCAGGCACTGCCCGGCCAGCTCGGCGACCCGCCGGGAGGGCGGCGGGAAGGCCGCGGCGCCGGGGCGCGGGCCGGCGGGCAGGGGCGGCGGCACCGCGGCGGGCGGCTCGGCGGGAGTGTGCATGTGCACAATCCTCCGCCCCTTACCGCGGGTATTTCAACGTTGGTTCGGCGCCGCCCGGCCGTGAAGCTGGGGAGGTTCCCAGGGACTCATGGCCCGTGCCGGGCCGCCGCACCCAGGAGGTCGTGCCAGTGCACCTGACACCTCGCGAACAGGAACGGCTCCAGCTGTTCACCGTCGCGGAACTGGCCCGCAGGCGCCGGGCCCGGGGCCGCCGGCTGAACACCCCCGAGGCCATCGCGCTGATCTGCGACGAGGTGCTGGAGGCGGCCTGGGACGGGCTGTCGCTGGACGAGGTGATCGAGGTCGGCCGGTCGGTGCTGACGGCCGACGAGGTCATGGACGGAGTGCCGGCGATGATCCCGCAGGTGCAGGTCGAGGCGCTGTTCCCGAGCGGCACCGCCCTGGTGGCCGTCGACCGGCCGATCGGCGACGGCGACGGCACGGCCCCCGGCGCCGTACGGCTCGCGCCCGAACCGGTACGGATCAACGAGGGGCGCCCGCACTCCACCCTCACCGTCCGCAACACCGGCGACCGGGTCGTCTTCCTCTCCTCGCACTACCCGCTCGCCGAGGTCAACCGGGCCCTGGAACTGGACCGCACGGCCGCCGCCGGGCTCCGCCTGGACATCGCGGCGGGCACCGCGCTGGCCTTCGAACCGGGCGAGACCCGGGAGGTCCCGGTCGTCCCGTCCCGCCACCAGCCCGAGGAGCGCGCATGACCAGCATCGACCGCCGTACGTACCACGCCCTGTACGGACCGACGACCGGCGACCGCATCCGGCTCGGCGACACCTGCCTGTGGGTGGAGGTGGAGACGGACGACGGGACGCCGGGGGACGAACTGCTCGGCGGCTGCGGCAAGACCGTACGGGACGGGCTGCTGGCCTCGCCCCGCTCCGACCGGGACTCGGCGCTGGACATGGTGGTGGCCGGCGTCGTGCTGATGGACCCGGCGCTCGGCGTCCGCAAGACCGACATCGGCATCAAGGACGGACGGATCGTCGCGGTCGGCGGCGTCGGCAACCCCGACGTCATGGACGTGGACTTCGCGATCGACTCGCACACCTCCGTCGTACCGGGGGAGGGGCTGATCGCCACGCCGGGGATCGTCGACAGCCATGTGCACCTGTCCTCGCCGGAGGTCGCACCGGCCGCGCTCGCGGCCGGCGTCACCACGCTCGTCGGCATGGGCCTGGGCGGGGTGTGGGAGATCGGCTGCAACCCGGCGCACAACCTCCATACCCTGATGAGCGGTTGGCAGGGCACGCCGCTGAACATCGCCTTCCTCGCCCGGGGTTCCTCCAGCTCCCGGGCGCTGCTGGACGAGATCACGCTCGCCGGGGCCGGCGGCTTCAAGATCCACGAGGACTTCGGCGCCACCCCGCGCATCATCGACACCTGCCTGGCAGCGGCCGAGCAGGCGGACCTGCCGGTCGCCCTGCACACCGACTCGATGAACGAGTCCGGCTACCTGCGGGACACCGTCGGCGCCACCCGCGGCCGCACCGTGCACGCGTACCACGTGGAGGGCGGCGGCGGCCATCCCGACCTGCTGGAGATCCTCTCCGAGCCGCACATCCTGCCCTCCTCGACCACTCCGACCGTGCCGTACACCCCGAACACCGTCGGCGAGCTGTTCCCGATGACGATGACCGTGCACCGCCAGAACCACCACAGCGAGAGCGACGTCGCCATCTCGCGCGGGCGCATCCGCGGGCACGCCATCGCCGCGGAGAACGCGCTGCACGACCTCGGCGCCATCAGCATCGTCAACTCCGACTCCATGGGCATGGGCCGGATCGCCGAGACGGTGCGCAGGACCTGGCAGCTGGCGCACGTCCAGGCGCTGGCCGCGGGGGACGGGGGAGTGGAGCACCCGGCCAACGCCCGCGCGCTGCGCTACCTCGCGAAGATCACCCTCAACCCGGCCCTCGCACACGGGCTCGCGCACGAGGTCGGCACCGTACAGCCGGGCCGGATGGCCGACCTGGTGCTGTGGCACCCGGCGTGGTTCGGCACCAAGCCCGAACTGGTCATCAAGGGCGGCTTCGTGGCCTGGGGCAACACCGGCTCGGGCTCCGGCTCCACCCGGCTCACCCAGCCCCGCACCTACCGCCCGTACTTCGGCGCGCTGGGCGCGGCCCCCGCCCGGCTCTCCAAGGTCTTCGTCGCCGGGCCCGCGCTGGCCGACCGCACCGCGCGCGCCGCCCTGCCGCAGGGCCTGAGCTACGCGCCGGTCCGCGACTCCCGCGGCCTGACCCGCGCCGACATGCTGTACAACACCGCGACCCCGCACGTCGTCGTGCCCCGCGAGCCCGCGCCCGTCCTCGTCGACGGCGTGCCGACGGGCACCGCGCCCGCCACCGAAGTCCCCCTCGCACAGCTCCACCACCTGGCCTGAGGAGGCAGCGGACGACCATGAAGCTGGACCTGCTGATCCGCAACGCGCACGTCCTCACCCTCGACGAGGACCGGCCAACGGCCACCTCCCTCGGCGTCCTGCACGGCCGGATCGCCGGCCTCGCCCTCGGCCGGCTGGACCTCTCCACGGCGCGCACGGTGGAGGAGGTGTACGCGGCGGTGGCGCGGTACGCGGACGGGCTGCCCCACGACGCCTGGGTCATCGGCGCGGGCCTGGACCACAACCGGCTCGGCGGCCGCTACCCGCACCGCGACGGGCTGGACCGGGCGGCCGGCGGACGCGCCGTCTGGCTGCAGCACACCTCGGGCCACGCATGCGTCGTCAACTCCCCGGTGCTGGAGGCGGCCGGTGCGCTGGAGCCCGGCTTCGCCGACCCGGCCGGCGGCGTCGTCTCGCGCGACGCGGCGGGCCGCCCGGACGGGCTGCTGGAGGAGACCGCGCAGCGCCTCGTACAGCGCCAGGTCCTGCCGTACCCCGTCGAGACGGTCGCCGAAGCGGTCGGGGCCGCCACCCGCCACTACCTCACCGAAGGCATCACCTCCTTCACCGAGGCGGGCATCGGCGGCGGCTGGATCGGCCACACCCCCGTCGAGCTGGCCGCCTACCAGCTCGCCAGGGAGACCGGGCGGCTGCACACCCGCGCCCAGCTGATGGCCGCCTCCGACGTACTGCACCCGCTCACCGCGCACGCCGACGACGGCATCGACCTGGGCCTGGACCTCGGCATGCGCACCGGGTTCGGCGACGACACGCTCTCCCTCGGCCCGGTCAAGATCTTCCTCGACGGCTCGCTGCTCGGCCGTACCGCCGCCATGACCGAGCCGTTCTGCGGCTGTCCGCACAACGAGGCCGAGGCCGCCAACCCCACCGGCTACTTCCAGAACGACGCCGGCACCATGACCGACCTGGTCGTCGCCGCCCACCGGGCCGGCTGGACGGTCGCCGCGCACGCCATCGGCGACCGCGCCGTCGACCTCGCGCTGGACGCCTTCGCGCGGGCCCACAAGGAGCGGCCGCGGCCCGGCGTGCACCACCGCGTCGAACACGCCGGCATCGTCCGCCCCGACCAGCTGGCCCGCTTCGCCGAACTCGGCGTGGTGCCCGTACCGCAGCACAACTTCCTGCACACCTTCGGCGACGCGATGGCCGCCAACCTCGGCCCGCGGCGCACCGGCTGGTCGTACCGGATGAAGTCGCTGCTCGGGCTCGGCGTACCGGTACCCGGCAACTCCGACCGGCCGGTCGCGCCCGGCGCGCCGCTGCCCGCCATGCAGTCGATGGTGCTGCGGCTGACCGAGTCCGGCGCGCCGTTCGGCCCGGACGAGCGGGTGCCGGCGCTCGCCGCGCTGCGCGCCTGGACCGAAGGGTCGGCGCGGGCCACCGGAGCGGGCGGCCGCAAGGGCCGGCTGGTCCCCGGCCACCTCGCCGACCTCACCGTCCTGGACGCCGATCCCACGGGCGTCGCGCCCGACCGGATCGGTGCGATCCAGGTCCTCGCCACGCTCGTCGGCGGCCGCCCGGCACACGACCCGCACGGTCTCACCACCGGACCGGGCCCCGCCTGAGGAGACGGCCGGAAGCGGCCCGAGGCCGCCGGAAACGGCCCGAGGCGGCCCGCGACGGCCGCCCCTCCCTCGTACCCCCCCACGGCAGCACCCGCAGGCTCCGCCCCGTCCCCCGTCCCGAGGAGTCCGTCCGCGTGAGCACCCCCGACCTCAGAGACATCCGGCGGCTGCTGACCGCCGCCTTCACCGGCACCGCACTGGAGTGGTACGACTACTTCCTCTACGGCACCGCCGCCGCGCTGGTCTTCAACCGGCTCTTCTTCCCCGACCTCGACCCTGCCGTCGGCACCATCGCCGCCTTCGTCACCTTCGCCGTCGGCTTCGTCGCGCGCCCCGTCGGCGCCGCGGTCTTCGGGCACATCGGCGACCGCTACGGCCGGAAGTTCGCGCTGATCATCACCGTGGTCATGATGGGCGTCACCACCGGCTGCATCGGCCTGCTCCCGTCGTACGCCACCATCGGCGTGTGGGCCCCCGCGCTCCTCGCCCTGCTCCGCTTCCTCCAGGGCATCTCGGTCGGCGGCGAGTGGTCCGGCGCGATGCTGCTCACCCTGGAGCACACGCCCAGGGAGAAGCACGGGAGTTACTCCTCGATCCCGCAGCTCGGTTCGCCCGTGGGCACGCTCCTGTCCAGCGGTGCCTTCGCGCTGGTCGGCATGCTCCCGGACGACGCGTTCTACGCCTGGGGCTGGCGGCTGCCCTTCCTCGTCGCGTTCCCGTTGCTCGGCTTCGCGCTCTACCTGCGGCTGCGCATCGAGGAGTCGCCGGTCTTCCGCGCCATGATGGAGGAGGCCGAGCGCACCGGGCCGGCGCCGGTGCCGCTGATCGAGGCGTTCCGGCGGACGTGGGGCCGGATGCTGGTCGGGGTCGCCGCCGCGTTCCTCGGCGTCGGCGGCTTCTTCCTGCTGACCACCTTCATCATCTCCTACGGCACGGCGGACCTCGGGATCGACAAGTCCGTCATGCTGAACGCCACCGCGATCGGGGCCGTCGTCGAAATGGCCGTGATCGTCGTGGCGGGCCGCGCCGCCGACCGCATCGGCTCCTGGAAGGTCTGCCTGATCGGCGGCCTCGTCACCATCGCGGTCGCCTTCCCGGTGTTCTGGCTCGTCGACACCCGCCAGACCGGCCTGGTGTACCTGGGCGTTGCCCTCGGCATCGGCGCCCTGTCCATCCCGTACGCGCCCATCGGCGCCGTCGTCTCGGGCATGTTCCCCGAGACCTGCCGCTACAGCGCGGTCGCCATGTCCTACAACCTCTCCGGCGTCCTCGGCGGCTTCGTGCCGCTCGCCGCCACCTCGCTGACCGGCGCGGCGGGCGGTGCCTCCTGGGGCGCGGCGCTCCTCCTGGCCGCCATCGCCGCCTGCACGGCGGGCGGTGCGTACGCGGCCGGAACGCTGCCCCGCCACCCGATGGACACCACCGAAGCCGGCCCCTCCGACACCGCAAAGGCCCTCGCATGACCACGCCCCGCCCCGTCCCCACCGGCGCCCCGTCCCATCCGCCCCGCACCGGCGGGCAGGTCCTCGTCGACCAGCTCCTGCGGCACGGCGTCGACGTCGCCTACGGCGTGCCCGGCGAGAGCTACCTCGCCGTGCTCGACGCCCTGCACGACGCGCCGCTGCGCCTGGTGGTCTGCCGCCACGAGGGCGGCGCCGGCTACATGGCCGAGGCGCACGGCAAGCTCACCGGGCGGCCCGGCGTGTGCTTCACCACCCGCGGCCCCGGCGCCGCCAACGCCCTGGTCGCCCTGCACACCGCGTACCAGGACGCCACACCGCTCGTCCTCTTCGTCGGCCTGGTGCCGCGCGGCCACACCGACCGAGCGTCCTTCCAGGAGCTGGATTTGCGCGGCACGTTCGGCGCCAGCGCCAAGCTGGTGGAGACGGTCGAGGACGCGGAGCGCATACCGGAGTACGTGACGCGGGCCTTCGCCGCAGCGGCCGGCGGCCGGCCCGGCCCCGTGGTGCTCGGCCTGCCCGAGGACATGCTCACCGACACCGTCCGGGTCGCCGACGCGGTGCCCGCGCCGCTGCCCGAAGGGTCCGTCTCGCAGAACGAACTCACCGTGCTGGAAGCCCTGCTGGGCGCAGCGGAACGGCCGCTCGTCCTGCTCGGCGGCAGCCGCTGGACCGAGGCGGCCAGGGCGGACGTACGGGAGTGGGCGGAAGCCTGGGAGCTGCCGGTCGCCGTCGACTTCCGCTGCCAGGACCTCCTCGACAACGACTCGCCCTGCTACGTCGGCCCCCTCGGGTACGGGCGCGCCCGCACCCTCGCCGACCGGGTGCGCGCCGCCGACCTCGTCATCGCCCTGGGCGCCGCGCCCGGCGACGTCCTCACCGACGGCTTCCGCCTGCTGCCCCCCGACGGCACGGGGCCCCGGCTGGTCCAGGCGCTCCCCGAAGCCCAGCCGCCCGGCGCGCTGTACGTGCCGGACCTGGCGCTGCTGGCCGCGCCCGCCGCCGTCGCCCGTGCCCTGCGCGGGCTGCTGCCCACCCGGCCGGTGCCCTGGGCCACCCGGACGAAGGAGGACCGCGCCGCGTACCTCGCGCACCGGGCGCCGGTGCGCGACGCCGACGCGCTCGACCTCGGCACCGTCTTCGAGACGCTGCGGGACCGGCTGCCCGCCGACGCCGTGGTCACCTTCGGCGCGGGCAACCACGCCGTCTGGGCCCAGCGCTTCCTCACCCACACCGCGGGCGGCCGCCAACTCTCCCCGCGCAACGGCGCGATGGGGTACGGCGTTCCCGCCGCGGTGGCCGCCGCGATCGCAGCCCCGGACCGCCAGGTCGTCTCGGTCGCCGGGGACGGCTGCTTCCTGATGAACGGCCAGGAGCTGGCGACGGCGGTCGCGGAGGGCGTACGCCCGCTGATCCTCGTCCTGAACAACTCCTGCTACGGCACGATCCGCCAGCACCAGGAGCGCCACCACCCCGGCAGGGTCAGCGGCACGGCCCTGGTCAACCCCGACTTCGCGGCCCTCGCCCGCGCCTTCGGCGCCCACGGCGAAACCGTCACCACCACCGAGGAGTTCGCTCCGGCCCTGACCCGCTCCCTCGCCAGCGGCACCGCGGCCCTCATCCAGCTGAAGGTCCCCGAGAACCGCCTGGCCCCGGGAGTAACCGTGACAGACATCCGCGAACGCGCCGGACGGCACAGGGGAGCCGCGGCGCCGGCCCGGTAGGTCCACCACCCGCTGCCCGGCCCGCCGTCTCACCACACGGGCCGGAGCGGCGGCGGTGTGTCGCCCGCCATCGCCCGGATGATCCGGGCCAGTTCGGTGCGGAGGACGGAGAGGTCCTCGGTGCCGGTGCGGCGTGCCAGCTCGGCTTCCAGGTCGTGGAGGGTGCGGCCGGCCACGGCGAGGTGTGCGTGGGCCGCTTCGGTGAGGACGACCAGCTTGCGCCGGCCGCCTTCCGGATGCGGCTCCCGGCGGACGTATCCGCGCTTCTCCAGGTCGTCGACGAGCTGCCCGGCGGCCTGCTTCGTCACCCCGAGCCGCTGGGCCAGCTCGGTGCCGGTGGCTCCCTGGCCGCGCAGCAGCTGGAACACCATGCCGTGCACGGGGCGCAGGTCCGCGTGGCCGGCCTCGGCCAGCCGCCCGGTGAATTCGCCGAGCAGCAGCTGGAAGGCCATGCCGAGCAGGAAGGTCAGTTCGGTGTCGGGGAGCTGATCGTCGGGCTGCACGGAACCATGGTGACATACGTGGGTCAAGCTGCTTTACTCGCCTGAGTAAAGCAGCTTGACCCGCTGTGCGAGTACCGCCGGGTCGCTGCCGTGTCGTCCGAGGGAGAAGCCATGCATGTCATCGCACCGTCGCCGGACCATGTCGTCACCACCCCCAACGCCGTCATGACCGGCCTCGCCGCGCCGAGCCGGGGCAGCACCGAACTGAGCACCTGGCAGGTCCGGATGGAGCCCGGCAGCGCCGGCCCCGAGCACACCGTCGACCGCGAGCAGGTGTGGACGGTGACCGGCGGCGCGCTGGAGGTCACCGCCGGGGGCCGGACCGAGAGACTCGGCGCGGGCGAGACCCTCGTGCTGCCGGGCGGCGTCCTGCGGCAGGTGCGCACCGCCGCGGAACCGGTGGAGGCGCTGGTCGCCATGCGCAGTGACGGGCGGGTGTCCGTGCCCGGCGGCGAGGGGGCGCGGCCGCTGCCGTGGGCCAGGTGAGCCGCCGCTCCGGTGGCGCTCGTCAGTCCTCCGTCAGCCCGCGCCAGAACATCAGCTCGTACGCCTGGAGGAGGCGGCCGTAGCGGAGGGCGAGGGGGTGGTCCAGGGTGCCGGTGTCCAGGCCGTGCTGGAGGGCGGTCAGGGTGCGGTCGCGCAGGACCGGGGGCGGGGTGGCGAAGAAGTCGAAGAAGGCGCAGGCCTCGTCGGTGAAGCCGTAGCGGTGGCGCATGGCCTGGCCGATGGCGCGGCAGTAGCCGCCCCAGGCGGTGAAGTTGGCGGCGAAGGCCAGGACCGCGTCGGCCGGTTCGGCGCCGAGCGCGAGCCAGGCGGCGTACGCCGGGTACGCCTGGCAGGCGGGCCGCGGTTCGTACCCTGACGTCTCCCGTTCGGTCAGGCCGCAGGCGGCGGTGAGGGTGCCGAGGTGGTCCAGCGCGACGCCCTCGCCGTCGGCGAGGAAGGTGAAGAACGCGGCGACCGGCGGCTCGGCGGCGGCCCGCCCGGCGAGGTGGCGGAAGCTGCGCCGGTCCGAGGCGATGACGTGGTGCTGTTCCAGGGCGAGCGTGGCGAAGACCTCGCGCGGGGCCTCGCCCACGGCGATGGCCGGGACGAGGGGGTTGGCGTCGGGCGCTGGGGTCAGTTCCCGTACGGCGGCGTCGAGGACGTCGGACGCGGAACGGGCCATGGGCGGCCTCCTCGGACGGCGGGCGGGGCGGTGCCCCGCGTGGTCCCACCAGTGTGGCGGCAGCGCCCGCCGGAGGGCGGTAATACCGGCCGATGCCCTGCCATGTCGCCACCGTGGATGCCGCCGGGTCGCCCCTGTACGAGGCGCCGGCGTCAGCCTCGCGGCTGCGGCGCCGGGGCCAGGGACGCGAGGCGCGCGGACTGGGTGCCGGCCGCTGCCGCCAGTTCGCCGACCAGTGCCCGGACCGCCGGCAGGCCGTCGTACTCGGGCAGCGTCAGCGCGACGATCTCGCGGTGCACCGCCGGTTCGAGCCGCAGCAGGCGGACGGCTTCGGCCTCGGTGGTGAGCGTGATGCCCGGCAGGACGGCCACCCCCAGACCCGCCCGGACCAGGGCGATCGCGGTGAGGTGGTCGTCGGTCACCATGTCGATGCGCGGTGCGAAGCCCTCCGCCGCGCAGAGGTCCACCAAGTGGCCGTGGCACTGCGCGCAGCCCGCTATCCACGGCGCATCGGCCAGTTCGGCCAGCGCGATCTCCCCGCTGTCGGCGGCCTCGGCGAGCCGGTGGCCCGGCGGGACAGCGACGAGCAGGCGGTCGGTCAGCAGGAGGTGGGCGACCAGCCCGTCCCAGTCGTCGGCGGGCGCGCCGCCGTCCCGGGGGAGCTTCGGGTACCGGAAGGCGAGCGCCAGGTCGCAGTCGCCGCCGCGCAGCATCTCCACGGCGCGCGGCGGCGCGGCCTCGGCGAAGGACACCTCGGTGCCCGGATGGGCGGCGCGCAGGCCCGCCAGCGCCGTCGGGACCAGCTCCGACATGCCGCTGAGGAAGGACACGAGCCGGACCCGGCCGAGCCGGGCGCCCTTGAGGTACGCCATCTCCTCCTCGGCGGCGTGCAGCCGGGTCAGAATGCGCCCGGAATGGCCGTGCAGGATTTCTCCGGCCTCGGTGAGTGAAATTTCCTTTCCGGATTTACCGGCGTCCGGACGGCGCACGACGAGCGGCGTCCGGGCGGAATTCTCCAGTGCCGTTATCTGCCGGCGCACGGCCTGCTGGGTGCAGCCCAGGGCGCGCGCGGCCGCCGCGAAGGACCCGGTCCGTGCGACGGCGCGCAGAACGCGGAGTTGGCGTGGCTCAAGCATAGGCGCACAGTAGGGATTTGACGTGAAGTCGGCAACACGGGGACCGGCCGCGCGGTCGGATTCCCGTGCCGGCCCCGGAAAAGCGGGCGGCGCAAAAAGGGGCACATGGCGACAACCTCGGTCATATTAAAGGGTATATGTGCGACATTCAATGATCCCAAAGACTTCTTTCTGGCTGCACAAAGGAATTGTTGGATTGCCGTGGGACCGGGCCTTCGAGTACAACTTCCTGCCATGCGGACCAAGATTGCTCGTACCGTCCATGGAACTTTCGGGGAATTACTCCAGGGCTATACGCGCGGGGCGGCCGGATACGATCATTTCCTTTTCACGGTCCCGGTGGAGGAACTCCGCTGCCAGGCCCGCATCAGACGGGAAAAACGGTCCGAAGCAGCACCGCTCACCGTCAGACCCGCCGACCGGGTCAAGGCGCTGCACGCCTATACCTCGCTCAGCGCAGATCTGCGGCAGCGCCGGCCGGGCGGGGTGCTGGAAATAGACTCCAACATTCCGGTGGCCAAGGGCCATGCCAGCTCCACCAGCGACATACTGGCCAGCGCGCTGCTGTGCGTGGCCGAGGCGTGCCCCGACATCCCGGAAGCGGCGGCGCACGCCCTCGCGCTGTCCGTCGCACGCCAACTGGAGTACGGCGACTACCTGTTGCACCCTGGCATCGCGGCGTGCGCCCAACGCTCCCAGCGGCTGATCACCGCGTACCACACCGACCTGCGCTGGACGATCGTCGGCGTGGACGAGGGCGGCTACGTGCGCACCGAGGACTTCCACCGCGAACTCCCCGAGGACCCGGGCAAGGCCGCCGAGTACGAGCGGCTCTTCGGCGAGCTGGACGCGGCCCTGCGCGCGAACGACGGGCCGGCCGCCGCGCGGATCGCCACCCGCAGCGCGGAGCTGCACAACGACCGGCTGCCCAAGAAGTCGCTCGCCGACCTGACCGCGCTCCAGCGGGACTTCGGGGCGCTGGGCATCTGCGTCGCGCACAGCGGCACGCTGGCCGGCCTGATCTTCTCCCGGCACCAGCCCGACCACGACGAGCGGGTCGCGGGGTGCCGCGGCGCGCTGGACGCCCGCGGCTACGCCGGGTCCACGTTCACCCTCAAGGAGGCGAGGCGTCCATGAGCGGCGCGACCACCACCCCCGGCCCCGACAGCCAGGCCCTGGCGGCCGGCCGGGCCGCGCCCGCACCGCCCCCCGCGGTCCGCAAACCCGGCCGGGCCCGCTACCAGATCATGGTGCTGATCGCCGTCTGCTGCCTGGCCCTGGGCGGCGTCTTCGTCCGGATCAGCGAGGTCGGCCCGGTGGCCACCGGCGCGTACCGCTCCCTCTTCGCCACGCCGATGCTGCTCGCGGTGTCCGCCGCCATGGCGCGCCGCGCACCGGCCGGCGAGAAGGCCGGGGGCGCCCGGCGGAAGACCCGGATGAGCGGACGGGACCGGGCGCTCATCGCGCTCGGCGGACTGTTCCTCGCGGGCGACCTGTGCCTGTGGAACATATCCTTCCTCTACACCTCGCTGGCCGAGGCCAACCTCCTCGCCAACCTGGTGCCGTTCATCATCGCGCCGCTCGCCTTCTTCCTCTGGGGCGACCGGCTGCCCTGGAGGCTCGCCTTCCCCGCGGTCCTCGCCCTCGGCGGCCTCTACGTCCTGGTCATCCTCGGCACCGGGCTCGACCCCACGCACCTGCGCGGCGACCTCCTGGCGCTGGCCACGGCCGTCTTCTACGCCCTGTTCCTGGTGGTGGCCAAGGGGCTGCGCGAGCGCCACGAGGCCACCCGCATCATGGCCACCCTCAGCCTGGTCTGCGCGGTGGCCTGCTTCGCCGTCGCGGGGCTGCTCGGCGAGAAGATCTGGCCCACGAGCGCACAGGGCTGGCTGCTGCTCATCGGCCTGGCCCTCACCTCGCAGGTGTTCGGGCAGACCCTCATGGCGCACGCCGTGAAGTTCCTGCCGCTCCAACTGGCCGCGCTCTTCGTCCTGCTGCAGCCCGTCGCCGCCGCCGTCTACGGCTTCTTCCTCTTCGACCAGCGGCTGACGCTGGTCCAGATCGGAGGGATCGCCCTCCTGCTGGTCTCCATCTACTGGGCCAAGAACCTCCTGGAGGGCTCGAAGTGAGCACCATGGACACCGTCGCACTGCGCAGAGACCCCTACGAGGTCATCGAGGAGCTGTCCCGGCTCACCACGATCGACTGCGGACCGCTGGCCGGGAGATTACGGCTGCGGGCCATACACGGCAGCCCGACCACCGAGACCAGCTTCAAGTCCATCCTGGGCCTCGGTCTGCTCCTCCTGGCGCGCGAGCGGGGACTGCTGGCCGAGGGACAGCCGGTGATCGAGTCCACCTCCGGCTCGCTGGGGCTGGGCCTCGCCGTCGCCGGGCGGCTCCTGGGCCACCCCGTCCACCTCGTGTCCGACCCCGGCATCCCCGAGGTGACCCGGGTGAAGACCGAGCTGGCCGGCGCCACCCTGCACCTCGTGCGGGCGCCGCACCCGGTGCTCGGCTTCCAGCAGGCCCGGGACGACCTGCTGCAGGAGCTGCGCGCGGCCCACCCCGAGTACTACTGGACCAACCAGAACGACAGCCCGCTCAACCCGGAGGTGTGGACCCGCTGGGTGGTACCGCACCTGACCCAGACGCTGGACTTCTCCCGCATCCGCGCGGGCATCTTCTGCGTGGGCAGCGGCGGGCACTTCTCCGCGCTGTCGCGGATGCTCAGCGCCAAGGGGATACCCAGCTATGTCGCCGACCGGGTGGGGTCCATCACCTTCGGCGACGAGCCCGGGCCCACCATCCTGCGCGGCACGGGCAACCAGAACCGCGTCCCCGCCGTCATCGAAGCCGCCCGGCAGCGGGTGGCCGGCGTCCACCGCGTCACCGACGCCCAGGCCTGCCGGGCCGTGCGCGAACTCCTCACGCTCGGCATCAGCGTCGGCGGCTCGTCGGGCGTCTGCTACGAGGGCGCCCGCCGGCTCGCCGCCGACCTGGGCCCGGACGCCGAGGGAGAGATCCTCACCTTCTTCGCCGACCGCGGCGAACTGTACGGCATGACCCTGCTGAACCACGCCCCGGACGACCGCGGTTGAGCCGGGACGACCCCCGTCACACCAGGAGAGACAAGTGATCGAAGCCGCCCTGTGGAGCTCCTGTCCCCCCACGCAGGCGCTCTACCACGACGACCCGTACGCGACGACGGCCACCGCGACCGTCCTCTCGGTCAGCGACCGGTACGCCGTCTTCGACCGGTCCGTCTTCTACGCCGAGTCCGGCGGCCAGGTGGCCGACCAGGGCACGGTCGACGGCGCCCGGGTGGTGGACGTGCAGAAGGCCGGCGGCCGGCCCTTCCAGCTGCCCAACGGCGAGGTCGCCACCGTCGAGTCCGTCTTCTGCCACGAATTCGCCGAGCCGTGCACGCTGCGCCCCGGTGATCAGGTGACGATGGAGATCGATTGGGACCGGCGCTTCCGCAACATGCAGATGCACACCCTGGCCCACTTCCTCTTCCACGCCACCGGCGAGTACCTCGAGGCACAGGGGCAGACCCGCTCCACCCGCGGCTGCCACATCAGCGACGACTCCGCCCGCTTCGACTTCGGGTGCGCCATCCCCGGCGAGGCCGCCGCCGTCATCGAGGCCCGCGTGCGGGAGCTGCTGGCCTCCTCCCCGGAGGCCACCGTCACCCCGCTCCCGGACACCCACGACGTGTTCGTCTGGCGGTCCGGGGACATCGTCATCCCCTGCGGCGGCACCCATGTGCACCACCCCAAGGAGATCCAGGGCTCGGTGAAGGTCCGCCGCCGCACCAAGGGCCGCCACGGCACCCGCCTCTACATCGACCTCGACCGTGCCGGCACCGACTGAGGCCGGGGCGGCGGACGGGTCGCCCTTCATATCCGACCCCGCCGTGCTGCGCGGCAGACGCACCCTGAAGTGGCGGACCGGCGACGAGCCGGACCGGCTCTGCCTGGGCGTCGCGGAAATGGACGTCCGCACCCCGCCGTTCCTCCGCGACGCGCTGGTCGGCGCCGTCGAGCACGGGGAGACCGGGTACGGCCTGTGCGCCGAGCAGGAGGCCGCCTGCGCGGCCTACCTCCGCGACCAGCACGGCGCCACGGTGGCGGCCGTCCGCTGCACCACCGACGTCCTGGCCGGGCTGCGCACGGTCATGGGCCTGGAGCTGGCGCCGGGCTGCCCGGTCATCGTCGAGACCCCCGTCTACGGCGACCTGTTCACCGTCGTACGGGAGGCCGGGCTGCAGCCGCTGGCGGTGCCGCTGCTGCGCGACGCGCACGGGTACCGGCACGACTGGGCGGCCCTCGACGCGGCGGGCGCCGCCGGTGCCCGCGCCTGGATCCTGTGCCAGCCGCACAACCCCGTCGGCCGGGCCTGGACCGAGGAGGAGCAGGCGGCGGCGGTGGCCCTCGCGGACCGGCACGAGCTGCTGCTCCTCGCCAACGAAGTGCACCTCCCGCTCGGCCTGCACCGGCAGCCGCCGTCGGCGTACGCGGACCCCGGCATCCACCGGGTGCGGTCCTTCGGCTTCACCTCGGCGTCCAAGGCGTTCAACGTGGCGGGCCTGAAGAGCGCCACGCTCTACGCCTCCGAACGCGCCGCCGAGACCCTCACCGGCATCCCGCAGGGCATGCTCGGCCGGCCGGGCAGCTTCGGGACGATCGCCACGGTCGCCTGCTACGAGCACGGCGTGCCGTGGCTGACGGAGCTGCGGGACGACCTCGCCGGGCGGGTGGCCCAGGTCCTCGACGGGCTGCGGAAGCTGCCCCTGGTGGCCGAGGCGCCGGAGCCGGAGGCCACGTACCTGGTCTGGGCGGAGTTCCCGCGAGATGATCACGCGGCCCGGTTCGCCGCCGCGCTGCGCAGCGCCGCGGTCCACGTACTGCCGGGCGAGGTCTTCGGCGGGGACCGGTTCGCGCGCTGCTTCCGGATCAACGCGGCAGCCCACCCGGCCGTCCTGGAGGAGACGTTCGCGCGTCTTCGCGCGGTGCTGTGACGGTCCGGGCGTGCCCACCGCGGGCGGTGGTCCCGGTGGGCGCCGCCGCGCCTCAGGTGGCGGACTTGAGCATGACCACGATGAAGCTCAGGAACGCCAGCAGGACGTGGGTGCCGACGACGTAGAGGGCGACCCGTACGGACAGCCCGCGCGGGGCCCGGTCCTCGACGTCGTCCTTGCGGGCCGGAGTGGGCAGGGGAGCGGGAACGGGCTGCTCGGTCACGGGGTGGTCCTTTCCTGCGAGCCGGTCACAGACCGCGGCGGCTGGTGCCGCCGAGGCACAGCTCTGCCATGCCGCTCTGCATGAGGGTGTGGACGAAGAGGAGCTCGGCGCCGCTGCCGGAGGCGGCGGCGAGGCGGTGCGGGGTGAGGGAGTCGAAGTGGGCCGCGTCACCCGGGTCCAGCAGCTGCGTCGTCTCGCCGAGGGTCAGCCGCAGCCGTCCCTTGAGGACGTACAGCCACTCCTCGCCGGGGTGCACCCGCACCAGTCCTGCCTGGTCGTCGCGGGGTGGCACGTGGACCCGCAGGGCCTGCATCGCCCGCCCGGGACCGCCCATCGGCCAGTACGTCCAGCCGCCGGCCTCCGAGGGGTCGGCCTCGGCGCCCCGGAACACCGGCTGCCGCTCGGGCGCCGTCTCCCCGAGGAGGTCGGATACCGTAGTGGCGTAGGTGCGTGCCAAGGACAGCAGCATCGGCAGCGACGGCTGGCGCCGTCCGGTCTCCAGCCGCGAGAGGTGCGCGGGGGACAGACCGACCCGCCGCGCCGCGGTCTCCAGTGTGAGGCCGGCACGACGCCGCAGGTCACGCAGGCGCGGTGCGACGACGGGCAGCTCCTCTGCGGTGTCGGCGGCCTCGTGGTCCAGCGGTTCGGTCATGCTTCTGGTATAGCCATACCGGGCCCCGGGGGCAAAAGTTTTGCCCGAGAGGCAAAAAGTGCCCGCGACCCGCACTCCGCCGCACTTCCCGTCTCCGGGCCGCTGTGAACTCCTGGGAAACTTCCGGCACTTGCATTGACAGGAACATGTCTACGCGCGTCATGCTGTACGGCATGAGAATCCCCCCACGGATCACCCGGATCGGCGCCCTCGGCGCCCTCGCCTCGGCCCTGTTCCTCGCGGGCCCCGCCGTCGCCGCGACGCCCACAGCGGCAGCCCCCGCAGCGGTGGCGCACGCCGCGCCCGTCCATGCGGCCGCCGTCGGCGACATCTGCTACTCCAAGCTGCCCGACGAGGCCCACACGACGCTGGACCTCATCGAGAAGGGCGGCCCCTTCCCCTATCCGCAGGACGGCACCGTCTTCTCCAACCGGGAGGGCGTCCTGCCGCAGCAGTCCAGCGGCTACTACCACGAGTACACCGTCGAGACCCCCGGCTCCCCGGACCGCGGCGCCCGCCGCATCGTCACCGGTGAGAAGACCGACGAGGACTACTACACGGCCGATCACTACGAGACCTTCGACCTCGTGGACCGCGGCTGCTGAGCAGCCGGGGAACCGAGCGGCGGCCGGGGCGGTGCCCCGGCCGCCGCCGTTTTTCCGGCGGCTTCACGTCCGGTTTCCGGCGGCTCCGCGTCCGGAGGGCCCGCGCCGAGCACGGAGTTGCGTACCCCGGCGCGCCCGGCCCGCGGGCGCCGCCCAACATCCGGGTCGCACCCCCGACTGAGGGATTGTCAGCGGCTGCCGGTAGCGTTTCGGTGGAAACAGCGACCGGGCGGGCATCGGCGGCGAAGTCGTCTCAAGGCGGCCACCTGCGGCGGAGCCCGACCACCGGCGCACCGGACAGTTCCCTGGGGGCATGGCGGCGACGCCGTGTGCGGGACGGAAATAAGGAAAGGGCGGCGAGCTGTCGTGTACCGCTGGGAGATCACCCGGGCCGCACTGGCTCAGCGCGTTTTCGCCATCGTCCGCAGCGAGACCTACGACGAGGCCAGCGCGACGGCCGACACGCTGCTGTCGGCCGGCATCACGAGCCTGGAGATCTCCCTGACGACGCCGTTCGCGCTGGAGGCGGTCACGACGCTGACCAGGGAGCTGGGGGACGACGCGATCATAGGCGCGGGCACGGTCCTGGACGCGGCCTCGGCCCGGATGGCCGTGGACGCCGGTGCCCGCTTCCTGGTCAGCCCCCACCTGGACGCCGAGGTGATCCGCACGGGCCACCGGTACGGCGTCCCGGTCTTCGCCGGCGTCGCCACCCCCACGGAGATCGTGCAGGGCATGGAGCTGGGCGCCGACGCGCTGAAGCTCTTCCCGGCCTCCGGCCACACCCCCGGCTGGCTCTCGGACGTCCGCGCTGCGCTGCCGCAGGCGCCGCTGGTGCCGACGGGCGGCGTGACGGTGGAGAACGCCCCGGAGTGGATCGCCGCCGGCGCCGTCGCGGTGGGCATGGGCTCCGCGCTCTCCGCCGGCGACCGCGACACGGTCACCAAGCGCGCCGCGGCCCTCCTCCCGCTGCTGGCCGACGCCGCCCCGCCGGCCACCACCTCCGGCCTCGGCTCGCTGGACCTGTACGAGGCGTAGGCGCGGCGGCGCGCGGCGGGCGGGCGCCGATGAGCCTTCGCGCCCGCCCGCCCCGCCGAGCTGGCCCGCCCCGCCGGGCTCAGACGCCCCCGCGCAGCATCCGCGACAGCCCCAGGGCCGCCGTGCGGACGGCCGGGGCGAGCTGGGCCGGGTGGTAGCGGGCGCAGGGCACGGCGACCGACAGCGCGGCCACGGCCTCGCCGCCCGCGAAGACGGGGGCCGCGATGCAGCTGACCCCGAGTACCGCCTCCTGCTCCTCGTAGGCCAGCCCGGAGACCCGTGCCTTCTCCAGCGCCGTCCGCAGC
>NZ_PQSQ01000078.1 GCF_002920575.1 Streptomyces sp. Ru73 | reverse complement strand
CGGACGCGTCCGTGGGGGGCGTTGGGGTGGGATGTGTGGGGCGCGGGGTGGCGGGGGCGCTGGCTGTTGGGGGGCGGTCGTCGGTCCGCTGGTCCGGGGCGAGCAGGGCGTACGTCGCTCCGGCGGCGGCCAGTACTGCCACGGCCGCGGCGGCGAGCCATGCCCGGCGGCGGCCGGGACCGGGACCGTTCACCGGCCCGGGTACGGCAGCCGAGGGCGGCGCCGGGGCCGGTGGTGGGCCGAAGCCCGGTGGCGGGGCGGCGGCCGCGCGTACGTCGCGTTCCGTCGGTGAGCGGAGCGGCGCCGCGGCGGCCGGGGTGCGGCCCCCGGCGACCGCGCGCAGCATCTCGCGGGCCTCGGCGGCCGGCGGGCGGGCCGCGGGGTCCTTGGCCATCAGGGCGCGGAGCACCGGCGTCAGGGGACCGGCCCGCCGCGGTTCCGGGAGCGGTTCGGAGACGATGGCGGTGAGCGTGGACCACACCGACGTACGGCGGAAGGGCGCGGCGCCCTCCACCGCCGCGTACAGGGTCATGCCGAGGGACCAGATGTCCGAGGCGTAACCCGGCGCCAGTCCCTGGGCGCGCTCGGGCGGCAAGTAGTCGAGCGAGCCGACGAGTTCACCGCTTCGAGTGAGGTGGGTACGCGTGCCGTCGTCCGGCGCCTGGATGCTGGCGATGCCGAAGTCGGTGAGGACGACCCGGCCGTCGTCACCGAGCAGGATGTTGCCGGGCTTGATGTCCCGGTGCAGGACGCCGGCCCGGTGCGCGGCGTCCAGGGCGTCCATGACCTGCGCGCCGATCCCCGCGGTCTCCCGCGGGTCCAGCGGGCCGCGGTGGTCCATCACGCCGTCCAGGGAGGTGCCCTCGACCAGCTCCATGACGATGACGGGCCGGCCGGCCTCGTCGATCACGTCGTGGACGGTGATCACGCCGGCGTGCCGGATGCGGGCGGCGGCCCGCGCCTCGCGCCGCATCCGCGTGCGCAGGTCGGCCAGTTCCTCGGCGGAGGCGTCCGTGAAGGCCCGCAGCACCTTGACCGCGACCTCGCGGCCGAGTACCTCGTCGGTGGCGCGGCAGACCACGCCCATGCCGCCGCGGCCCAGCGTTCCGGTGACGCGGTACCGGCCGCCCAGCAGCCGTCCCGTCAGGTCGGTACCGCGCGCGGCACCGCCTTCCCCGGCCGCCTGTCCGTGTTGCCCTGGTGAGCCGTACTCTCCCGGTGACCCGTTCTCCCCCGTCGGCACCTGTGCGTCCCCCTGGTCCCTCGTCCCGCGCGAGCGTGGTGGCGGAACACAGACTAGGGGTGGAGCGGCGTACGCGGCAGCACGCCAAAGCGGCGCGGGACCACACGGAGGGAGGGTCCCCGCCGGGAGCGGGAGCCCGCGGGAAGGGGGAGCCCGCGGGAAGGGGGAGCCCACGGACCGGCCCTCCGCCCCGCCCGCCGCGCCGAAGCGGCCGCCGCCCCCGACCCCGTCTCAGCCCGAAGCCGCCCCCGCCAGTGCGTCCGACCGGTACTGCTGGGCCGCCGCCGCTGCGCCCACCACGCCTGCGTCGGTGCCCATCTGGGCCGGTACGACCGTGATATCGCGGGCGAAGGAGAGGGTGGCGTAGTCGCGCAGGGCGCGGCGGAGGGGGGTGAAGAGGATGTCACCGGCGTTCGCCACTCCCCCGCCGATCACCGCGATCTCGATCTCGACGAGCGTGGCGGTGGCGGCGATCCCGGCGGCCAGGGCCTGTGCCGCGCGTTCGAAGGAGCGGATCGCCACGGCGTCCCCGGCGCGTGCCGCCGCGGCCACGGCGGCCGCGGTGGCGTCGCCGTCCGGGCCCGGCCGCCAGCCCTCCGCGAGGGCGCGGCGGGCGATGTTCGGGCCGCTGGCGAGGCGTTCGACGCAGCCGCGCCCGCCGCAGGGGCAGGGGTCGCCGTCGAGATCGACGCTGATGTGGCCGATGTGACCGGCGTTACCGGTGGGGCCGGGGTGCGGGCGGCCGTTGAGAACCAGGCCGCCGCCGACGCCGGTGGAGACGACCATGCACAGGGCGTTGCGGTGGCCGCGTGCGGCGCCCTGCCAGTGCTCGGCGGCGGTCATGGCCACGCCGTCGCCGACCAGCACCACCGGAAGGCCGCCGGTCCGCTCGCGTACGCCCGCGACCAGCGGAAAGTCCCGCCAGCCGGGGATGTTGACCGGGCTGACGGTGCCGGCCTGCGCGTCGACGGGGCCCGCGCTGCCGATGCCGACGACCGTCGTACGGGTCCACTCCGGCGCGGCGGTCAGCTCGTCGAGCACCGCCGTCACCGCGCGCATCACGGCCGCGCCGTCCTCCTGTGCGGGGGTGGGCCGGGTGGCCCGTACGAGCAGCCGGCCCCGGTCGTCCACCAGCGCCCCGGCGATCTTCGTGCCGCCGATGTCCAGTGCTGCGTTGAGGTCGGTCTGCATCGGCGTGGAATCTCCTGGTCGGCGGGTGGGCCGGGACGGTTCGCCCCGGAGTGCAGGAGGCCAGTGTGGTCACTCTTGACAACGTTGTCCAGACGGCGTTGTGCAGACGTTATGCTCTACGCCACACGCCGTACCCGACAGAACCAGGACCACCGCACCGTGACCGACACCGCCCGGAGCAGCAACCGCTACGGCACCCGGCCCACGATGAAGGACGTCGCGGCGCGTGCCGGCGTCGGGCTCAAGACGGTCTCGCGCGTGGTCAACGGCGAGCCGGGCGTCACGCCCGACACCGAGCGCCGGGTGCAGGACGCCATCACCGCGCTGGGCTTCCGCCGCAACGATTCGGCGCGCGTGCTGCGCAAGGGCCGTACGGCCAGCATCGGGCTGGTGCTGGAGGATCTGGCCGACCCCTTCTACGGGCCGCTGAACCGCGCCGTCGAGGAGGTGGCGCGCGACCACGGGGCGCTGCTGATCAACGGTTCCAGCGCCGAGGACCCGGCCCGCGAGCAGGAGCTGGTACTGGCGCTGTGCGCCCGCCGGGTGGACGGGCTGGTGATCATCCCGGCCGGTGACGATCACCGGTACCTCCAGCCGGAGATAGCGGCCGGGGTCGCCACGGTCTTCGTGGACCGGCCGGCCGGGGAGATCGAAGCGGACGTGGTGCTCTCGGACAGCTTCGGGGGCGCGCGGGACGCGGTGGCGCACCTGATCGCGCACGGCCACCGGCGGATCGGCTTCATCGGCGACCAGCCGCGCATCCACACCGCCGTGGAGCGGCTGCGCGGTTACCGTACGGCGATGGCCGAGGCGGGGCTGCCGGTCGACGAGTCGTGGGTGGCGCTGGGTTCGACCGCGCCGGAGCGGGTGCGGACGGCTGCCGAGGCGATGCTCTCCGGGCCCGAGCCGGTCACCGCGCTCTTCTCGGGCAACAACCGCGTCACGGTGACCGCCGTACGCGTGCTGGCCGGCCGGGAGCGCCCGGTCGCGCTGGTCGGCTTCGACGACTTCGAACTGGCCGATCTCATCACGCCCGGCATCACCGTCGTGGCTCAGGACGCGGCCCGGCTGGGCCGCACCGCCGCGACGCTGCTCTTCCGCCGGCTGGACGGCGCCGACGAGCCGCCCCAGCAGCGCGTCATTCCCACCCGGCTCATCCCCCGCGGCTCGGGCGAGCTGCCGCCCGCCTGACCCCAGCCCGGCTCTCCTCCTCGGCCCCGCCCGTCCGTGCGCGGGGCTTTCCTATGGGCCCAGCAGGACCGAAAAAATACCCCCGGGGGTACTTGCTGTTATGGTGGGGAAACGGATACCCCCCGGGGTAAATCCGCGAGTACGTTTCTCGATACCGAGGGAAAGGGGCGCTGCTGTGTTCTTCGTCGACACCCTGGAGTTCGCGGGGCTGGGCAACCGCAGCTACCTGGCCGGAGGCCGGGCGGCCGCTGTGGTGATCGACCCGCCGCGCGACATCGACCGGGTCCTCGCGGCCGCGGCGCGGCGCGGGGTGCGGATCGCGTACGTGGCCGAGACCCACGTGCACAACGACTACGTCACCGGCGGGCTGGAGCTGGCCCGGATATCCGGCGCCCGCTACCTGGTCCCGGCCGAAGCGGCGGTCTCCTTCGCGCGCACGCCGGTCGCCGACGGCGACACGGTGGCGGTCGACGAGGGGCTGGTACTGCGGGCGGTGGCGACCCCGGGGCACACCCCGCACCACACCTCGTACGTGCTGGAGGAGGCGGGCCGCGGCATCACCGCGTTCACCGGCGGCTCGCTGCTGATCGGCACGGTCGGCCGGCCGGACCTGGTCGAGCCGCGGCTGACCGAGCAGCTGGCCCGGGCCCAGTACGCCTCGGCGCACCGGCTGGCCGAGGAGCTGGACGACGAGGTGGCGGTGCTGCCCACGCACGGCTTCGGCAGCTTCTGCTCGTCGGCGCAGGCCGAGGGGGACACCACGACGATCGGCGCGGAGCGGCGGAACAACGCCGCGTTCACCCAGGACGTGGACACCTTCGTCGCGGAGCTGCTGGCCGGGCTGGAGGACGTACCGGCGTACTACACGCACATGGCGCCGGCCAACGCGGCGGGCCCTGCGCCGGTGGACCTCACGCCCCCGGAGCCGGCCGACGCCGAGCAGCTCGCGCGGCGGCTGGCGGCCGGTGAGTGGGTGGTGGACCTGCGCAACCGGGTCGCGTTCGCCGCCGGGCACCTCGCCGGCTCGTTCAACTTCGAGGGCGAGGGGAAGCTGGCGACGTACCTGGCCTGGCTGATCCCGTGGGGCAAGCCGGTCACGCTGCTCGCCGAGACGCCCGAGCAGGTCGCCGATGCGCAGCGGGAGCTGGCGCGGGTGGGCATCGACCGCCCGGCGGCCGCGGCGACCGGAGCGCCGGAGAGCTGGGTGCGCGACGGCGAGGAGCTGCGTTCCTTCCCGCGGGCCGGTTTCGCCGACCTCGCGGCCGTCCCGGCGGACGAGCGCAAGGACCTGGTCGTCCTGGACGTACGGCGGGACTCGGAGCGCGCGGCGGCGTACATCGAGGGCTCGGTGCACGTCCCGATCCACGAGCTGCGCGAGCGGCTGCAGGAAGTGCCGCCGGGCGTGGTGTGGGTGCACTGCGCGGGCGGCATGCGGGCGGCCATCGCGGCGTCGCTGCTGGACGCGGCGGGCCGGGACGTCGTCGCCGTCGACGACGCCTTCGACGCGGCCGCCGCTGCCGGCCTCCCGCTGACGCACCCCGGAACCGCCGGCCAGGGCCGCGCCGATCACGCCGGATGAGCGCCGTCGTCCTGGCGCTGGCCGCCGGCGCCGTGGTCGGCCTCGCGCTCGGCGCGCTGGGCGGCGGGGGCAGCGTGCTCGCCGTACCGGCCCTGATCTACCTGCTCGGCTTCCCGCCGGCCGCGGCGACCACCGCGAGCCTGCTGATCGTCACCGCCACCTCGCTGACCGCCCTGTACGCGCACGCCCGTGCGGGCAACGTACGGTGGCGGGCGGGTGCGCTGTTCGCGGCTGCCGGACTGGTGCCGGCGGCACTGGCCGGTGCCGTGGCGGCCCGGCTGCCGCACTGGCTGCTGACCCTGGCGTTCGCGGCCGTCGCGGCGCTGGCGGCCGTCCGGATGCTGCGCTGCGCGCGGCCGGACGACGGCCCGCCGCGGCAGCCGTCCGCGGTACGGCCGGTCCGGGCGGCGGGCAGCGGCGCCGGTCTCGGCGCGCTGACCGGGCTGCTGGGCGTCGGCGGCGGCTTCCTGGCCGTGCCGGCGCTGGTCACCGTGCTGGCCTTCGAGATGCGGGCGGCCGTCGGCACGAGCCTGCTGGTCATCTCGGCCAACTCGCTGGCCTCGCTGGCCACGCGCGGCGCGACCGCGAGCGGCCTGGACTGGGCGGTGATCGCGCCGTTCACGGCCACCGCGGTCCTCGGGGCCTGGGACGGCAAGCGGCTGGCGGCGAAGGCGTCCGGGCCCGTGCTGCAGCGCGCCTTCGCCGTCGTCCTGCTGGCCGTCGCCGCGTTCATGGCCGTGGACGCGGTGACCTGACCCGGCGCCCCTCCCCCGTACCGACCCCTGAACCACGACCCCGACGCACCACACGAAAGGCAGAACCCCCATGACCGACACCGGTGTCACCCCCACCGCGCTCACCGTCGACCAGGCACGCGCGCGGCTCGGCGAACTGACCGTCATCGACGTGCGCACGCCCGGCGAGTACGCCGCCGGCCATGTGCCCGGCGCGTACAACGTCCCGCTGGACCGGCTCGGCGAGGCCGTGCCGGCGCTGCGGAAGGCGGCGGAGCGGGCCGACCTGCTGATGGTGTGCGCCTCCGGCAACCGCTCCGCGCGGGCCTGCGCCGACCTCGCCGCGCACGACGTGCCGGCCGCGACCCTGACCGGCGGCACCGAGGACTGGGCGCGGCAGGGCCTGGAGGTGCGGCGCCCGGAGGGCGCGCGCACCGTGTGGGCCATGGAGCGTCAGGTCCGGCTGGCCGCCGGCGGGCTGGTGCTGAGCGGGCTGCTGGCCGGGCGGCGGTGGCCCGCCGCCCGGCTGCTGTCGGCCGGCATCGCGGGCGGACTGGTCTTCTCGGCCGTCACCGACACCTGCGGCATGGCCCGGGTGCTGGCGAAGCTGCCGCACAACCGGGCCCGGCAGGACGACCTGTCCGCCACCCTGGCCGAACTGGCCGGCTGACGCCCGGGGCCGCCGGTCAGCCCGCCTGCGCCGGGCGCCCCGCGAGACCGTCCAGGTCGGCGCGGGTGAGCCCGGTCAGCCGGGCGACCTCGGCGATGTCCACCGCGCCGCAGTCCAGGCCGCGCAGCAGGTAGCCGCTGAGCGCCTTGGCCGTGGCGGGCTCGTCCATCACGGAGCCGCCGGCCTTGGACACGTACGCGGCGAGGCGCGCCGCGGCCTGCTCCAGGCCCTCGCGGTAGAAGGCGTACACGGCGGCGTACCGGGTCGGCAGGTGGCCCGGGTGCATGTCCCAGCCCTGGTAGTAGGCGCGGGCCAGCGAGCGGCGTACCAGGCCGTGGTGGAGCCGCCAGGCGTCGTGGACCTGGGCGGTGGGGCCGACCGGGAGGACGTTCGTGGAGCCGTCGGACAGCCGGACCCCCGTACCGGCCGCTGCGACCTGCATGACGGCCTTCGCGTGGTCGGCCACCGGGTGGTCCAGGGACTGGTACGCCGCGCTGACGCCGCAGGAGGCGCTGTAGTCGAAGGTGCCGTAGTGGAGCGAGGTGGCGCGGCCCTCGGCGGCCTCGATCATGCGGGCCACGGTGGCGCGCCCGTCGGCGCCCAGGATCGACTGGGTGGTCTCGATCTGGATCTCGAAGCCGATCCGGCCGGCGTCCAGGCCGTGTGCCTTCTCGAAGGACTCCAGCAGCCGCACCATGGCGGTGACCTGCTCGGCGTAGGTGACCTTGGGCAGCGTGAGCACCAGGCCCTCGGGGAGGCCGCCGGCCTTCATCAGGCCGGTGAGGAAGATGTCCAGGGTGCGGATGCCGCGGTCGCGGACGGCGGCCTCCATGCACTTCATGCGGATGCCCATGTACGGGGCCGCGGTGCCGTCCTGGTAGGCGGCGGCGATGGTCGCGGCGGCGCGGGCCGCCGCCTCGTCCTCCTCGGCGTCCGGGCGTGCGCCGTAACCGTCCTCGAAGTCGACGCGCAGGTCCTCGATGGGCTCGCGCTCCAGCTTGGCGCGTACCCGGTCGTACACGGGCTCCGCCAGCTCGTCGGAGATGCCGAGGACGGCGGCGAGGGCCGCGGCGTCCGGGGCGTGCTCGTCGAGCGCGGTGCGCGCGGCCTCGCCCCAGGAGCGGATGGTGTCGGCGGCGAAGACGTCACCGGGGACGTAGACCGTGTGGACGGGCTGCCGGGTGCCCGGGTCGCCTGGGTAGCGTCGCGCGAGGTCCGCGTCGACCTCGGCCAGGGCGGCTCCGATCTCCTCGCGTACGGTGCTCGCAAGGCTCGTGGCCACCGTCTCGTGCTGCCCCATTCGACACCCTCCCGATGCGGGGACGTCTCCGTCCCTGGTGATCTCTCAGAGATGCTGAACAAGCGGGTAAGTTTCGCTTCACGGAAGCGAATATCCGCATAGTGAAGCTATCTGTGCCGTCATGCCAGGTCAACACCTATCTTGGCCAGAAAGCCCCGCAGACGCGCCCGGGCCCCGTACGCGGCGCGCGTACGGGGCCCGGGCGGTGCGCCGGAAGAACCGGGGATCAGCCCTTGCGGGCCTTGATCTCGTCGGTCAGGGCGGGGACGACGTTGAAGAGGTCGCCGACGACGCCGTAGTCGACCAGCTCGAAGATCGGGGCCTCTTCGTCCTTGTTGATGGCCACGATGGTCTTCGAGGTCTGCATGCCGGCGCGGTGCTGGATCGCGCCGGAGATGCCGGCGGCGATGTACAGCTGCGGGGAGACCGTCTTACCGGTCTGGCCGACCTGGTTGGTGTGCGGGTACCAGCCGGCGTCCACCGCGGCACGCGAGGCACCCACGGCCGCGCCGAGGGAGTCGGCCAGCGCCTCGATGACGGGGAAGTTCTCCGCGCCGTTGACGCCACGGCCACCGGAGACCACGATCGCGGCCTCGGTCAGGTCCGGACGGCCGGTCGACTCGCGCGGGGTGCGGGAGACGACCTTGGTGCCCTTGGAGGAGTCGGCCACGGTGACGGCCAGCCCCTCGACCGCGCCGGCGGCCGGAGCGGCCTCCACAGGGGCGGAGTTGGGCTTGACGGTGATGACCGGGGTGCCCTTGGAGACCCGGGACTTGGTGGTGTACGAGGCGGCGAACACCGACTGGGTGGCCACCGGGCCCTCGTCGCCGGCCTCCAGGTCGACGGCGTCGGTGATGATGCCGGAGCCGATGCGGATGGCCAGGCGGGCGCCGATCTCCTTGCCCTCGGCGGAGGAGGGCAGCAGGACCGCGGCCGGGGAGACGGCCTCGACGGCGGCCTGGAGGGCGTCCACCTTCGGGGCGACCAGGTAGTCGGCGAACTCGGCGGCGTCGGCGGTCAGGACCTTCACCGCGCCGTGCTCGGCGAGGGCTGCGGCGGTGTCGGCCGCGCCGTTGCCGAGGGAGACGGCGACCGGGTCGCCGATGCGGCGGGCGAGGGTGAGCAGTTCGAGGGTGGGCTTGCGGACGGCGCCGTCCACGTGGTCGACGTAGACAAGGACTTCAGCCATGGGATTGCACTCCTGCGGGAAAGAACGATGCGGGTGGAGGGGCGACCGGCCGGGGGATGCCCCGGCCCCAGGGCCTTAGATGAACTTCTGGCCCGCGAGGAACTCGGCGAGCTGCTTGGCGCCCTCGCCCTCGTCCTTGACGATCGTGCCCGCGGTGCGCGCGGGGCGCTCGGTGGCGTCCTCGACCTTGGTCCAGGCGCCCTCCAGGCCGACCTCGTCCGCGTCGATGTCCAGGTCGTCCAGCTCCAGCTCCTCGACCGGCTTCTTCTTGGCGGCCATGATGCCCTTGAAGGAGGGGTAACGGGCCTCGCCGGACTGGTCGGTGACCGAGACGACGGCCGGCAGGGCGGCCTCCAGCTGCTCGGTGGCGGTGTCGCCGTCCCGGCGGCCCTTGACGGTGCCGTCCTCGACGGAGACCTCGGAGAGCTGGGTGACCTGCGGGACGCCCAGGCGCTCGGCCAGCATCGCCGGCAGCACGCCCATGGTGCCGTCGGTGGAGGCCATACCGCAGACGACCAGGTCGTAGCCGGTCTTCTCGATGGCCTTGGCCAGCACCAGGGAGGTGCCCACCGCGTCGGTGCCGTGCAGGTCCTCGTCCTCGACGTGCACGCCCTTGTCGGCACCCATCGACAGCGCCTTGCGGATCGCGTCGTTGGCGTCCTCGGGACCGACGGTGAGCACGGTGATCTCCGCGTCGTCGGCCGCTTCCTTGATCTGGAGAGCCTGCTCGACGGCGTACTCATCCAGCTCCGAGAGCAGACCGTCCACGTCGTCGCGGTCGACGGTCAGGTCCTCGGCGAAGTGCCGGTCGCCGGTGGCGTCGGGCACGTACTTCACACAGACAACGATCCTCAGGCTCACGCCGGCTCTCCTACCTGCTTCGTCGCTTCACAACTGCCTTGTGCTGGCAGCATAGGCGCCTGTTGGGGCGGCTCCCGGTCGGGTGCGCTTCCCCGCGCCGACCGAAATATTACTCGTCAGTACACCTTTGGATTTACCCGATCGCAAGCTCGCCGAACTGTGACCTTGCCAACGGCCCCGACCTGGCGTGTCGGGGCCGCCGGCAGGGGCGTCAATCGCGTAGGGCGGTGAAGCGGCCCTGGTGGTAGAGCAGCGGCCGGCCGGCGCCCGACGGGTCCCCGACGACGACCTCGCCGAGCACGATCCGGTGGTCGCCGGCGGGCACCCGCGCCACGACCCGGCAGACCAGCCAGGCGAGCACGCCGTCGAGCACCGGGACGCCCTGGGGGCCGGTGCGCCAGGAGGTGGGCGCGGCGAAGCGGTCGGCGCCGCTGCGCGCGAAGGTGGCGGCCAGTTCCTGCTGGTGCTCGCCGAGTATGTGGACGCCGACGTGCTCGGCTTCCGCGATGACGGGCCAGCTGGAGCTGTTGGTGCCCACCCCGAAGGAGATCAGGGGCGGTTCGGCGGCGACCGAGGTGAGGGAGGTGGCGGTGAAGCCGACGGGGGCCGTGCGCCCCTGTGCGGTGATCACGGCGACTCCCGCCGCGTGCTGCCGGAAGACCGAGCGCAGCAGTTCGGGGGAGGCCAGCTGGGGTGCCGCGAGATCGGGCGAGACGGTCATGGAGGGGTCCTTCTGCCGTGGTGTACGAGCGGTGTCGTCGTCGCTGCTCACTCGCCCGGACAGCGCGCGCTGGCGGTGCGCAGGAGGTCCACGTGGGCGCGTGCGTACAGAAGGGGATCCGGCGGCATGACGTCAGACTGACGATGTGTGCGTGATGCAGTCAAGTGCTCACCGGCAGGTGCGACCACCATCACGCAGTGTGTACGCACCATGCGGACGCGGGGTCAGCCCGCCACGGCCGCGCCCAGTGCCGCGATGACGTCCGCCTTGCGGGGCTGGCCCGCGGCGCGCCGGACGACCGTGCCGGCCGCGTCCAGCACCAGGACGGTCGGGGTGCGCGCGATGCGCAGCTCCCGCACCAGATCGAGGTGGGCCTCGGCGTCGATCTCGACGTGGGCCACGCCCGGCACCATTCCGGCGACGTCCTCCAGCGTCCGGCGGGTGGCCCGGCACGGCTGGCAGAACGCGCTGGAGAACTGCACGAGCGTGGCCCGCTCCCCCAGCCCCGCGCCGATCCGCTCCGCGGTCAGCCGCTCCGGCCCGTGCTCTTCCGCTGCCTGCCCTGCCACCTTCGGCCTTCCGTCGCCGCGCCGGTGTGCGTACCGCGCGTCCCTCTCGTCCTTCATGGCCAGCGTAGGCGGGCCGCCGGTCATTCCCGCCGGGGCGACGGAACGGCGGGGTGGCGGAACGGGCGCGGCGGGGTACGCGGCAGGTGCCATCGCACGCGACGTGACGAGGATCTCCCGTCCCGAAGCGGCGCGGCGGTAGCCCCTGCGGCCGTGATCGGGCACGATCTCCGGAAGCCGCAAAGCTACGGCCGCGTAACTTCCCGCCGGGAGAACCCCTCCCCAGGCACACAGAAGGGGAACCCCCGACATGGCAGAGCTCGTCTATCCGCCCGTCATCGGTTTCGCCCGGACGGCGTTCAAGGCGCTCGACCTGAAATTCGACATCGCGGGCACCGAGAACATCCCGCGGCGCGGCGGCGCGGTGCTCGTCAGCAACCACATCGGCTACCTGGACTTCATCTTCTGCGGCCTGGCGGCACGGCCCGCCAAGCGGCTGGTGCGCTTCATGGCGAAGGACTCCGTCTTCCGGCACAAGGTGTCGGGGCCGCTGATGCGCGCGATGAAGCACATCCCGGTGGACCGCTCGCAGGGCGTGCACGCCTACCGCCACGCGCTGAGCGCGCTGCGCGGCGGCGAGATCATCGGGGTCTTCCCCGAGGCCACGATCTCCGAGTCCTTCACCCTGAAGACCTTCAAGTCGGGTGCGGCCCGGCTGGCCCAGGAGGCCGGCGTGCCGCTGCTCCCGATGGCGCTGTGGGGCACCCAGCGGCTGTGGACCAAGGGCCACAAGCGGGACCTGGGACGGAACCACTTCCCGGTCACCATCCGGGTCGGCGAGCCCGTCGAGGCGCCCGCCGACGAGCAGCCGGAGAAGATCACCGACCGGCTGCGCACCCGGGTGCAGGACCTGCTGGAGGCGGCGCAGCGCGCGTACCCGGTGCGCCCCAGGGGCCCGGAGGACACCTGGTGGGTGCCGGCCCACCTGGGCGGCACCGCGCCGGCGCCGGGCACGGTGGGCTGAGGCCGGCTCAGCGCCGGATCTCGCCCATCTGGATGCGCGCGCCCGGGGAGAACTTCTCCAGCGTCTCGGCGAGTTCGGCGCCCGCCTCCTCCAGCGCGTCGAGGCTCATCGGCGCCATCCGCTCCAGGAGGAACAGCGCGCCGGTGGAGTCCTCGGTGAGCCGGGTGCGGACGCCCTGGCGCCAGTTCCAGCGGCGGCAGGTGACGCCGGCGGCGTCCCGCCAGACGACCTCGCCGGGCTCGGGGTGCTCGATGACCGGCTCGCCGCCGGCTGCCGTCTCGAAGGGCTCGTCGCCGGTGGCGCGCACCAGGTGCATGTCGCCCTCGATGCGGTCCAGGTCCTCGCCGCCGACCGGGACGACGTGCGCGACGCTGATCGCGTTGTAGACGTCGACCAGGCGGTTGACGCGGGGCAGGCCGCCCTCGGCGAGGGCCCGCCGGGCCAGCGCCTCGGCGGAGTTGCGGGTGCGCGAGGGCTTGGCGCCGAAGGCCGAGTACGCGGCGCGCCAGGCGGCGATGTGCGGTTCGTCCTGTGGGGGCGCGCCGCCCAGCCGTACGGCGAGCCGGGCCGCCGCCTCGTCCAGGAGGGCCGAACTCGCTTCGTCGCTGGGCCCGTTGACCAGGTCGCGGGCCTCGACGACGAGGTGCGCGAAGCCGGGGGCCAGCGCCCGGACGTCATCGGAGACGGTGACGGAAATGCTCATGCCCGGCATTCCAGCACGCGTCCACATGGTTCAGCAAGCTGCACTTTGCAGTACAAGCCACTGAACCATGCGGACGGCGTGATCGTGCCGGCCCCCGTTACGGCCTGCCCATCTCCTCGCGGAGCGCGGCCACGAACCCGTCCACGTCGTCCTCCGTGGTGTCGAAGGAGCACATCCACCGGACGTCGCCGGCCGCCTCGTCCCAGAAGTAGAAGCGGTAGCGCTTCATCAGCCGCTCGCTCACGTCGTGCGGCAGCCGCGCGAAGACGGCGTTGGCCTGCACCGGGTAGAGGATCTCCACCCCGTCGACCGTGCGCACCCCGTCGGCCAGCCGCTGCGCCATCGTGTTCGCGTGCCGGGCGTTGCGCAGCCACAGGTCCTTCGCGAGCAGCGCCTCCAGCTGCACGGACACGAAGCGCATCTTGGAGGCGAGCTGCATCGACAGCTTGCGCAGGTGCTTCATGGCGCGCACCGCGTCGGGGTTGATGACGACCACGGCCTCGCCGAAGATCGCACCGTTCTTCGTGCCGCCGAGCGAGAGGATGTCCACGCCCACGGCGTTGGTGAACGCCCGCATGGGAACGTCCAGCGACGCCGCGGCGTTGGCTATCCGGGAGCCGTCGAGGTGCACGACCATGCCCCGCTCGTGCGCGTGCTCGCAGATGGCCCGGATCTCGTCGGGGGTGTAGAGCGTGCCCAGTTCGGTGTTCTGCGTGATCGACACGGCCTGCGGCATGGCCCGGTGCTCGTCGTCCCAGCCGTACGCCTCGCGGTCGATCAGCTCGGGCGTGAGCTTGCCGTCCGGGGTGGGCACGGTCAGCAGCTTCAGGCCGCCGACCCGCTCCGGCGCGCCGCACTCGTCCACGTTGATGTGCGCGGACTCCGCGCAGATCACCGCGCCCCAGCGGTCGGTCACGGCCTGCAGCGCGACGACGTTGGCGCCGGTCCCGTTGAAGACCGGGAAGGCCTCGGCCGTCGGCCCGAAGTGGCTGCGGATGACGCGCTGGAGGTTCTCGGTGTACTCGTCCCCGCCGTAGGCGATCTGGTGACCGCCGTTGGCGAGGGCGAGCGCTTCGAGGATCTCGGGGTGCGTGCCGGCGTAGTTGTCGCTGGCGAAACCGCGTACCGAGGGGTCGTGGTGCCGCCGCGCGTCGGTCCGGCCGGCGCCGGCGGCGGGGCCCACGGCCCGGTCCACCGCCTCGCGCACGGCGGGGCCGACCGCCTCGCGCACGGCCTTGCTGACGGCCTCGGTCACGGCTTCGCTCACGGCTTGGGGGTCAGCCACAGACGCTGTCCATTCACTTCCTGGGCGGGCCGGTTCCAGACGCCGACGACGGCTTCTGCCAGCTCCGTCACGTCCGTGAAGCCCGCGAACTTGGCGTTCGGTCGCTCGGCGCGCATCTGGTCGTTGACGAGCGCCTTGACCACCAGGATGGCAGCCGCCGCGTGCGGGCCCTCCTCGCCCCCGGCCTTGCGGAAGGCGTCGGCCAGCGCGAGCGTCCAGGCCTCGGCCGCGGCCTTGGAGGCGGCGTACGCGGCGTTCCCGGCCGTCGGCTTGGACGCGCCCGCCGCGCTGATCAGCAGGTAGCGGCCGTTGCCGCTGCGCTTGAGCGGGCCCTCGAAGGCGAGCGAGGTGTGCTGGACCGTGCGGATCAGCAGCTTCTCCAGCAGCTCCCAGTCGGCGAGGTCGGTCTCCGCGAAGGACGCGGAGCCGCGCCAGCCGCCCACGAGGTGCACCAGCCCGTCGATCCGGCCGAATTCCTTCTCCGTGCGGTCCGCCCAGTCCCTGGTGGCCGCCAGGTCCAGCAGGTCGACGGTGTCGCCGGTGACGGTCGCGCCGCCGTGCGCGTACCGTGCGGCGTCCACCGCCTCGGCCAGCCGCTCGGCGTCCGCGTCGGCCGCGACCACCGTGGCCCCCGCCTCGGCCAGCCGCAGCAGCGCCGCCCGGCCCGCCGGGCCGCCCGCGCCGGCCACCGCGACGACCGCGCCCTCCAGTACGCCCTTGTTCCCGGTCGAGATCGTCATCTCCGCCTCCCGCTGCTCCTCGTCCGCGCTCACGCCGCCGCTCCCGCCGTGATGCCCTTGGTGGAGGCGATCACATCACGGAGCTTCTTGCGCAGGGCCTCATAGAACATGCTCAGCGGGAATTCGTCCGGAAGCACGTCGTCGACGAGTTTGCGCGGCGGCAGGCTCAGGTCCAGGCCCTCGGCACCCTTGGCCCAGACCGAGCCGGGGTGCGGCGCGAGGTACGTGGAGACCAGGTCGTAAGCGGCCAGCCAGTGCACCAGCTTCGGGCGGTCGATGCCGTCCCGGTAGAGCTTCTCGATCTCGCCGCACAGCTGCTGGGTGACCACCGGGGCCCGCTGCCAGTCGATGTGCAGGGTGTTGTCCGTCCAGCGCACGACGTCGTGCTTGTGCAGGTACGCGAAGAGCAACTGGCCGCCGAGGCCGTCGTAGTTCTTCACGCGGTCGCCGGTGACCGGGAAGCGGAACATCCGGTCGAAGATCACGGCGTACTGCACGTCCCTGGCCTGCGCCAGGCCCTCGGCCTCCAGCTTCACGGCCTCCTTGAAGGCGGTGAGGTCGCAGCGCAGCTCCTCCAGGCCGTACATCCAGAACGGCTGCCGCTGCTTGATCATGAAGGGGTCGAAGGGCAGGTCACCATGGCTGTGCGTGCGGTCGTGCACCATGTCCCACAGGACGAACGCCTGCTGACAGCGGTCCTGGTCGGCGAGCATCGCGCGGACGTCGTCCGGGAGGTCGATGCCGAGGACCTCCACGGCGGCCTCGCTGACCCGGCGGAAGCGCGCGGCCTCGCGGTCGCAGAAGATGCCGCCCCAGGTGAAGCGCTCGGGGGCCTCCCGCACGGCGATGGTCTCGGGGAAGAGGACCGCGGAGTGGGTGTCGTACCCGGCGGTGAAGTCCTCGAAGGTGATGCCGCAGAACAGCGGGTTGTCGTAGCGCGTGCGCTCCAGCTCGGCCAGCCACTCGGGCCAGACCATGCGGAGCACGACGGCCTCGAAGTTGCGGTCCGGGTTGCCGTTCTGCGTGTACATGGGGAAGACGACCAGGTGCTGCAGGCCGTCCCGGCGGTCGCGGGCCGGCTGGAAGGCGAGCAGCGAGTCCAGGAAGTCCGGCACGCCGAAGCCGTCGTCGGCCCAGCGGCGCAGGTCGGCCACGAGTGCGCGGTGGTAGGCGGCGTCGTGCGGCAGCAGCGGGGACAGCACCTCGATGGCGGATATCGCGCGCTCCACCACGTCGCGGACGTCCGCGGCGGCGGGCGCGCCCGGGGCGCCGAGGTCGATGGAGCCGTCGGCGGACTGCCAGGGCCTGATGGCCTCGATCGCGTCCTTCAGGACCGGCCAGGCCGCGTGCTCGACAACGCGCTCAGCCGTCGTCGTACCCGCCTGGACACCCACAGGCGAAAGAATTTCCGTCATGACTGCCCTCCGGCAGGAGATCGTGTGGTGGGGACACCGTAACCAGAGAGGCTTCGGCCTCTCAAGGGGGAGCGGCGGAAATCATCCTGCGATACCCCCGTCGCAGGAGATGTTTTTCCTGCGGAGGGAGCGTCTGCCCGCGTTTTCTGCCATGTACACCCGCTACTGCCCCATACGGGTGACGGCCGTACGGGCTACCGGGCGAAAGCGGTCGTCACCGCGCGCCACACGGTCAGCGACCGGTCAGGAGCGTCCGGATTGCTGCGATCTTCGTGCTCCGCGGCCATGGCGCCCCGCCGCGCCCCGAGGATGACCGGGTCCGACCGCACGCCGCACCGCCGCCAGGGGGCCATCACGTACCCGCGACTCCCCGTCACCGCCTGGGCCGTGCTCGGGCTGCTCTCCTTCCGTGACGGCCGCACCGGCTACGACCTCAAGAAGTGGGCCGACGCCTCGCTCCGCTTCTTCTACTGGTCGCCCGCCATCAGCCAGATCTACGCCGAACTGCGCCGCCTGGAGGAGCTGGGCCTGGTCACCTCCCGGCGCTCCGGCCCCGAGGAGCCGCGCGCCAAGCGCCGCTACACCATCACCGAGGACGGCCGGCAGGCGCTCGCCGCCTGGGCCGACGCGACACACGAATGCGGCCCGCCGGTCCTCAAACACCCCCTCGTACTGCGCGTCTGGCTGGGGCACCTGGCCGTGCCCGACACCCTGCGCACCCTCGTGGAGCGACACCGCGAGCGCACCAGGGCCGGGCTGCGGGAGGTGCGGAAGGCGCTGGCCGGCGCCGGGGCGGGGACCGAGTGGGACTTCCCGCGGGTCGCGCTGGGCTGGAGTGAGCGGCAGCACCTGGCCGAACTGGAGCTGGCCGAGGCGATGCTCGCGGACCTGGAACGGCTGCGGCGGGCGGCGCCCGAAACCGCGGGGCGGCCCTCGGAGATGGCAGGGCGGGCGGCACCGGAGGCCGGGGGGCGGGCTGCGCCGGAGACGGCGGGGCGGGCGTCGGAGCAGCGGGGCCGTGCCCCCTCGGTGGCGCCCCCGCGTCAGCGCGTGGAGGACGCGCCCACGCACGGGTGACCGGATTCGCCGGTCAGCGCCCCGCCCGGGTAGGACAAGTGCCCCCGAACCGCCCGCCCGAGAGGGAGTCGTCCACCGTGAGCACCCGTGCCGTACTGGTCGCCGCCGTCATCACCGGCCTCGTCCTCGGAGTCGCCAGCGCCCGCTCCGGGCACGCCGCGACGACATCCGGCGTTCCCTTCGCCGTCAGCACGGCCCGTTAGGCTGGCCGCCGTTTCCGGCAGCCGTGCCACGGCCGGCGGCCGGTCCCGTACCGCCAGCCCAGCGAGACAGCCACAGATAGCGAGGCAGCCTTGACCTTCCTGACCATCGGACACCGCGGGGTCATGGGCGTGGAGCCGGAGAACACCCTGCGTTCCTTCCGCCGCGCCGAACGCGAGGGGCTCGACCTCATCGAGCTGGACCTGCACCTCAGCAAGGACGGAGCGCTCGTCGTCATGCACGACGCGGACGTGGACCGTACGACGGACGGGCAGGGGCCGATCACCGAGCACACCCTCGCGGCGCTGCGCGAGATGGACGCGGGCCAGGGCGAGCGCATCCCCGTCTTCGAGGAGGTCGTCGAAGCGGTGGCGGCGCCGCTGCAGGCCGAGATCAAGGACGTCGCGGCGGCCCGCGCCCTGGCGGACGTGCTGCGCCGGCGGGACCTCGTCGACCGGGTCGACGTGATCTCCTTCCACGACGAGGCGCTGGACGCAATCCGCACGCTGCTGCCGGGCGTCCGCACGGGCCTGGTGGCCAGCCGGTACGGCAAGGACGTGGTGGACCGGGCGCGCGCGGTGGGCGCGGAGTACGTGTCGCTGAACATCCGGCGGCTCACCCTGGAGCTGACCGAACGCGCGCACGCGGCGGGCCTGCGGGTGCTCGCCTGGACCGTGAACACCCACGACCAGCTGCGGATCGCCCGCGGCCTCGGCCTGGACGGCGTGGTGACCGACTTCCCCGAGATCCGCCGGGCGACGCGCTTCACGGCGTAGCGGGCGGGCGGCGCCCCGCCGCGGGAGGCCGGTCAGGCCAGCTTCTTGACCAGCAGCTCGAATTCCAGGTCGTCGCGCTGCGGGACGCCGAAGCGCTCGTCGCCGTACGGGAAGGGGCTCATCCGGCCGGTGCGGACGTAGCCGCGGCGCTCGTACCAGGCGATCAGCTCGGCGCGCTGCCGGATGACCGTCATGTGCATCTCGCGCGCGTCCCACTCGGTGCGCACGATGCGCTCGGCCTCGGCGATGATCACCTTGCCGAGGCCGCCGCCCTGGAGCGTGGGACGCACCGCGAACATGCCGAAGTAGGCGTGCTCCCCGCGGTGTTCGAGCTGGCAGCAGGCCACGAGCTCGCCGTCCCGCTCGGCCACCAGGAGCCGGCTGCCCTCGGCCGCGACCACCGCAGCGACGCCCTCGGGGTCCGTGCGCTGGCCCGCCAGCAGGTCGGCCTCCGTGGTCCAGCCCGCGCGGCTGGCGTCCCCCCGGTACGCCGACTCGATCAGCTCGACGAGCGCGGGCACGTCGGACGCGGTGGCGGGGCGGAAGGTCAGCTCGGGTGCGGGCGTGGCGGGCATGGCGGGCGGGGGTCCTCTCGGGGCGGGCGGGGCCGGTGGGTGCGCCGCGGGCGGGTGGCCCGGCGGCGGCGCGCCGGGCGGGCGTGGCGCCCGGACGTGTCGAGGCTAACAAGGGCCGGTGCCCGCACGTCGCCGTGTTCCGGATGCCGGGAAGCCCTTAGGGTCCGAGCCATGGTGCAGGTACTGAGCAGCAGAGTCCTGGTACGCCCGGCCGACCCCGAGCGGTCGCGGGAGTTCTACGGCACGGCGCTGGGCCTCCCCGTGTACCGGGAGTTCGGCACGGGGCCCGAGCGCGGGGTCGTGTACTTCCTCGGCGGCGGCTTCCTGGAGGTCTCGGGCCGGTCCGAGGAGCCGCCCACCGCGACGCTCCAGCTCTGGCTCCAGGTCGCGGACGCGGCGGCGGCGTACGAGGAGCTGGCGGCGAAGGGCGTGGAGATCCTGCGGCCGCCGGTCAAGGAGCCGTGGGGGCTGATCGAGATGTGGATCGCCGACCCCGACGGCCACCGCATCGTCCTCACCGAGGTCCCGGCTGACCATCCGCTGCGGTACCGCCCGGGGATCTGAGGGCGACGGTCGTCCGAGGGCGTCCCGGAACCCGAGGGCGCCCGGGAACCTGAGGGCGCCCAGGTATCCGAGGGTGCCCAGGTATCCGAGGGCGCCCAGGTATCCGAGGGCGCCCGGGAATCCGACGGCGGCCGGATCCGGGGATGAATCGCCCAGCCGCTCCCGGGCGATTCGTACACACGCTCCCTCGTGCGCCTGTGCGCCCCCGTGAAGCCGGGTTCGGGCGGGCATCCTGCGAGCGGAAGAGATCGTTCGCGCCGGGCCGCGGCGGGACGGTCCGTACGTGCTCCAGGGGGAGGTGCGCCGTGCACGGACCGGCGTTGACCGGCTGGCTGCTGGTCGTACTGTGCGCAGCCGCGGGCGTGTACTGCCTGCTGCGCTCGCGCGCGGGGGCGGAGCGGGACCGGGCCCGCCGCGTGCGGGCGCGGGGTGAGGCGCTGATGGCGCTGGGCATGGCGGCGATGGCGCTGCCGGCCTCGGCGGTGCCGCTGCCCGGCTGGACGGCGTGGGTCTATGTGGCGGTCTTCGGCGCGACGGCGGTGTGGGCCGCCGCCGCCCGGCATCCGCACCATGTGATCGGCTCGGCCGCCATGGTCTACATGGCGCTGGTGATGACGGCGGCACCGGCCGGCGGCGGGCACGCGGGCCACGGCGGGGCGGGCGGCGTACCCGTCCTGACCGGCCTGCTGCTCGCCTACTACGCCGTGCACGCCGTCGCCTCCGGCATACGGCTGATACCGGCCCCCGCCGTGCTGGCGGCGGGGAGCGCGCCGGGCGGCGGGGTGGCCGCCGTGCCCCGGCCGGAGCTGCTGAGCGCGTGCCGGACGGCCATGAGCATGGGGATGTTCACGATGCTGCTGACGGTGTGAAGCACGAGCGGCACGGGCGGGCCCGACAGCGGCGGGAAGCGGCCGACGGCCGGTTCGGAGTGACGGCGGTGGCCGCTGCGGCTCCCGGATGGACTCATGGGCACGGGCTCATGGGACCGGACTCATGGGCACCCCTGAGCGACGTACACCTCATCTGTCGGTGGTATGCGTCACTTCCGCGGCGAGACCGTACCTCTCGGTAGCCCGCCGATCCTAGAGTGACGGCCATGATGGTCCCCTTCGCGCTGATCGTCCTCGGCGCGCTGGCGGCGGCAGTGGCGCCGCGCCTGATGGCCCGTGCCGACTGGCCCGACCGCGAGCCGGTGCTCGCCCTCTGGGTCTGGCAGTGCGTGGTCGCCGGTGTGCTGCTGTGCTGTGTGCTGGCCATGTCGCTGAGCGCCGCCGCGGCCTGGGAGGCCGTCCGCGGCAACGTCTTCGCGCTCGCCCCGCACGACGTCATCGAGGCGTACGCGCTCGGTGCGTACGGCTCCTGGGCCGCGCCGCTGGCCGTCCTCCTCGCCTGTGGCGGGGCGTGGACCGCCGTCGTGCTGACCCGGGAGGTGCGCGCCGCGCGGGCCCGCCGCAAACAGCGCCGGGCCGACGTGGCGCTGCGCTCCCCGCTGCTGCCCGGCGAGGAGCGGACCGGCGACCCGCTCGTGGTGCTGGAGGGCGACCGCGCCGAGGCGTGGTGGCTGCCCGGCCTCTCGCCCCAACTGGTGGTGACCACGGCCGCGCTGCGCCGGCTGAAGGGGCAGCAGCTGGACGCGGTGATCGCGCACGAGAAGGGCCACGCACGCGCCCGCCACCACCTGCTGCTGCACTGCGCGGCGGCGCTGGCGGTCGGGTTCCCGCAGGTGCCGGTCTTCGCCGCGTTCCAGGACCAGGTGCACCGGCTCGTCGAACTGGCCGCCGACGACATGGCCTCCCGGCGCTTCGGGCGGCTGACGACCGCCCTGGCGCTGGTCGAACTGAACGAGGACCGCGGGGTGTTCGGCCCCACCCCGACCCAGTGCGCGCAGGTCCCGGCGCGGGTCGACCGGCTGCTCGCGCCCGCTTCCCGGCTGACGCCGGGCCGCCGGCTGGGCGTGACCGCCGTGGCCTCCCTGGTGCCCGTCGTCCCGCTGCTGATCACCTTCGTACCGGGACTGAGCGCGCTCGCGTAAGGGGTCGCTCCCCGCCTCCCCCGGTGCTTCCCACTTCCCGGCGCCCCGGCCCGGCACATGGCGCGACACACATGCCGTCGCGAGTGGCCGCGGCCGGGGTCGGTCCGTCAGGATCGGACCATGGGATCTCCGTCGTCTCCGTCGTCTCCGTCGTCTCCGTCACCTTCCGGGACCGGCAGCGCGTCCGGGACGGCCGAGCCGCCCGGACCGGCGGCGGGCGTGCGGGAGTTGCGTGCCGCGGGGTGGCTCGCGGCGGCGGCCGTGGCGCTCGCCGCGCTCGTGCTCGTCCACTGGACGCCGCTGGCCGGCGCTGACCGTACGGTCGCCGGGGAACTGCACCGGGTGGCGCGTACGTTGCCGGGGCTCACCGAGGCGAACCGCGTCCTCAGCGACTGGGTGTGGGACCCGTGGACGGTGCGCGCGGCGCTGCTGGTGCTGGTCGGGTGGCTGGTGTGGCGCGGGGTGCGCGTCCTCGCGGCGTGGGTGGCGGCCACGTCGGCCCTCGGGACGCTGCTCCAGCAGGGCATCAAGGCGGCGGTGGACCGGCCGCGCCCGGTGTGGCCCGACCCGGTCGACGCGGCGCACTACGCCTCGTTCCCCTCGGGGCACGCGATGACCGCCATGGTGGGCGCCGGGCTGGCGCTGTGGGTGCTGCGCGAGCGCGCCGCGCCGGCGGCCTGGCAGTGGGCGGTGGGCGTGCCGGCCGCGGTGTCCGTGGTGGGCGTCGGCTGCACGCGCCTGTACCTGGGCGTGCACTGGCTCTCCGACGTCCTGGCCGGCTGGCTGCTGGGCGCCGCGCTGGTGGCCGCGGCGGCCGGGCTGTACACCCGGCTGGCCTCGGCGGCGGCCACCCGGCCCCCGGACCAGGACTGACCGCACCGCACTCACGCTGTCGCCGCATCCGGAGTTCGGGCGGCCACCGCCTCCCCCGCGCCCCGTCCCCTCCGGCCCGCCGGGGCGCGTTCTTGGCCCGGGACGGCGCACCGGCCAGGATGGTGGTCATGGCGTACAAGGGTGTGCTCTTCGACTTCTCCGGGACCCTGCTGCGGATCGAGCCGGTCACGGCCTGGCTGCGCGGGGCGCTCGACGCGACCGGCGTGACCATGACCGACGCGGAATTCGACCGGACGGCCCGGGACTTGGACCGGGCCGGCGCGCTGCCCGGCGGTTCCGTCCCGGAGCGGCTGCCGGACGGCCTGGCCGAGCTGTGGCGCATCCGGGACCGTACGGCGGACCACCACCGCGAGCTGTACACGGCGCTCGCCCGCCAGGTGCCGCTGCCCGCCGAGGAGTTGTACGACACGCTGTACGAGCGCCACAAGGCACCGGCCGCCTGGATCCCGTACCCGGACGCGGCGGAGGTGCTGGGCACGCTGCGCGAACGGGGCGTCGCGACCGGCGTGGTCAGCAACATCGGCTGGGACCTGCGCCCGGTGCTGCGGGCGCACGGGCTGGACCCGCTGATCGGCTCGTACGTGCTCTCCTTCGAGCACGGCATCCAGAAGCCGGACCCGCGGATCTTCGAACTGGCCTGCCGCGAGCTGGGACTTCCGCCGCAGGACGTCCTGATGGTCGGCGACGACCGCAGCGCGGACGGCGGCGCCCAGGCCCTCGGCTGCGGCTACTTCCCCGTGGACCACCTCCCGCCCGCCGACCGCCCGTCCGGCCTGCGGCCCCTGCTCGACCTCGTCGACTGACCCGCCCGCGTCGGCCGGCGCACCCCGCCCGCCTCGGGGCCGGTCGACGCCTCAGGGCCGCTTCACGTCCGTGTGGATGGCCAGTTTGAACTGGGCGTGGGTGATCGGCGCCGGGACCTTCGTGTCGCCCGGGCCGCGCGCTGAGATCTTCAGGCCGAGCGGCGTGCCGGGGTGCACGAAGATCTGCCACATGTACGTCTTGTACTGGCCGCCGCCGGTCTTCCAGGTGTCGGTGGTGGCCGTGGAGTCGTAGCCGCTGCCGGTGCTCAGCGGGTCGCGGACGAAGCGGGCGCGGTACTCGTTGGGCCGGGAGTCGGCGGCCCAGAAGACCATCGCGGAGAGTACGCCCCAGCCCTCGTGGCTGGGCCAGATGAGCCCGGAGCGCTCGTCGGGGAAGGCCGAGTCGGGGCTGCCGCCGTTGGCCGGGTCGTGCATGCGCCACGGGTCGTAGCTCTCGTCCGACTCGCCGTACGGGAACCGGACGAGGTGGTAACCGTCGCTGCCGTACGAGATCCGCTGCGAGCCGGCGCCGTGCCGCTTCGCGTCCCACAGCAGCGAACAGATGGTGACGGACACCTGGGCCTCCTTCGGACGGCGCGCCACGGGTGGGTGGCGCGGCAGAGGGGGAGGGCGTTGCGCACGTGCGTTCGTCGGCCGGTGAGCGGCGCGCGTGGCGTACCGCGCGCCGGGCGTCGAACGTATGGGGCGGTGCCCCGCCGGTCAAGAAGGTGCGTGAGCGCCACGGCAGCATCGGTCAGGCCCCGGCCGCTCCCCCGTCCGGCGTCGGTCAGGCCCCGGCTGCTCCCCCGTCCGGCGCCGGATCGGCGGCCCAGGCGGCGAGCGCGTCGAAGTCGCCGGGGAGCAGGCCGACCGCCGCGTCGACCCGGTACAGCAGCGCGGGCCCCGCGTGGTGGTGCGCCACCCAGTGCCGGTCCGCCGGGCCGATCTCGTCGTCGACCCAGATGAACGGGCGGTCCGCCGCCCAGCGCACCAGGTGCCGGGTCTTCCAGTGCACGCCGTCCGGGCCGGCGCGGTGGCCGTCGGGCCAGTCGAGGTACGGCAGCGGGGGCAGCCCGAGGACCGGTGCGATCCAGGTGTTGGCCGCGTCCCGCCACGTCGTGGCCCACACCAGCCGGCAGCCGAGGGCGAGGAGCGCCGGGCCGTGCGCGGGGTTGAGCCGGACGAGCAGCGGCGCGCGCGGCGCCTCCCAGCCCGGCGGCCGCATCCGGTGCGTGCCGTATCCGGCGGGGCCCTGCTCGTCCGGCGCGAGCCAGGGGTTCAGCGGGCCGTCGACGTCGAGCAGCAGCAGCGGGCGCGAATCCGTCACGCCCCGATGGTCCCCTCCCCCGCTGCCCGCCGCCACCGGATCGGCCGTTCGGTCCGGCCGGCGGGGAAAGCGGCCGGAAGGCGGCGGAGGGAGGGCGGCGCAGGACATCACCGGTCACAGTCGGCACCGGACCGGTCCGATATGGACTCAGCCGATCGGTTGTCCTGCACACCCGTGCAGTTGACGGGCCGGGCTGCCGCCGCGCGTCCCCCTTCACCTATGTTCTCCTGCGGCAGCGAACCAGCGGGGTGGTCCGGACGGCGGCGCGACGGGAGGCGACGGGTGATGGCCGGGGAGCAGGGACGCCGCGGCACGCTGCCCGTGCAGCGCATGCGCGCAGGGGACCACGCGTTCTGCCGGTACTCCGGGCGGCCGGCCTGGGACCTGGTGGCCGCGTACGCCTGGCAGGGCCTGCAGCGCGGCGAGAAGGTGATCATCTGCCCCGCGCCGTCGGACGACCACGACGAGGTCCGGGCCCGCCTGGAGGAGCACGGGCCACCGCTCGACCACGTCGGCGGCCGCGGCCAGCTGGTCTTCGCCGGCATGCGCGGGCTGCTGCGCACCGGCCGCCGCCTCACCGCGGCCCGGCACTGCCGGCGCCTCCAGGAGGAGACCGAGCGCGCGCTGGCCGAGGGGTACTCCGGGCTGCGCCTCTTCAGCGACATGTGCTGGGTCGCCGACCTCGGCGCGGACCTGGCGGAGGTGCTCGCCCGCGAGGCGGACACGGCGCACCTCTTCACCGCCGGCTCCTACAGCGAGGTCTGCGCGTACGACACCGACGCCTTCGATCCCGCGGTGCTCGACGCGGTGCGCGCGGCCCATCCGCACGAGCTGCTCGAAGCGACCGGCACGCTGCGGGCGCTGCACACGGCCGGCCTGGTCCGGCTCGTCGGCGAGGCCGACATGGCCACGCAGGTCGACTGGCTGGCCGCGCTGCGCGAGGCGTTCCGGCGCACGGCGCACGACGGCCGCCTGGTCGTGGACCTCTCGCTGCTGCACTTCCTCAGCGTGAGCTGCGCCTCCGACCTGCTGAACCTCTCCACCGACGCCGGCCACGGCCGGATCGAGGTCCGCGTGGACCCGGCGAAGGCGGCGCTGCTCACCGGGCTCGGCAGCCATTACCTGACACATCTGGTGCTGGTGGAGGACCTCGGTACCTGACGCCGACGGCCGGTACCCCCGGCGGTCGCGTCACCGCGCCCAGCGCAGCACCAACGGGTCGTGGCGGCGGGCGAGTTCGAGGAGTCCTGCACGGGTCTCGGGCGGCACCGGGCCGAAGGGGGCGCGGGTGCGGTCGGAGCCGATGACGCCGCCCTCGGCGAGCAGGATCTTCTGCGCGCGCAGTCCGCACTGCCGGTTCTCGTAGTGGATGAGCGGCAGCAGCGCCTCCCAGTCCGCGACCGCGCCGTCCCGGTCCCCCGCGTGGTAGCGGCGGACGATCCGGCCCAGCTGGTCCGGCACCGTCGAGCTGGACATGGTGCCGACCGCGCCGGCGTCCAGGTCCGGTATGAGGGTGACCGCCTCCTCGCCGTCGAACGGGCCTTCCAGCTGGTCGCCGACGGCGGCGATGAGGGTGCGGAGCTTGTCGGCGGCGCCGGGCGTCTCGATCTTGGCGTACCGCAGCTGCGGCACCTCCTTGATCAGGTGGACGAGGAGGCCGACGGGGAGCGGGGTGGTGGACATCGGCGCGTCCTGGACCATCAGGGGCAGGTCGGTGGCGGCGGCCACGGTGGTGAAGTAGTCGGTCAGGGCCGCCTCGGGGACCGCCATGGTGGCGCCGAAGAACGGCGGCATCAGCATGATCATGTCGGCGCCCATGGCCTGTGCCTCCTTGCTCCGGCGAGCGGCGACGCGGGCGCTGTAGTGGCTGGTCGTCACGACCGTGGGCACGCGTCCGGCGGCGCGTTCGAGGACGGTGCGGCAGACCTGGTCGCGCTCGTCGTCGGTCAGCGAGAACTGCTCGGAGTAGTTGGCGAGGACGCAGAGCGCGTCGGCGCCGCCGTCGATGAGGTAGTCGACGACCCGGGCCAGCCCGGCGAGGTCCAGCTCCTCCTCGTCGTCGAAGACCGTCGGGACGACCGGGATCACACCGCTCAGGGGCGTCGTCAGCATGGGAGCCTCTCTCGTCACGTTCGAGATATCGAACGTTGTCCGACCTGTTGAGCGGGAGCGTAGAGCCGCCCTCTGAGCGGCGTCAATGCACCGGCAAGTGGGCAGCCCTGAGGGCGAGTCAGGGGTACGGAGGTCCACGGTGCCGACGGGGAGGCGTCATTGACACTCCCTCGGGCCCGGTTCTAGCGTGCACCGGATATCAACCAGTGACCGATATATCGAACGGCCGGCCGCACAACCGCCCGTACGCCGGCAGCCACCCGCGCACCCAGCCGACCGCACCGCCGACCGTCCAGCCGCTCCGCCCGCCGCCGCAGCGAGGTGCTCATGGTCCTGCCCACCGCCCGTCTCCTCCGCCTCCAGTCCCAGGACGACGTCGCGATCGCGACCGCCGATCTCGCGGCGGGCACCACGGCCGACGCGGACGGCCGGCCCGTCCGGCTCCGCGCCGGCGTCCCCCGCGGGCACAAGGTCGCGCTGCACGCCGTCCGCCGGGGCGCGCCGGTGCTGCGGTACGGGCAGGTCATCGGCTTCGCGGCCGAGGACATCGAGCCCGGCGACCACGTCCATCTGCACAACCTCGAGTACCGGGAGTTCGCGCGGGACGCCGAGTTCTCCGTGGACGCCCGGCCGACGGAGCTGCTGCCGGAGTCCGGACGGGCCACCTTCCAGGGGTACGTACGCGCCGACGGCACGGTCGGCACGCGCAACTACCTGGGCATCCTGACCAGCGTCAACTGCTCGGCGACCGCGGCCAAGCAGATCGCGGCGCGACTGCGGTACTCCGGCGTCCTCGACGACTACGACCACATCGACGGCGTCGTGGCGCTCACCCACGGCCAGGGCTGCGGGCTGGCGGCGGACGGCGAGGGCATCGAGGTGCTGCGGCGCGTGATGCGCGGCTATCTGACGCACCCGAACTTCGCCGGCTTCCTGCTGCTCGGCCTGGGCTGCGAGGACAACCAGGTCAAAGCGCTGACCGACGGACTGCCGCTCCGCTCCGACCTGCCCGTCGTGGCGAGCACGATCCAGGAGCTGGGCGGCACCCGGAAGACCGTGGCGGCCGGCGTCGAACGGCTCACCGAGATGCTGCCGGCCGCCGACCGCGCCCGCCGGAGCACCGTGCCGGCGAGCGAGCTGATCCTCGGCACGAACTGCGGCGGCTCCGACTCCTACTCCGGCATCACCGCCAACCCGGCGCTCGGCGACGCCGTGGACCGGCTGGTCCGGCACGGCGGCACCGGCGTGGTCGGCGAGACGCCGGAGATCTACGGCACGGAGCAGCTGCTCGTACGCCGTGCGGTCAGCAAGGAGGTCGGCGAGAAGCTGCTGGAGCGGATCGCGTGGTGGCGCGAGTACACCGCCCGGAACGGCGGCTCGATGGACAACAACCCGTCCCCCGGCAACAAGGCCGGCGGCCTCACCACCATCCTGGAGAAGTCGCTCGGCGCCGTCGCCAAGGGCGGCACCACGGCCCTCGCCGACGTGGTCGAGTACGCGGCGCCGGTGACGGCCAAGGGCTTCGTGTTCATGGACACCCCCGGCTACGACCCGGTCTCGGTGACCGGCATCGTCGCCGGCGGCGCGCAGGTCGTCTGCTTCACGACGGGGCGCGGCTCGGCCTTCGGCTGCGCGCCCGTACCGAGCCTGAAAATCGCCACGAACACGCCGCTGTACGAGCACATGTCCGAGGACATGGACATCAATGCCGGCGGCATCGTCGACGGCACCGGCACCGTCGAGGAAACGGGCAAGGCAATTTTCGAACGCGTCCTCGCGGTCGCCTCGGGTGAGCCCACGAAGAGCGAATCGATGGAATACGGCGAGGAGGAATTCGTGCCGTGGCACATCGGTACGGTGATGTGACCGGGGAAATACCGGCACGGACGATACGTATCACGATGTGAGACAGCGGGGCGTCGCGTTGCGGTGAGCTGCACGGCTGTCCGACACTCCTCCGGCGGGGGCCACGTACGTGCGTCCCCGCATCACCCAGAGAGTTCGGAATAACACCGTGAGTCTGCTACGAAAAAAGCCCCTGGAACGCGCAATGAAGGAGGCTCGCGGAGAAGGCGAACAGCGCCTGCGCCGTGATCTTTCCGCGCTGGATCTCACCATCCTCGGGGTAGGTGTCATTCTCGGCACCGGAATCTTCGTACTGACCGGCACGGTGGCCAGGAACATGGCCGGCCCCGCCGTGGCGCTCTCCTTCGTCGTCGCCGCGGCGGTCTGCGGCTGCGCGGCGCTGTGCTACGCGGAATTCGCGTCCTCGGTGCCGGTCGCCGGGTCCGCGTACTCCTACTCCTACACCTCGCTCGGCGAGCTGCCCGCCTGGATCATCGGCTGGGCGCTGAGCCTGGAGCTGACGCTGGCCACCTCGGTGGTCGCGGTCGGCTGGTCCGGCTACCTCGGGTCGATGCTCAACGGCATCGGCGTGCATCTGCCGGCGGCGGTGAGCGGCGGCGACGGCTCGGTGATGAACCTGCCGGCCGCGGTCCTCATCCTCGTGCTGACCGGTGTGCTCATCGCGGGCGGCAAGCTGTCCAAGGGCGTCACGAACGTGCTCGTCGCGGTCAAGCTCGCCATCGTGCTGCTGGTGATCGTCGCGGGCGCGTTCCTCATCGACACCGCGAACTACCACCCCTTCGTGCCGGACCCGCAGCCCACCGGCAAGGTCGCCGGGCTCCAGGCCCCGCTGCTCCAGGTGCTCACCGGCATCACCCCGACCGCGTTCGGCGTGGCCGGCATCCTGAGCGCGGCGGCCATGGTCTTCTTCGCGTACATCGGCTTCGACATGGTCGCCACCACCGCCGAGGAGACCCGCAAGCCGCAGCGCGACCTGCCGATCGGCATCATCGCCTCGCTGATCATCGTCACCGTGCTGTACGTCGCGGTGTGCCTGGTGGTCACCGGCATGCAGCACTACTCCGAGCTGTCGGTGCAGGCACCGCTCGCCGACGCCTTCACCGCCAAGGGGCACCCGGGCTTCGCCACGGTCATCAGCGTGGGCGCGGTGGTCGGCCTGACCGCCGTGAGCCTGATCTGCTTCCGCTCGCAGAGCCGGGTCGTCTTCGCCATGGCCCGCGACGGGCTGCTGCCGAAGGCGCTGTGCAAGGTCGACCCGAAGCACGGCACCCCGAAGGTCAACCTGTGGGTGCTGGGCGTCATCATGGCCTGCCTGGCCGCCTTCCTGAAGTTCGACCTGCTGGCCGAGATGGTCAACATCGGCACGCTGTTCGCCTTCGCCGCGGTCTCCGCGAGCGTGCTGATCCTCCGGCGCACCGCGCCCGACCTGCCGCGCGCCTTCCGCACCCCCTGGGTACCGGTCATCCCGCTGGTCTCGCTGCTGTGCTGCCTGTACCTGATGCTCAACCTCCAGGTCATCACCTGGATCGGCTTCCTGGTCTGGCTCGCGGCCGGGCTGGCGCTGTACTTCGGCTACGGCCGCCGGCACAGCGCGCTGGGCAAGCGGGCGGAAAGCCCGGCGGAGGAGATCGGCGCGGGCTAACCTCTCGCCGGGGCCGCGGCACGGGCGCGGCACGGGGAGGGGAGCGCCGGTGACCACCGAACGCGTCGGGTCCGTCGAGCGGACCGGGCCGCCGCTGCGCGGCGGGGAGCGGGAGACGCTGCGCGCCTTCCTCGACCACCACCGCGCCACGCTCGCGATGAAGTGCGAGGGGCTGACCGACGAGGAGCTGCGCCGCCGCGCGAGCCCGCCGTCCACGCTCACCCTGCTCGGCCTGGTCCGGCACATGGCGGAGGTGGAGCGCGCCTGGTTCCGCCGGGTGATCAACGCCGAGGACGTCCCCCTCGTCTGGTCGGACGAGGGGGACTACCAGGCCGCGTACGACGCGCGCGGCGCCACCCGCGAGGAGGCGTTCGCGGTCTGGCGGGCGGAGGTCGCGCACGCCCGCCGCATCGAGGCGGCGGCCCCCTCGCTCGACGTGACGGGCCACCAGGCGCGCTGGGGCGAGGACGTCTCGCTCCGCCTCGTCATGCTCCACCTCATCCATGAGTACGCCCGTCACAACGGCCATGCGGACTTTCTTCGCGAAGCCATCGATGGCACGGTGGGCGCCTGAGGGAGGCGTGATGGGGGAGACGGAAGAGCACGACGAGGCGCGGCCGGACGGACCGGCGCCGGTACCGCAGGAGGAGGCCCGGCAGGCGTACGGCTATGCGCAGCCGGACCCGCCGGCGAGCGGCGTCTACGGGCGTCCGGCACCGGGCGGGATGGCGGACATGGTCACCACCGTCGCCGTGACGATGGCCGTGACGCCCTTCCTCCAGGCCGTCGCCGCGCACTTCGGCAGCAAGCTGGCAGGAGCGGTCGACGAGGGCACGCGGGCAGCGGTGCGCCGGTTCCTGCGGCGCGAGTCGGGGCGGCGCAGCGGCGGGCTCGGGAGCGAGTCGGACCGCCCGATCGACCTGCGCAACGACCTCGGCTGGCACGTGGTGATCCCGGTCGCACTGCCCGCCGAGGCGCTCCCCCAGCTCGTGGCCCTGCAGAACGCCCCGTCCCCGTACCTCGCGCCCGAGCCCACGCCCTGCATCCAGTGGATCGGGAACGCCTGGCACGTGATGGGGGCGCGGGACGGCACCACGGTGCTGTGGCGGTGGGACGCCGCCGCCGGCCACTGGACCGCCTAAGGGGCTTCGGCCGACACCTGGCGTACCAGGTCCACCGCGCGCCCGAGGGTGGCGAGGCGGGCGGCCGGGGTGTCGCCCGCGGGGTACAGCCGTACGGTGTCCACGCCCGCGGCCCGCCAGACGCGCAGCCGCTCGCGGACCCCGTCCTCGGTGCCGATGAGCGTCGTGCCGAGCACCATCTCGTCGGTGACCAGCGCGGCCGCGCCCTCCCGGTCACCGGCCTGCCAGCGCTCCCGCACCGCGGCCGCGACCTCGGCCCAGCCCTGACGGCTGTAGGCGTTGTTGTAGTAGTTGGTGTGCGCCGAGCCCATGCCGCCGAGGCTGAAGGCCAGTTCCTTCTTGCGCCCGGCCACCATCGCGCGCAGCGCGTCCTCGTCCTCGGCGAACGCCACCTCGGCCCCCTGGCAGACGTCCAGCTCCGCGCGGGTGCGGCCCGCTGCGGCCAGCCCCGCGTCCAGATGGTCGAAGTACGCCTCCTTCGCTCCCTCGGGCACGAAGGAGGTGCCCAGCCAGCCGTCGGCGATCTCGCCGGTCAGCCGCAGCGTCTTCGGCGAGAGGGTGGCGAGGTGGACGGGGATGTCGTGCTCGGCGCGCATCGACAGGCGCATCGGGCGGCCCTCGCCGCCGGGCAGCGGGATGGTGAACTCCCGCCCGGAGTAACTGATCTTCTCGCCGGACACGGCCTGCCGCACGATCTCGACGGTCTCCCGCATGCGGGTGAGCGGCCGCGCGAACGGCACCCCGTGCAGCCCCTCGATCACCTGTGGCCCGGACGGCCCGAGGCCCAGCAGGAAGCGGCCCTCGGAGAGCTGCGAGAGGGTGATCGCGGCGCGGGCGATGGCGACCGGGGTGCGGGTGGCGAGCTGGAGGACGCCGGAGCCGAGCAGGATGCGGTCGGTGCGCGCGGCGAGGTAGCCCAGCGCCGACGGCGCTTCGGCGCCCCACGCCTCGGCCACCCAGCAGACGTCCAGGCCCAGCTTCTCCGCCTCGGTCACGTAGTCCACCAGCTCCGGCCAGGGCGCGGCGGACGCCTCGATCGTGGTCGCGGTGCGCATCAGGCGCCCGCCGTCCCGGCACCGGCGCCCGCGCCCTCGGCCCGCTCCTTGAGGGCGCCGAGCGTGGCGGTGATGTTCCGCTCGAACTCCCGCAGCCGTACGTGGACGATCTTCTGCTCCTTCTCCGGCATCCGCTCGATGGCCCGCGAGAGGCCGGACCGGCCGGGCCCCAGCCGGACCCACTGCCGCAGCCGGGTGCCGCCGTCCTCCGGGGTGAGGGTGAACCGCCAGGTGGCGGAGGGGTGCTGGGGGTCCTCCACGGCCCAGGCGAAGGCGTGCGGCGCCGCGCACTCGACCACGTACGAGGTGGTCCGCCACTCCCCCAGCGCCTCGTGGGCGCTGGTGCCGGTGAAGCGGGCGCCGAGGGCCGGGCCGGTCGCGCCGTCCAGCCAGCGCGCCGACTGCAGTTCGCCGCTCAGCTCGGGCATCAGCGCGATGTCGGACACCAGGTCCCAGACCCGTTCCGGCGGAGCGCCGATCCAGACGTCCGCCTCCACCGTCGGCCCGTCCGCGTACCGCGCGCCCGTCCACTCCATGCCCGCCGGCCTCCTCAGTCGTCCCGCGACACCGTTGTGACCATCAAAGTTGCGTAGATGAACTCACCTGTCAAGGGCAACCGGCGAGCGGGCTGAGCAGTGCCTCAGCGCGCGAACCGCTCCCGTACGTCGGGGCGTTCGGCCAGTTTCGGCGGGTAGCCGGGGCCCATCCGGGCGTGGGTGTTCTCCGCGGTCATCGGCTCGCCGCAGTCGGCGCAGACCACTTCGGGCCGGCTCTCGTGCCCGCACGGGTCGTGCCGGAAGACGACCGGCGGGCCCTGCTCACCGGACAGCCAGCGGTCGCCCCAGCGGGTCATGGCCAGCAGCACGGAGTAGAAGTCGCGGCCCTTCTCGGTGAGGACGTAGTCGTACCGCACCGGCTCGGTCTGGTACGGCCGCTTCTCCAGCAGTCCCTCGTCCACCAGCCGGCGCAGCCGGTCGGTCAGCGTGTTGCGGGCGATCCCCAGCGCCTCCTGGAACGCGTCGAACCGCTTGATCCCGTAGAACGCCTCGCGCAGCACCAGCGGCGTCCACCAGTCGCCCAGCAGGTCCATGGTGCGGGCGATCGAGCAGGGCCAGTGGGCAAAGGAAGTGCGCCTCATGAGCGCCAGGATACGGACGGCCTGCCGTGCGGACCGAGCGTCGCGTGGGAGGCCCGGCAGGCAGGTACGTCACGCCGACCCGGCACGCATGCGCTGTACGCCGGCCCCGGAGGCCAGGCGCCGCGCACCGGCCCGGCAGGCGGGGCGTTACGCCAGCCGTCGCGCGCGCCCTACGCCGGACGTCGCGCGGGCCGGCGCGAGCAGGCCGGCCACCGACAGGGCGCCCCAGCCGACCGACACCGCGACGGCCTTGCGGCGCGCGGACGGGTCCGGGAGCGTGGCACCGAGCAGCAGCGCGTCCCCGAAGTCGGCGGCGATCCTGAGCAGCGCGGCCGTACGCAGGGCCGGCCCCTCGGGCACCAGCGCCAGCGCGGCGCCACTCGCCGCGTCCCGCCAGGCCAGCGGCCGCAGCGAGACCCGGGTCCCCTCGGCCACCCGGCCGTCCGCTTCCACCAGCCCCGAGGGCCGCGCGAGCAGTACGGGCGCGACCGTGACGGCCACTCCGTACAAGGCCGTCGCCGCGCCCACCGTCCGTAGCAGCCCCACCCGCATGTTCCGCCTCGCAGTCCGCCGCCCGTCGTGCTCCTGTCCGCGGCCATTGTCCCCGCGGGGACGGCGCACGCCCGGCCGGACACGCGACCCGCGCATACCGATCGGTATTTGTCCAGTACACCTTTTCCCGTCCGGAGGGTGGACGGTGCTGATCAGCGCGGCCTAGCGTGTCCGCCGGAGCCCTGAGCGGCCATGGACGAGCCGGACGGACGGAGTGAGCGACGTGAGCGGGACCCACGAGACCCAGGTGCACACCACCACTCCGGCACCGGGCGTGCTGCAGATCGCCCTGGACGGCCCGGCCCGCCGCAACGCGCTCGGCAACGGCGCCATCCGCGGCCTGGACGACGCGGTGCGGGAGGCGGAGGACGACGGCATCCGGGCCGTCGTCCTGACCGGCACCGGCGGGCACTTCTGCGCGGGCGCCGACCTCAAGGCGCCCCGGATGCCGGGCCGCGGCGTCGCGGGACCCGCCAAGCGGCTGGGGCTGCTGCAGGGCACGGTGGACCGGCTGCACCGGCTGCCGAAGCCGGTGATCGCGGCGGTGGAGGGCGCCGCGGTCGGCATCGGCTGGTCGTACGCGCTGGCCTGCGACCTGACCGTGGCCGGTGAAAGCGCCTTCTTCGCCTCGCCGTTCGTGGAGCGCGGCCTCGTACCGGACGGCGGCTGCGCGTGGTTCCTGGCCCAGGCGGTCGGCACCCGGCGCGCGGCCGAGCTGACGATGCTGGGCGAACGGCTGCCGGCCGCGAGGGCGGAGGCGATGGGGCTGGTCAACCGGGTGGTGGCGGACGGCAGCGCGCTCAAGGAGGCGCTGGAGCTGGCGGTGCGGCTGGCCGCCGGGGCGCCCGACGCGCTGATGCTCACCAAGCGGATGCTCACCGCGGCCGGCAACTCCCCTTCCCTGCGCGACTATCTGGACCAGGAGTGGCTCGCCGCCGCGCTGGACCTCAACGGCCCGGACCCGGAGGAGGGCGTGGCGGCCTTCCGCGAGCGCCGCGCCCCGGACTTCAGCCGCCACCACTGACCGGGCGCCGCCGGCCGTCACCACTGACGGCCGGACCGTGGCGACGGCCCGGCCGCGCGCGGCGGCCGGGCGCCACCGCCGTTACGCCGTACCGTCCGTGAACCGCGCGCGCAGCTCGCGCTTGAGGACCTTGTGGCTGGGGCCGAGCGGGTAAGCATCGACGAACTCGACGCGGCGCGGGTACTTGTACTTGGCCAGCCGCTCCCGGGCCCAGTCGATGATCTCCTCGGCGGTGGGCGCCGGGTCCGCTTCCTTGTCGCGGATGACGACGGCGCACACCTCCTCGCCGTGGGTCGGGTGCGGCAGCCCGATGACCGCGGCCTCGGCAATGCCGGGGTGGCGCAGCAGGGCCTCCTCGACCTCGCGCGGGTAGACGTTGAAGCCGCCGCGGATGATCAGGTCCTTCTTGCGGTCGACGATGCGCAGGAACCCGTCGGCGTCCTTGGTGCCGAGGTCCCCGGTCCGGAACCAGCCGTCGACCAGCGCCGCCGCGGTCTCCTCCGGCCGCCCGAGGTAGCCCGCGAAGACGTTGTGGCCGCGGACGACGACCTCGCCCAGTTCACCGGCGGGCAGCAGTTCGATGCGGTCGGCCGGTTCGGGCGCGGCGATCTCCACGTCCACGCCCCAGATCGCGTGGCCGACGGTGCCCGCACGGGTGCCGAAGACCGGCTGGTTGACGGCCGCGGTCGGCGAGGTCTCGGAGAGCCCGTACCCCTCGTAGACCTCGGTGGCGAAGACCTCGGTGAACTTCTCCAGCACCGGCACCGGGAGCGAGGCGCCGCCCGAGACGCACCGCCGCAGCCGGGGCAGTTCGGCCGCCCCGCCCGCGGCCTCCAGGAGCCGTACGTACATGGTCGGGACGCCCTGGAAGGTGTTGACGCCCTCACGGACCATCAGCTCCAGCGCCGCGGCCGCGTCGAAGCGCGGCTGGAGGACGAGCGTGGCGCCGCGCCGCCAGCTGGAGTTCATGCTCGCCGTCTGCCCGAACGTGTGGTACAGCGGCAGCGCGCCGAGCGTGATGTCGTCCGGCTGCACCTCGTGCGAGTCGAACGCGTTGGTGGTGGCGTTCATGACCAGGCTGAGGTGGGTGAGCACGGCGCCCTTGGGGACGCCGGTGGTGCCGCTGGTGTAGAAGACCACCGCCGGGTCCTCGGCCTCGCGGGTGACGTACGTGGGCAGCGGCTCAACGGTCTCCGCCAGGTCTTCGAGGCGGCCGTCAGCGCCCGGCACCCGGGCCTCCGGACCGACCGTGACCATCCGCACCCCGGTGGCGGCCGCGGCCTCGCCGCCGGTCGCCGCCTGGCCCGCGTGGCAGAGCAGCAGCTGCGCGCCGCTGTCCCGCAGCACGTGCGCCACCTCGCCCGGCGAGAGCAGCAGGTGCACGGGGACGACGACCGCGCCGGCGGCCAGGATCGCGTAGTAGGCACGCGGGAACTCGGCGGTGTTCGGCGCCATCAGCGCGACCTTGTCGCCGGGCCGGACGCCGAGCGCCCGCAGCGCCGCCGCCTGCGTCCTGGCCTGCCGCCACAGCTCCGCGTACGTCAGCCGCCGGTCGCCCTCGACGAGCGCCAGGTGGTCGGGGCGGCGGCGGGCGGCCTCGGCGAGGATCGTGGCCAGGGACAGGGTGGTCATGTGCGGATGCTCCTGTTCGCCGTGTACGACGCTGTGTACGACGTGCCCGCCAGCTAAACTAGCGGTGCAAGTTTTTTGCACATTACTCCGCCGTAACGCCGCTGAAAAGGGGTGCTCCGCGACCGTCGGGACACCCACCGTGTAGGGTCCAGCTCCGCCGAACCCGCCCAGGAGGTGCGCCGTGGCCCGCCCGCGCCGACCACTGCTCAGCCGCGACCGGATCACCGCAGCGGCGCTGCGGATCGTGGACGAGGAGGGGCTGCAGGCCCTCTCCACCCGGCGGCTCGCGGCCGTGCTCGGTGTGACCGGCCCCTCGCTCTACAACCACTTCGCGACCATGGACGAGCTGGTCGACGCGCTCGTGGACCAGGTCGTCGGCCAGGTCGACCTGTCGATGTTCGGCCGCCTGGACTGGCAGGAGGCGCTGCGCGACTGGGCCCGCTCCTACCGCGCGGCCCTCGCCGCCCACCCCCACCTCGTCCCCGCCCTCACGCGCCCCTCGGCCCACCGCCCGAACTCCCTGCGGCTGGCCGACGCGGTCTTCGGCGGCCTGGTCGCGGCCGGCTGGCCGCGTGCGCACGCCACCCACATCGGCGCCTCCATGCGGTACTTCATCACCGGCTCGGCGCTCGGCTCGTTCGCCGCCGGCTTCCCCACCGACGCTGAGCTGTACGCGGGCACCTATCCCCACCTCGACCAGGCGCACCTGCTGGCCCAGCACCAGCGGTCGGTCGACGAGGGCGCCTTCGAGACCGGCCTCCAGGCCCTGCTGGAAGGGCTGGCGGCCCAGTACGCGCGGGTCGTCGGCACGGCGGAAAATCCCGCGTCCGGCACCGCTCCGTAATGGCATGCTGTGGGGGTGACCGGTCCGGAGATCACCCTCGCATTCGCCCCTGAGCTGCACGTTCTCGCCGCTCCCGCCCGGCGGGGCGGCCCCTCGGCCGTCCGCACCGACGGCTCGTCCACGCTCGGCCACCTCGTCGAGTCGCTCGGCGTGCCGCTCACGGAGGTCGGCGCGCTGCTCGTCGACGGCCGCGAGCAGCCGGTGTCGCACGTGCCGCGGGAGGGCGAGCACGTCGAGGTGCAGGCGGTCCGCCGCCCGCAGCGGGTGCCCGGCGCGCCGCTGCGCTTCCTGCTCGACGTCCATCTCGGCACGCTCGCCCGGCGGTTGCGGCTGCTCGGCGTGGACGCGGCGTACGAGAGCGCCGACATCGGCGACCCGGAGCTGGCCTCCCGCTCCGCGGCCCAGCGGCGGGTGCTGCTCTCCCGGGACCGCGGGCTGCTGCGCCGCCGGGAGATCTGGGCCGGCGCCTTCGTCTACAGCGACCGGCCGGACGAGCAGTTGCGTGACGTGCTGGGCCGGTTCACGCCCCGGCTGGCCCCGTGGACGCGCTGCACGGCGTGCAACGGCGAGCTGAAGGACGCGGACAAGGAGGCGGTGCGGGACCGGCTGGAGGGCGGCACCCAGCGCACGTACGACGTGTTCGCGCAGTGCACCGACTGCGGACGCGTCTACTGGCGCGGCGCGCACCACGCCCAGCTGCAGACCATCGTGGACGAGGCGGTACGGGAGTTCGGCGACGCGGTGGCCTGACGGCCGGTACGCGGCACCGTCCGCCGCGCCAACCCGGCTTCGCGCCCGTTCCGCACCGGCCCGGCTTCGTCCCCGTTCCGCACCGCCCCTGCCCGCTCAGCTCAGCAGCGCCGGCGTCGCCCGGTCCAGTACGTCCGCGATGCGGTCCCAGGCTTCCTGGTCGCGGGGCAGCGGGGGCAGCGGTTCGCCCTCCCCCGCGCCCCAGGTGCCGGCGATCCGCACCGGGTCCTCGCCGGTGGCGGCACCGGCGGCCAGCGCGGCGGCGCCGAGTGCGACCAGTTCGGTGTGGTGCGGCACGATCAGCGGGCGGCCGGAGAGCCGCCGTACGGTGTCCCGCCAGAACGCGCCCTGCGCCCCGCCGCCGGTCAGCCGGAGCGGGCGGTCCCGCACCTCAGGAGCCGCCGGGTCCAGGCCGCAGGCGCGCAGCAGTTCGTCCAGGGCGCGCAGCACGGTGAAGGCCGCGCCCTCGTAGGCGGCACCCAGCAGCCGGCGCGGGGTGGTGTCGTGGCGGATGCCGGTGAGCAGGCCGGAGGCGTGCGGCAGGTCGGGGGTGCGTTCGCCGTCGAGGTAGGGCAGCAGGACGGCCGTGCCGCCCGGTTCGGCGTCCGCGCGGTCCAGGCCGAGCAGCGCCGCGACCTTGTCGACGGCGAGCGTGCAGTTCAGGGTGCAGGCGAGCGGGAGGTGGCTGCCGTCGGCGGCGGCGAATCCGGCGATGCCGGGCGCTGCGGGCCGGGTGCGGCTGGCGGCGAAGACGGTGCCGGAGGTGCCGAGGCTGACCACGGGATGGTCGAGCAGGCCGGCGCCGCCGAGGCCGAGGCCCACGGCGGCGGCCATGTTGTCGCCGGTGCCCGCGGCGACGGCGACCCCGGCGGGCAGGCCGAGCGCGTCGGCGGCGGCCGGGGTCAGCGTCCCGGCGCGGGTGGCGCCGGTGGGCGCGACCTCGGGGAGCAGCCGCGCGTCCATGCCGATCAGGTCCAGCAGCTCCGGGTCGTAGGCGCCGGTCGCGGTGGCGTACCAGAGGGTGCCCGAGGCGTCGCCGGGGTCGGTGACGGCCGCGCCGGCGAGGCGTTCGGTGAGGAAGTCGTGCGGCAGCCGGACCGCTGCGGCGGCCTCGGCGGTGGCCGGTTCGTGCTCCCGCAGCCACTGCCACTTGGTC
>NZ_PQSQ01000077.1 GCF_002920575.1 Streptomyces sp. Ru73 | reverse complement strand
GCCCGCACGCTTGCCTGGCAGGTACGGCTGCTGCAGCCGCTTGAACACCGCGCCCTCGGTACCGACGACCGACCACGACAGCCACTCCCCCACGGTCGCCTCATCGGTGGTCATCGGGCACAACGTCCACGGCGACCCGAGCCGGTAGTCGGCGAAGAGGGCCTCCAGGGCGGCGCGGCACTCGGCGTACGGCCAGGCGGTGAGGTCGGTGCCGGCGTGGTGGATGAGGTCGAAGACGACGAAGCGCGCCGGATGCTACTCAGCCAGACGCGCCGCGGTCGCCGGGCGTGAGGTCAGTACCGTGCCGGGAGCGCAGCAGCGTCTGGCCCTGGTCGCGGCCGAGCAGGACGCGGAACCCGTCCCACTTCGGCTCCGCCGCCCACCCCGTCGACAGGTGGAAGGTGTCGACGGGCTGGGCCAGCACCGGCTCGGCGGGCATCCGCACCATGATCGACACCTACCACCATGACTGCCTGGGTCGGTGCGGCGGCCGCCCCGCCAGTCCGCCACACGAGTCTCGCTCACCAGGAAAATGAGCAGCCGTCAACTCAGCTGTCAGCCAACGCTTCTCAGTTCACCCGCCTGCCGACAGATGAACCGGGCTGACGCGTGCCGCGGCATGGCTGTCGCTATTCGGTGAGCCTGTCCACGGGCTGCTGAGCACGCAACAGAGAGTGGTAGTGATCGCTGGTGATCAGCAGCTCGTCGTGGGTGCCGGCGGTGACCCGGCCGCCATCCAGCACGACGACCAGGCTTGCGGCGCGGACGGTCGAGTAGCGGTGCGCGATGACCAGGAGCGCGCACTCATGGGAGATGCGCCGGATCGAACGGCGCAACGCCACTTCGCTCACCGCGTCCAGATGGGCCGTCGGCTCGTCGAGCAGCAGCAGCCCGGGTCGGGTGAGCAGGGAGCGGGCGAGGGCGATCCGTTGCCGCTCGCCCCCCGAGAGCGCCATGCCGTGTTCGCCGGTCTCGGTGTGCAGCCCCCGTGGCAGCCGGGACACCAGCTCGTCCAAGTGCGCCAGTTCGATGGCCCGGTCGAGTTCGTCCGGGCCGGCGTCCGGTGCTGCGTACAGCAGGTTTTCCCGGAGGGTGCCGTGCAGCACCGGTGCGTGCTGCTCCACGAGTCCGATCCGCGCCCGGTGCGCCGCCTGGCCGATGGTCCGTATGTCCTGCCCCTCGTAGAGGATGCGGCCCGCGTCGGGGTCGTAGAAGCGCTCGGTGAGGGCAAAGACCGTGGTTTTGCCGGCGCCGGAGCGGCCGATCAGGGCGACATGGCCACAGCGCGGTACTTGGAAGGAGACGCCACGCAGGACTGGCCGGTCCGGATCGTAGCCGAACCACACGTCCTGGAACTCCAGGACGGGCACGTCATGGTGCGATGCGGGCGGGGCACACCGGGACGGTGATGCGGTGGCCGGTCCGCCCGCGGCTGACGGGGCGGCCTGCTCACCGGTCGGGGCAGCCGTCTTGTGTGGCCCGGCGGGCTCGCTCTCGTCCGGCAGATCGAGGATTTCCGTGATGCGGTGCAGGGCGCCAAGGCCCTGTCGCAGGGCGCTCGACGCCTGGAAGACAGCGCTGACCGGCGCCATGAGGTAGAGCATGTACAGCAGGAAGGCGGCGAGATCGGCGACGGAGCCGTCCCTGCCGGCGACCCGCAGCCCTCCGATGAGCAGCACCAGGAGGAACGAGCCGTTGACCGTCAGCATGACGGCGGGTGAGATCACCGCGTCCAGGGCGCCGACCCGCACGCTCTGCGCATACGCCGACCTGGCCCGGTCCCCGATACGCTCCGCCTCCCGCTGTTCGGCACGGCTGGCCCGTACCGTACGGATGGCGCTCAGCGCGCGTTCCAGCTCAGCGGTCATCGCACCGGTGGCCTGCTGGGCGTGGAGCGAGGCGCGCTCGATGCCGCGCAGAACCGAGGCGACCACCAGCGAGCCGAGGACGATCACGGCCAGCACGAACAGGAACAACACCCAGTCCAGCCACAGCATCAGTACGACGACGCCGATGAGCCCAATGCTGCCGGTGACCGCGTCGGTGAAGCCGTCAGCGATGAATGTCCGCAGGGCCATACTGTCGGCGGTGGTCCGCGCGATCAGGTCGCCGATCCGATACCGGTCATACGTCCGCATGGGCAGCCGCAGCAGCCGGTCGACGAGGTTGCGCCGCAGCCCGAGCACGATCCCTTCGCCGGTACGCGCCAGGACGTAGCGCGCCACCGCCTGGAGGGCCGCCTGCGCGAGGAATAGCGCGATCAGCAGCCCGATGGTGCGGCCGATGCCGGTGCCGGCCTGTGCCCCCTCGATGACGCGCTTGACCAGTAGCGGCTGGGCCAGCGCGAGCGCGGATTCGATCAGCGTCAGGGCGACGCCCGAGGTGATCCTGCGGCCGTGACCGCGTAGCACGCGGCGGAGTTGCCGCCGTCCGGCAGGGCGTCCACCCGTCGTGCCGCGTGTGCTAGGGGCGCTGTGGGGGCCGGAGGTCATCCGGAGGTCGCCTTCGTCGTCGCCTCCGTGCCACCCTTCTTCGTCGCTCTCGTCGTCGCTCGCATCGCCTCCTCAGAGCCGACGCGCTGCAGGACGGTGAAGCCGAGCTGAACGGTGGGGATGTCGGCCAGTACCTCGTTGTACAGCTCCGCCCAGGCGTGGAAGGAGAAGCGGGCACCGATGGTCGTACGCTGCCGTGCGATGACGATCTCGGCCGGGAGGCCGAGTGCCGAGAGGTACGTGGCGATCGCGAATGACCGGGGCAGGCACAGTGCGTTCGGTTCGACCATCCGCAGCGCCGTGAGACAGGGCACTATCTGCCGGTGGGCGAGGCGAAGGGCCACCGGCGGGCTGACTTCGGCGCCAAGAGGGGTGGCGGGGACCATCTCGCGTAGGCACCGCTGGGCCTCCGGCCAGCCGCGCCTACGCAGGACGCGCAGCGCATGAAGGGTGCGTGCCGTAGCGGTCAGCCGCAGCCGGAGCGGCACCGCCGGTGGTGGCGGCACCCCGTCGGTGTCCCGGAGCAGGAACTCCCAGTCGGCGCTCACCCTGTTCATCACGAGCTCGATGTCGGCGTGCGGCCGGGCTCGGCCAGGCGCTTCTCGGCGAGCTGAGCGGTCAGGTCGGCGAGCCCCTCCCGCAGCGTGTCTTCGCTCGCATCGATGCGTTCCCTGAGGTGGCTGACGGCCTCTTCTGCGGTGTCGTATCGCAGTGCGGCCTGCAGCATCAGGGTGGCCACGGGATTCAGTTCGAAATAGTCGCCCTGGGACCCGCCCAGCAGGATGCCGGCACCATCCGCCGGGTCGAAGGCCGTCCGTTCGGTCAGCTGGAGCAGGGGCATTCCGATCAACTCCGTTGGTCAGTGCCGGTCTTCGATTCCAGGTCGCGCAGAAACAGCTCGACCATGGAGGAGCACAGCAGGCTGTCGGCGTTGCGGCGGATGGCCGCCGGGTTGGCGAGCACGTCGCCGAGCCGCTGCGGGTCCACGATCCCCATGGCGACCAGCCGGGTGTCCGGCGCACCGAGGATCCGGGCGAAGGCATCGGGGTGGTGCAGGCACCAGTTCTCTTCAGGGGAGTCCAGCCAGGTCCGTCCGTAGTGGCGCCAGACCGCCGGCGGCAGCCGGTCTGCCGCAGCCAGGCGCAGCACCGGTTTGTCGATGGTCCGCCCGGCGAAGGGGAGCACTCGGTAGGCGTTGGGCAGCCGCGCGGCCAAGCGGCGGAGCCGGTGTCCGCCCCAGGGTTTGGCAAGGTGGATGCCGTGCGGTCGCCACAGGCCGTAGTTCAGGGCGAATTCCTGCGCCGAAAAGGTCGGTGCGAACTGTTCGGGAGCGGCGTCCGGCATGGGGGTGAGGAAGTCGCTGCTCAGCTCCGTCTCGGCGTAGGCCTCGGGGTCGGCGTAGAGGGAGTACGAGGGTCGGATGCTGCGGAGGATGCGCCGCAGCTCCCAGCGTGTGGTGGCCATCCCTTGCAGCATTCGCCACTTCTCACGCCGCCGTATGTCACCGGTGATGAGGTCGTGCAGGCCGTAGCGCACCGGGCCGAAGACCACATCGCCCTCCAGTCCGGACAGCAGGACGTGTACGCCGTCCGCGGCGATCCGGTCCGCGACACGCTCCAAAGGGCTGCGCCAGCCGTGGTTGTAGGGGTGGGGAAAGTCCCCTCGGACGGAGAACAGGTCATCCTCCGTGGAGCGGGGGATCGTGACCAGGGGCACGGACAAATGGCGGCACACCTGGTCGACGTAGTGGGCCTCATCGGCCAATGGGTCATCGGTGCCCATGTGATACGCCACGACATCGGCGCCGTGGTCGACGAGCGCGGCCAGGACGGTGGAGGAATCGACTCCTCCCGAGAGCAGTATCCCGACGCGGTCACCGCAGCCGTCGGCCCCGTGGGCATAGGGCCGGACCTCTTCCAGCAGCAGTTGGTAGGCGAGATGGGCGTACTCCCGCAGCGTGGTGCGGCGCGGCAGCTCCAGTGGGGCGGTCGGCCAGTACTCTTCGGTCCGCGTCGAGCAGGGGCCGAGCACGGCGAGTTCACCGAACTCCAGGCGTTCCAGGTCCGGATAGATGAAGACATCTTCGGCCCGGCAGCTTCGCCAGATCGTTTCCTGGTCGAATTCCGGCCGGTGCCCTTGGAACAGATCCCGCGGGTCGGAGGACCACGTGACGCGCCTGCCAGTCCTGCGGAAGTAGATCTGGTCAGGGCTGGACGGCCCGCGGAACACCACGACGCGTTCGGCCGTCACCACACATCCGGAAACTTCCGCCGGGAGCTGCCGGAGAACACCATGGTGCCCGGCGGCCGCGCCCCGGACGATCCCTCCGACGTATTCCGCCGACGGGCGGCAAAGGAGCGGACCGGAGAGCAACAGGAAGGCTCCGGACACGGGTTGGGGCAGCCCTTCGGCGCATCCCGGACGCAGCCATTGAAATCCGTAACATTCCTCGTTTTCGACGGCACTCCGATTCGCGCTGCATAATTGCCGGACATCGTAATGAAGTACAGAATGCGAAACACTCAGAAAAATACTCCCAGAGCATCCGAAACAGTCGACCACAAGGCGTTCGCCGGGGTCAGCGGCTCCTCCCCGTCGCACTGACTGCGCCACAGGGGAGGAGCCCGAGCGTGAACCTGTCACAGGATGTTGCCCTTGTCGAGAAGGTCCTTGGGCCCCCTGCGGAGCTGCCCGGTGAGTTCCTCTATCCGCCCAATACGGATCACCCTCGGAGCTGTGTACTTCAGCATGTCGGCACCCCCTTTCTCAAGTAGGGTGTACCGCATTCCTTCAAGACGATGCAACGAAGGATTCTGACAACGAATCCGCAGAATATCCGATGAAGGGTTTCAGGAATGCGGTTGCTGGAGTTCAGGGAAAGACCGCATGATACTCGGGGCCATTCTCGATGTGACCCACAACCACAATAGCCTGCCTTCTTCGTTTGAACGTCCACACCGGCCTACGGAAAACGGCTCCGGGCGGGCGATACCGCTAGTGGACGTGGAACTGCCTGAAGGCGGCAGCCTCCGTCCGTCCAGTCATGGCCATCCGGTCCGGTGACGGCCGTCCGTCCGGTCAGGCCAGCGGTTTTCTGCGCAGACCAAACAGGTGCAGACCAGACAGGTGAGTCCGCACCGCTGCCGGAGGCATCACCTGCGGGTACAGCGCAGCCCTCCGGTCGCCATGCGCGGGATCGTGCTGCCTGCCGGGGCAGCCGCGTTGAGGGTGCGTACCCGCTCGGGCAGTAGGTGGTTGAGCAGCGGCGGGCGTACGCGGCTGATCAGATGTCCGGGCTGCTGGCGAGGCGGTTGGAGAAGCTCGGCATGGTCTGGTCGCCGGCCGAGGACCGCCCGGCCGGGACCGTCGACTTGGCCACCGTGCTCAGCAGCCTCCAGCGTGCCTCCGACCACACCCTGCGCACCCTGGGGGAGGTAACCGGGCTGTCGGCCTCGTTCCTCTCCCGCATCATGAGCGGCCAGCGGTTCCCCACCTGGTGGGCCACCGCCCTCACCACCCGAGCCTGCGCCTGCGGCGCCGACCCCGAGGTGCTGCGCCGCGTCTGGGAGGACGCCGGAGCCCGCCGCGAGCGCAAGGACGACCCACACGCCCTGCTCTCCGCACTGCGCCACCTCCACCAGCGCGCCGGCAGCCCCTCCCCCTGAGCGATCGCCGTCTCCAGCAGCCACACCCTCAACCAGGAGGCCATCACCGCCGCTCTCCCAGGGCAGCATCCTGCTCCCCTGGGAGGGCACCCAGCGCCTGGTCCACGTCCTGGACGGCCAGCCCGCCTTCTTCGAACCGCTGTGGCAGGCCGCCGCCCACCAGAGCGTCAGCACGCAGCCGGCCCGCAGCGCACCGCTTACCATCCCTCCACCGCCCCTGCCCACGGCCGGATCTCCGACCTGTGCGCCGCCTACAACGCCACCCTGAAAACCACCACCCCCGCCTCTTCCACACCCGCCGCATCCTCCCCGCCCCGTCCCCGCCCTCGCCCACCCCGTCCTGTAGGCGCGGCACCACGGCAGGGAAGAGCCGACCGTTCCCCTGCGGTCACGCGCGGGCGGCACGACCTCGTCGGCCCGCACGGCAACGACTCCGGCGCGAACCTGCCGGCCGGTACCCCGGTTCGCCGAGTTCAGGCTGTACGACCGTCTCCTCCAGGAGCAGCCGCACAACGACATGTACCGACGCCGGGTCCAGAAGGCCCGCGAGGCGGCACAATCCGCACACGACGCCGTACGCCGGCTCGGCGGCGAAGAGCACCAGACGCCGTAGCCCACCCCGAAAGGCTTTGTCCGTCGACGACAAGCCCGGCCCGTACCCGTGCACCAATCCGCACCCCGAACGACAGCAACCACCGGCCAGAACTGCGAGATCGACAAGTCGTGGCCGACGGTTGCGCTGCACTGAGGGGAGGGCAACGCCCGCGGACGACAAAACGGGCTGCCGATGCCCGCTGCCGCGACACGAGGAAACAACGTGACCATGGATGGCCCCGGACCTGTCACCTATCGGCCTGGCCGGCTCCCCGGCATCGTGCACATCGACATCGCCCGCGACAGCGCGGGCGCCCTCGCCCGGGACCGGCTGCGCAAGGACTTGGACTTCCTCGGGTTTGCCTACGAGGAGAGCGAGAAGGGTTTCACCCTCTGCGGATACGCCCTTGCCCGTCGCCGCCGGCCAGCCCTGGCCCGTCAGGACCGGCCTGACGCCGGCGGCTGGCGGGCCTCCGTCCTTGCACATGCTTTTGCCTCGGAGACAATAAACGAAGCAGATTTTCTGCAAAGCTCAGCCGGTCTCCCCGGGTGGGCGGCGTCGACGAGCCGGGGGGTGAGCACCGTGAACAAGCAGGCCACGACATGCTCCTTCCTCACTCGTCACGCCCGCGTGCTCCTGGCCATCGTGCGCGACCCCACCCTCCGCATCCGTGACATCGCCTGGGCCTGCCACATCACCGAACGCACCGCCCAGAAGATCATCGCCGACCTGGAGGAGGCCGGTTACCTCAGCCGCAGGCGCACAGGCCGCCGCGTCCACTACACCCCCCACCTGGACGGCGCCTTCCGCCACCCCGCCGAAGTCGGCCTGCCCATCCGGGCCCTGCTGGACCTCCTCACCCCCCGGGAGGCCGCCAAGGACGCTGCCCCGGCGCAACTCCGCGCAGCGCTCCTGACCGTTGCCCTCCGGTGGTGCGCGAGCAGCCCCAAGAGATGCGCCGGCGAGCTCGGCAGGCGGCAGGCGGGGCGCATCAAGCCCTGAGCACGTTGTCGCAGTGATCCGCGCCGGTTCGCGGCCTCAACGCCGCACGAACAGGTGGTGCCCGTAAAACGCCTCCTCACCCCGGAGACGTCTGCGGCAGGGTGAAGCGTGCCCTGGAGTGACCCGCGCGACGGCGACCACAGCCCCCTGCTGGTGCCCGAAACCCTGGTAACCGAGCTGCTGGAGATGCTCACCGACGCAGCCCGCGCCGGCATCGACGGCGCCGACAGCCCTCGGGCAGGACTCGCTTCCATCGCCATGGCCAACCTCGGCTTCGCCTGGCTGCCGGTCCCGACCAGCCTGATGTTCAACGCCTCCGCAGCCGTTTTGGCCAGCGCGGCCGCCGAAGCAGAAGCCCGCGGCCCGACCCCACCGCTACTTCGCCCGCATGAACATGTTCCTCGCGGTGGACAACATCCTGGGAACCGCCGGGCTCGGCATCACCCACCACGACCCTCCACCAGCCCCCTGAGAGGAACTGCACCAGGCCATCCTTGTTACCGCTGACCGCGCCCAGCGGAACGTCGGCGACTTCTACATCGTGGTGAACCTGACGAAGCCCCCCAAAAAAGGCCGCCCGGGGCAACCCCGGTCTCAACCCGATGCCGCACCCCGGGGCTCCGTGGTCGCTGCCCAGGGCGCGGAGTCGTCAGGCCCACGCCGCCGAGCACCGCCCCGACTGCCCTCCCAAGACACCGCCCCCGACGAAACGGCCGCCCTCCCCCTGGCCACCGGAACCCCAGCCCAAGGACACGCTCCCCCGGCCCGCGGCACGCATCGCCAACCGGCGCGCCGCTTCCTGGGCACTGGAGAATGCACCCTGGTCGCCTACCACCGCCCGCAAGCACGTCACCCAGCAGCTCACCACCTGGGGTTACCGCCCCGATGCGGCGCTCGGTGAGATCGTCACCCTCCTGGCCCGGGAAGCGCTCACGGGCGGCGGCCGGCGCATCAGCGTTCACCTCGCCGACCAGAACCAGCAGGTTCTCGTCCTGGTTCTCAACCACACCGCCGGCCCGGGCAGCGACGAGATCCTGGCTCAGGTGGCCGCACTGGGTGCGGTGTCGTGCGGCCCCGACACCCCACCCGACGGACGCCGTCTGTGGGCCGTCATCGACCTCTGACGCCCTCCAACGCAATGTCGGTCGTCGCTTCCGCCACATCAGGGGACCCTGGAGCGCAGTCAGAGGAGTGCTTCCAGCGTAAGCACTCCTCACTCTCGTGAACTTTGCTCGCCAGATCGCCCGGCACCGATTGTCAGGCGGTGGCGAGCTCGTCGGTTCGTGTAGCCAGGCCGCGCCACTGCTTGAGCGGCGGCTCGTCAGCAGCGGCGTACTCATCCGCCCTTGTATGGCGCGCAAGTTCGTTATCGCGAGTGGTCAGCGGGTCGGAATGCAATCGTTCACCGCCCATCACACCCATGTCGAATGCCACAATCACCGCATGGGGGAGTTCAGGAAACAGCTGTCGCACTTTTTCACAGGGTCGGCCAGGGGGACGGCGGCCGCCTCTGCCCTCGTCGCCCTTCTCGGCGCGCTCTTCAGCGCCGTCCTGGCACCAGCACTGACCGACCTCCTGTTGGAGCCACCCCCACCGCCGTCGCATTCCCCCGGACCTACGCCTTCGAGCCACCCCACCCCCACGCCCACCGCCACTTCCACACCCACCCCTTCACCCCGGCCGACCGCCAGTGTGCCGATCGCCGTGCCGGGCGGCCCACCTGTCAACATCACGGTGACGGTGGCCCAGCCTGAAGAGGACTCCACCGACTGGCCGAGTTGGCTGACCTCCATCGGCACAGCCGTGACCCCAGTCATCGTGGCCTGGCTGACCTACCGACTTGGCCGACGTTCCGGCCGGGCCGACGCGGAACGGGCAGCCGAGGGCGAAGGCCCGGGCGGCACATAGCCGACACTGCAGCACCCACCAGCGGTGGGGAGTGCAATTGCCGGCGAACTGCCGTTCCCGGGATCGGTCGCATACTGAGCGAAATGCCGGCGGCCTTCTCCACGTACGTGAACGATTGCCTCGTCGACGGCGGCGGCCAGTGACACACTCCTGGCGGGCGCCGACGGGGGCGAGGAGCGGCTGGTGCCACGCGGCGAGCATATGCCGAAGAACGCAGGTGTCGGCTCCCCTGGGCAGGAGCCCGCCCGGTCAGGTCGGTCTGCTGCCGGAGGGCCGTGATCCTGGATAGCCACCGGGATTTCGGCGGTGACGTCGAGGTAGACCGGGTGGGCATTGCCATCACGGCCGGTCTCGTCCTGCCCTTCACTGTCTTCGGTGGTGCGCGGTCGCCAGCGATGCGAACCCGTGGCCATGCGCTGCTCCACAGCGGTCCCGGGCCGGGGAATGACCACCCTTGCGGGCCCTTCGAAGTCACGGGGAAGACAGCGGCCGCCAAGAGTAAAATGGTTCGTACAGTGAGTTTTGCCTGTGCGCGGCCGTGCACTACGGGCTGCCTCGGCCGTCTCGCGTTGCCGGAGAAGCGGGCCCGGCTCCGCGCCGGACTCCGAGCGTGGTGAGCGGGTAGTGGAGGCCGGTATGACGATCCAGCGCTTCGACAGCAGCGATTTGGAGGAGACCGAGGCGTTCCTGGCCGCCTCCTACGCGCCGATCCACATCCGCGGCAACGTCAAGAATCCCCGAATCCAGTTGGTTCAGCAGACGGCAGGCGGCCTGAGCGTGGACTGGTGTGCTCACAGCTACAACCTGTCCTACCATGCTGACCCTCTGGGGAAGGTGTGCCTGGTCAGCCTGGAGGAGGGCACGTTCAGCGTCCGCAGCGGCGGCCGGGAGGAGGCCTTCGGGCCCGGCGACGCCTTCCTGCTCATGCAACCGGACCTCCCCTACTCTGGTGAGGCCCGCACCGCCCGTTACACCGTCGCCCTGTTCGACCCCGCGCTGCTGGCCCAGGCCGCCCCCGTCGGCGCACGCCACCCCGCCGGCCCCGTACGGCTGACCGGGCAGCGGCCTATCTCCCCAGGCGCTGGCAAGCAGTTGCAGGCCACCATCGCGTTCCTGCGCGATGACGTCCTGGCCGACCCTGCGGCGCACACAGCGCCGCTGGCCATCGCGAACGCCACCCGGCTTCTGGCCGCCAGCGCGCTCGCCGCGCTCCCGAACACCGCCACCACCGATACCGCTCGCGCCGACAGCCGCGACGGCAGCCCCAGCACCCTGCGCCGCGCAATCACCTACATCGAGGACAACGCCCACCGCGACATCTCCCTCGCCGACATCGCCGCCTCCATACCGGTCACCCCCGCGCCCTGCAATACGCCTTCCGCCGGCACGCCGGCACCACCCCCCTCGGCTACCTGCGCAGCGTGCGGCTCGCCCACACCCACACCGACCTCAAGGCTGCTGCTCCCCACGAAGGCGCGACGGTCACCGGCATCGCGATGCGCTGGGGCTTCACACATCCGGGCCGCTTCTCCGCCCTGTACAAAAACGCCTACGGCCTCCCGCCCAGCGCCACCCTGGGGGCTGAGCCGAGCGACTCCCACGGCCGGCAACACATCAGCGATGCGGGCCGGAGGAAGCAGGGCCAGCGGTGAGGTCGGGCTGCACGATGCGGCCGCGCGGCGCCGGACGGATCAGTCGATGTCCTCCAGGGAAAGGAGGCCTTGGAGGACACCGCGGGCGGTGCCCAGCAGAGAACGGTTGTGGGCCAAGGCGTGGCCGCGCAGCCGCAGCATCGCATGCTCCGGGGACAGCCCGCAGCGGGCAGAGAGCATTCCGGCTGCTTGGTGGGCCTCGGAAAAGGGCAGAGGGCCGAGACCGGTGAGCCAGTGCGGCAGACGCAGGAGAGCCTGTGCGATGCCGTCGGCCAAAGCCTGTGCGTCGTCGGCCTGGCGGGGCGTCAGGGCGCGGGCTGTGGTGCGGTGGCCGGTGAGCGCTCCGATGTGCGCGGCGCCGAGGTGGAGGGGAAAGGCGAAGACGGCGTCGATGCCCAGGCGTTCCATCTCCGGCACCAGCCCGGGCCACCGGTCCGTGGGAAGTGCGGTCAGGTCCGGGGCCAGCACCGTGCGGCCGTGCTGAGCAGCATCGCTGCTCGGTCCCTGCCCGTGGACGAGCTGCTGATCCTCCAAGCGCCCGGTGAGGCGGCCGCAGAGACGTACCGGTTCGGGCGTTTCGTCCACGGCACGGACCAGGACGAGCGCCAGGCCGTCAAGGCGTAGCGCACGGGCGCCTTGGGCCAGCGGCAGCAGTCCGGCACCCAGTTGTGCCAGGCAGTCCTCTACCGCCGGGGAGCGGTTGGTCACGGACACCCCTTGTCTTCCCGCTCACCGGCGGGCGGCCGACAAGCGCTGGGCGGTGGCGGGCACGAGCCGGACGGGTCCTACGCGGTCCTGTGCTCTTACGCCGCAAAGAAGTGGGGCGCGGGCATATCGCCGCGCCGGTGCAGCACGCGGTCCGGGCCGGCGCGGGACGCGCCGGCCCGGGGCAGGCGCCTGGCGGCTGCTTGCCCAACCGCCAGGCGCCTTTCGCCGAGCAGATAAATCGGGAAACGCCGCGAGCTTCCCAGGTAGCGGGGTCCGGGCAGCCTGGGAACGGAATCGTCACGCCCCTTCCGGATCCAGGATCACCACCAGCCAGGCACCGGGCAGCACACACGACGAACACCGGCTGTCCACGAAACGAAAAGCCTCTGTCGCGGTCCAGCCGGTGACCGCTGAGGTACGGCCCGCTACGGCGGACTGCGCTCTGAGTCGGCGCTGCTGGGATAGTGCCGGCCCTGCGTCGAGGCGAGGATCGCCCACGGCGTCCTCGGCTTCATCGCATCGATGCCGGACTCTCCAGCGGAGGATGCCGGGGCAGCCAGCGGCCGGGGCATTCCCCTGCCCGAATCACGGGACATCGGCCGGATCGAGACCGCTGCGAGGGCGGAGCAGCCGGGACGGCCGCACTATCTGGACCAGGTCCTGGCGCTCGCCACGGGCCCGGACCCGCCCGCGCCAAGGCACTGTGGGCCTGCGGCGTCGTCGCCGTCATCCAAGGTGACGTGCCGGCCGGCCGCCGCCTCGCCGATGCCCTCCTGGAGGCCACGGCCGGAGAAACCGATGAGGCCGCCCGGTTGGCCGCAGCCCATTTGGAGGGCACCGTCTCACGATGATCGGCCGGCAGGCACAGGCCGCCGAGGTCTATGACGCGGCGCCGTGCGCCCAGCCGGGCGGATGGTATGCCGCGGCGCGGTTCCTCGCGCGGGCTGGCCGGGCCTTCGTCCACGCCAACCTCAGAGAGTTCGCTGAGGCCGCGGCCCTCGCCTAGGCGCTGTGCGCCGAATGCGAGCGGCGCGGCGAGACCCATAACCGCGCCTTCGGCGACTACCTGGGTGCCCTCGCCGCGCTGGGCCTGGGGCGAGCGGAGGAGGCCACGATCCATGCCCGTACGGCCCTCGACGGCAAACACCGCCTCCGCGACAGCGTCGGCATGGCCCTGGCCATCGACCTGCTCGCGCCTCCGCAGCCGTCACCGTCGGCCGCGCCGCGCACGCCGCCCGGCTCCTCGGCATCGCCGAACAGGCCTGGCACACCCTCGGCGCGTCCCAGACGGGCTCACCCGAACTCACCGCCGCCCGCACCGCGTGCGAGACCCGGCCCGCCGTCTCATCGGCGACGACGCCTGCAAGGCCGCCTCCGGGCCGGAGACGACACCGCCCCCGACGCCGGCATCGCCTACGCCCCTGTACGGCATCCCCCCCGCGCAGTCCCTCACCGCACAAACGGGCTGACCGTCGGGCGCCCCCTCGGCCAGTGGGCGCCGCTACCGCTCTTCGGCCCCCCTCGCAGCGCGGACGGGCCGGCGGCTCTGGCGTCAACCCCAGTTCCGATCATCCAAGCGCCCGCTCTGTCCTGGTCCTGGAACCGCGGGTCAGCAGGCCGTGACAGCACCGGCAGCCTCCGCGCTCCACAAGGCTCCCAGCCCGAGCCGACGCGCCCTCCACAGGCTGTTTCGAGCCGCATCGCCGCCCGATACAGCTCCACCCGCGATCCTCCCGGTGTTCGAGACGGGATTCGCCCACATCCCGTGCCGCGGAGGACTCCCGTGCGAGGAGAGGACTTGGGCGGCCGCTCACCTCGCGCCCACGGCGGCCGTCCCGCGCACCCACGGCAACTCACCTCAGCAAACGCCCTTGCCGACCCGTAGACGCCTCAAGCCTGTCACCGCCGACCGTGTGCCTTGGAGGCGCCGGCCCAGCTCGTCTGCGGCTGTCGTCACAGGCTCAGCAGCAGGTCCCGGACCGCGGCAGGCCGGGACAGGAACGGGTGGTGGCCGGCGTCGAGTTCGACGACGCTGCCAGCCCGGCGGGCGAACTCGCGCTGCAGGTGCGGCGGGGTGCCCCGGTCCTGGGCGCAGATGAGGTACGTCGAGGGCACCTGCTGCCATGCGGCCGCCCCGACCGGCTGCCTGGTCACCTGCACGCTCTGCCGGGCGAGGTGGTCCGCTGCCTGCGCCTGGATCTGGGGGGTGCAGTCCTGCAGGAAGGTGCTCACAAGCAGCTCGGGGCGCACCCCGAAGGTGCCGGCGTCGGGGTCGACGTCGAGGAACGGGGCGGGGCTGCCGTCCCCGAAGTCCGCCAGACTCTGCCCCGCCTCGGGCAGGTAGCTGGAGATCATCAACAGGTGGCGTACCGACCCCACGCCCGCGGCGGCTTCCGCGGTGACGATGCCACCGTAGCTGTGGGCGACGACAACGGTTGGCTCGTCGCTGTCCAGCAGCACCTGCCGTACCGCCGCGACGTCCTCGGACAGCCCCGGACCGCCGGCGCCTGGGGATAGGTCCGCCTCGCCGCAGCTCGGCAACGCCGGGGTCACGCTCAGCACCCCTCGCTCCTGCAGCAGCCCGGCAGTGCGGTGCCACCACCACGCCCCGTCCCGCACGCACGCCCCATGCACGAACACGACCCTCATCGCTCTCCCCATGTCTGCCTGACTGTCTTCGACCGCGTACTCGCCCATCAGCGCCCGGCGCGGCATGCCCGAGCGGGCAACACGGCGTACCGCCGCATACAGATCGCCCATGGACTTCGCGGCGGCGCCCTCGCCCCCACCACGCAAGGCAATTGGATGCTCCCATCGCAAGCTCCGAAGCGTTGTCAGAAGCCGCAGACATCTCCTGTCAGCGAAACCGGGTACTCTCCACGCCGAGCCATAACCGCTCTCACATCCCACGTACGGCACCAAGCAGCGGGTACGCCGAAGGCCCCTTGCTAGGTTCGTACGCGCTGGCTGCCGTCGGTTCTGTTTCGCGCAGACGCTCGTGCTACCACTGAGCGCGCGTTTGCCGGCCGACGCGCTGGAGGAGCCGCAGCTGGCTCCCGAGCATCACCAGGTTCTTGGGGCATTGCGACCCAGATAGCGAACATCAAGAGCTGGCGCACCAAGCTCACCGAGGACAAGCTCGACCAGTTCGCCGCCCTCGGCTTGGGGTGGACGTGGGCACCGTGGCACGCCCCGCTGAGCAGCCACGGCCGGGACGGTCAGGACGCGGCGGAGGCCTCCGCGTCGAGGCCGCGCGAGGCGACGAGCTGGACGCTGCCGTCGACCAGGCGGTAGCACAGGCCCACCGCGGCGGTCTGCCCGGCGGCAACCTTCTCGGCGATCACCACGGGAGCGGTAGCCGTGCCTTTGGCCTCGTCGCTGCCATGCCCGCGTCGGCACGGCCATGCTGAGGTGTCGCCAAGCCGTCATGTGACTGCGGAGGCGCTGACAGACGGAGGTGATTCGCGGCGGACGGTGGGGGCACACCGGCACGTCTGCTTCACCGACCAGCCCCGTCCAGCGTGACGTCGGCGTCGACCTCGGCGACCAGCTCGGGGACACCGAGGTCGACGTCGAGGACGTCGTTCGCGTGCCAGCTGGCGCTGAAGGTGCGGGCCGGTCCACGGGTGCTCTGGCCCGGCCTGGGTCAGCTGGGCGGCCAGGTCCCGGGCGAGGCCGGCGGCCAGCTGCGTAGTGCGGCCGACGTAGCGCAGACGGCCGGCCGCATCCAGGCGACCGAGCAGCAGCGTGCCGGGGCGGTGCAGGGAGCCGGTGACGGCCCCGACGATGGCCACGGTGGACTCCCGCAGGCGGTACTTCCGCCACCCGCCCGCAGCTTGCCGGGCAGTACCTGGCGGCCCGATCTCTCTGGCGTCCGCAACGGCAAAGAAGCGCCCATCACCTCTTATAGAAACTGTCAGTTAACAAATTAAGTGATATGTAAGCGCTTTCTCTCAAGTAGATTCGCTTGAACGCCACGGCGGTCGGGCGATGAACTGAGAGGGGCAGGCTCATGCGTACTACCACCGCTACCGGGTTCGGGCGGTCGTGGCCAAAGGATGACATCCGGACCGTGACTGCCGTCGGCTCCCGCCGCGTCCGCGAGGGCCGTGCGCCTTGTCGGATCCCTCCGCCCCCACGGGCGTCTCACACTGTGAGCGCCCTGCGGCACGCGGACGGACCGCATCACCTAGGGCGGCCGGCCGTCGGCCAACAAGGGGAAATGTTCACTGCAGTACACCGGCGCGCTGACGGAGTGCCACACCTTCCTCCAGCCCACCCTGGACTCCAAGCCGCAAGCCACCAAGCTCTTCCCCCTGTTGCCGCGGCTCAGCGGCAACAGCTCCATCAAGGCAGTCGCCGTCGCCTGGCGACCCAGGCAAGGGAGCGGGCGCAGTGGTAGAACGGGACCGAGTTGAAGATCCGGCACTGGCTGCTTGCCTGGACAAGCTGGCCGCCGGCCTTCTGCCACTGCGGGAGTGCGCCCGGGCCCTGGGCCTGGACGGCCTGGCACTGCTGCTCGCCTACGATGCGGGCACGCCTGAGCCGGTGCGGACCCATGGCCCGCTGACCGTGCCACTGGAGGACCTGCAGCTCGTGTACGGGCAGGGCCCCAGTGTGGACGCCGCCCAGCACGGCATCACGGTTCTCGTTCCGGACCTCGCCGCGGCGTCCTCCCTCTGGACCGGCCTCACGCCGCCCCTCCAAAGCCTCGGCGTGGAGGCCCTCTTCGCCTTTCCCATAAACATCGGCAACACCAGGCTCGGAGCTTTCAGCGGCCACCGCCGAGCACCTGGAGGTATGACCTCCCAGCAGCTGAACGGCGCTCGCCTCCTCGCCGACGCCGCCGCGCACACTGTGCTGCGCCTGACCGCCTGGCTCACGGCCGAGAACCACCTGCCCTTTGTCGAGGCCCACCAGGCGTCCGGTGTCCTCGCTCTGCGCCACGGCATCTCCCTGGACCAAGCCTGGCTGCGGCTGCGCATGCACGCCTTCCGCCACGATCGGTCCCTTCTGGAGACCTCTCGCGCCCTGCTCCATGACGGGTTCGACTTCGACGACACCCCCTGGCCGTAAGTGCCTGATCCGTGGGTAAAGCCTGGCTCGACGTCTCCTTCGAGGCGCTGGTGCGCGCCTACCTCGGGCTGTGAGGAGCGGGTCCGGCGGTCGCGTGGGGCCGCCGGGTCGCCGCCCTGCTCTGGACGGGTGAACAGCGAGCCTTTGCCGTACCCCGGCCGTCTCGCTGCCGGTTGAGGGTTCCGCGGACCGTCCGGCCCATGCCCGGGCCGACTCTGCGAGGTATTCATGGGGCGACACAAGCCGCGCCGCCCGCGCGACGCCATGACGGTCAGCGGTGCGGTGGCAGGGACGATGAAGAACGCGGTGCCGGCGCCGCTGGGGCCAACTCCGCGCAGGCCGGGAAGAAGCTGCTCTCGGCTGCATGGCCGCGCTGCGGTGCGAGGACTTCCGGTGCCCTTTCGCGGGATGCGGACTCTACGGCCATGACGCTCGGCCCTTCTGCGACGGCGGAGAGGGTGTGGGCGGGCCCGGCACGTACGAGGGGTGGGACGACGTCGGCGAGACCGCGAAAACCTAAACCTAATCGGTTTAGGTACTGTAAGCGCTCGCCGTACCGACAGGGAAGACCGCGCGACAGGAGAACGCACATGGGGCGGCCCCGGAAGGCCCTTCTTGACCGGTCGCGCATCGGCCGGGCGGCACTGGAACTGGTCGACGAGAAGGGTGACTTCACCCTCCACGAGATCGCCCGTAGCCTCGGCGTGCAGACCGCCTCGGTGTACCACCATGTGGACGGCCGGGCCGGGGTAGTGGAGCTGCTGCGGGAGCAGGTGACCGAGGCGCTCGACCCCCGTACGCTCGAGGGGCGTCCCTGGGACGCGGCCCTGGACTCCTGGGCCCGCTCCTACCGCGCGGCCTTCGCCGCCCATCCGCGGGCGATCGCCGTGCTGATGACCTCCCCGGTGCGCGCGCCACGGGTGATCACGCAGTACGAGCGGGTCGCCGGATTGCTCCTGGGCGCAGGCTTCGCGCCCGGGGACGTCCTGGCGGTCATCACCGGCCTGGACAACATCGTCCTCGGCTCGGCCCTGGACATGTCTGCCCCCGAGGCGATGTGGGTGGTTGAGGAGACCGAGGCGCCGCACCTTGCCGCGGCCCAGGCGGCTGTCGGCCAGGCCCTTGCGGACCGGGCCTTCGACCTGACGCTCGCAGGATTTCTGACCCACTGCCGGCGCCTTCTGGCGCGCACGGCGACAGCCGAATAACCCCAGCTCACAGGCGTCTGCACACCTGCCGGCGCTACCCCGGCCGGGACGGCCGAGGACTTGCACACCTCGTCAACTCTCGCGGTATACAGGTCTTGTGCAGCCTGTAGACAGGTTGTATACATGTCGCTCATGAGCAGCGCACAAGGCTTGAGCTCGCGTCGGGGCTCCGCCCAGGACGTGGCCTATGACTGGCTGAAGCGGCACATCGCCCAGCTCCCCAGACACGACGGCGTCTTCCTCACCGAGTCCGAGATCGCCTCAGCAACCGGGACGTCCCGCACCCCCGTTCGGGAGGCCCTGCTTCGGCTGGAGACCGAGGGCTTCGTGCAGATCGTGCCGAAGAAGGGCGCCTTCGTACCGCCGATCTCCGACGCCGAGGTGCGGGCGGTGATGCAGGCCCGGGCGCTGGTCGGTGACTGGTGCATCCGCCAGGTCGTCTCGCTCGGGCCCGAGTTCGCCGACACGCTGGAGCAGCTCGTCCTGGAGCAGGAGGCGCTGCTCGACGACCCGGTGGCCTTCATCGACTGCGACCGGTTCTTCCACCGCACGATCGTGGAGCACGCCGGCAACCCGGTCCTCGCCGGCTTCTACGAATCCCTGCGGGACCGGCAGATCCGGATGGGACTGCGTGCGGTGGTCCGCACCGAGAACCGGGCAAGCACCGCCCTCGCGGAGCACCGCGCCATCGTCGAGGCAGTGCGCGCGGGTGACCCGGAGGCCGCGGGACAGGCCGTCGCGGACCACCTCTCCAGCACCCTGGCCGCCCTCAGCATCTCCGACTTCCCCGGCCGACCCGGCGGACCGGCGGCGAAGGAGTACCCGTGAGGATTGCCCTGCTGCAGATCGCCAGCCCGCCCGAGGAGGCTCCGGGCCCGCGCCGCGAGCGTGTCGGCCGTATGGTCGCAGAGGCCCGCGGCGCGGACCTGGTCGTCCTTCCCGAGCTGTGGGCCGCCGGCTACTTCGCCTTCGACTCCTACGCCGACCGGGCGGAAACTCTGCGCGGCCCGACCGTGGAGGCCGCACGCGGCTGGGCCCAGGAGCTCAACGCGCACGTCCACCTCGGCAGCATCGTGGAAGGCGACGAGCACGGCCACCTGTACAACACGGCCGTACTGATCGCCCCGGACGGGCAGATCGCGCACACCTACCGCAAGGTGCACGTCTTCGGGTACGCCTCGCGGGAGGCCGAGCTCCTCACCCCGGGCGACGCCCTCGACGTCGCCGACACCGAGCTCGGCCCGCTGGGTGCCACCACCTGCTACGACCTGCGCTTCCCCGAACTGTGGCGCGGGCTGGTCGACCGCGGCGCCAAGACCGTCGTCGTACCCGCCGCCTGGCCCGCCGCCCGGCGCGAGCACTGGCGCCTGTTCACCACCTGCCGCGCCGTCGAGGAGCAGGTGGTGCTGATCGCCTGCAACGCGGTCGGCGTCCAGGACGGCGGCGTCGAACTCGGCGGCCACAGCCGGGTCGTGGATGCCTGGGGCACCGTCCTCGCCGAGGCCGGCGCTGCCGAAGGCCTCACCTTCTGCGATGTCGACCCGGCCGTGGTCGACACCGTGCGCGCCGAGTTCCCGGTACTCGCCGACCGCAACTGGCCGATGCCCCGCCCCGTGCATCACACCAACCGATGAGGAAGTGATCGTGACTGCTCCCCACACCCCGCCGGCCCTGGAGGTCGCCGGCTCCGGAGAGGAACTGCTTCTCTCCCCCGACCGGCTGATCGTTGCCGGATACACCGCGCGGGATCAGGCATCCGTGGCCCACCACATCGCCGAGCTGGCCGCGATCGGCGTGCCGCCCCCCACGTCCGTGCCCGCCTTCTACGACCTCGACCCCCGGCTGCTCACCAGCAACGCTGTGGTCGAGGTGGCCGGTCCCTCGACCTCCGGTGAGGTGGAGCCGGTGATCATCCGCCACGGCGGGCGCCACTTCCTGGCCGTCGGCTCCGACCACACCGACCGGGAACTGGAACGCACCGACATCGCCGCATCCAAGGCCGCCTGTCCCAAGCCCGTCGGCGGCACGGTCGTGGAGATCGGCCCCGAGGTGTCCGCCCTGGACTGGGACCGCCTGGCCGCCCAATCCGCAGTCGATGGCCGGGCCTACCAGGAAGGCAGCGTCGCCGCGCTGCGTCACCCCGCCGAACTGCTGGAGCGGATGAACGCCGTACTCGGTGATGTCACCGGCGACCTGGTGCTGTTCTGCGGCACATTCCCCCTGCTCACCGGGGAGTTCGTGCACGGCAGTTCCTGGCGCCTGAGCCTGAGCCTCCCCGACGGCACCACTTTGACCCACGCATACGAAACCAAGCTGAGGAGCATGTGATGCGCAGCGGATCCGACTACCTTGCCTCGCTCAAGGACACACGCCGCGTTTATGTGGACGGCGAACCCGTGGAGGATGTCGCCCACCATCCGGCGTTCGCGCCCATAGCCCGGACGATAGCGGGCCTGTTCGACACTGCCGCCGATCCCGCGTCCGGCATGACGCGGCCCCACCCGGAAACCGGCGCCGCCGTCAACCGCCTGTTCACCACGCCCCGCAGCCGCGAGGACCTCACCGCCTTCCGCGAGGCCGCCACCACCTGGGCCCGCCGGACACACGGCTGGGTGGGGCGCAGCCCCGACCACGTGGGCGCGTTCTTCGCCGCGTTCGCCGCGCACCCCGAGGCCTTCGCCGGCGGGTCCGGCGAGCACGACTTCGCCGCGAACATCACCGCTTACCACAAGCGCATCGTGGAGGAGGACCTCTACCTCTCCTACGCGATCATCCCGCCGCAGGTCTCCCGCGCCACCACCGCGCACGCCTGGGACGGCGAGCTGGTTCAGGTCGGTGTCGCCGAGGAACGGGCCGACGGCATCGTGGTCCGCGGTGCCCAGATGCTGGCCACCGGCGGCGCGGTCGCCGATGAGATCTTCGTGTCGTGCATCAAGCCGCTCGGCCCCGAGGACTCCGACTTCGCGCTGAGCTTCGCCGTGCCGGTGGGTGCCGAAGGCCTGAAGCTGTACTGCCGCCGGCCGTACGCGCCCGCCGCGAGCAGCGCCTACGACTACCCGCTGACCACCCGCTTCGATGAGACCGACGCGCTCCTCGTCTTCGACGACGTCTTCATCCCCTGGGAGCGGCTGTTCGTCTACCGCGACGTGGCGGGCCTGCGGCGGCAGTTCTTCGACACCGGCGCCCATGTGCTCGGCAACTGGCAGGCGCAGACCCGCTTCGCGGTGAAGCTGCAGTTCCTTGCCGGGCTCGCCCGCAAGGTCGCCGCGGTCAACGGCGTGGACAAGTTCCCCGGCGTGGTCGAGAAGCTCGGTGAGCTGGCCAGCCTGGCCTCGCTCGTGGAGTCCGCCGTCCTCGCCGCCGAGTACACGGCCGGTCCCGACGAGCAGGGTCTGTGGCGCCCCGGCGCCCGGGCGGTGTACGGCGCGATGGGGCTGCAGGCCGAGCTGTATCCCAGGGTCCTCGCCGTCCTGCGCGACCTGGTCGGCGGCGGCGTCCTGCAGGTTCCCTCCAGCATCGCCGACATGACCAACCCCGAGACGCGGGCGGACATCGACCGCTACGTGCACAGCCCGAACGCCGAGGCCGAGGAGCGGGTGAAGCTCTTCAAGCTGGCCTGGGACGCGGTGGGCAGCGAGTTCGCCGGCCGTCACCACCAGTACGAGCTCTTCTACGCCGGCGCCCCGTTCGTCGTGAAGGGCTACGCCTTCCGCAACTACGGCTTCGAAGGGCCGCTCGCCGACGTCGACACCTTCCTGTCCAGCTACGGCCTCGAACCCACCCCCGCCTGACCCGAACACCAGGAGCACCCACCATGAGCAAACCCGAGTACGAGTTCTTCCCGGTCACCGAGGTCCCCTACACGGTCTGCCCCGGAGACGACCCGAAGATCACCGAGCGGATCCTCGCCAAGGACCCGGACAGTGGCGTCGCCACCCGCATCCTGCGCTACGAGCCGGGCGCCGACTCCACCCCGATGGGCGTCCAGAAGCACGACTTCTGGGAGGAGGTCTACATATTGGAGGGATCCTTCTACGACCTCACGCTGGGCAAGACCTTCAGCGCCGGCGAGTACGCCTGCCGCCCGCCGGGCATGCCGCACGGCCCCTGGCGCACCGACGAGGGCGTCGTGACCTTCGAGGTCCGCTACCGCACCTGAACCAACCCCTGGAGTCCTCCATGGCTACCTCCCCCTCCACGGTCGCCGCCGTGGACCCCATGACGATGCGCCGCACGATGGGCCGCTTCGCCACCGGAGTCGCGGTGGTCACCACCAGTGCGGACGGCGTGCCGCACGGCATGACCGTCAACTCACTGACCTCCGTCTCCCTGGAACCGCCCCTGCTCCTGGTGTGTCTGACCACCGGTGCGCGCACCACCGAGGCCGTCACCTCATCGGGCCGGTTCGCGGTCAACATCCTGTCCGCCCGCCAGGAACACCTCGCGATGCGCTTCGCCAAGCGCGGCGCCGACCACTTCGCAGGACTCGACGTCGTCCAAGGTCGTCACCACGTCCCCGTCATCCCGGACGCCTTCGCGCACCTGGAATGCACGGTGGAGCGGCACTTCGAGGCCGGCGACCACATCGTCGTCCTCGGCGAGGTGCTCGATGTGTGCGAACGCGACGGTGAACCGCTGGGCTTCCTGGGCGGCAAGTTCAGCGACATCACCGAGCGCGGGCACGAACCCGTGCAGTGGTTCTTCTGACCGGACCGGGTTCGCCCGCCTCCGGAAGGCCCCCCTTTCACGGATGCCCAGGGCATCGGTGTGCCTCGGTGGCTGCTGCAACAGCCACCGAGGCGCCCGGGCATCCGCCTGTACCCCTGGTCGGGACAGCAGTCCTGCCGCTTCGCATACCGGCCCCAGGAATCGACGTAGCGCATGCCCCTTTCAACCTAACAAGAGCAAAGCTCCCGACCGGCCCGCCCGCGTCGCCGGCTCAGCCTGAGCGGCACCGCCGTGGAGTGGCACGACCTCTTCCTCTGCGGCGCCGCTCCGCGCTGGTGTTCAACCCCGCCTCCCCCAGACACAGCGGCAGCGTAGGTGTTCGTTTCGCGGCCAATCCGCGTTTCGTCGCGCGTGCTGCCCGGCGCCCGGCGGGCAGCCAGTCTGTGGGCCTGGAACACCACGAGGCCTCTTCCGCGGACGGCCCAGACCCTGCTGCCCGCGGAAGAAGCCAGGTCAGCGGTGCCTGCTCCGCGGGCAGCTCTGGCCCTGTTCACGATCGCGCCGCCGCTGGGCCAACGACCGCCCCCCCGGTGGATGCCATCCTTGGGCACTGCCCGGCTTGCCGGGCAGTGCCGAGTAAAATGCTCCGCAATGAGACCGGCCAATGCCAGGCTGCCGCCGGGGCCTGCCGGACCTCAAGATTCTGAGCGGCTGGCGGAGACCGGAATGATGACGCGGCGCTTTGACAGCGACAGCCTGGAGGAAACCGAAGCGTTCCTGGCCGCCGCCTACACACGGCTCCGCTTCAGCAGCAGCGCCCGAAAACCCCGCACCCAAATCATCCAGACCACGGCAGGCCAGCTGAGCGTGGACAGGTGCGTCGGCAACTACGACACTGCCTACTCCTCCGAGGGCCCGGGCAAGGTCTGCCTGGTCGATCTGCACGAGGGCAGGATCGCCGTCCGCAGCGGCCGCCGAGAAGAAGCCTTCGTTCCCGGAGACACCTTTCTGCTGATGGAGCCGGACCGCCCCTACAACGGCACAACCCGTGCCGCCCGCCTCACCCTCGCCCTGTTCGACCCCGCACTGCTCTCCCAGGTCGCCGCCACCAGCGCGGCCCACCGCTCCGGCCCGGTAAGGCTGACCGGACAGCGGCCGGCGACAGCACATGCCAAGAGGCAGCTGCAGGCCACCATCGCGTTCCTGCGCGATGACGTCCTGGCCGACCCTGCGGCGCACACAGCGCCGCTGGCCATCGCGAACGCCACCCGGCTTCTGGCCGCCAGCGCGCTCGCCGCGCTCCCGAACACCGCCACCACCGATACCGCTCGCGCCGACAGCCGCGACGGCAGCCCCAGCACCCTGCGCCGCGCGATCACCTTTATCGAGGGCAACGCCCACCGCGACATCTCCCTCGCCGACATCGCCGCCTCCATACCGGTCACCCCCCGCGCCCTGCAGTACGCCTTCCGCCGGCACGCCGGCACCACCCCCCTCGGCTACCTGCGCAGCGTGCGGCTCGCCCACGCCCACACCGACCTCAAGGCTGCTGCTCCCCACGAAGGCGCGACGGTCACCGCTATCGCGATGCGCTGGGGCTTCACACATCCGGGCCGCTTCTCCGCCCTGTACAAAAGCGCCTACGGCCTCCCGCCCAGCGCCACCCTGAGGAGCTGAACCGGGGCACGGACACGGCCAGCAGCGCATGAGCGATGTGGCCCGACTCATGCCTCACCCTCACGCCCGCGTGCTCGGGCCCATCACTGGCGAACCGACGCTGCGGATTCGCGACATCGCCTTCCGGTGCCAGATCACCGAACGCACCGTCCACATGTTCATCATCAACCTGGAGAAGGCCGGTTACCTCAGCCGCGCTCGTGGTCCCGCCCGGGCTGGGCGAGCGGGCCGCTTCAGGCGTCGTGCGGCGCGCCAAGGCGCAGTAGGTGCTGCCCGTGCTGGCCGGTGCATGCCAGCGGTCGCGGCGGCGCCGGCTGGAAGAGCCGGCTCTCGGCTGAGTTACGCCTCTTCCGGCTTCCCGTCGTCGATCGCCGCGGCTACCTGGGTGCGGGAGGTGATGCCCAGCTTGGTGAGGATGTGGTCGACGTGGGCATCAGCGGTCCGCTTGGAGATGACGAGGCGTTCGGCGATCTGGCGGTTGGTGAGCCCTTCGGTGACCAGGCCGGCGACCTCACGCTCGCGTGGAGTGAGGGGGCCGGGGAGACTGCCGTCGTCCGTGCCCGGGGCCTGCGCCTGCTCGTCGCCGTGCACGCGCCCACAGGCGATGTCGACCAGCTCCGGCACGGGGATTGCCGCCCCGTGCGTGTACACCTGCGTGAAGCGCTCGGCGCCCAGACTGAGCATCAGGGTGTTCTCGGCGTCGGTGTGCAGGGCTTGGAGGGCCCGTACTCCCCACAGCGCGGTGCCGACCTGATGCCAGAGTGTGGTGGCGCCGCCCAGCAGCGTCGCGGCGAGCTCGTGCTCGCCGTTGCCGCAGGCCACCCAGGACAGGAACTCCATCGTGGCGGCAAGGCTCATCGTCTCGCCCTGCTCGAGGGCGGAGGGCAGCACCCTGCACCCCAGCTCGCGGCTTTCGTCCGGTTCGCCGACGGCCCACAGTGCGAGTACCTGCGCGATCATCATGTAGTTGCGCACCCACCACTCGTGGGGGATGTGCGCCAGCTCCCGCAGGCACTCCTCCGCCTCCCGCAACGCCCTCGACGGATCGCCGTGGGCGGCGTGGAACACCGCGGTCTGGATGTAGCCGGCCACCAGAGGGAACAGGTCGTCCGACGCTCTGAGCAGCTGTCGCGACTCCTCGTACGAAGCCATGGTGCGCGAGACGTCCCGGGTCCACATGAGCATCTCGAACGTCTCCACCGCCGAGGCGCGAGCACGCAGGAGGTCGTCGTTCACGGACTCGGCCACGGCCCGGCAGCGCCGGATCAATTTCCGCACGTCCCGGTCGGACTGCAGCAGCCCGTAGTAGGAGCCGTAATACAGGGCGATGCCCTGCTCGAGGGTCGGCTCCGGCTCGGCCGCCAGGGCCTTGTCGATCCAGCGCCGGGCCTCGGTCAGCCTGCTCTTGCCCAGCCACAGTCCCCACAGGCCGTTCACCAGCCGGAGCGCGGCCTCGTCCCCCGGGTGTGCGACGGCGAAGTCCATGGCGACGCGGAAGTTGTCGAAGTCGGCGGCCAGCCGGTTCCCCCACTCGACCTGCTGGTCGCCCATCCATTCCTCGCCCGCCCGCTGGGCCATGCGCAGGAAGAAGTCGCGGTGCCGTCGCGCGTACTCCTCGGTGCGGCCGCCGTGCTCCAGCCGCTCGGCTCCGTACTCGCGGATCGTATCCAGCAGCCGGTAGCGGCACTCGGCGACGCCTTCGACGCGCTGCACCACCGACTTGTCCACCAGGGCACCGAGCAGGTCGAGCACGTCCCAGTCGGCCAGCTTGCCGTCGGCGCAGACTTGCTCGACGGCCGCCAGGGTGAAGCCTCCGGCGAACACCGAAAGGCGTGCCCAGAGCTCCTGCTCCGGCGCCGAGCACAGCTCGTGGCTCCACTCGATCGTGGTGCGCAGCGTGTGGTGGCGGGTCTGGGCGGACCGTACGCCGACCAGGAGCCGGAACCGGTCGTCGAGGCGGCCCAGGATCTGCTCCAGCGGCATGCTCCTCAGTCGTACGGCGGCGAGCTCGATAGCCAGTGGGATGCCGTCCAGGCGGCGGCAGAGCGCGATGACCTCGGCTCTGTTCTCCTCGCCCAGTGCGAAGGACGGCAGGGCGGCCTGGGCCCGGGCGACGAACAGCGCAAGTGCGTCGTTGTCGTGCTCACTCGCGTCCCCGTCCGGCTCGGGCATCGGCGGGATCGGCAGGACGAATTCGCCGGGCAGCGCCAGGGGTTGCCTGCTGGTCAGTAGGAGCACCAGCCCGGAGGAGTTGTGCAGGAGGATGTCGACGAACACGGCCATCGCGTCCACCAGGTGCTCACAGGTGTCCAGCACCAGCAGCGCACGCTTGTCCGCAAAGTGGTCGATCAGCTGGTCCATCGGCTCCTGCGCCGCGATCTCGCGCAGGCCGACGGCGGACGCCACCGTGTTGGGCAGGAACTCGGCGTCCCGCAGACCGCTCAGTTCGGCGATGCTCACCCCGTCGGGGAAGTCGACCGCCAGCTGGTGGGCGGCCCGCACCGCGACCCGGGTCTTGCCGACACCACCGAGGCCGGTGAGCGTGACGACGCGAGCCTGCATCACCGCCTGGCGGACGGCCTCCAGCTCCACCGCTCGGCCGATGAATCCGGTCGTCTCATTCCGCGCACCGGACCTGGCCCACGCCCACTGAGCCACGGCGTCCTCCCTCTGCGTCACCAAAAGAGTCTCACGCCCACGCGGACGGCGCACCGGAGTTGACTGAGCCGGCTCTTGCTGAGGGACGGCATTCTCTCCGTACAACAGGGCCTCCCCCCTGAACCAGGCCCTGCTGCGCCTGCGCTGCCACGCCTGGGCCCATGACCGCCCGCTGCACGAGGTGGCCAGCGACATCATCACCGGCCGCCTGCGCCTGAGAACCCGTTCCTGAACTGTTGATGGCGTGAGCTTTGGCCATTGATTGCTGAGGAGGGCTGATCACTCCGGTACGAGTTCGGCGGGAAGGTGACCCTGAATGATCTGCGCCGACAACGCGGTGAGTTTTTGCTGGCGGGAGCGGGCGTGGGCGCGCAGCCGGGCGAATGCCTCGTCCATGGAGATCTCCAGGCGGGCCTGCGGCTTCGATCGGGCAAAGCACGCTGGTTGTCACCGGATCGGCGCGCTGCCTGTCACCCGCAGTGCGCAAGGCGGGGTAGGCGTCACCGGTCCCGGCGCTCTGCCTGTCGCCTGAGCCGACACCAGCCCGCTGTCTCGCCGCGTTGAGTCTGTCCGTGGATCTTGTGGTGAGCTGCGGGGTTGCCAGGTGGAGTGGGAATGCTCGACGCCGGAGTGCGCCTGGTTTCCGCGGAATCCGGGGTGGTCGGCTCGTCGCTGCCTGGGAAGCCGGCGCGGGGTGCCGTGGCGCCGGGAAGTCAGGTGCGGAGCAGGTCGGTCGAGACCACCCAGAGGCGCTCGGCGACAGCGGGATCGAGTGCCCATTGCTTGACGCCGTGCGGGTGTTGCGCGAGGTCGGCGTCGTTCGGCACGGTGTAGGCCTCCTGCGAGTCATCGAGGTAGTGGCCTCCGGAGTGGGCGAACTGCGGGGCGACGGCCGCGACCATGGTGGTGGCGGCTCCCTGCTGGACCGTTTTGTACGTGAAGACTCCAGCGGCCTCGGCTGCATCGAGTGACTGCTTCTGTTGCGCGGTGAAGTTCCGCTGCAGACCCGTCGCGACGCCGCCGGGGTTCACCGCGTTGGCGACGATGCCGTCTGACGCCCATCGGCGGGTCGCCTCGACGGCGAACAGGGAGTTCGCCGTCTTCGACTGAGCGTAGGCGATCTGAGGGTCATAGCTGCGCCGCTCGAAGTGGAGGTCGTCGAAGTCGATGCCGGAACGCATGTGCGCCGTCGAACTGACCGCGACGATCCGTGCCCCGTTGCGCTCGGAGGCTCCGAGGGCCAAGGCGCGGTGCAGCCCGATGGCGAGTGCGAGGTGACCCAGATGGTTCGTTGCGAACTGCAACTCCCAGCCCTCGCGCGTTCGTTCAAGGCCACCGGTGACTACGCCCGAGTTGTTGACCAGCAGGTGAAGTGGGCCGCTCCACGCGGAGACGAACGACGTGACGGTGCCTTGGTCGGCGAGGTCCAGACGGACGACTTGGGGGCGAATCCCTCCGGTCGAGCTCTCGATCGATCCTGCGACGGCATCACCCGCAGCCGTGTTCCGCACGGCAAGCGTCACTTGTGCCCCGGCTGCGGTCAACGCGCGAGCCGTCTCGATTCCGATCCCGGAGGAGGCTCCCGTCACAATCGCGCGGACGCCGGCGAGGTCAACACCCCGCATCACCTCATCCGCCGTGCTGGAGGCGGTGAAGGACGTGGAAAGAGGTACGCGAGCCGTCATACACCGAGGCTATACAAATCAGACTGGATTTGTATAGCTAGACTCCTGCTCCTATGCTCGCCCCATGAGCAGCCCCGAGGCCGGCCCCCTGGCATCGCCGACCACCGAGACCGACCGTCGGACCACGGTCTTGGACTCCGCCCTGGCCACGTTCGCTCGATTCGGCTACCGCAAGACCTCCATGGAGGAAGTGGCGCGGGCGGCACACATCTCCCGCCCAGGGCTCTACTTCCTCTTCTCCTCGAAGGAAGCCCTGTTCCGCGCCGCGGTCACCCAGGCCTTGGAACGCGACATCGCGGCGGTCGAGAAGGTCCTGGCCGATGTCGACCGCCCGCTCCCGCAACGTCTCCTCGATGCCTTCGACCGGTGGACAGGCCGCTACGTCGGCCCGCTGGCCCGCGATGTCGCCACGGTTGTCGAGGACAACCCCGACCTCCTCGGACAGATCACACAGACCGCTCCACGGCGATTCGAGGAGCTGATCACGGACGCCATCGCCGTCGACTCAGGCCAGAAGAGGGCCGCCCGCGTAGCGCAGACGATGATCAGCACATCGATCGGCCTCAAGCACCAGACCCAGTCGCGGGAGATCTACCTCGAACGCCTGAAGGTCGCCGTCGATCTCCTGGTGCACTGAAGCCACGCGGCACGCCGCGCACCCAGAGCCGGCACCGACGGTCCCAGCGAACATTCCGCCGACGGTGGCAGGAGCGATGAGAACGCCGCCAACAAGCGAAACCCTTGTCCATCCGTGCTGGTGACAACCAGCCTGCCCTGGTGACAACTACCGTGCTCCGGCTCAGATACGGTTTTCGCTCTCCTTGTGCGAGAGGCCACTCAGAAGGAAACGTCGATGCAGTCGATGTCGGTGAACTCGACTTCGAGGTCATCGGCGCGGCGGCCGCCGTCCTTGAAATAGATTTCCTGCAAGCCTTCGGCGACGATGGAGCGCATCTGCTGGTCGCCGGCGCCGTGCTGCTGGGCGTCGAAGAGGCGGGCGGCGCAGGCCGGCGGGAGGTGGACGGTCAGCCGGCGGACCCGGCCGTCGTCGGTGGTGCCGATGGGCGCGGTGTAGCCGAAGCGGGCGCGGGTTTCGATGGTGATGCCGGCGGTGGTGGCGGCCTGCTTGCGGCGGCGCTGCCGGACCCGCGGCTGCCACACCTTCGGTACCTCGCGGCGCAACGCTTCGGCGAGACGCTTCTGCGGCGTCTTGCGCTGCCCGGCCAGGTAGCGCTCCACCGTGCGCTGGGAGACGCCCAGGCGGGCCGCCACGGCCCGCCTGGAGCCCTTCTCCGCGCGCACCAGGAGACGGATCTGCGCCAGCGGCGTCTTCGGCGGTTCCCGGGTGAAGGCCTCGCGGTCGGCGCGCTCCAGGACGTCCTCGATCTCCCCCACGGCTTACTCCCCTTCCAGGACGGCGTCGTGGCCGTCGCCCTTGATGTGGCGGGCCGGGTTGCACTGCGCCGGACGGGACTGCAGACGACTGCCGATGCGCTGGTGGAGATCCTCAGCACGCTCGCCCGCCGCCAGCGCGAGAACCGTGCCCGTACCGCCGAGCGCCTCACCCGCCTCACCGACTCCGGCCTGCTGCCGCCCGACCTGCACGACATGGCGGTCTACTACCTGGCCAAGGCCCAGCGGGACCTCGGGCGCACCGAGGACTCCCGCCGCGGCATGCAGCACGTCGTCGCAGGCGGTGGGCGCCTTACGCCCAATGCTCGCCGCGGGCTCGCGCACTTGGCCCGACTCGCCGGCGACTTCCCCACCGCCCTGGATGCCGCGGCACACCTGGGCTGGGAAGGCCGCCACCACCGCGTGACGGGGACGTCAGGTGGGTCCAGGGCGACATCGCCGGCGGGGCAGCCGCCTTCCAGGCCGCCCGGCTGGAGGGCGAAGAGCACGGAAAGAAGGGCGAGGCGGCCATGTCCCAGGCCATGCGGGCCTTCACCCCCGCTTTCGCCGACCCCGACATCGCCGATGACGAGATCGAGCTGGCCGAGCAGCTGCTCGCCCCGGTCGACCTGCGCGCGCGACCTTGGACGTCCGCATCGCCGAACTCCTTCACGACGCCGGCACCGACACCGGCCTCGTCGACCGGCATCAGGCCCTTGCGGCCGAGATCGGCATCTCCGAGCTTGCCATCGCTCAGGCCAAGCTCGAACTCGCCCTCGCCTTCCACCACGCCATCCGCGACGACCAGGAAGGCATCCGTACCAGCATCCGCCGCCTGCGCGAGCTGACCCGCCGGGACTACTACGCCTACTACGCCGACATCGCCCACTTCATGGCCGGCCTCCCGCTGCCGGCCGAGTCCGCTTCTCCGGCGCGCTGGCTGAACGGCGAGCAGAACACCCGCGCGCGCTGGTCACCGCGCGGCGCGTGCACCTTCATACCCCGCAGTAGACCCACTCGTCACCTGGGCCTCACATGCAACAGTGATCGCAAATTGCAACAGCTACGCACGGTGCCGAGATGGCCGTCGCGCCGCGACGGCCGTGCTGCCCAGCAGGAGCTGCACCAGGTGCGTGCCGAGTACGAGGCACTATGCCGGACCTTGCCGTAGTCGGCGGATCCCCTGCCCGGGTGGGAGCGCCCGGACGGGCACTTCTATCCCTCCCGGCGCGAGGACTCCCCCGGATACACGCCCGAGCAGCGGGAGCAGGAAGAGAAGCTGCGGCAGCGTCTGGTCGAGCTGTCCATCCAGGTGGGCACGCATCCGTACTGGTCGACCTTGTCCGGCCCCGATGTCGTCGCCGCCCGCAGTGCGCTCAAGCACGTCCACGACGCCCCGGCCGACACCGACGCGGCGTAGGCCGTGAGCGGCGAGCGGCTGCCGCTGCCACTCGGCGAGCTGCACGAACTGCGGGCGCAGCTGGCCGAGGAGCTGGCCGCCATCGACGCCGAGATCACCCGGCGCCAGAGGGAGCAGAACGAGGACCAGGACCACGCGGCCGCACCGGCGCAGCCCGATCGCTGGCCGGTGGCCGCACATCCGGGCCGGGTGCGCGGTCGCGGTCCGCAGTGGGAGATCCACCGCGTCACCTGCTGGTCGTACCCACAGGACACCGCCACCGCGACCACCGACCAGGCCCGCGCGCTGCTCGCCGATCCGCGTTACGGCACCTGCCCCAGCTGCCAGCCGGCCGCCGACCTCACCAGCGCGTCCGGCAGGCCCGCGGCGATGGCTGCCACGACCGGGTGATGGCCGCCCGTTCGGCGAACTGCGCGGCGCTGCGGCGGCGACTGACGGGCCATGAAGTCGCTCTCCCCACACTTGACCGGGCCGGGTTTCGTCGCCATAGAGGTGACTGCCGCGGACGAACCGGCGGCCGCGGCCGCCGCGCAGACCGTTGGCCCGCTGTGGTGGTCCAGCGGCCCCTCGGCGCTGTACCGCACCCCCGACGAGGACGGCGTACGGGTGCGCCTCTACGCCGACGTTCGGCGTGCTCCGGACGGCCAGCAACGATGAGAAGGCCCCGCGCCGGTCTGTCAGCGCGGGGCCCTCTTGGGTTGAGCCGTGGCTCGTGCGGGCTTCAGGTTCCGAGGGCCAGCAGGTTCGCTGCCGGCCTGCGCCTCCAGAGCAGCAGGAGGCAGCCGACCAGGAGCAGGAAGCCGGCTTCAGCCAGCGCCAGGGCGGAGTGGGCCGGATGGATCGGCCAGGCCCACGGCTGGGCCGAGCCGCCGGGACGGCGCCCGGCGGCCGCACACAGCAGCGGAAGGGCGGCGATGGCGATGGCGGCGATGCCGGGTCCGACCAGGGCCCGCAGAATCAGGGCTGCGCCGAGGGACCCGATGCTGTTGCGCGCCATGGACAGGACATCCGGCCGGTCGAAGAGGGCATGCACCACGGTCGCCAGCGCGGCGAGAACGACGACATAGGCCAGGCACAAGGCCAGGGTGCGCGGGCGTGCGGGCCGAACGGCGACCTCTTCGGCCATGGCATCGCCCCGCTCGATGCCCCAGAGCAGGACCACAGTGGGCAGCAGGCCGAGGATCTGGCCGAAGAGAAGCGAGCCGGAGGGCCCGATGATGGTCGGCACCGGAATAGCTTCGCCGTGGGCCAGGGCAGCTAGCGCCAGGGTGGCACACATGGTGGCCAGTACCTGCGGTACGGCCCTGGCCTTCAGCCACCAGATCACTGCGCGCCTCCCGCAGCCTGGCCGGCCAGCTTCAGCTGAGGCTTGGTGCTGCAGTCGTGCAGCGCGGGCTCGTTGCGCTGGAACCAGGCACGCTGCTGCGCCGCGGGCGCGGTGCGGACGCGGGCAGCGAGGGCGGTCTCCTGCTGGCCGTAGCGGCCGGCGACCTCACCCTTGCTCGCACCGGCGGTCAGGGACAGCCAGGCAGTCAGAGGGCCGAAGGCCACGTCACCGGGGAAGTCACCCCGGTCAGCGCAGGCCGGCGGGTTCAGGGGCAGCAGCCCGGAGGCGATGCCGATGCGAACAGTGTCGGCAGTGGGCAGGGCCCAGTGACCGATGTACTCGGCGCCGTTGCCGGGAGTTTCGGCCATGGTGAGCTTTGCTGGCACGTCAAGTCCGGCGTGCTGCAGGCGCTGTCGGGCGTCGGCGGCCACGCGCTGGATGGTGGGCAGGTGACTGCTCAGTTCAGGCCAGACGCATACCTGGGGATTAGTGCCGTTGCAGGTCAGGGCGGCGGTGGAGCGGGGGTTGGACGGTGTGGCAGGCAGGCCGTAGGCAAGGGCACCGCTGCCCAGCAGTCCGACTACCAGCAGGCCGGTGGTGCCGAGGCGCACCGCTCGCTTGGCCGTGGCGGTCAGGGCCAGAGCGGCGGCGAGAATGACGGCCGCCGCGAGGACGGTGGTGCTGGCCACCGCACGCCAGCTTATGGTCTCGCTCAGGGAGCAGCAGCCGTCGAGGCCGCCGGAGACCATGTGACGCAGCCACAGCGGTTCGAGGGTTGCGGGGTAGGCGGTGAGGACGAAGCTGAGGACCAGAGCCAGCGGTGCGGCGATGACCAGCGGCAGCTTGCGGCCGAGCAGGAAGCCGGCCATGGCGTTGGCCAGACAGATGACCAGCCACATGGCGGCGATGCCGAGCGGGGGCGTGCCGCCGGTGGGGGCCGGGGGTGAGGGTGAGGGCGCGTATGCGTCCGGGCTGGTAGGTGCGCTGCAGCAGGCGCCGGCCGAAGCGTGCGTCGTCGGCCTCACTCATCGTCGCCGCCTTGGTCCTGGTCGTTGCCGGGGTCCTCGATGGGCATTCCGTCGAGCCTGGTGCGCTCTTCCTCGGTGCGTGCGCCGTTGCTGTCGGCGTCTTCCCATCCCACGAGGGCAGGGGTGGCGGTGTGGTGGGCCAGCGCGCGGCCGGCAGCCCGGACGAGGGTCGTCAGGAGCTGGACGTCGACGTCGTGCAGCCCGTTGCTGCGGGGGTGATGCAGGGAGAAGACGCCCAGGCACTCGTTGGCGGGGCCAAGGAGGGAGTGGGAGCGAACAGTGAGGCAGTGGGCGTCGAGCATGGCCTGTCGACTGGCGTCGTCGAACAAGGAACTGCGGCGGATGTCGGGCACGATGACTTCTCTCCCGCGGCTGGCGGCTTCGGCGCAGGCCGAGCCGCTTGTGCCGACGTGGGCGAAGAAGGTGAGGAAGGGCTGGTCGAAGCCGGCCTGTGCGGCGATGTGCAGGACCCCGGTGTTTGGTTCGTACAGCTGCACGTTGCCCGCGTGAGCGCCGGTGTACTGCAGTCCCTGGACCAGCAAGGCGCTTACCAGGGCTGAGGGTGTGGCGCCGGCAAGGAAGTAGGGGTCCAGGAAGCTCAGATGCGGGTACCGTCGCATGCCTTCGGTATCGGTGCAGGCGAGGACGTCGCAGCGTGTGCGGGCCAGTTCAGCGGCGAGTTGCGCGTCCTCCCACCGCCACCGGGCCTGCCGAGCTGCCTGCAACCTCTGCGCGAGGCCGGCCCGGATCCGTGACAGATCGGTGGGAAGCAGGGCTTGCACCATGGCACACCTCCGAGGAACTTCCGTCACCTGCGAAGGGAACGGGCTTCCTCAAATGCTGCGTAGTCCCGCCCCGCCGCAGAAAGAGTTCCGCCTCGGAGCGATCACAGATATAGGCTCTCACTCTTTCTCCTTCATCAGAAGGAGACGCCGGATGCGTGGAAGGACAGCGGCCAGCGCGTCGCGGCCCAGGTGCCTACAGGCGCCGCGCCGCACCCCGGCACGAGGTACCTGTGGGCGATGTACCTTCGACGCGGTGGGCCGTTCCCGCCCGGCCGCGACGAAAGCGAGGTCATGTGCGTCCGGAGACAGGCGGGCAGCGGGTTCACGGGTGAAGAGGCTCGCTGCCGCCTTCGCCTCACGGCCAGTCTGGTTCGGCGGGAGACCGCGCAGTATGCGTCAGCCGACTGCTTCTGTCGCCGGGCGTGGCCTCATTCCCGGTGGTCGGTCACGGCGAGGGTGTCCTCGATGAGGTCGCGCAGTTGGGAGCGGGCGGTGATGCCCAGCTTGGGGAAGCTGCGGTAGAGATGCGAGCTGACCGTGCGCGGGGAGAGGAAGAGCTTCTCGCCGATCTCGCGGTTGGTCAGTCCGCGGGCGGCGAGATGGATGATGTGCTGCTGTTGCGGGGAGAGTTCGGCGAGCACGTCGGGGGTGGAGACTGTGACGTCGAGGCCGGCGGCGCGCGATTCGGCTCGGGCGCGCTCGATCCAGGGGCGCGCGCCCAGGCGGCGGAAGGTTTCCAGAGCCTCGGTGAGCGGGGCGCGCGCCTCTGCGATGCGCCGGCGGCGCCGCAGCCATTCGGCGAGGTCCAGCAGGGTCTGGGCGCGTTCGAAGGGCCAGTGTTCCAGCACGGGGTCGGCCAGGGCCGCCCGGAAGTGCGGCTCGGCGTCCTCGGGGTCTGCCAGCAGGCCACGGGCACGGCTGATCAGCGCGCGCAGGCGGGGTGAGGCACCCGCCGCGAGGGCGCGCGCGGCACGCTCGACGATCGCGGTGGCCTCCTCACGCCGACCGCTGCGCACGGCAGCGGCGGCCAGATCCGCGAGGGCCGGATAGGAGGCGTGGTAGTGCACGGGTGCGCCATCTGCCGTGAAGACCCTGCGGAGTTGGGCGTACGCCGCCTCGTGCGCGCCTTCCGAGAGGGCCGCGGCGCCGAGTGCACGACGGGCATAGACGGAGACCGAGCGGCTCTCCAGCGGGTCGATCATGGCCAGCGCGTCCTCGGCCCGGGCCCGGGCTGCCCTCGCGTCGCCCTGGTAGGCCAGCACGGTGGCGTCCACGGCGGCCGCACATGCCACGGCGTGGTCGAGGCCGGTCCTCGCACCGAGCGCACTGCTGCGGGCGCATGCCTCCCGGGCCCTCCCCCACTTACCTTGTTCCACGTAGCTCCAGGCGGCCGCGCCGCCCAGCCCCTCTGGCAGCGGTCCGCGCATGCCCCAGTGATCGAAGGCTTGATCGAAGGCGCGGACGGCTTGCGGGGTCTCGTCCAGCAGCCACGCCATGATCGCGAAAGCGGTGAGCCGGTCGGGGTGGCGTCGCGCTTCGGCTGCGACCTGCGGGAGCAGCAGGAGCAGTTCGGCCCTGTTGCCGAAAGGGTCGGTCACGGCCCGTACCCAAGTGTGCAGCCACGCATGTGAGGCATCCTCGGGAAGGCTCTGCAGGACGGCCTGGATGCGGTGCCGTTGGACGTCCTCTCCGCAGTAGAAGCGGACCACGGCGGCGCCGGCCAGGAGGTCCAGCGCGGTGGCCGGCTGCGTGAGAGCCAACTCCTCGGCGGCGTCGGCCAGTCGGGAGAAGACCACGGTGTGGCGCACGGTGAGTGCCGCCAGTCGTCCGACCTGCGCGGCGGCGCCCGCCAGGAGCGACGCGTCGTCGGTACGTACCCGTACCGCGGAGGCAAGCTCCTCGACCCAGGCGAGGTCACCGGTGAGGACGGCCTGCGCGGCGGCCTCGACAAGGAGCCGGGCGCTGTCCTCGCGCGGTGCGAGGTCCGCGGCGCGTTGCAGGGCCTTGGCCGCTGCCTCGTGGCCGCCGCGGCGCCGGGCCCGGTCGGCGGTCTGTTCCAGCTGCGCCGATACGGCCGCATCCGGGGGTGTGGCAGCGGCGGCGAGGTGCCAGGCTCGCCGGTCCGGCTCGCCCCGCAGCAGTTCGGCGAGTGCGAGGTGGGCCGCGCGCCGGGCATCGGCGGACGCGGCGTGATACACGGCCGACCGGACCAGGGGGTGGCTGAACCGGAGGCCGCGGCCGGTTCGCCGGACCAGCCCGGCCTGCTCGGCGGGCGGCCATGCGTCGTCCTCGGCGTCCGGCAGCACGGCCGGGACGGCAATGGCGGAGTCGACGGTGTCCATGGCGGCCAGCAGCAACAGGGCGCGCGTGGTGGGAGCCGGCAGGCCGCTCAGTCGATCCGCGAAGATGCGCTCCAGGTGATCGGCGACGGGGAGCGGACCGGTGGGCGGCGGCCCCGCGGCCGTCTCGTGCGCGCCGGCCGCCTTCGCCAGTTCGGTCAGTGCCAGCGGGTTGCCGTCGGCCTGGGCGAGGATCTGTGTCCTCATCCGGCCGGTTGGGCGCTGCGGCTGCATGTCCAGCAGCCGGCCGGCCGCGGCGTTGTCGAGCGGCCCCAAGACAAGTGTCGGCATGTGCCGGTCGAACCCCGGGAGGTGATCGCCGAGGCGGGCCGCGATCAGCATCGTGACCGGTTCACCGGCCAGCCGCCGGGCCGCGAAGAACAGTGCGTCCAGGGAAGCGCGGTCGAACCACTGCGCGTCGTCCAGGACCACGAGCACAGGTCCCCGGTCCCCCAGGGCGGAGAGCAGGCCCAGGACAGCAACCCCGATCAGCATCGGGTCGGCTTCCGCCGTGGCCGATCCCGCGCCGAACGCGCCGTGCAGCGCCGCGCGCTGCCGCTGCGGCAACCCGTCGACCTCAGCCGATACCGGCCGCAGCAGCTGATGCAGGGCGGAGAAGGCAAGGCTTGACTCCGTCTCGCTGCCCTCGGCGCGCAGGACACGAGCGCCGCTCGCTTCGGCCCGACGCACCGCACGGTCCAACAGCGCACTCTTTCCCATGCCCACGTCGCCGAGCAGGATCAGAACCGGATCAGCCGACGCCGAGTCCACCGTACGAAAGAGGCGTGCCAGTTCGTCGTCCCGGCCGACGACCGGCTTTTCCGCGCCCGGCTCCGGTCCAGCGACCGCACGGGGGCCGCCTGCGTGATCGTCCACGGGGTCTCCAGGAATGGTGGCTCTTCGGGCGGAGCCGTCTTGCCTTGTCGCCGCCCAGGCTACAAGCGGTCCGGCCCGGCGCCCGGGGCGTGCGGACCGGTGCAGTCAGGTGACGGATACCGGGTGTCCCGGGGGCGCTCGTACGGTTCCAGGAAAGCCTCCGAATTCTTCAGGAACCCCCATGGAACAGATCAAGCTCGGCAACGTCACGATCACCCGGGTCCGGGAATATTACGGCTCCGTCGACATGACGCCCGACACCTTTTTCCCGGAAAGCCCGAAGGAAGTCTGGGAAGGCGGTGCCCCGTGGCTGATCCCGCATTTCCTGGATCCCGACACCAGCATCGTGAATTCCGCGATCCAGACCTGGCTGCTGCGCAGCGAGGGCAAGACCATCCTCGTCGACACCGGCGTGGGCAACCACAAGGACCGCCCGTACGCGCCGGTCTGGAACCGCCTCGAAACAGACTTCCTGGCCAATCTCGCGCGCGCCGGCGTCGCGCCCGAGGATGTGGACGTCGTGATCAACACGCATCTCCACATCGATCACGTCGGCTGGAACACGTATCTGGACGGGCGGCAGTGGGTGCCCACCTTCCCCAATGCCACCTATCTGATGCCGAAGGACGACTTCGACTTCTGGAATCCCGAGAACGGCCACCAGCCGCTGCTCGGCCGCGGCAACCAGAACGTCTTCGAGGACAGCGTGGCCCCGGTGCACCAGGCCGGCCAGACGCTGCTGTGGGAGAACAGCCACCAGATCGACGCCGGCCTGCGCCTGGACGCGGCTCCCGGACACACCCCCGGCTCCTGCGTACTGACCCTCGCCTCCGGGACGGACCGCGCGGTGTTCGTCGGCGACATGCTGCACAACCCGGTACAGATCCTCGAACCGGACGTCAACAGCTGCTTCTGCGAGGACCCCGCGGGTGCCCGCGCCACCCGTCGCAAGGTGCTGGGCTGGGCGGCCGACAACAACGCACTGGTGATCCCCGCGCACCTGGGCGGCCACGGCGCCGCCGAAGTCGCGCGTGACGGAAGCACGTTCGCCATCAAGGGCTGGGCTCCCTTCGCCCCGTACACCGAGCAGGGCTGAGGCCCGCAGAGAGGCACTCCTGTGCACCACCACCCCGAACCCGTCGTGACCACGGCCCAGGGGGCCGTCCGCGGCCTGCGCCAGGGCGGCACCACCGCTTTCCTCAACATCCCCTACGCCGCCCCGCCCCGCGGCGCCGGCCGGTTCGCGCCGCCCCAGCCGCACGAGCCGTGGGACGGCATACGGGACGCCACCAGACCGGGACCCAACGCACCGCAGTCCGAGCGCAAGCTCGGCAGCGTGGACATGACCCCCTACTTCGGCACGGGTTGGAGCCGCGGGGAGGACTACCTCACCGTCAACGTCTTCACGCCCGCCACCGCCGGCGGCGACCTGCCCGTCATGGTGTTCGTCCACGGCGGCGGCTTCGTCGCCGGCTCGACACGGTCCGCGCTGTACGACGGGTCCGCCTTCGCCCGCGACGGCGTCGTCCTGGTCACCCTCAACTACCGGCTCGGCATCGCCGGGTTCCTCGA
>NZ_PQSQ01000076.1 GCF_002920575.1 Streptomyces sp. Ru73 | reverse complement strand
TTGATGCCGTTCCGCCGCGGCCGGCGTGCGTCGCCGCGGTGCGTGCGTGGCCGCGGCCCGGGGGCCTCTTCCGCGCGGCCCGGCGTCCGGCTAGCGGGTCATGACCCCGGCCGCGCGGGCCGCCGCGCGGAGGCCGGCCCGCGGGGACGCCAGGACCTCCGTACGGACGTCGGCGCGCTCGGCCGCCGGCGCCATGGACGCCTGCGCCAGCACGATGACGTGCGCGCTCTTGGGCGCGGCAGCGCCGCCGGAGCCGTGGCCGGGGGCGGCGGCTCCTCCGGGCCCTTCCGTGCCGCCCGGCGCGCCGTCCACCGCCTCGTTCACCGTCACCGCGCTCCCGTCCGTGTCGGCCTCCCGTACGGCCTCGGCGATCGCGTCCAGGTAGCCCTCGTGGTCGTCCGCCTCGAAGCGCTCCCAGGCGCCCGGCACCACGTGCGTACGGACGACGACGCGCCGCCCGGCGCGCTCGGCCTCCTCCTCGATGAGCGCGGCCGTGGGCGCCAGGGTGCTCGCCACCGAAGCGAGGACGGTGATCCGTTCGCCGCCCGCCACCGCGGCCGCGGCCATCGGCCGGTCCACGCGCAGCACCGGCACCCCGAGGTCCGCCGCTGCCGCCTCGGCGACGCCGCCGATCGTTGAACACGTGCACAACGCGGCCGTCGCGCCCTCCGCCACCGCCGCGGTGAGCGCACCCCGTACGTCGTCGGACACCGCTTCGGGCCCGGCCTCCCGCGCCCGGTCCAGTAGTTCCGGGTGCACGAGGTGACGGAGCTTCAGCGCGGGCGCCTCGTCGTCGCGCAGCGCGTCGAAGACGGGGACATGGGTGGGGGAGGTGTGCAGTACGGCAAGCATGCCGAGGACCGTACCCGCCGGCACGCAGGGAATGCCCGCGGTTTCCGGCGGCCGTGTCCGTGCGTGTTGATCCAGTCACGCCAAGGCATCGGAACGCCGATTGGTCTTGACCAAGGGTGGGGCCGCCCATATCGTCACAGGCATACTGCAACAACCTTTAATAAAGAAGCGCTCAAAACCCCGGGACACACCGGGGACGCCCCCGGAGACGGCCCGGGGACCCGGCGATTGCGGAGGACAGGGTGGGGACCACGCAGCTCGACACGGCGCAGGAACCGAAGTACTGGCACCTCAAGACCGTGCTCAGTGACGCGCTCGACTCGGAGTTCGCGGTCGGCGAGATCCTGCCGAACGAGCGGGAGCTCGCGGCGCGCTTCGGGGTCGCGCGCGCCACGCTCCGGCAGGCGCTCGAGCAGCTCGAACTGGAAGGCCGGCTGCAGCGCCGCCGCGGCGTCGGCACCACGGTCGCCCCGCCCCGCATGGGCGTGCCCGTGGACCGGACCGGCCACAGCTGGCCCGGCGCGCCCGGCGACGCCTGGCAGCCGGTCGACGCGGCGACGGTGGACGGCGGATCGGTCCCGGCGGCCGTCGCCGAGGCACTGGGCGCCGGTGCCGGTGACACCGTGCACGTCGTGCGGCGCACGCGGGTCGACCAGGGCCAGCCGGTCGCGGCCGAACTGCTCTACGTACCGGCCGGGTCCGTACCCGGCGTGACCGACGCCACCACCGGCGCCGTGGCGCGCGCCCGCGCCGTCCTGCGCGAACTGCAGCGGCTCGACCTGGACGGCGAGGAGCGCGCCGTGGAGCTGGGCTCGGCCCGGGCCGAGGACGCCAAGCAGCTGGACCGGCTGCCCGGCGCGCCCGTCCTGGTCGTCACCACGCGCTACGTCACCGGCGGCCGCATCACCGCCGTCGCGGTCTCCACGTACCGCGCCGACACCTGCCGCCTGACCTTCGGCGACCACGACAACCTCGCCGCACTGGCCGGCTGACCGCCCGTCACCGCCGTTGCCCGCACCCGGCCGTCCCCCACTCAACGGCCGGACCGCGGGCCCGGCGTCGGGTCAGCGCAGGCCACCATCCCGTTACCGGCGGGCCGTGACCGTGCCCTCCACCGCGAAGAGCTGTTCCTCCACGTGGTCGAGGGCCAGGCGGAGCGCGCCCGTCGCCACCGCGGTCTCGCCGAGGGCGGAGAGGGCGACGTGCGGCGGGCGCAGGCAGTAGCGGGCGAGTTCGGCGCGCAGCGGGTCCAGTACGCCGTCCAGGCCGGCCGCCCAGCCGCCGATGACGACGATCTCCGGATCGAGGGCCAGGACCAGCGCGGCCACGTCGTGCACCAGCCGCTGGATGAAACGCTGTACCGCGTCCCGGGCGCGCGCGTCGCCCTCGCGCGCGAGCGTGAACACCTTCGCGACCTGCGCTTCGTCGAGCGGATGCAACGGCTCGCCGGTCGTCGACAGCAGCGTCTCGGGAGTTGCCTCGCGCCCCAGCAGATGCAGCGCGCCGATCTCCCCGGCCGCCCCGCCGAAGCCGCGGTGCAGCCGCCCGCCGATCAGCGAACCCGCGCCCGGACTCAGCCCGGCCAGGACGAACACCACGTCGTCCGAGCCGGCCGCCGCACCCTTCCAGTGCTCGGCCACGCACGCCGCGTTGGCGTCGTTCTCCACCAGCACCGGGCACCGGAAGGACTTGCGCAGCCGTTCACCGAGCGGCAGCCCCGTCCAGCCCGGCAGCGCGGTGCCCAGCCGTACCCTGCCGTCGGCCTCCACGATGCCGGGCCCGGCGACACCCACCGCGCGCAGCGAGTCACGGGCCACGCCGGCGCTCAGCAGCAGTTCGGCGACGGTGTCCCGGACGCACGCCAGACGCCGGTCGGCCGGGGTGGACCCGTCCACGTCGTGCTGGACCGAGCCCAGTACCCGGCCGCACAGGTCGGACAGCAGCGCGGAAACCCGGTGCGCGCCGATCTCGATGCCCAGCAGGTGCCCGGCCTCGGCACGGAAGCGGAACCGGCGGGCAGGGCGTCCCTGCCGCCGTGCCGCGGCCTCGTCCGCCGGCGCCTCGACGACCAGCCCCGACTCGATCAGCCCTTCCACGACACCCTCGACTGTCGGCCGGGACAGGCCCGTGAGCTGGACCAGCTGAGTCAGGGTCAGGGCGTCGGCGGCGCGCAGCGCGTGCAGTACCACGGCGGAGTTGATCCGCCGCAGCAGAGAGGGGTCCCCGCCGGTCAGCCGCCCCACCGTCCGTCTCCCTCGCCTCGCGTGTTTGCGGGATCGTAACCGGTCGGGCGGGCTTCGGCGAGCCCCGAACTTCGCTGGTCACGGCCTGTGACGGCCGGTTGTCAGACCCTGGGTCTTTACTGGTGACATGACGACGCAACAGTTTCCCGGTCATCTGTCCGCGATCGACGCCGCGCTCACCGCGCCCGGCGGCACCGGCCGCCTGCTCCGGCTGCACGTGAGCCAGGAGTTCTGGGACGCCGATCCGGCCGACGCGCGGGCCGCCGCCGAGGAGTTCGAAGCGGAGCGGGAAGCACTGGACGGGGTGCTGTCCTTACGCTGGGGCCCGCCCGGTGTGCTGGACCTGACGCCCCATCTGGAGCGGTCGGCCATGGGACTGCCGGAGTGGCCGCCGCTGGCTGGCCTGTCGGCGCTGACCACGACGGCGCACGCCTGGACGGTGGGGGAGTGCCGGGTGGCGACCGGCGTGGGCAGGGCCGCCGAGCATCTGCCGTACGAGCTGGTGGCCGCGGTGTGGCCGGACGGCGGCGGAGGCCCGCCGCTGCCCCGGCAGGCCGGTCAGTCCTCGGCGAACGCCGCGGCGCGGAGCCGGCCGTACTCCTCCGCGAGGGTGGTGGGGTTCCAGTGAGCGTTCAGACCACTGGGGTTGGGCAGCACCCATATGCGGGTGTCGCCCATGGTCCGCTCCTGCGGCCCGACCTTGGCGTGCTTGTCGCCGAAGGCCGCGCGGTAGGCGGTGACGCCGGCGACCGCCAGCCAGGCCGGCCGCAGCCGGCGCACCTTCTCCTCCAGCTCGCGGCCGCCCTCCTCGAATTCCTCCGGCGTCAGTTCGTCGGCGCGCGCCGTGGCCCGCCGTACGACGTTGGTGATGCCGACGCCGTACCGCAGCAGCTCCTGCTCCTCGTCGGGCCGCAGCCGCCGGGGGGTGAAGCCGGCGGCGTGCAGCGTGGGCCAGAAGCGGTTGCCGGGCCGGGCGAAGTGGTGCCCGGTCGCGGCCGACATCAGGCCCGGGTTGATACCGCAGAAGAGCACCCGGAGCCCGCTCGCGGCCACGTCGGGGACGAGGCGGTCACGAGCGGCTTCCAGCTCTTCGGGGGTCAGGCGCGGCACGGCGTTCCGATCGTACGGAGGGGCAGCGGACGCGGGGGCGACGGTCGCCGGGGCGACGGACGCGGGGGTGACGGACGCGGGGTCAGAGGATGGCGCCCGGCGCGTAGGCCGCGGCCTCGGGGTGCGCCTTGGCGATCTCCTCGATGCGCGCGACCACGGCCGCCACCTGGTCGGCGGCGGCGCCGGTGAAGGACAGCTTGTCGGCCATCGCCTCGGCCAGCTGGTCGCGGTCGAGCGGGATGCGCTCGTCGGCGGCGAGCTTGTCCAGCAGCTCGTTGCGCTCGGCGCCCTGCTCGCGCATGGCGAGCGCGGCGGCGACGGCGTTCTCCTTGATCGCCTCGTGCGCGACCTCACGGCCCACACCGGCGCGCACGGCACCCATGAGCACCTTCGTCGTGGCGAGGAAGGGGAGGTAGCGGTCCAGTTCGCGGGCGATGACGGCGGGGAAGGCGCCGAACTCGTCCAGGACGGTCAGGAAGGTCTCCAGCAGGCCGTCCAGCGCGAAGAACGCGTCCGGGAGCGCGACGCGGCGGACCACGGAGCAGGACACGTCGCCCTCGTTCCACTGGTCGCCGGAGAGCTCACCGGCCATCGAGGCATAGCCCCGCAGGATGACCATCAGGCCGTTGACGCGCTCGCAGGACCGGGTGTTCATCTTGTGCGGCATCGCCGAGGAGCCGACCTGGCCGGGCTTGAAGCCCTCGGTGACCAGCTCGTTGCCGGCCATCAGCCGGATGGTCTTGGCGAGCGAGGACGGCGCCGCGGCCAGCTGCACCAGGGCGGTGACCACGTCGTAGTCGAGCGAGCGGGGGTAGACCTGGCCGACGGAGGTGAAGTTCTGCGCGAAGCCGAGGTGACCGGCGATGCGCTGCTCCAGCTCGGCGAGCTTGCCGGCGTCGCCGCCCAGCAGGTCGAGCATGTCCTGCGCGGTGCCGACGGGGCCCTTGATGCCGCGCAGCGGGTAGCGGGAGAGGAGGTCCTCGAGGCGGCCGTAGGCGACGAGCAGCTCGTCGGCGGCGGTGGCGAAGCGCTTGCCGAGGGTGGTGGCCTGGGCTGCGACGTTGTGCGAGCGGCCGGCCATGACCAGCTCGGCGTGCTCGCCGGCCAGCTTGCCGAGGCGGGCGAGGACGGCGACGGTGCGGTCCCGCATCAGCTCGAGCGAGAGGCGGACCTGGAGCTGCTCGACGTTCTCGGTCAGGTCGCGGGAGGTCATGCCCTTGTGGACCTGCTCGTGGCCGGCGAGGGCGTTGAACTCCTCGATCCGGGCCTTCACGTCGTGCCGGGTGACCTTCTCGCGCTCGGCGATGGAGGCCAGGTCGACGTTGTCCAGCACTCGCTCGTAGTCGGCGAGGGCCTGCTCGGGCACCTCAACGCCGAGGTCCTTCTGCGCGCGGAGCACGGCGAGCCACAGCTTCCGCTCCAGCTTGACCTTGTACTCGGGGGACCACAGGACGGCCAGCTCCGTGGAGGCGTAGCGGCCGGCCAGGACATTGGGGATGCGGGGCTTTGCAGTCACGTGAGCCGATTCTACTGTTCGTTCGCGCAGGCCAGCGCCACGGTCCGGATTGTGGCTTACTACAAGCCGCGGGGGCCGCCGTCCGACGTGCGCCGCCGTCCGGTGTGCGCCGCCGTCCGGTGTGCGCCGCCCGCCGCGCAGCGGTCCGGCGCGCCGCCGTCCGGTGCGCGCGGGGGCGGGCCGCCACGCAGGCGCACCGGAGCAGCTGGACCGGAGCCGCTGCGCCGGAGCAGCGAGGCCGGAGCCGCTACGCCGGAGCAGCGAGGCCGGAGCCGCTGACCGAAGCCCCTGCACCGAAGCCACTGCGCCGGAGGCGCTGCACCGAACGCTACGACGATGCCCCGCCCCCGTACGCCACGATCGTGATCGTCGCGCCCAGCTCGCGCATCGCGGCGGTCTCCCGCGCGTCCGTGCCCGGGTCGGTGAGCACCGCCTCGTACCGGCCGACGTCCCCGTAACCGTACGTCGCGGTCTTGCCGAACTTGGAGTGGTCGGCCAGCAGCAGGCTGCTCGCCGCCGCGGCCAGCATCGCCTCCTTGACCTCGACGAACTCCGGAAGCGGGTGGAAGAGCCGGCCGTCGTGGACCGCCGTCGCCGACATCAGCGCGAGGTCGGCGCGGATGCGGGACAGCGTCCGCGTCACCTCGGGTCCGGTGCAGGAGTGGAAGTCGCCCTGGTACTGCCCGCCGAGCAGTGTGACGTCCGTCCCGGCGGCCGCGGACAGCCGCTGCGCGAGGCCCACCGAATTGGTGACGACCCTGATGCCCTCGGTCGTCGCGAGTGCGTCGGCCAGCGGGTACAGCGTGGTGGAGTCGTCGATCAGCAACGTGCTGCCGGGCCGGATCCGCTCCGCGGCCGCGGCACACAGCGCGGCCTTGACCTCGCGGTTCGCGCCCTCCCTGAAGCGGGTGGCGGTCTCCATGGTCAGGGCCGGGAAGGCCACGGCGCGCCCGCGTTCCTTGCGCAGCAGGCCGCGCCCCGCGAGGTCGTCCAGGTCGCGGTGCATGGTCATCAGGCTCAGCCCGAAGTGCGCCGCGAGGGCGTCGATACGGATCTCGCCCCGCTCGGCGACGTACCGCAGCACGTCCTGCCGCCGCCTCTCAACCGCCGCCTGCGACAACCGAGCCTTGGCAGACACCCCGCCTCCTTCCCCGGCCGGGCCCCTTCCGGCCCGGCCGCCCGTCGCCGGGCCTTCCCCGGCCAGGCCGTCCATCGTCCGGCCTCGGCCGGCCCGGCCGTCCTGAGTACGGCCACTCCTCGGCGACTTCCTGTCCGCCGCGCGGCCGCCTGCCGTCCGGCAGCCTTCCGCCCTTGGTCGGTCCTGGCCCGGCCCGACCGTCCGCCGCCCGGCCGTGCGCGGCCCGACCGTCCGCCCCCCCGGCCGTGCCCGGCCCGGCCGTCCATCGTCCGGCCTCGCCCGGCCCGGCCGTCCGTCGTTCGCGCTCGCCCGGTCCGGTGGCCGGTGGTGCGGCCTTTCCCGTGCGGCCCTTCCTCGTCCCGCTTCCCTGCGCCGGTCAGGCCGGTTGTGGGCACACCACCGCTTTGATCGCCGATGGATCGGCCGTGCTTGCGGTGAGGGCGGACGTGGTGTCCTCGAGGGCGTAGCGGTGGGTGATCAGGCGGGGCAGGTCCACCTCGCCGGAGGCGGCGAGGGAGATGGCCGTCGGCCAGGTGTTGGCGTAGCGGAACGTGCCGGTGACCTCGATCTCGAAGTTCTGTACGTGCGCGAGCGGCAGTGGGACCGTGTCGCCGCCCATGCCGACCAGCACCGCGCGCCCGGCCCGGCCGAGCGCCCGCAGGCCCTCCTCGGCGGCGGCCGGGGCGCCCGAGCACTCCAGGAGTACGTCCGGCTCGTAACCGGTGTCGGCGAGCCGGGTCCCGCGCGCGTCCACGGTCGCGGTGGCGCCCAGCTCGCGGGCGACGGCGAGCCGCTGCGGCGCGACGTCGGTGACCACCACCTCGCTCGCCCCGAAGGCCCGCGCGGTCTGCAGCGCGACCAGCCCGATGGGCCCGGCTCCCGTCACCAGGACCCGCGAGCCCGGCGCCACGCGTCCCTTGCGGGAGGCCCACACGCCCACGGACAGCGGTTCGAGGAGGGCCGCGCCCTCCGCGCCCAGCGACTCCGGCACCGGGTGCGCGAAGTCCTCGTCCACCGCCACGTACTCGCACAGCGCCCCGTCCACCGGCGGCGTGGCGTAGAACGACACGTCGGGGCAGAGGTTGTACCGGCCGTGCCGGCACTGCGCGCACCGGCCGCAGGGCACGCCCGGCTCGATCGACACCGGCTGTCCCGGCGTGTGCCGCCGCGCGCCGGGCCCGAGCGCGACGACGGTGCCGCCCGGCTCGTGCCCGAGGACCATGGGGGAGCGGACCACGAAGTCGCCGATCCGCCCGTGCTCGTAGTAGTGCACGTCCGAGCCGCACACGCCGACCGCCTCGACCCGTACGAGCACCTGCCCCGGCCCGGGCCTGGGCACGGGCCGCTCCTGGATCTCCAGCTGCTTCGGCGCGACGAGCACGGCGGCGCGCATCGTCTCCGGGACGTCGATGTCGTACTGAGCGGTGGTGGGCATACGACTTTCCTAGCAGAGGAAGGCCGCTCTGTTAACGCATTTTGCGATAACTGCGCGCGGTTGCTACGGGAAGTCGTGGGCCCGCCGCTACGCGCCCGACGGCCCCTCCGGCTCGTACGGAAGCAGCTCAGGGCGCTTCGGCGGGCGGCCGTCGCCGCTGGAGCGGCCGGTGAGTCGGCGGCCGATCCACGGCAGCAGATGGGTGCGCGCGAAGCGGGCGTCCGCGGTGCGCCGGGCCACCCAGCCGGGCGGCACCGGCGGCGGCAGCGGGGCGTCCCACTCCGCCTCCGGCTCCAGGCCGAGCGCCTGCCAGACCGCCTCGGCCACCCGCTCATGACCCTCGGCCGTCAGGTGCAGCCGGTCGTCGGCCCACAGCCGCGGGTCGCCCAGGGACGCCGAGCCGTACAGGTCCACGACGATCGCGCCGTGCCGCCGGGCCACGTCGTCGATGTGGGCGAAGAGTGCCTCCATGCGCGGGCGGAAGCGTTCCAGGACCGGGCCCTGCCGGCCCGGGCTGCGCATCAGCACCAGCTGCTTCGAGGAGCCCGCGAGGGTCGCTGCGGCCTCCTCCAGCAGCGCGCACACCCGTGCCACGTCGCACTTCGGGCGCAGGACGTCGTTCAGGCCGCCCACCAGCGTGACCAGGTCCGGGTTCATGGCGGCGGCCGCGGGTGCCTGCTCCTCGGCGATCTGCCCGATCAGCTTGCCGCGCACCGCGAGGTTGGCGTACCGGAAGCCGGGCGTCCGGGCCGCGAGGCGCGCGGCGAGCAGGTCGGCCCAGCCGCGGTACGAGCCGTCCGGCAGCAGGTCGGACATGCCCTCGGTGAAGGAGTCACCGACCGCGACAAAACTGGTGTATTGAGCACTCATCTCCATGGCGCGAGCGATCCTATACGCAGTACAGGACCGCCCGCGCCGGGAGGTGCCGCAAGGCGCTCGAACGCTGCCGTCAGGCCCTCGCGGGCCGGCGTCAGGCCGCCGGGCGCTGCTGGAGCACCAGTTCCCGCAGCACGTCCTCCATCGTGACCAGCCCGGCCAGCCGGCCGTCGTCGCCGATCACGGCGGCGAGGTGGGTGCGCGAGCCGCGCATCGCGGTGAGTACGTCGTCCAGCGGCGTGGCGGCCCGTACCCGCGCGATCGGCCGCATCGAGGAGACCTGGAACGGCAGGTCACGCGGCATCGCGTCCAGCGCGTCCTTCACGTGCAGGTAGCCCATGATGCGGCGGGAGTCGTCGACCACGGGGAAGCGGGAGAAGCCCGACCGCGCGGCCAGGTCCTCCAGGCCCTCGGGCGTGACGCCCAGCCGGGCGTACACCACCTTCTCCAGCGGCAGGACCACGTCGCGGACAGGGCGGCGGCCCAGCTCCAGCGCGTCCCGCAGCCGCTCGGCGCCCCGGTCGTCCAGCAGGCCCGCGTCGGAGGAGTCCTCCACCATCTTGGCGAGCTGGGCGTCGGAGAAGGTCGCGGCGACCTCGTCCTTGGCCTCCACCCGCAACAGCCTCAGCAGGCCGTTCGCGAACGAGTTGACCGCGAAGATCACCGGCCGCAGCGCCCGCGCCATGGCCACCAGCGGCGGGCCGAGCAGCAGCGCGCTGCGCACCGGCTCGGCCAGCGCCACGTTCTTCGGCACCATCTCGCCGAAGAGCATGTGCAGGTAGGTCGCCAGCGCCAGCGCGATCACGAAGGACACCGGGTGGACCAGCGCCTCGGGCACGCCCGTGACGTGGAACAGCGGTTCCAGCAGATGGGCGATGGCCGGTTCGGCGACCGCCCCGAGCACCAGGGTGCACAGCGTGATGCCCAGCTGGGCAGCGGCCATCAGCGCGGAGACGTGCTGCAGGCCCCACAGGACGCTGCGCGCCCGGCGGTCGCCCTCCTCCGCGTACGGCTCGATCTGGCTGCGGCGCACCGAGATCAGGGCGAACTCGGCGCCGACGAAGAACGCGTTGACCACCAGTGTGAGCAGGCCGATGAAGAGCTGCAGCGCGGTCATCGGGCGGCCTCCTCGGCGGTGTGCGCGGCGTCCTCGTCACCGGCGGCCGGCGCGTGCAGCAGCACGCGCGCCGCGCGGTGCCCCGATGCGTCCATGACGTCCATCCGCCAGCCCGCGACGGTCAGCTCGTCGCCCTGTGCCGGGATGCGGCCCAGCTCCGTCGCGATGAGTCCGGCCAGCGTCTCGTACGGGCCCTCCGGCATCCGCAGGCCGATCCGCTCCAGCTGGTCGGCGCGGGCGGCGCCGTCCGCGTCGTACAGCGTGCGCCCGTCCTCGTCCACGCCGGCGGGCGCCAGGTCCGGGGTCTCCTGCGGGTCGTGCTCGTCGACGACCTCGCCGACGACCTCCTCGACGATGTCCTCCAGCGTCGCGACGCCGGCCGTGCCGCCGTACTCGTCGATCACCACGGCCATCGTCCGCTTGCCCGAGAGCCGGTCCAGCAGTTCGTTGACCGGCAGCGTCTCCGGCACCAGCAGCGGTTCGCGCAGCATCTCCGCGATCGGGTGCCGGCGCCGTCGCGGAGCCGGTATGGCCAGCACGTCCTTGATGTGCGCGACGCCGACGACGCTGTCCAGGCTGCCGCGGTAGACCGGGAAGCGGGACAGGCCGGTGGCGCGGGTGGCGTTGGCCACGTCCTCGGCCGTGCACTGCACGTCCAGGGCCGTGACCTGCACCCGCGGCGTCATGACGTTCTCCGCCGTCAGGTCGGCGAGGCTCAGCGTGCGGACGAACAGCTCGGCCGTGTCCGGCTCCAGCGCGCCCTCCTTGGCGGAGTGCCGCGCGAGCGCCACCAGCTCCTGCGGGCCGCGCGCGGAGGCCAGCTCCTCGGCCGGCTCCAGGCCCATGCGGCGCACCACGCGGTTGGCGGTGTTGTTCAGATGGCCGATGAGCGGCTTGAACGCGTGGCTGAAGCCGCGCTGGAGCGTGGCCACCCGCTTGGCGATGGGCAGCGGGCTGGAGATCGCCCAGTTCTTCGGCACCAGCTCGCCGACGACCATCAGGACGACGGTGGAGATGGCGGTGCCGAGGACCAGCGCGACGCTGTCGCCCGCTGAGCGCGGCAGGCCCATGGCCTCCAGCGGGCCGGCGAGCAGCGCGGCGATGGAGGACTTGGCGAGCATGCCGATGATCAGGCCGGTGACCGTGATGCCCAGCTGGGCACCGGAGAGCTGGAACGTCAGGCTGCGTACGGCCTTCAGGGCGCTGTCCGCGCCGCGCTCACCGCGCTCGGCGGCGCGTTCCAGGTCGCTGCGCTCGACCGTGGTCAGCGAGAACTCGGCGGCGACGAAGACGCCGCAGGCCAGGGTCAGCAGGAGCGCCACGGCCAGCAGGAGCAGCTCGGTCATCGGGTCACCTCCGTCCCATGATCGAACAGGACCGGGAGGTTCGCGCTATGTCGACTACCACTAGGAGGGTCGCCCATGGCCGGACGCTCACACCTTTCTCGGGGGAATGTGCCGCGGATTCCGTGTATCCAGCAGCGAGGGGACTATCCATAGTAAAGGACGGGCAAAGAACGCGCTTGATCATTTGTTCGGCCGGCCCGTGTGGGCGCCGGCCCCGTCCGGCGCGGGACGCCCCATGAAACCCCTGCGCTCCAGCGGCGGCAGCCCCAGCCGGTCACGGGTCGACTCGTCGAAGTCGTCGAGGAATCCGTGCAGCGTCTCGGACAGGTGGTCCAGCGACTCGACGGCGAACAGCACCGGCTGGTAGCCCGCGACCTGGTACGGGCGCGCCGCGATGTCCGCGAGGTCCCAGGGCCGGACGTCGGCCCGGTCAAAACGCCGCAGCTCCCCGTACGACGACAGCAGCGCGGCCCCGTACGCCTTCGGCCGGCCGCCCTCGTGGACGACGCCGTACTCCAGCGTGTACCAGTACACCCGGCTGATCAGGTCCAGCGCGTCGTCGGAGGTCACCCGGGAAGCGGCCCGGCCCACGGTGCGGTACAGCTCGGCGAACCACGGGTCGCACAGGTGGGTGCCGTGGCCCAGCATGTCGTGGATGACATCGGGCTCGAAGGTGTACAGCGGCATCGCCGAATGCCGTACGTACTGCACCGCGTGGAAGTAGCCGTCGGCCATCGAACCGAGGAACCGCGCGTTGGGCACGATGCCCCCGGCCAGCGTGAAGCGGAAGCCCGTCAGCGCGTGCAGCCGGTCGCCGACCTCGGCGTGCTGCGGCACGTACCCCGCCGGCACGGGCGCCCGTTCCCGCGCGTCGGCCACCGCGCGGCACACCCGGCCCCGCTGCGCCTCCGCCAGCGCGGCGAGCACGGCCCGCCAGGTGGCGTGCTCCTCCTCGGTGTACTCCACGGGCGGCGAGGGCGCGCCGACCCGGTGCCCCGCCGCGAGCGCGGTGATGCGGTTCCGCCGCCGGACGTACGCGCGGTCGGCGTTCCCGGGGTGCTCCTCGGCCCTGCCCAGCCGGCCCTCGGGGGTGACCGGCGTCTGCGCCATCACATCGATCATGAACAGCATGGTCGGCCGGGCCGGCGGCGCGTACCGGGCAACGCGCCGCACACCCCGGCTGCGTCCGCCTTACGCGCCGGTCCCGCCGCCGGCGCCCGGGGCGGGAGCGCCGGCGCCGGCGGACACCCGCGGCTCCGCCAGGTGGCGGACCCAGCGGCTCCACTGCGGCTCCGGCGCGTACCCGGACGCGTGCCACGCCTGATGCGCGAGCTCGTTGCGGTCCAGCACCATCGCGTCGGCCCGCCGGCCGCCCAGCGCGGCGAACCGCTCCTCGGCCGCGGCCAGCAGGGCGCGCGCGACGCCCTGCCGGCGCCGCTCCGGGTGCACCGCCAGCCGGTACAGGTGGCAGCGCCAGCCGTCGAACCCGGCGATCACCGTGCCGACCAGCTCGCCGTCCCGCTCGGCCAGCAGCAGCGCGTCCGGGTCGCGGGCGACCAGCCGGGCCACGCCGTCCCGGTCGTCGCTGATGCTGGTGCCCTCGGCGGCCAGCTTCCAGAAGGCGAGGACGGCGTCCAGCTCGGCGGGCAGTGCGGCACGGATACGAAGATCACTCATGGCCGCATCCCACCACCGGCGCGTCGGCGGGTCCACCGGGTTTCACGGGGCGGACGGCCGGGACCGGCGGTCAGGTGCCGTGCAGCTCCTCGATCACCGGCGCGAACGTCTCCAGCGCCGGGTCCAGCACCGTGATGTACGAGAAGCCGTACCGTTCCCGGCGCTCGCGGAGCTGGTCGGCGATCTGCCGCACCGTGCCGAACAGCAGCGTCGGCGCGTCCAGCAGCTGCTCCTCGTCCAGGCCGATGTCGTGGGCGGCGAACTCGCGGGCCGCCGCCCTGCGGTCCTGGGTGATCACCACGCGCTGGACGAGGATGTTGCGTTCGGCCGGCGCCGCGCGGTCCGCCGCCGCCTCCGCGTACCGGGCGACCGTCGCGTCCAGCTGCTCGGCCGAGGACAGCTCCAGCGTGCCCTCCGGCTTGCCCGGAGCCTGCCGGCCGCCCTGGAACGCCGCGATCTCCGCGTGCCGCGCGGTGAGCCGCATCATCCGCGGCCCGTTGCCGCCGATCAGCAGCGGCGGCCGCGGGCGCTGCACGGCGGCCGGCACGTGGTCGGGACCGCCCAGCAGCCGGTCCAGCTCCTCGATGGTGCGGGCCAGGTGGTCGACGCGCTGCCCCGGGCTGCCCCAGGGGAGACCGGCCGACTCGTGCTCGGCACGTACGTAGCCGGTGCCCAGGCCCAGTTCGAGCCGGCCGCCGGTGAGCGCGTCGGTGGTCGCCACCTCGCGGGCCAGCAGCGCCGGGTTCCAGAAGCCGGTGTTCAGCACGAAGGTGCCCACCCGCGGCCGTTCGGTCGCCTCGGCCGCGGCGATCAGCGCGGGGAACGGCGCCGGCATGCCCAGATGGTCCGGTACGAGCAGCACGTCGTAGCCGATCGCCTCGGCCTGCCGGCACTTCTTCCGCCACTCGTCGCCGGAGGCGATCGCCAGCGTGTTGACGCCGAATCGGAACGGACGGGTCATCGGTCCTCCTGATCGTCTTCTGTTGTCGGCGCACCGCGTACGCCCACCGGCACCGCGTACATCCACCGGCATCGGCACCGGCGGCCGTGCGCACGTGCGGAAGGCGGCGCGGGCGCGTAAGCGCGGTGCCGCGCCGTGGTGCCAGGCGCGTACGCCGTCACGGTGCCAGATAGGGCAGCGCTATCGGGGCCATTCACAATTCCCGGATGGTGTCTGCACGTTCACTGGGACAGCCTGGCCACAGCTGCCGGCCGAGCACGTCGCAGCAGCGTCCGCAGATGTCCAGCGAAGGGACGGGGCATGGCACACCTTTCAGCCGAGGAGCCCGTGGCAGCACACCACCTGCGCAACTTCATCGACGGCCGGTGGCGCCCGGCCGAGTCCGGCCAGACCAGGACCAACCTCAACCCGGCCGATCTCACCGACCGGATCGGGGAGTTCGCCGAGTCCGGCGGCGTCGACGTGGACCGCGCCGTCGAGGCCGCTGCGGCCGCGCTGCCCGCCTGGCGCGAGCTGGGCCCCATCCGCCGCGCAGCGGTCCTCACCGAGGCCGGCCGCCGGCTCACCGACCGGGCCGCCGAGTTCGCCCGCGCCATCACCCGGGAACAGGGCAAACTCCTCCGCGAGGCACGGGGCGAGGTGGCCAGGGCCCGTGCCGTACTGGACTTCACCGCCGGCCAGGCCCGGCTGCTCGGCGGCGTCACCGCGCCCGCCGAGGAGGAGCGCACCTTCGCGTACACCTTCCGGCGGCCCATCGGCGTCGTCGGCCTGGTCTCGCCGTGGAACTTCCCACTGGCCATCCCGATGTGGAAGGTCGCCCCCGCGCTGCTCTCCGGCTGTACGGCCGTCCTCAAGCCGTCACCGCTCACCCCGCTCACCGCTGCCCTGCTGACCGAGGTCTTCCACGAGGCGGGGCTGCCCGACGGGGTGCTCAACCTCGTCCAGGGCGACGTCGCGGCCGGCGAGGCACTGGTCGCCAACCCGGCCGTGGCCGGCATCAGCTTCACCGGCTCGCTCCCCGTGGGCACCGCCATCCATGCCGGCGGCGCGCACCGGCTGCTCCGCACCCAGCTCGAACTGGGCGGCAAGAACGCGGTGATCGTGCTGGACGACGCCGATCTGGACGGCGCGGTCGAGGCGGTCGTGCACGGTGCGTTCGGGCAGGCGGGCCAGCGGTGCAGCGCCACCAGCAGGGCCGTCGTCGACGTCCGCGTACGGGACGCCTTCCTCGACCGGCTGGTCGCCCGGGTCGCGGGGATGAAGGTCGGGCCCGGCACCGACCCCGCCTCGCAGATCTGCCCGGTGGTCAACCCGGCCCGGATGGAGGCCGCGCTCGCGGCCGTCGCCGGGGCGCAGCGCGACGGCGGCAAGGTGCTGTGCGGCGGCGGCCGCGCCACCGGGGAGGGGCTGCCGGACGGCTGCTACGTCCAGCCCACCGTCATCCGCGACGTGCCCTGGGACAGCGAACTGGCCCAGGAGGAGGTGTTCGGGCCGGTGCTCGCGGTGGTCGACGCCGACGGGTTCGACGACGCCATGCGGATCTCCAACTCCGTGAAGTACGGCATGTCCGGCACGATCTTCACCGCCTCGCAGTCCCGCGCCTTCGAGGCCATCGAACGCTTCGAGGCGGGCATGCTGCACGTCAACCGCCCCGGCGTCGGCGCGTACGCGCACCTCCCGCACGTCGGCGCGAAGGCGTCCCAGTACGGCCCGCCGGAGTGCTCCCCGCAGGTCTGGGACTTCTACACGGAGTGGCACTCGGCCTGCATCAGCTACTAGCCGCGGGCGACAGCTCAGGGGGACGGGGAGAGGGCGTACTCGGTGTACCGGCCGCAGGGGCGGAAGCCCAGTCGCCGGTAGACCGGTGCGCCCTCCGCCGACGCCTGCAGGACCGCGGTGCGGTGGCCCTCGGCGCGGGCCGTGCGGAGGGCCGCGAGGGTGATCGCGCCGCCGTACCCGCGGCGGCGGTGGGTGGCCAGGGTGGCGATGTTGTAGATCCCGGCCACCTCCGCGTGCAGGAAGACCTCGGCCACGCAGACCGGGCGGTCCGCCGCGTACCCGACGAGGTAGCGGGCCGGGCAGCCGGCGGCCAGCGCCTGCGGGGCCGCGCGGTCGAAGAAGCGGCGGACGGTGGCGGCGGGCGGGTGCCAGTTCGCGGCGAGGACCGCGGCGAAGCCGGCGAGTTCCGCGGGCGTGGTCACCGGGCGGATGTCCAGGCCGCCCGCGTGGGCCCGCGGCAGGTCGTCGCCCAGCTCGGCCCACATCGCCGTCTCGTGCTCGGCCGCCGGCAGCCCGGCGGCCGACAGCTGCGCGCCCAGGTCCTCCGGTACCGAGTCCGGCCCCACCCACCAGGAGAACGGACGGCCGGTGGCGGTCAGCTTCCGTACCGTCCCGGAGATCCGCTCCGGCGCCGTACCGGGCCGGAAACGGGCCGCCGCGACGATGTTGAAGGTGTCGTCGTGCAGGCCGCTGTCGGCGACCAGGAGGTCATCGGTCTCCGTGACGGTCGCGCCGGCCATCCGCCGGTGCAGGTGGCAGGCGTGTTCGGCCAGGTTGTCCGTCATCCTGGCCGGCAGATCGCGTACCGGGGGAGTGCTCGTCGGGCGCATCGGTCCATGATGCCCGCCCGTACGAGAAGAGCCCCGACCGGACGGGGGAGGCCGGTCGGGGCGGTCTGGTGCGGCTGCCGATGGCGGTCGCCTCTCGGCGAAAGGCTCCGTGGGGCTTCAGCCGAACGATCTTCCCCACGGGCAATAGGTGAGGCCCGGGGACACTGTCCCACCGGCAGTCGCACGTATGTCAGCAAACGGGGTGGGCCGGGCATTCCACGGCAAAGAGGTGATCTGGCTCACAAGGCGGCGCAATGTGTCGCTCCCCTTATTTGTGCAGGTCAGCGCCCCGCCACGACCTCCTCGGCAAGCCCGAAGGAGAGCGTCATCCCGGCCCCGCCGACGCCGTTGACCACCGTCACGCCGGGCTCCGGATCGACCACCAGTTCCGTACGGCCGTCCCGGAGCGAGGGGTAGTAGCCCGACCAGCGTTCGGTGACCGCGGTGTCCGGGAGCCGCGCGAAGCCCGCCAGATAGTCCATGATCGCCGCGTTGATCGCCTCGCTCTCGAACGGGTCGTGCGTCGTCGCGTACGCATGGCTGTCGCCGATCGTCAGTCGCCCGTCCGCCGTCTGCGACAGCAGCACGTGGATGCCGTTGTCCCGGTGGAACGTCAGCTCCGCCCGCATCCGCGCGTCCAGCGCCGCGCGCGCCGCCAGGTCCTCGAACGCCGCGTAGTGCAACAGCGTCAGCCCGCCGCACAGCATCGGACCCAGCTGCCAGCCGCCCGGCTGTACGCCCGTCCGCAGCATCTGCAGCTTGCAGCGGACCAGCCCGCTCGCCGCGAACACCTCCGGGTACAGCGTCTCGAAGTCGTTCCCGCTGCACACGAAGACCCGGTCCACCCGCCAGTCCCCGGCCGTCGTCGAGACGGCCGGCAGGTCGATGCCGCGGACCGTCGTCCCGAAGCGCACGTCCACGCCGTACTCCTCGGCCAGGTGCGCGGCGACCGCAGGGATCGCGTGCCGCGGATCGACGTTCAGCTCCGTCGGGCTCCACATCGCGGCCAGCAGCCCGTCCGGACGCACGGCATGGCTCCGCGCCACCGTCTCCCGCGCGGTGAGCAGCTGCGTACCGCGGTCCCTGGCCGCCGGCGTGGTGGCCACGAACTCCTCCAGCACCGCGGCCTCGTCCGGGTGGTGCGCCAGGTGCAGCGAACCGGCCGGCGCGGCCCACAGCCCGGTCTTCGCCGCCACCTCCAGCCAGATCTCGCGGCTGCGCAGCGCCCTCTCGTAGATCGCGCCGCGCCGCTGGCCCACCGCCCAGATCATGCCGAAGTTGCGGATGGAGGCGCCGACGGAGCGGTCGTCGCGCTCGAAGACGACGACGCGGTCGCCGCGCTCGGCGGCCGCGAGGGCGTGTGCGAGTCCGACGATGCCGCCGCCGACGACGGCGGTGTCGGCCCGCCGCTCGGTACGGCCGCCGCGGGGCGTGGTACGGGTCGCCATGGGTGATCCCCTCTCAGTGGTGGTGCACTGCGGATGGAACCTCTGGATGGACCGGGGAGCGGTTCAGGACGCCGCGGCCGGCAGGCGGTGCCACTGCGGCAGCATCAGGAGGCCGGCGAGCAGGGCCGCGGCGGCGAAACCGTAGAACAGGGCGGTGCTGGACAGGAAGCCGGGCAGCAGGCCGCCGAGGATCGCGCCGACCGAGCCGCAGCCGTTGACCAGCCCCGCTGCCGTGCCCGCGCCGCCCGCGGTGCCGAAGTCCACCGCGGCCACACAGCTGATCATCGCGTCGGCCGCGTACACGGCCAGCCCGATCACCGCCAGCACCGCGAGCATCACCGCCGCGCTGCCGGTCGCCGTCAGCGGCATGAACAGCGCGAGGACCACGGTCAGCAGGGCCAGCGCCAGGACGCACGGCGGCACCCGTCGGGACCGGAAGAGGGTGTCGGACACCCAGCCGATGAGGATCGGCGCGAGCACGCCCGCGACCCCGAACGCCACGGGGATGAGGGTGGCGCCCACCTTGCCGACCTCTGGCAGCCGCCGGCTGACGATCACCGGGCCCCACAGCAGGATCGCGTACCGGGCCGGCTTCAGCAGGAAGTACGCGGCGCCGAGCGTCAGCACCATACGGTCGCGCAGCGCCTCCCTGTACAGCGTCAGCGCACGCTGCCGGGGCTGCGCCGCGGGCGCGCCGGCCGTGGGCTCCTCCTCGGTACGGTTCGGGTCGGGCAGCCCCACGTCCTGCGGGGTGTTCCGCTGGAAGACCAGGAACAGCGCCAGGACCACGGCGAGCGTCACCGCGCCCGCGAAGAACGCCGCGTGCCAGCTGCCGAACACCTCGTACGCCCACCAGCCGAGGAACGGTGGCGCCGCGAGCCCGCCGAAGGCGTAGTTGCTGCTCCAGATGCCGAGCACCCGGCCGCGCTCGCGCACCGCGAAGAAACTGCCCATGTTCTTGCACAGCGGCGCCCAGCCCGCCGACTGCGCCAGCCCCTGGACCACCATCGCGCCGCCGAACACCAGCACCGCGCTGCTCAGGCCCATGGCGCACGCGGCGACGACCGCGCCGGCCATGCCGCCGGCCACCACCACCCGCGGACCGAAGCGGTCCGCCCACATGCCCCACAGGAACTGCCCGGCCGCGTACGCCGCGAGGTACACCGCGTCCAGCACGCCCAGCACCTGCTCGGTGAGCACCCCGCTGACCAGGGGATCGTCCAGGATGCCGAGCTTGGCGACGGAGAACGCCTGGCGGACGAAGTAGAAGCCCGCGTACGCGATCCAGGTGACCGCGAAGATCTGCCGGCGCCAGCGGGCCGTCCGCTTCAGCGCCTCCCGCGTGGCGAGCGCGGGCCCGGGTGGTGGTGACGGTACGGACTGCGGTGCGAGGTCGGCCATGGCGGTGTCCTGTCCCTCGGCCTGGATTCGGGCATGACGGGGCCCCGGCGCGCGCCTCGGCGGCACGCCGGGGCCGGGGTGGTGCGATGCGTCCGTATGGGGGGTTGGGTGACGGTAGGTCAGGTGACGGGGTCCAAGGGGCGGTTCAGGCGGTGAGCGGCACCTCCGCCGCCACCGACGTGCCCACCCAGTAGCTGTCGAAGTTGCGCAGCCGGTGGGCCGGCGGAAGCGGCCCGACCGGCGCGTTCACCAGGAACGGCACCCGCTGCTCGGACAGTCCGCCGTGCGAGCGCAGCGGCTCGGTGAAGCCGGAGATGTCGTGCCGCGCCGGCGTGGTGCCCAGTACCGTGTTGCGCTCGGCGATGACGACCAGCTCGCCGATCCGGTCGCCGGGCAGCTCGAAGCGGACGCAGGCCCGCTCCCGCCCCATCACCTCGGCCACCCCGTCCAGCGTGGCCAGTCCGGCGCGGAGCGCGTCCACGTCGGCGCCCGCCGGCAGGTGCACCGTGGCGTACGAGCCGAGCGCACCGTGGTGCACGGTGTACGGGTCCGTGATCGGCAGCACGACGCGCGCCGCGCCCGCACCCAGCCGCGCGTCCAACTCGTCCTGCAAATAGACCACTTGGGCCTCTCCGCTGCCATCGCTCTTGGCGTTCATGCCGTGATCGGCGGTGACGACGAGGACCGCGCCGAGCGCGTCGATCCGCGCGAAGTACCGGTCCAGCATGGCGTAGAAGTCGTTCGCGACGGGGGAGCCGGGCGCGTGCTTGTGCTGGATGTAGTCCGTCAGCGAGAGGTACATCAGCTCCGGACGCTCCCGCTCCAGCACGTCCACGCCCGCGGCCATCACCAGCTCGCTCAGTTCGGCGCTGTAGACCGAGGGCAGTGCCATGCCGGCCCGCTCCAGCACCTTCTCGATGCCGTTGTCCTCCTGGGTGACCCGGTCCGCCTTCTCCGCCGAGAAGCAGATGCCGTCCCGCAGGCCCTTGCCCAGCAGCCGGCGCAGCTTGTCCTTCGCGGTGATCACCGCGACCTTGGCGCCCGCCCGCGAGAACTCCGCGAACAGCGTCGGCGCCCGCAGCAGTTCCGGGTCGTTCATCATGACCTCGGCGTCGGCCGCCGGGTCGTAGAAGTAGTTGCCGCAGATCCCGTGCACCGACGGCGGCACTCCGGTCGCGATGGACAGGTTGTTGGGATTGGTGAAGGACGGCATCGTGCAGTCCGCGCGCAGATCGCTGCCGTCCCGCAGCATCCGCTCCAGGAACGGCATCCGGCCGTCGGCGATGGCCCGCTCGTGGTAGGCGTCCTCGCTGCCGTCGATGCACACCACGACGACGGGCCGGACGGGCCAGGCGTAGCCGCGTCCGTTGACGGTCAGCCGCTCGGCACCAGCTTCCTTCATGTGCGGTTCCACCCCTGAGGTCGAAGTCGGCGGCCGGTCGTGCCGCCCTGCCCCACCAGGGAACACCGCCGGGGCCCGGCGCAGAACCACCGGAATTCCTATACCGCCCATAGCCGAGTGGGGCATGGCCGGTTCCGCCGTTGCAGCGGCGCCGTGCGGCGGTGTGCGATCGACCTGCCGACCGTCCGTGCGAGGGGAGTGGTGATGAGCGATCAGGAGGCCGGGGCGCCGCCGGACGGCGCACCCGTGGCTGTCGTACTGGCGGGCGGCGGTGCCCGCGGTGCCTACGAGGCCGGCATGCTGGCGGAGCTGCTGCCGAAGCTCGCCGCGGCCGGGCAGCGCCCGAACACGTTCGTGGGCACGAGCGCCGGCGCCTTCAACGCGGTGCTCTTCGCCTCGTTCGCGCACCTGCCCGCCGAGCAGGCCGCCGACGAGGCGCTCGGCGCCTGGCGCAGCCTCACCAAGGACCAGGTCTTCACGCCGTTCCTCCCCCGGGCCGTGCCGGTCGTCCTGCGGCAGTACCTCACCGGGCTGTTCGACCCGAAGAGCCCACCGCTCTCCGGCCTCCTCGACACCCGCCCGCTGCGCGACACCCTCCGGACGAAGCTGGACTGGCACCGGCTGCACGCCAACATGCTGAGCGGCACGGTGCAGGCCGTGGCGGTGGCCGCCACGGCCTGCCACAGCGGCCGGACCGAGATCTTTACGGAGGGCCCGCGTGCCACCGCGCTGCCGGAGAGCGACGCCGACCGCGCGGTGGACTACACCCGGACCGTGCTCACCGAGGAGCACGTGCTGGCCTCCGCCGCCATCCCGGTGGCCTTCCCGCCCGTGTACGTCCAGGAGGCCGGCGGCTGGTACATGGACGGCGGGGTGCGGCTCAACGCGCCCATCAAGCCGGCCATCGCGCTCGGCGCCCGCCGTGTCGTCATCATCGCCACCTCCCCGCTGCGGTACCTGCCCCGCGCCCACCGGAAGGCCGCACCCCCGCCCTCCGTACTGGACGTCTCCGCGCAGGTCATGAGCGGTGTGCTGGCCGACCGGATGATCGAGGACACCCGCACCCTCGGCAAGGTGGACGAGCTGCTGAAGTCCGGCGGCAAGGCCACCAGCCCCGCCGGGCGCGCCTACGAGATCGTGGAGTACCTCTACGGCAGCCCGCAGCGCGGCCAGTCGGGACAGCTCGGCGAGTGCGCCGCCTACGTCCTCGACACGTACTTCCGCGGCACCCAGCGGCTGACCAACCTCGACCTGACCGTGCTCGCCTTCCTCCTCGGCCCGGGCCACAGCCGCGGCGAACTCCTCAGCTACCTCCTCTTCGAACCCGAATTCCTCGACGCCGCCATGGAACTGGGCCGCCGCGACGCCCAACTCCTCCTCGACGAAGCCGGCAACGACGCCACCAAGCTGTGGCGCAGCGACGCGCCCTAAGCCCCGCCTCTGCGCCGCAGGCCCAGTGCGCCCACCGTCAGGAGCAGGACCACCGTCCCCAGTGTGAAGGCTTCGAAGGCGGGGCGGGTGACGCCCCAGGTGGCGTGGAAGGCGTAGTCCAGGCCGACGAGGTGTTCCAGGGTGCCGGGGAAGAGGGCGACCCAGGAGCCCAGCACGATCCAGGCGTAGACGAGGACCGCGCTGCACACGAAGCCGGGGGTGCCGAACGGGACGCGGTACGGGCGGGGCGCCTCGGGGCGGCGGAGCCGGAGGCGGATCAGGGCCGGCACTATCACCAGGTACGACAGCAGCAGGGTGGTGATGGCGACGGTGAGGACGACGCCGAAGACGGCTGCCGCGTCACCGGCCGCCAGGTTCATCGCGGCCACCATGAACAGCGTCGCGGTGATCCCCGAGAGGAGGTTCATCCGGACCGGCGTGCCCAGCCGCGGGTGGAACGCGCCCAGCCCGCGGCGGAAGAACCCGCCGTCCGCCGCCGTCATCGCCTGCATCCGGTCGCTGACGATCATCCACGCACTGCCCTGGGTGAGCAGCGCGAAGACGAACAGCACGGCCGTCGTGGTCAGCAGCGGCCCGCTCCACGCCCCGTACACCCCGAAGACCAGCCGCGCCGCGTCCATGAACCCGCCGATGCCCGTCACCTGCCCGGCCGGCGCCGCCGAGAGGATCGCCAGGACGGGGAGCAGGTAGCAGCACGCGGCGATCAGCCCGGAGATGCCGATGGAGACCGGCACGTCCCGCTGCGGGTCGTGCATCTCGTCGCCCGCCGCGTTCGGCGCCTCGAACCCCACGTACGCGAAGAGGAGCACCGGCACCAGGGCCAGGAACCCGGCCCCGGACGGCGCGAAGGAGGCATGGCCCAGGCCGTGGAAACCGTGCGCCACGCCGTACGCGACCGCCGTGCCGGAGAAGACGGCGAGCGCCAGCACCTTCGCCGCCGCGCCCGCCGTCGTGATCCACTTGCCGCGGCGCAGCGACACGATCGCGGTGAGGATCGCCGCCCAGATGAACACCAGCTTGAACGCGTAGTCCGCCACCGTCCCCGACCCGAGCGGGAAGACGAAGCCGTCCCACGCCTCCGCCGCGACGAACACCAGCGAACCGCCGAGCCACACCGGATTGGTGACCCAGTAGAACATCGTGGTGAGCGCGGCGGCGGAGCGCCCGAACGCCAGCTTCACCCAGACGTACGGACCGCCCTCCTGCGGGAAGGCGGCCCCCGTCTCGGCGAAGACCAGCGCGTACGGCAGCAGGAAGCCCACCGCGAGCACGGCGATCCAGGTGACGGCCTCGCCCCCGCCGGTGGCGAGCTGCCCCAGCACGTCGAAGGAGATGACGGCCGCGACGCCCATGGCCATGATGTCGAACCGGCGCAGGCTGCGGTGCAGATGCGGAACGGCCCCCTGCGGCGGCGAAGGCGGCGGCGACGGTGGTGCGGGTGCGGATCCGGTGGGTGGTACGGACACGGCAGATCGCCCTTCCATTCGTGGCCGGTCGCGGCCGAGCGGAGCGAGGGACTCGCGGCCGGGCGGATCAGGCCCGGATCTCTCCGGTGGGCAGGGTGCGTTCCAGGACCGACCGCAGTGCTGTGGCGGTCTCCTTGGCCTCCGCCTCGGTCATGACCAGCGGCGGCGACAGCACGATGCTGTGCGCGGAGTCCCGGACGATCACCCCGGTCTCGCGCCGGATCACATCGTGCGGCATCCGCTCGGGCCGCACCGGCAGCGGCTCGCGGGTCGCGCGATCGGCGACCAGCTCGACGGCGAGCATCATGCCCACCGACCGCACCTCGCCGACCACCGGCACCTCCCCGAGCTGGGCCTCCAGCTCGCCGTGGAGCGTCGCGCCCAGCTCCACCGCGCGGGCCAGCAGCCCCTCCCGCTCGATGATGTCGAGGTTGGCGAGCGCGACCGCGGCCGCGACCGGGTGGCCGTTGTAGGTGTAGCCCATCGGGAAGCCGTGCTCGCGCAGCAGCTGCTCGGCCACGTGGTCCCCGACCAGCAGCGCGCCCAGCGGCGTGTACCCGGAGGTGATGCCCTTGGCGGTGACGATGATGTCGGGCGTGACGCCGAAGTGCTGGGCCGCGAACCACTCGCCGACCCGCCCGTACGCCGTCACCACCTCGTCGAAGATCAGCAGGATGCCGTGCCGGTCCAGCACCTCCCGCACCCGCGGCCAGTAGTCGGCCGGCGGCACCAGCATGCCGCCCACGCCCATGATCGGCTCACCGATCATCGCGGCGATGTTGCCGGGCCCGATCTCCGCGATCCGCTCCTCCAGCTCCCGGATCAGGAAGTCCGTCACCTGCTCGGGGGTGCGCGCCTCGCCGCCGTACAGCTCGGTGCGGTAGGGCCACGGCGGCGTCAGGTGGCTGACGTGCGGCATCATCGGCGCGAAGCCCTCGTGGTACAGAGGGAAGCCGGTCGCCGACCCACCGCCGTAGCCGATCCCGTGGTACGCCTTGTCGCGCGCCAGGATCCAGGTGCGGGAGGACTCGCCGCGCCGGTGGTGGTAGTAGCGCGCCATCTTGATCGCGGCCTCGTTGCCCTCCGAGCCGCCGGAGGTGAAGTAGACATGGCCGAGCCCGGCGGGGGCGAGCGACGTGAGCCGCGTGGCCAGCTCGATCGCCCGGTCGTTGGAGAACTCCCAGAAGCTGGTGAAGTACTCCAGCTTCCGCATCTGCTCGGCTGCGGCTCGCGCCACCTCCTCCCGGCCGTGCCCGATCTGCGCGAGCCAGAGCCCGCCGGTGGCGTCGAGGTACGAGCGGCCCTCGGCGTCGGTGAGCCGGCAGCCGGACCCCTCGGTCATCACGACCCGCTCCTCGACGGAGGAGGGCAGGTACGGGTGGATGATCCGGGCCCGGTCGGCGGCGGCGAGAGCGGTGTGGTCCATGGTGGGGTGTCCTTCCGTGGGTGCCGTGGGAAGTGCCGTGGGCAGTGCTGTCACGCGTCCTGGCCGTAGTGGAGCCAGGTGGTCTTCAGCCCCGTGTACTTCTCGAAGGAGTGCAGCGAGAGGTCCCGGCCGAAGCCGGACTGCTTGAAGCCGCCGAACGGCGTCACCGGGTCGAGCGCGTCGACGGTGTTCACCGACACCGTCCCGGCGTGCAGCGCGTCGCTCACCCGGTGCGCCCGGCCGATGTCCCGGGTCCACACCGAGGCGGCCAGCCCGTACGGGGAGTCGTTGGCGAGCCGCACCGCTTCCGCCTCGCCGGCGAACGGCAGGACGGCCAGCACGGGGCCGAACAGCTCCTCGCGGGCGAGCGGCGCGTCCGGCGTCAGGCCGGTCACCACGGCCGGGTCGACGTACGCGCCGGGGCGTGCCGGGCGGGTGCCGCCGCAGACCACCGTCGCGCCGGCGGCACGCGCCGTCGACACGGCGCTCACCACACGGTTGGCCTGTGCCTCGTCCACGAGCGGCCCGAGCACCGTGGCGGGGTCGAGCGGATCGCCGGGCCGCCACCGCCGTACGTGCTCCACGACCCGCGCGGTGAACTCCTCTGCGACCGAACTCTCCACCAGCAGACGGGTGTTGGCGGAGCAGACCTGGCCGGAGTTGTAGAGGAAGCCCCAGGCGGCCTTCTCGGCGGCGGCCGTCAGGTCGGCGTCGGCGAAGACGAGGTTGGGGCTCTTGCCGCCGCACTCGGGCCAGACCTGCTTGAGGTTGGACTCGGCGGCGTAGGAGAGGAACAGCTTGCCGACGGCCGTCGAGCCGGTGAAGGCCAGCGCGTCCACGTCGGGGTGGCGGCCCAGGGCCTGCCCCGCCTCCTCGCCGAAGCCGGGCACCACGTTCAGCACGCCGTCGGGGATGCCGGCCTCCGCGGCGAGCCGGGCCAGCAGCAGTGCGGAGAGCGGGGACTGCTCGGCGGGCTTGAGCACCACGCTGTTCCCGGCGGCCAGCGCGGGCGCCAGCTTCCAGGCGGCCATGTCGAGGGGGAAGTTCCAGGGCACCACGGCCCCGACCACGCCGAGCGGCACCCGGCGCACCACCGCGAGGCTGCCCGGCGCGGTCGGCGCGACCTCGTCGTACAGCTTGTCGACCGCCTCCGCGTGCCAGGCGAAGCAGCCGGCCGCGCCCGGTACGTCGACGGTGAGCGTCTCGGTGATGGGCTTGCCCATGTCGAGGGTGTCGAGCAGCGCCAGCTCAGCGCCGTGCGCGGTGAGGAGTTCGGCCAGGCGCAGCAGCCGGCGCTTGCGCTCGGCGGGCGCGGCCCGGGACCAGCGGCCGTCCTCGAAGGCGGTGCGGGCCGCGCGCACGGCCGCGTCGACGTCGGCGGCGCCGCAGCGGGCGACCTCGGCGACGGGCTTGCCGGTGGCGGGGTCGATGTCGGTGAAGGTGCGGCCGTCGGCGGCTTCGGTGTATCCCCCGCCGAGAAACGCCCGGGTCTCCGGGCGGAGCGCGGCGGCCCGCCGCTGCCATTCCTGATGAGTGGGTGCGTGTTCCACGCCGCCTCCTGGCGGAAGAGTGGTGGGCGAAGCATTCCTTGCACGCATTCTTTGAACGCAGATTCAAACTATGGGGCGATAGTCTGTCAATGCATCGCGGGGCAGAAAACCGCATTCGTTGACGTCGGAAACGGGGAATCAGCGGCATGGCGAGGACCAAGAACCAAGGCGCGAGGCGGGAGGCGCTCATCGAGGCGGCGGGCCGGGCCATCACCGGGCGCGGCCTGGCGGGCCTGCGCATCAAGGACATCGCGGCCGAGGCGGAGGTCTCGGCCGGCTCGGTGCTCTACTACTACCCGGAGCTGGACGACCTGGTCTTCGAGGTCCACCAGGCCGCCGTGGAGCGCTATCTCGCACACCGGCACGCCGAGACCGACGCCATCACCGACCCGGTGGCACGCCTGCGCGCGGCGGCCGGAAGCGGCCTGCCGCGCGACAGGGACGACGGGGTGCACAAGCTGCTCTACGAACTGCACGGGCTCGCCGACCGCAGCCGGCCGCACGCCACCTTGATGGCGTCGCTGTACGCACGCGAGGTCGCGCTCTACACGACCGTGCTCGAACTCGGCGCCGCAGCAGGGGAGTTCACGCTCACCGCGCCGCCGGCCGAGGTGGCGCGCGACCTGGTCGCGCTGGAGGACGGGTACGGCCTGCACATCTTCAGCCGCAACCCGGCGGTGGACCACGCCACGGCGTACGACGCGGTCCTCCGCTTCGCCCGTACGGTCACGGGGTGCGCGCGGCTGTGAGCCGCGCCCGCTGCCGGGGATCGGCCGCCAGCGACGCCGCCGTCAGCGCCAGGGCCGTCGCACCGTCCAGCACGGCACGGTCGGCCTCCGGCGTCACGCAGTGCGCGGCGAACTCCTTCTGATGGTTCACCGCGGGCAGTGACCCGATGCCGAGGTACGGATGGATCGCGGGCAGCACGCGGGACACGTTGCCCATGTCGGTCGAGGCCCGGTTCATCCGCGCCTCGGGCGCCGACGGCGGGGTGAACGTCCGCCCGACCGCCTCCGCGTGCGCCCGGTACAGCCCCAGCATGTCCGTGTCCGTACGGAACTCCGCGTACGGCGGGCTCTCGTGCGCCACCGACAGCTCACACCCGGCCGCCAGCGCGCCCGCCTCGAAACACCGCTCGACACGTGGCCGCACCGCCGCCAGCTCCTCCAGCGAACCGGCCCGGACGTACCACCGCCCGCTGGTCCGCTCGGGGATCGCGTTCGGCGCCTCACCGCCACGGGTCACCATCCCGTGCACCCTTACGGAGTGGGGGAGTTGCTGGCGCAGCAGGCCGATCGCGACCTGCGCGACGGTGAACGCGTCCGCCGCATTGCGGCCCCGCTCGGGATAGGCCGCGGCGTGCGCCGCCTTCCCCTCGTAGTCGATCCGCAGATGCGCCACCGCGTACGGCTCCGCCTCCGCGACGTCCACGGGCCCCGGATGCACCATCATCGCCGCGTGCATCCCGTCGAACGCACCGCGCTCCAGCATCAGGATCTTGCCCCCGCCGCCCTCCTCGGCCGGCGTGCCCAGCACCGTCACCGTCAGCCCCAGGTCGTCGGCGACCCGGGCCAGTCCGGCAGCGGCGCCCACGGCCGAGGCGGCGATGATGTTGTGCCCGCAGGCGTGGCCGAGCCCCGGCAGCGCGTCGTACTCCGCGCAGAGCGCCAGGTGCAAGGGCCCGGAGCCGATCGTCGCGGAGAAGGCGGTGGGCAGGTCGCAGATCCCGGGCGTGACCCGATAGCCCAGGTCGGCGAGGGCGGACGCGGTCCAGTCGGCGGCCCGCTCCTCCTCCCAGGCGGTCTCCGGGTGGGCGTGGATGCGGTGGCTGAGGGCCAGCAGGTCATCGGCGGAGGCGGCGACGGCGTCCCGTACGGCGGAGTGCGCGGCCGTATCGGTACTGGTCATGCGGGATCACCCGGCACGCCGTACCCCGGTGCGGCCGCCGGATCCAGCGCACGCCGGACGTAGTCCGCCGCCTGCGGCTCCCACCGCTTCCACAGGTCCGCCAGCTCCGCGATCGGATCGCCGTCCGACCAGTCCACCCGCAGATCGGTGACCGGCCACGCCACCTGGCCGCTGACCAGCAGCCCCGCCGAGTGCACAGGCCCTGCCTCGCCGCCCGCTGCCGCGCCCGCCGCCAGCGCCTCCACCAGCCGCCGGGCCAGTGGCGCCGCGGGGTCCGCCGCGGCGAAGGCGGCCAGCATCGCGGCCGGCACGCCGGGGTCGGCGAGGAGGTTGCCCGCGGCGACCGCGTCCTCGCCCACCGCCTCCGCGTGCACCCCCAGGGTGCGGTCACCGGAGTACGCGGCGGGCTCACCGGACGCGCCGATGACCGTCAACTGGCGCCAGTCCACGTGCCGTACGGCCGCGGCGAGCCGCGCCATCGCCGTCCCGGCACCGGTACCGGCGGCCAGCGCGTCCAGCAGTTCGGGGCCCAGCCGGGGGTCCGTGACGTTCTGCGAGCAGGCGGCGCCGACTCCGGCCCGTACGTACGCACAGCGCGCGGCGACGGCGGGGGAGGACGAGGACACGGCGACGCCGAACTCGCCGGTGCGGGTGCAGCGCGCGGCAATGGAGAAGGTCACTCGGCCGCCTCCGCCCGGATCGCCGCGGCCTCGGCCCGCCGCTCCTGCGGGATCACCGCCGTCGCGTCGATCTCCACCAGCCACTCGGGCCGGGCCAGCGCCGAGACGACCAGGCCCGTCGAGACGTAGTGCACGCCCTTCAGCCAGCGGCCCATCACCCGGTACACGTCCTCACGGAAGCGGATGTCGGTCAGATACACGGTGATCTTCACGATCTCGTCGAGCCGGCTGCCGCACTCCCGCAGCAGCAGGTCGATGTTGGCCATCGCCCGCTCCGCCTGCGCGGCCACGTCACCCACCCCGACGTTCTCGCGGGTCTCCAGGTCCTGGCCGATCTGGCCGCGCAGGTACACCGTGCCCTCGGCGACCACGGCCTGCGCCAGGTCGTTGGAGAGCTGCTGCTCGGGATAGGTGTCGGCGGTGTTGAAGCGGCGGATGCGGTCGTGCGGGGCGCTCACTTGGCGGTCCTCCCGAGGGTTCCGAGTACGTTGTCCGACAGTCCCGCCGCGTCCTTCACCAGGTCCAGCGGACCGTCCCAGTCGAAGTTCCGGTAGACCGCGCCGAGATGCGCGAACGGCGGGGACTGCGCGAACAGCTGGAAGGTGAGCCGGTGCCCCGCGTAGTCGGAGTTCAGCAGGTCACGGGCGTACGCGAGGAGCTTGCGGCGGTCCTCGGCGACCCAGTGCTCATTGATCGAGTAGAACTTCGTGAGCCACGGCGCGGTGTCCGGGTGGTCGAAGGACGCCTTGTCCGGCGTGATGCAGATCTGCCCGCCGCACAGCTCCCGCGCGATGTGCATCATCTCGTGCAGCTGCGAACAGGCCAGCACCCGGCCGGTGTACAGCAGCGACTGATGCGGCATCAGCAGCCCGCCGGGGCTCGGCTCCGCCATCGCCACCGCCGCCGTGAGGTGCGCGTTGATGCCCTCCCGGTAGCAGGCCAGCGTCGCCAGCTTCTCCTGCACGGCCTGCTGCTTCTCCAGCCCGGTCTGCTTCACGTTCCACAGCGCCGCGCCGATCATCAGGTCAGCGAGCCGCAGGTTGCGCTGGGTGAAGGCATACGCGCTGTACCGGTGCAGCGTGGCCCGGATGAACGTGGCCGCCTTGGTGTCCCGGTAGAACAGCACGTTCTCCCACGGGATCTCGACGTCGTCGAAGACCACCAGTGTGTCGACCTCGTCGAAGCGGTTGGCCAGCGGATAGTCCTCGGCCGGAGCGCGCCCCGCGAAACCGGTGCGGCAGATGTACTTCAGCCCCGGCGAGCCCATGTCCAGCATGAACCCCAGCGCGTAGTCGGAGAGTTCGGAGTCGCCCCAGTTGGCGATGGTGGGCTTGGTGAACGCCTGGTTGGCGTACGCGGCGGCCGTCTCGTACTTCGCGCCGCGCACCACGATCCCGCGGTCCGTCTCCTTCACGACGTGCAGCAGCATGTCCGGGTCCTGGTCCTGCGGACGCTTGGACCGGTCACCCTTGGGGTCGGTGTTGGCCGACACGTGGAACGGGTCGCCGAAGCACGCCCGGTCGATGTGGCGCTTGACGTTCTCGCTGTACGCCGGGTTGATCGCGTCCAGCACGTCCTGGCCGTCGATCAGCGACCACACCTCGCCGATCGTCTCGTCGCCGACCCGGGTCACCACCCCGCCGACGTCGGTGAGCACCGCGTCCGTCGCGGCCCGCTTGGCGTCCCAGTCGGCCTTCGTGCGCGGCGGCTTCTGCTGCACCGCGTTGACCTCGCCGGTGTCCGGGTCGGTGTACGTCATGACGTCACGGGTGCCCGGCTCGTGGGCCATGTCGTAGATGCGGGCCCGGATGTCGACCAGCGGCTTGAAGGCGGGGTGCGCGGTGACGTCGGCGACCTTCTCGCCGTTGATCCACACCTCCCGTCCGTCGCGGATCGACTCCCGGTACTGCTCCCCGGTACGGATCATGCGGGTGCTCCTCAGGGTGAAGGGAACGAGGTCAGAGGGGGCGGGGCGCCCCGTACGCACGCGCGTGGTGGACCAGCGGCCGCGCGGCGGTGACGGACGAGGCGAGCACCTCGCCCAGCAGGATGCGGTGCGTTCCGTGCTCGTGGCCGGCGGCCAGCCGGCAGTCGAAGACGGCGGCGGCACCGGCCAGACCGGGGGCGCCGGTCTCCAGCGGCCGCCAGCTCGCACAGCCGAAGTCGTAGGGCTGGTACGGCACTTCACCGCCGGACGCGCGGCCCGCGAAGACGTCGGAGACGTGGGCCTGGTCGACGGCGAGGACGTTGACGGTGAAGACGCCGTTGCGCACCGCGGCGTCCGCCAGCGGGCTGCGCAGGTTGACGCACACCAGCAGCGACGGCGGATCGGCGGAGACCGAACTCATCGCGCTGACCGTCTGCGCGAAGCGGCCGGCGGGGCCGTCGGTGGCGACCACCGTGACGCCGGTGGCGGCGTTGCCCATGGCCGCGACGAAGTCCGCGCGGCGGGTACGCGGATCCACCGCGTCGTCCAGAGTGAGGGTCATCATCAGCCTCCCGAGGCGTGCGGGGTCTGCTGATCCCTGACTATGGGCGCGCGCTCCCTCATCCGTAAAGCAGAGGTTTCCGAGCAACTGCATCTGTTTTCCAGATGGCTGTGATCCGCGCAGGTCAGGCCCGCTCCGGGGGCCGCACCGTGGGAGGGATCAGGTGCCCAGCGCCGCCCGGCACACCGCCGCGAACGCCTGCGCGCGGGCCGTCGGCCGCACCCCCGACAGCCGCGCCAGTACCACCGGCAGCGCCGGCAGCGGATCGGTCAGCCGCAGCGCCACGGCGCGCCCGCCGTCGTACGTCGCGTCGTGCACCGGACGCTGGTTCAGCAGCGCGAAACCGTGCCCCGCCGCCACCATCGCACGCACCGTCTCGTAACTCGTGCTGCGGTGCCGCACCTTGGGCTCCACCCCCGTCTTCAGGAACAGCGAACGGAAGTAGTCCCGGCTCAGCGGCAGGTCCAGCAGGATCATCGGCTCCGCCGCCAGGTCCGCGAGCCGCACCGCGCCCGCACCCGCCAGCGGATGGCCCGCCGGCACCAGCGCGTACGGCGGCGCCACCGCCAGCACCTCCCGCTCGATGTCCGGGTCCAGCCCCAGGTCGTACAGGAGCGCCAGCTCGCACCGGCCGCCCCGCAGATCCTGCTGCACCGCCCGGATGTCGCCCTCGGTGACCTCCACCCGCACCGCGGGATGCGCGTCCCCGAACTCCCGCAGCAGCCGCGGCAGGAAGAACGGCGCCAGCGTCTGGAAGCAGCCCACCGCCAGCTCGCCCACCAGCTCCGTCCCCAGACTGCGGGCGGTCTCCGTCAAGCCCTCGGCATGCGTGAGGAATCCGCGCAGCTCGTGCAGGAAACGCTCGCCGGCCCGGGTCAGCGACAGACCCTTGGCGTGGTGCCGTATCAGCAGCTGCACCCCCAGCTCCCGCTCCAGATGCGTCACCGCGGTGGAGATCGCCGACTGCGACACACTGATCCGCTGCGCCGCCGCCGTCATGCTGCCGAGCTCCGCAGCGGCGAGGAAGTAGCGGAGCTGTACGAGGGTGAAGTTGGCGTCCTTGGGCATGGCGTGATCCTCGCACCCTCCCTGCATCAATTCATCAGATGGAAGAGCACGGATTTCTCTGATTGACCGGACCAACGCGCGTCCTCAACACTCCCAGCCATCGCCCCCTCTCACGTCCCTCGGTCCGAGGAGTGCCCGTGCCCGAAGCCGCAGGAGGCGCGGCAGCGCCCGCCGCAGTGGAACACCACACCATCGACCACGTCCCCGAAACCGAACGGCACGGCCGGGTCCGCGACCTGTTCACCATGTGGTTCGGCACCAACATCGCGCCATTGCCGCTGGTCACCGGTGCCATGGGCGTCCAGGTCTTCCACCAGTCCTTCCTCTCCGCCGTCCTCGCCATCGCCGTCGGCCAGCTGATCGGCGGCGTCTTCATGGCGCTGCACTCCGCGCAGGGTCCGCAGCTCGGCGTGCCCCAGATGATCCAGAGCCGGGCGCAGTTCGGCTCGGTGGGCGCCCTGCTCATCGTGGTCGTCGCCGCCGCGATGTACGTCGGCTTCTTCGCCTCCAACATCGTGCTCGCGGGCAAGTCACTGCACGGCCTCGCGCCCGCCGTCCCGGTCGACGCCGGCATCCTGCTGGGCGCGGCCGGCTCGGCGGCCATCTGCCTGATCGGCTACCGCCTCATCCACACCCTCAACAAGCTCGCCACCGTCGTCCTCGGCCTCGGCATCCTCGCCGGACTCGGCACGGTCGTCGCCCGCGGCCTGCCCGACGACTTCCTCACCCGCGGCTCCTTCACCTTCGCCGGCTGGCTCGCCACCGTCTCCCTCAGCGCCCTGTGGCAGCTGGCGTTCGCGCCGTACGTATCGGACTACTCCCGCTACCTGCCGCGCACCGTCCGCACCGCCAGCACCTTCTGGGCCACCTACTGGGGCTCCTGCCTGGGCTCGGCGCTGCCGTTCCTCGCCGGTACCGTCGTCGCGCTGGTCAGCCCCGACCCGGACGCGGTCGCCGGCTTCCACGACGCGGCCGGCGCCTTCGGCCCCGTACTCCTCCTGCTCTTCCTCTTCAGCGTCATCAACCACAACGCGCTCAACCTCTACGGCGCGGTGCTGTCGATGATCACCATCGGGCAGACGTTCCGCGCCCGCTGGCAGCCGCGCGTCGTCGCACGCGGCGCGGTCTCCGCACTGGTCCTCGCCGTCGCCCTGGTCATCGCACTCGGCCTGTCCAGCGACTTCGTGAACCACTTCGTCAATCTCGTGCTCGTCCTGCTGATCGTCCTCGTCCCCTGGACCGCGATCAACCTCATCGACTTCTACCTGCTGCACCGCGGCCGCTACGACTTCGACGCCCTCTTCGCCCCCGACGGCGGCCGCTACGGACGCTTCAACCCCGTGGCGCTCGGCTCGTACGCCGTCGGCATCGTCGTCCAGATCCCCTTCCTCGCCACCGACCTCTACACCGGCCCGTTCGCCGCGCACCTCGGCGGCGCCGACCTCTCCTGGCTCGTCGGACTGGTCGTCACGGCACCGCTGTACCTGCTGTGGGCACGGTCCCGGCAGCGGTCAGGGCACGGCCCCGGCACCGTGGAGACCACGGAAGAGCCGCCCGTGGCCCTGTCCGGCGGCCGGTCGGACGGTTAGGCTGCGCGACGGCCGAGCGATCTTCGAAAGCCCCCGGGGGCGCCATGGAACTCAACCTCCACCGGCTCTGGATCTTCATGCAGGTCGTCGAGCACCAGGGCTTCTCCGCCGCCGCGCAGAAGCTCTACATGAGCCAGCCCTCCGTCTCCAACCAGGTACGCAGGCTCGAACAGTCGCTGCGCGTCACGCTCGTCGACCGGTCGGGAACCCGGGCCAGGCCCACCGCCGAGGGCGAGGTCCTCGCCGAGTACGGCAAGCGGGTCTTCCTCCTCGCCGAAGAAGCGGTCGCCGCCGTGCAGCAGGTCAGCGGCCTCGCCACCGGACGGCTGCTGGTCGGCGGCTCCACCACCGTCGGCACCTACCTGCTGCCGGCCCTGCTCGCCCGGTACCGCGAACGTCACCCCGCCATCGAATGCGACATCTTCGTCGGCAACGGCGAGGCCGTACAGGAACAACTGCTCGGCGGCGGCATCGGCGTCGCCGTGGTGGCCGGCAGCCCGCACGGCGACCGGCTCGTCGTGGAGACCGTGCTCGACGAGCGGCTGGTTCTCGTCGCGGCCCCCGGCCACCGGCTCGCCGGCGCGGACCGGGTGACGCCCGAGGAACTGGCCGGGGCAAGCTTCCTGCTGCGCGAGCCCGGCTCCCAGACCCGCAGCCTCCAGGAACAGGTACTCGCCGACTGGTCCCTGGAGAACGCGCCGCGCGCAGACATCTGGGGCCCCGAGGCGGTCAAGCAGTGCGTCGCCGCCGGGCTCGGCCTCTCCCTCATCTCCGAACACGCGGTGGGGGAGGACGTACGGGCCGGCCGGCTCGCCGTACTGCCCGTCGAACCCGCGCCGCAGCCCCGGCCGGTCAGCCTGGTGCACCGCAGGGACCGGCTGCTCTCCCCGGCGGAACGCGCCTTCCTCACGCTCCTCCGTGAACTGCGTCACTGGCCGGGGGAGCCGCCCCTGCCCGGAGCGGCCCGTACGGACGGGTAACGCCCGGTCAGCGGCAGTGTCGTACGCCACGTACCGCCCTGATCCGGCCGTCACCCGGTGCCTTCCGCCCCGGTGGCCCATTGCGGCCGGACAGGCCCGTGATCAGCCCAAGTGCGGTACCCGGGACGGTTCCGGGCGATTCCGCCGCACCACCGCGGGCGGGCAGGTCAGAGGCCGGTGACCGGCCCGTAGCGGGGCGTGATCGGCGTGGCACGCATTGCCACGGGAGCGGCGCGCGCCCGCGCGCTGACGCATGAATGCACCCGCCCGAACGGATGCAATATTGCACTTCTCCCTGGCAGGAGGGAGCGCAATCCCTGCTCGGACGGCCCCTGGCACCCAGTGCCGCGCACACCCCCGCCACCCGGCCGCCCCCGCCACACCAGCAAACGCCCCTGACCACCCCGCGCGCGTATCCGCCCGGGTCGGCAATGTGACCGGATCGGAGTGTGCGCGAAAGCGAACGAGCCGCCACAGTTACCGAACCAAATCAGGCAGGACCGACGGCCGCCCCTGGGGAGGGGACGGCACCGAGCGGACTGCCGCGACGGATGGGGTGGGAAAAGAAGTGTGGGCTGTGATGGGGCGGTGAGGGCACTGCAGGTGAGGCAGGGCGACCTGGTGCTCATCCAGGGCCGTTGGCGGCAAGTCCAGTCCGTTAGAGCGGACGTACGGGCAGTGGGCGGACCCGCCGTGGTGCTGGTCTTCCAGCGCGGCTCGGCGGCACGCGTACGCGCCGCCGACGCACTCGCCGTACAGCGCGGCACCAAGTCCCCGCGGGCACAGGTGCCGTGCACGAACGTCCGCGGCGCCACCGCACGGCGCGTCGGCGTGGCGGGAGAGGCCCGCTGACCCGACCGCGGACGCGACCGGCGCCCGGAGACCGCTGCACCGGCGTCTCCGGGCGTCGTGTCGTGCGCCGTTGGCTCTGCGCCGTGGCGTGCTGAGGGCCACCAGCCGGGCGGAGACCGCTGGACACCATCTCCGGCGTCGGGCCGTGCCAGGGCCTGTGCGACCGTCTCCGGCCGCTGTGCCGTACCCGTACCGCTACGCCGCCGCCTCCGGGCGCCGCGCCGTACCGAGTACCACCGGCGACGACGGCAGCGTCACGCCCCGCGGCGGCACCCGCAGCCGCCGCTCCCGCTCCACCGCGAACCCGGCCGCACGCAGCGCCGCCACCGCATCCCGCGACGTATGGCAGCCGCCGTTCAGCAGCGGCCACACCGTACGGTCCGCCACCCGCTGCACCGCGCGCAGCCCGCGCCCCTCGGCCCGCACATGCTCCAGGAACCGCACCTCGGCGCCCGGCCGCAGCACCCGCCGCAGCTCCGCCAGCGCCCGCGGCACGTCACGTACCGAGCACAGCACCAGCGCCACCACCGCCGCGTCGAACGCCTCGCTCTTGACCGGCAGCGCCTCGGCGACCGCCGGCACCACGTCCACCGGCACCCCGGCGCGCGCCGCCTCCGTACGGGCCGCCTGCCGCAGCGCGGCCTCCGGCTCGACCGCCACCACCTCCGAGACGGTGCCCGGATAGTGCGCGAAGTTCAGCCCGCCGCCCGCGCCGATCTCGATGACCCGCCCCGACAGCCCCGCCAGCAGCTCACGCCGGAGCGGCCGCACCCCGCCGTGCACATCGGCGAGCGGCCCGAGCCGTACGTAGGCCCGGGCGAAGAGCGGGTGGTGCACGGCGGTCCGGTGTCCTCTGTTGCGCAGCGACATGCCTCGCCCTTCCCGAACGGCACGACAACGGCTTCCGTTTCTGATTGTGCCGCCGGGGACCGGGTTCGTCCCGGGCCCGCGCGGGACGGGTATCGGGCGGGTGCCGGTGCCGGGTGCCGGTGCCGAGGGGGCTCGGTCGTGCGCCGAGGGGCTGGGACGTGCGCCGGAGGGCGTTGTCCTGGCGCCCGGGGCCCTGTCCCGGCGTCGGCGCGCGCCGCCGTGGGCAAGGGGCACGTCCTGGCGGGGGAGACGCCGTCCTGCGCGAGGGCCACGTCCTGGCGTCTGCGGCGCCGTTCTAGAATGGCGTCTCGGCCGCGTCGGCGCTGAACGGCCCGCTTCGCGATTCCTGGCAGTGGTTCTGGCAGGGCCCTTCCCGATTCCTGGCAGGGCCCCTCCCTCTCCCCGTCCGAGGAGAGCGTCTCCCGCCGGGGAAACCACCCCCAACCGGGGGGATCCCCACCCGGGACCCCCGACTCGGGGATCCCAAGGAGACCCGTGACGGGGTCCCTCCCCCACCTCCGCCACACACCTCCCGAAGCTACCGCCCGCCACTGACAACCGACGCACGCCCAGCCCACCGTCAGGACGACAGAGCAGGACGCATGCCGAACCACCCCGCGCCAGCGGTCGAGGACGCCCACCCGGGCGCCGCGCCGGAGGCCACCACCGACGCCTACGCCCGCAAGGCGGTACTCGCCTCCGCCGTCGGCTACGGCCTGGAGGGCTTCGACCTCCTCATCCTCAGCTTCGCGCTCTCCGCGATCACCGCCGGCCTCCACCTGGACCCCGCCCAGGCGGGCTCGCTCACCACCATCACCCTCATCGGCTGCGTCGTCGGCGGCCTCCTCTTCGGCGTACTCTCCGACCGCCTCGGCCGCATCCGCGTCCTGACCTGGTCGATCATCCTCTTCGCCGTCTTCACCGGGCTCACCGCCATCGCCCAGGACTTCCCGCAGCTCGCCGCGGCGCGGTTCGTCGCGGGCATGGGCATCGGCGGCGAGTTCGGCATCGGCATGGCACTGGCCGCCGAGGCGTTCCCCAGCCGCAAGCGCGCCCGCGGCACCTCCTACGTCGGCCTCGGCTGGCAGACCGGCGTCCTCGCCGCCGCCCTGGTCTCCGCGCCCGTCATCGAAGCCTGGGGCTGGCGCGCCCTCTTCGCGCTCGGCGTGCTGCCCGCCGTCGCGGCCTTCCTCTTCCGCCGCACCATGCACGAGCCCGCCGCCTTCACCGCGGCGAAGGCCGCCGAGCGCCCGGCCACCGCGCCGCTCCGCTCCCTGGTCGCCACCCCCGCCGCGCGCCGCGCCACCCTCGGCGTCCTCGTGCTGACCTCGGTACAGAACTTCGGCTACTACGGCATCATGACCTGGCTGCCGAGCTACCTCTCCCAGCAGTTCGGCTACAGCCTCACCAAGTCCGGCGCCTGGACCGCCGTCACCGTCGTCGGCATGGCCTGCGGCATCCTCGCCTTCGGCCACCTCGCCGACCGCATCGGCCGCCGTCCCACCTTCTGGCTCTTCCAGGCCGGTTCGGTCGTCACGGTCCTCGCGTACGCCACGCTGTCCACGCCCACCGCGCTACTCATCGGCGGCGCCGTCATGGGCGCGTTCGTCAACGGCATGACCGGCGGCTACGGCGCGCTCATCGCCGAGCTGTACCCGACGCACGCCCGCGCCACCGCGCAGAACGTCCTCTTCAACGTCGGCCGCGGCATCGGCGGCCTGGCCCCGCTGGTCGTCGCCCTGGTCGCCGGCTCGTACGGCTTCCAGAAGGCGATCGGCCTGCTGGCCGTCATCTACGTCCTGGACATGGCCGCGATGCTCCTCATCCCGGAGCGCAAGGGCGCGGCGCTCGACTGACCCGTGCGTACGCGAAGGGGGCACCGGCTCGCAGCCGGTGCCCCCTTCTTCGTACCGCTAGTTCTGCCAGGTACCGCCCAGCCGAGGCGCCAGCCACCCCGCCGCCTCCGCGCGGAAACGGGCGGGCGGCAGCGCTCCCGACCCGGCCGGTACCAGGCCGAGCAGCGGCGCCCCCGCCGACTCCGGCAGGTCCGCGAGGTTGCAGCGGGAGGCGAGGTCCGGTTCGGCGGGCCAGCTGCCGATGACCACCCCCGGCGTGTCGATGCCCGCCGTGCGCAGTGCGAGCGCCGTCAGCGCCGTGGCGTTGAGTGTGCCGAGTCCGGCCTGCGCCACCATCAGCATCGGTGCGCCGAGTGCTTTGGCGGCGTCGGCGAGGGTGGCGCCGGTTTCGTCGAAGCGGACCAGGAGCCCGCCCGCGCCTTCCACCAGTACCAGGTCGTGCTCGGTGGCCAGTTTCTCCGCCGCGTCGGCGATCTCGTGCGGGCGTACCGGGGGCAGTCCGGCCCGGCGGGCGGCGGTGGCG
>NZ_PQSQ01000075.1 GCF_002920575.1 Streptomyces sp. Ru73 | reverse complement strand
CCGACGCACTCCACTCCGCCGCCGCCGGCGCTCGTTCCGCGACACCGACCCCGTTACGCGGGCGTCACCACCTGGCGGTTCGTCGTGCCCGCGCCTGCGGGCGGGGTGGCGCCGCACGAGACCTGGGGCGCCGGCATGCTGTGGGGGAGTCAGCCGCTGCACGACGGGCGGGTGTACGCGTACGCGAGCGCCCTCGCGCCGGCCGGCGGGCGGGCGCCCGACGGCGAACGCGCCGAGCTGCTGCGCCGCTTCGGCGCCTGGCACCGGCCCGTCCCGGATCTGCTCGCCGCCGTGGAGCCCGGTGCCGTACTGCGCAACGACGTGTACGCGGTCGCCCGCCCGCTGCCCGCCTACCACCGCGGCCGGGTCGCGCTGCTCGGCGACGCGGTGCATCCGATGCCGCCCCACCTCGGGCAGGGCGGTGGCCAGGCCATCGAGGACGCCGTCGTGCTCGGCCTGCTCGCGCGGCCGGCGGGCGACCTCGCCGCGGCGCTGGCCGAGTACACCCGGGTGCGGCTGCCGCGTACCACCGAGGTCGTACGGCGTTCCGCACGCGTCGCGCGGCTCGCGACGTGGCGTTCGGCCCCGGCCCGGACGCTCCGTGCCGCGCTGCTCGCCGGTACCGCGCGGCTCGCGCCCGACCTGGCCCTTCGCGCGCTGGACGGGATCGCCGACTGGAATCCGCCCGGCGGTCCGGGAGCGGCGCCCGGCCACGTAGGCTCGGACGCGCCCGGCAACTCCGTCGGCCGCTCCAGAGGGGAAACACAGTGAAGGTTGGCTGCATCGGCCTCGGTGACATCGCGCGGAAGGCGTACCTCCCGGTGCTCGGGATGCAGCCCGGGGTCGAGCTGCACCTGCAGACGCGCACCCCGGCCACCCTCGAACGGGTCGCCGACACCCTCCACCTGCCCGCCGGGCAGCGCCACGGCGACCTCGACTCGCTGCTGGCGGCCGGGCTGGACGCGGCGTTCGTGCACGCGCCGACCGCCGCGCACCCCGAGATCGTCAGCCGGCTCATAGAGGCGGGCGTGCCGACCTATGTCGACAAGCCGATTTCTTACCATTACGAGGAGAGCGAGCGGATCGTGCGGCGGGCCGCCGACCGCGGCGTCAGCCTGGCCGTCGGCTTCAACCGCCGCTACGCGCCCGCGTACGCGCAGTGCCTGGAGCACCCGCGCGACCTGATCCTGCTGCAGAAGAACCGCGTCGGGCTGCCCGAGGACCCGCGCACCCTGGTGCTGGACGACTTCATCCACGTCATCGACACGCTGCGGTTCCTGGCGCCGGGCACGGTGGACCAGGTGCACGTGCGGGCGCGGGTCAGGAACGGGCTGATGGAGCACGTGGTGCTGCACCTGGCCGGTGACGGGTTCTCGGCCATCGGCACGATGAACCGGCTGAGCGGTTCGGCCGAGGAGGTCCTCGATGTCTCCGGGCAGGACACCAAGCGGCAGGTCGTCAACCTGTCCGAGGTGATCGACCACAAGGGGCAGCCGAGCGTACGGCGGCGGGGCGACTGGGTGCCGGTCGCCCGGCAGCGCGGCATCGAACAGGTGGCGCTGGCCTTCCTGGAGGCCGTGCGGTCCGGGACGCTGCTCACGGCCGAGGACGCGCTGCGCACGCACGAGCTGTGCGAGCGCGTGATCACCGAGGTGACCGGCTGACCGCCGCCGAGGTGACCGCTCACCGCCGCCCGGTGACCGGCTGATCGTAAAGCCCCCCGGTCCTCGCGGAACCCACCCCCCGGTCGCCGCCGCGGTGGCCGGAGGGGTCAGCCCGGTGTCTCGCCGGACCGGCCGGCCGGCTCCTCGCCGGGCCCGCCGCCCGCACCCGCAGCGTCCAGGGCCCCGGCTCCGGCCCCGGCCTTGCTCCCGTCGGTCGCGGCCCCGCCGACGGCAGTCCCGCTCCCGTCGCCCTGCCCGCCGCCGGGTCCCGGCCGGCGCAGGGCGTGGATGCCTGTCCGTGCGCAGTACACGGCGACCGCGAGGAGCGCCGCGTACAGGGGCCAGTCGCCGAAGCGGACGTACGGGCTGGTGCCGCGGGCCAGCGGGACGTCGTACACGGCGGCGGTGGCGCGGTCGGTGCCGAGCCGCTCGCCGATCTGCTCACCGCGCGGGCCGTGGACCGCGCTGACGCCGGTCAGCGTCGCGTGGACCATCGGGCGCCAGGTCTCGGCGGCGCGCAGCGCGGCCAGCGAGGCGTGCTGTCCTGGGGCCCAGCTCTCCTGGAACGAGGAGGTCGCGGACTGGGCGACCAGCAGTTCCGCGCCGTCCCTGACCAGATGGCGGCTCATGTCGGGGAAGGCCGTCTCGAAGCAGACGAGCGGGCCGAAGCGCAGTGCGCCGCCGTCCGGTGCCGTGCCCGCCGTCATCACGACCTGGCGGGTGCCGCGCTGCCGGTCCTCGGTGGCGGCCTTGCCGACGCTGGTGGCCCAGCCGAGGAGCGAGCGGGCCGGCACGTACTCGCCGAACGGCACCAGGCGCATCTTGTCGTAGCGGTCGCCGGTCGGGCCGTCCGGCCCTATCAGGACGGACGACTTGTAGATGCCGGGGCGGTCGGCGCGCCGGGCGTCCACGTTGACCAGCAGATCGGCGTGCACCTCGCGGGAGAGCGCGGCCAGCCGGGCGCGCAGCTCCGGATGGCGGGTCAGGTCGGCGCCGACGCTGCTCTCGCCCCAGACGACCAGGTCGACGCCGCGGCCCGCGAGGGCACGGGTGAGCTTCTCGCCCCGTGCGAAGCGCGCTTCGGGGCCGGCCACCACGCCCGCCTGGACCACCCCGATCCGGGTCGTGCCCGCGGGCTGCGGGCGGGGCGCCCACAGCCAGGCGGTGCCGGCGGCGACGGCGAGCGTCAGCAGCCCGGCGAGCGCGGTACGCCACACGGGCGGGGCCGTGAGCAGGATCGTGAGCGCGGTGTTCACCGCCACGATCAGCAGGGTCAGCAGCCAGACGCCGCCGAGGGAGGCGAGCCGCAGGGCCGGTGCCACCTGCCACTGGCTCGCGCCGAGCACGCCCCACGGGCCGCCCAGGTACTCCCAGGACCGGACCAGTTCGATCAGCAGCCAGCCGGACGGCAGGAGGACGAGTGCCGCGGCACAGCGTCCGGGGCCGGGACCGTGGGCACCCGCCCGGGTGCGCGGGCCGCGCAGTACGTCGCGGACGAGCAGGGCCCACGGTGCCCAGAGCGCCCCGAGCAGCGCGGCCAGTACGAGCAGGAAGACGTGCAGGCTGGGCAGCAGCCAGTGGTGCACCGCCAGCATGAAGCCCGTACCGCCCAGCCAGCCCTCCAGCGCGGCGCGGCGGGGCGTGCCGGCCGAGGCCAGGAGGGCCAGCCAGGGCACCAGGACGACGTACGCCAGCCACCACAGGGCGGGCGCGGGGAAGCACAGGGCCGGGAGCGCGCCGGCCACCAGTGCGGCGACCGCGCGCCACCAGGGGGAGCCGGGGCTCCCGGTCCTCTCGGCCGGCCGGGCGGCGCATACCGTGTCCCCCTCTCGGGTCGGACGCCCAGTGTGCGCCACGAAGGCGATCACGCACAGGGGGCGCGGCGGCCGGTGCTCGGGTGCAAGCCGTGCGGGGGAGGGCTCATGCCGTCGCCGCGGGCAGCACCTGGCGCCATTTCTCGTGCACGACGACCTCGGTCAGGCGCCAGCCGTCGGGCGTGCGGCAGGCGGTGAAGGCGCAGCGGCCGGCGCAGGTGTAGTTCGGGGCGAGCGTGCCGTGGCCGTCGGGGTCGGCGCCGGGCGCCGCCGACGGGTTCACGAGGTGCATCGGGTTGAGGTAGTCGGCGCGTACGGTGGCGGTGTCGCCGGGGGCACCGTCCCGGGTGTCCAGGTCGATCCGGCGGTTGACGATCAGGTGCTGGCGGACGGGGAAGTGGCGCATCGTCTCCGCGAGCCAGGCCGCGACGTCCTCGCAGCGGCCCTCGATGCCGCCGGCCGAGCGGTAGTCCGCGCGGCCGTCGGGGGTGAACAGTTGCCGGTACGCGGCCCAGTCGCCGTCGTCGACGGCGTGGGCGTAGGCGGTGACGAGGTCGTCGATCGCGAGGCGGTCCATGACGGTCGAGTGTTCAGCGCGCTGGGTCACCCCCCGAGTCTTTCCGCACCGGCCGGTCGCCGCCAAGGGGCAGGACCGGCCGGTGCGGTACCGGCGGACATCCGTGGTCAGTTCACGGGCGCCGTCTGCCGGGTCGCGGGTGCTTCGGCGAACTGGGTGCGGTACAGCTCCGCGTAGCGTCCGCCGGCGGCGAGCAGCGCCTCGTGGCTGCCGCGTTCGACGATCCGGCCGTCCTCGACGACGAGGATCAGGTCGGCCGACCGTACGGTGGACAGCCGGTGGGCGATCACCAGCGAGGTACGCCCTGCCAGCGCCTCGGTCAGCGCTTCCTGGACCGCGGCCTCGGATGTGTTGTCCAGGTGGGCCGTTGCCTCGTCGAGGATGACGACCCGGGGGCGGGCCAGCAGCAGCCGGGCGATGGTCAGCCGCTGCCGCTCACCGCCGGAGAGCCGGTACCCGCGCTCGCCGACGACCGTGTCCAGGCCGTCCGGCAGCCCGGCGATCAGGCCGTCCAGCCGGGCCCTGCGCAGCACGTCCCACAGCTCCTTCTCGGTGGCCTCGGGGCGGGCCAGCAGCAGGTTCTCGCGGAGCGAGTCGTGGAAGAGGTGGCCGTCCTGGGTGACCATGCCGAGGGTGTCGCGCAGCGAGGCGGCGGACAGGTCGCGCACGTCGACGCCGCCGATGCGCACGGCGCCCTCGTCCGCGTCGTACAGCCGCGGCAGCAGCTGCGCGATGGTGGACTTGCCGGCGCCCGAGGAGCCGACGAGCGCGACCATCTGGCCGGGTTCGGCGCGGAAGGACACACCGTGCAGGACCTCGTCGCCGCCCCTCGTGTCCAGCGTGGCGACCTCTTCGAGGGAGGCCAGGGAGACCTTGTCGGCGGCCGGGTAGGCGAAGCGCACGCCGTCGAACTCCACGGACAGCGGCCCCTCGGGCACCTCGCGCGCGTCCGGCTTCTCGCTGATCAGCGGCTTGAGGTCCAGCACCTCGAAGACCCGCTCGAAGCTCACCAGGGCGCTCATGACCTCGACGTGCGCGCCGGAGAGCGCCGTGAGCGGCGCGTAGAGCCGGGTCAGCAGCAGGGCGAGGGAGACGATCGCGCCGGGGTCCAGGCTGCCGCGGAGGGCGAGGTAGCCGCCGAGGCCGTAGACGACGGCCAGGGCGAGCGCGGAGACGAAGGTGAGCGCGGTGACGAACGACGTCTGCACCATGGCGGTACGGACGCCGATGTCCCGTACCCGGCGGGCCCGCGCGGCGAATTCGGCGGACTCGCGCTCGGGCCGCCCGAAGAGCTTGACCAACGTGGCGCCGGGTGCCGAGAATCGCTCGGTCATCTGCGTGCCCATCGTGGCGTTGTGCGTGGCGGCCTCCCGGCGCAGCTGCGCCAGGCGCCGGCCGACGCGCCGGGCCGGCAGCACGAAGACGGGGAGCAGTACGAGGGCGATCAGGGTGATCTGCCAGGACAGGCCCAGCATCACGACCAGTGTCAGGATCAGCGTGACGACATTGCCGACGACCTGGGAGAGGGTGTCGCTGAACGCCCGCTGCGCGCCGATGACGTCGTTGTTGAGCCGGCTGACCAGGGCGCCGGTGCGGGTGCGGGTGAAGAAGGCGACGGGCATGCGCTGGACGTGGTCGTACACGGTCGTGCGCAGGTCCAGGATCAGGCCCTCGCCGATGGTCGCGGAGAGCCAGCGGGTGAGCAGGCCGAGGCCGGCCTCGGCGACCGCGATGGCGGCGATCAGCCCGGACAGACCGAGCACCAGCCCCGTGGAGGAGCGGTGCACGATCGCGTCCACGACCCGGCCCGCGAGCAGCGGCGTGGCCACGGCCAGCATCGCCGTCACCGTGCTGAGGAGCAGGAACGCCACGAGGTGACGGCGGTGCGGGCGGGCGAAGGCCGCGATGCGGCGCACCGTCCCGCGCGAGAAGGGACGCCTGTCCTGTTGCGCGGTGACGGTGCTGTGCAACGAGTGCCAGGCGGTGACTTCCATGTCCATCGCGGACCTCCGGGTGCGGTCGTCCGTCGCGGTCGGGACGACCGGCGACACATCAGGAAGCTATGACCTCAACCAATGTTGAGGTCAATGGCTTCCTTCGTGGAGGTGCCGGATGCCGATCAGTCGGCTGCGCGCCGCCATGCCGCGGCGCGCAGCAGCCGCAGCCCGTTCAGCCCGACCAGGACGGTCGAGCCCTCGTGGCCCAGCACGCCCAGCGGCAGCGGCAGCCGGCCCAGCAGGTCCCAGACCACCAGGCCGCCGATGCACACCGACGCGATCACGAGGTTCTGGGTGACCAGCTTGCGGGCGCGCCGGGAGAGCGCGACCACGGCCGGCACGGCGCCGATCTCGTCGCGCACGACCACCGCGTCGGCGCTCTCCAGCGCCAGGTCCGAGCCGGCCCGGCCCATCGCCACGCCGCTGTCGGCGGCGGCCAGCGCGGGCGCGTCGTTGACCCCGTCGCCCACGACCAGCACCCGCTCGCCCTGCCGCTGCCAGTCCCGTACGGCGGCCACCTTGTCCTCGGGCAGCAGACCGGCGCGTACGTCGGTGATCCCCGACTCGTCCGCGGTGCGGGCGGCGGTGCGGGCGTTGTCGCCGGTCAGCAGCGCGGGCGCGGTGCCGGTCAGGGCGCGCAGCCGGGCGACGGCGCGCGGCGTGCCGGGCCGCAGCCGGTCGGCGAGCGCGAGCACGGCGGCGGGCGCGCCGTCGATCAGCACGACGACGGCGGTACGGCCGGCCGCCTCGTACTCCGCGACGGCTCTGCGGGCGGCCTCCGTGCCGTCCGTGTCCGCGAGCGGCCCGGCGAAGCCGTCCTGTGCGTCCGTGAGCGGCCCTGCGGGACCGTCCGTGGCGTCCGGCAGCAGGCCGGCGGGGCTGCCGACCTGCACCGTGCGGCCCGCCACCGTCGCGCGGACGCCCCGGCCCGGTACGGAGGAGAAGTCCTCGGCGTCCGCCGGGCGCAGGCCGCGCTCGCGGGCGGCGCCGACCACGGCGCGGGCGAGCGGGTGCTCGCTGGGGAGTTCGGCCGCGGCGGCCGCCGCGAGAGCCTCGTCGGCGTCGAAGCCGGGCAGCGCGCGGACGTCGGCGACCCGCGGGGTGCCCTCGGTGAGGGTGCCGGTCTTGTCCATCGCCACCCGGGTGACCGCGCCCAGCCGCTCCATCGCCACGGCCGACTTCACCAGCACGCCGTGCCGGCCGGCGTTGGCGATGGCGGAGAGCAGCGGCGGCATGGTGGCCAGCACGACCGCGCACGGCGAGGCCACGATCATGAAGGTCATGGCGCGCAGCAGCGTCGGGGTGAGGTCGGCGCCGAAGGCCAGCGGGACGGCGAAGAGCGCGAGGGTGGCCACGACCACGCCGACGGAGTACCGCTGCTCGATCTTCTCGATGAACAGCTGGGTCGGCGCCTTGGTGCCGCTCGCCTCCTCGACCATCGTCACGATGCGCGCGATGACCGATTCGGAGGCGTTCTTGTCGACGCGGACGCGCAGCGCGCCGGTGCCGTTGAGGGTGCCGGCGAACACCGTGTCGCCGGTGCGCTTCTCCGCGGGCAGCGGCTCGCCGGTGATGGACGCCTGGTCCACCTCGCTCGCGCCGTCCAGCACCGTGCCGTCGGCGGGCAGCCGCTCGCCGGGGCGCACCAGGACGGTGTCGCCGACGGCCAGCGCGGTGGCGGCGACGGTCTCCTCGCCGTCCGCGGTCAGCCGTACGGCGGTGGCGGGCGTGAGGTCCAGCAGGCCGCGTACCGAGTCCTCGGTGCGCCGGGTGGCCAGCGCCTCCAGCGCGCCGGAGACCGCGAAGATCACGATGAGCAGTCCGCCGTCGAGGTACTGGCCGATGGCGGCGGCGCCGATCGCTGCGACGACCATCAACAAGTCGACATCGAGGGTGCGTTCGCGCAGCGCCGTCAGGCCCGCCCAGCCCGGCTCCCAGCCGCCCGCCGCGTAGCACACCGCGTACAGCGGACCCCACGCCCAGGCCGGTGCGCCCGCGAGGTCGAGCGGGAAGGCGATCAGGAAGGCGAGCGCGGCCAGCGCCGCCCAGCGGACCTCGGGCAGTGCGAAGAGCCGGGTGCGGCGGGGGAGCGCCGCGGGGGCCGGTGGCGCCGGCGCGGCGGTCGCCTGCTCGTCGGCCAGTGTGGAAGCCATGGGGGACACCTCGGGGCGGAGACGTGCGCGGGGCGGCGCGCACGGCGGGTACGGACGGGGACAGACCCACGTACGCATGAAGACCTCTTCATGCGTACGTGTCGACGCCACCATAGCCGAATACATGAAGAGGTCTTCAAATATGCTGGTCGTTACGATGGGCGCATGGGACATGGAGTCGACGCCCGGGTCACGCCGGCCGAGCACCTGGACGCGGAGTCCGCCGCGACCATCGCCGCCACGCTGCAGGCGCTGGCCACGCCGTCACGCCTGATGATCCTCACGCGGCTCCGCCAGGGCGCCTGCCCGGTGGGGGAGTTGGCCGAAGCCGTGGGCATGGAGCAGTCGGCCGTCTCGCACCAGCTGCGGCTGCTGCGCGCGCTCGGCCTGGTCACCGGCGCCCGCCGGGGCCGCCGCATCGTCTACAGCCTCTACGACAACCACGTCGCGCAGCTCCTGGACGAGGCCGTTTACCACATCGAGCACCTCCGGCTGGGCGCCCGCGACCTCCCGGCGGACGACGCGGCCGGGCAGGACTGAGGCCCCGCCCGGCCGTGCCGCTCCGGCTGCCGCTCCCGGCCGCCGGCCGGCCCGGCACCGGTCAGCCGGAGCTGCGCCCGCCGGCCCGTGCCCGTACGTCGTCCGGCGAGATGTAGACGTCCGTGCGCTCGAAGTCCCGCAGCGTCGCGTCCCGCCCCGACTGGAACCCGGTCCGTACGAAGTCGTCACCCGCCGTGGCGTTGAGCAGCCAGTTCGCGACGGTGCGGAACCGCGCGGTACCGGTACGCAGCGCCATCAGGTGATAGCCGCGCGCCACGACCTGCGCGGGCAGCCCGACCAGTTCCTTGCCCAGCGGCCGCGACACGGCGTCGATGCCGCCGAGGTCGACCACCAGCCCCAGGTCCTTGTGCTTGTACGGCGTGCACAGCCGGCCGCGGAGCGAGGCGATGATGTTCCGCGCGGCGTGCTTGCCCTGCCGCTGCGCGTGCTGCGCCGTGGGCGGGCAGACCGCGCCGCCCTCCTTGGTGATGTCCGGCACGGCGGCGGCGTCGCCGCAGGCCCAGACGCCGGGCATGCGCGGCACGGACAGGTCGGCGTGCACCGCAAGCCGGCCCTTCACGGTCTCCGCGCCGAGCGTGCCGATCAGCGGGCTCGCGGCCACGCCGGCGGTCCAGATCAGGGTGTGACAGGGCAGTACCCGGTCGTCGGTCAGGGTCACGGTGTCCTCGGTGACCGACTTGACCGACACGCCGAGCGAGACCTCCATGCCGCGCTTCTGCACCAGCTCCATGGCCTTGGTGCCGAGCCGCTCGCCCAGTTCGGGCATCAGCCGCGGCGCGATGTCGATCAGGTGCCACTTGACCTCGCCCGGCTCGATGCGGCCCGCGTACCGCTCGATCGCCGCACTGGTCAGCCGCTGCAGGTACGCGGCCGTCTCGGTGCCCGCGTAACCGCCGCCGACCACCACGAACTGCAGCCGCGCCGCCTTCTCGGCCGGGTCGGCGCAGCACGCGGCGATGTCGAGCTGCGCGATGACGTGGTCGCGGATGTACGCGGCCTCGGCCAGCGTCTTCATGCCGAGCGCGTGCTCGGTCAGGCCCGGGATGTCGAAGGTCCGGGTGACCGAGCCGGGAGTCAGCACGAGGTGGTCGTAGGACAGGTTGACGGTGTCGCCGGTGATCTGGCGGACCGTGCAGACCTTGTTGGCGGTGTCCACCCCGATCACACCGCCCGGCACGAGCCGGGTCCTGCGCAGGATGCGGCGCAGCGACGGGGCGATGGACTGGGGGGTGACCACGCCGGCCGCCAGGTGCGGCAGCAGTGGCAGGTACAGCTGGTAGTTGGTGGGGGAGACCAGCGTCAGCTCGGCCTCGCGGGCCTCCAGGCCGTGCTCCAGGGCGCGGGCGCATTCGACTCCGGCGAAACCGCCGCCCACGATCAGCACTCTGGGTCGTTCCATCACGGTCCTCGCAATATCGGCAGCAGGGGCCCGGTGGCGACGCCACCCCTGGACACGCTGGCACGCACCCCCACCGCCCGCCATCGGGCCGGGGGTCCGGTCGCGCGACCGGGTGAGTACCGGCGCCTCCAGGGACGCCGGGTGCCCCGGGAGAGCGGTGGTAATCACCCGAGTGGTGACGATTCGCGCCATGCGACGCGGGGCGGCGGGGCCGACGGAGCGCCGGCCGCAGCCTCCGTACGGGACCTTCGGTGCCCGCGCGGACCTTCCCGTCGTGCACACGGGCCGGGGAGGGAGGGCGAGGGGTGGCGAAGAGTGGTGGAAGGGGGCCAACAACTTTCCGGTACAACCAAGTTGTTGACTCGGGCCAGCAGAGCCGGGTACACCGTATTCACACGTAACGGACCGGCCGAGACCCGGACCCTGCCGACGGCCGGCACGGCGCGGATTCCCGAACGCTGACGGTGGTCGTCGCAGACCTTACTCCGCGGGTGTCCCCCACCTCCGCACGCCTCCATCGCCGGTGTACGGCGCAGTCGCGCGCCTCGGCCGAACAGTGAAGTGGGGACGGGGATGGCCGAAGAGAGGCGGTCCTTCGGGGGCCGTGAACGGGCCGTGGGAACCACCACGGTCGTCGAACTCTGCGGGGAGCTGGACATTCTGGCGAAGATCAGCCTGGCCGACCGGATGGACGTGCTCACCAGCACCGGCCGGCCCGACCTGGTCGTCGACCTGCGCCGGGTGACCTTCATGGACTGCTGCGGGCTCTCGCTGCTGTGCCGGGCGCGGCTGCGGATACTCGCCCGCGAGGGGCGCCTGCGCATCATCTCGGACGAGGACAGCGCCTGCGTCGTCCGTGTGCTGCGCCTGACCGGCCTGCTCGACTCCTTCGAGATCCATCCCGATCTGCTCTCCGCGCTCGACCCCCTGAACCCGACGTCCGACGACGCCATCGCCTGACCGGACGCCGCCGCGGTGCGCGCACCCCTCCTCGATGCATTAATGCACCGTTTCGTGCGGCAGATTAATGCATCAACTCCCCGCCGCCAAGGGGTGCGTGGGCCTCGTCGGCCTCCCGGCCGCTCGCCGCGCGCCACTCCGCGACGAACTCCCGCACGCTCGTGTAGCGGTGCGGCGGATCGGCACACGTGGCCCGCGTGATCACCGCGCGCTGCCGCCGCGTGCCGCGCCAGGCCCGCTCCTCGTCGCCCGCGTCCAGCAGCAGCCGCGCCGTCCGCCCGAGCACGTACACGGTCGTCCGGACGTCGATGACCGCGCCGCGCACCCACTCCTCCGGCGCCATGAACCGCCGCGACCCCGGCAGCCGGTCCGCCTGCACGGCGAACGGACCGCGGCGGTACTCGTCCAGGTCGATGAGGTGCGGCGTGTGGGACGCGAAGTCGTACAGCACCGCGCCGTCGTAGAAGTCCACCGCGACGTACCCGGCCCGCTCCACCGCCAGGTGCGCGTCCAGGATGCGGTCCAGCGCCGCCAGCACCCGCGCCACGGGCAGGGCACGGAACCGCGCCAGCGCGCCGCCGGGCCGCTCCCCGGGTGCGGCGGACGGAGAACGGTGGTACAGCGACTCGCCGTCCCGCCAGGGCAGCACGGCTGCGGTCCGGCCGCCGGCCCGCAGCCGGTGAATCTGCGGGACGATGGCGGGGTGCCGCACCGCCCGGTGGAACTCCCAGCCGCTGTCCAGCGACCGCTGCGCCGCGTCCGTCAGCGGCTCCTTCACGCACCAGCGCTCCCCGTCCGGCAGCCGTACGCCGTACGTCCGGCAGCCCGAGTCATGGACCGGCCCGGCGGCGAACACCTCGCCCACCCGGGCGAGATACGGCTCGACGGCAGGCACCTCGGACGCTCCCAGCAGCGGATGGTCGGTCATGCCGGCATCCTGCCAGCGGACGCCGGACGGCCGGGGCCGCCGTGGGCCCGGCCGGCGATTTCCGGCCGGCCGGAAGCGGCGCCGGCGGCCCGTCCGGCGGGGCGGCAGGCGGCACGGCCCACCCGTTCACCGCCGTTGATCGTCCAAAATGTTATGGATTGCGTAACACTGAGCCTTAGGCGAGGTGGAAGTGGGCGTGATGGTGACTGAGCAGCCGCACGGGACCGGCACGGGCCCGCCGGGCGAGCCCGCCGCGAAACCGCCGGTCATTCCGGCCCTGGACGTGTTCGACCCGGCGCCGGTGGCCGTGGCCGTCTTCCGCGGGCCCGAGCACGTACTCGTCTACACCAACGCCGTCTACCGGCGGCTCTTCGGCGACCGGCCGCTCGGCGTGCCGGCCCGGGAAGCCCTGCCCGACCTCCAGCCGCGGGAACACTTCACCGTACTGGACGAGGTGTACCGCACCGGGAAGCCGGCCCAGTTCGGGCCCAACCGCCCGGTGCGCCTGGAGGACGGACAGGGCGAGGTACGGGACCGCTGGTTCAGCCTCAGCGTCTCCCGGGCCGCCCCCGCCGGGCGGACCGGCACCCCCGACGAGCTGGGCGTGCTGCTGGTCGCCATGGAGGTCACCGGCGAGGTGACCGCCAAGGAACGCGCCCGGCTGCTGTCCGACAAGCGGCTCCGCGTCCTCCAGCGGTACCAGAGCCTGGTCGCGGCCGGCGCGCAGAAGGTGTCGGTGAGCGACCGCGACGGCCGGCTCATCGAGGGCAGCCCCGGCTGGACCGAGGTCACCGGACTGCCGTGGGAGCGGCTGCGCGGCCACGGCTGGCTGGACACCGCGCACCCCGAGGACCGGGCCGCGCTCGCCGAGGCGTGGCAGCGCGCCGTCCGGGAGGTGCCGGAGCTGTTCCAGCACCGCTTCCGGCTGCGGAACAAGGACGGCTGCTACCGGCACTGCGAGCTGCGTGCCGTCCCGATCAAGGAGTTCGGCCGGGTCGTTGAGTGGGTCGGGGCCTGCTCCGACGTCGAGGAGCAGTGGCAGGCGGACCGCCGCAAGGAACTGCTCGCCCGCGCCTCGGCGGCGGTCACCGAGTCGGCACGCGCCGACCGTGCCTTCGCGGCCGTGGGCCGGGTGATCGTGCCGGAGCTGGCCGACGCCTGCGGGGTGTACCTCTTCCCCGAGAGCGAGCCCGGGGCCGAGCGGGAGTCGGGGATCATCCACCGGATCTCCGCCACCCTCCGGGACGGGCTGCACGGGCCCATGGCACCGCTGGCCCCCGAGCGGGTGCTGCCCGGCTCGGCCTTCGCCCAGGCCATCCGCGAGCGCCGCCCGATCCACCGCCGGCTCGGGCCGGGGCCCGTGCCGCCCGAGGCGGTGCCGCCGGGCGTCGCGCCGTGGGCGGAGGCGGCGGGCGTGCACGACGTGGTCATGTTCCCCGTGACGGTGGCGGGCAGCGTCCACGCGGTGGTCGCCGTCTACGCCTGCGGTGAGCGGGAGAGGTTCGCGCGCGACGACCTCCGCCTCGTCCGGGCCGTACTGGACCAGTCGGTGCCGGTCTTCAGCACCTCGCTGGAGCTGCGCCACACCCAGCGCATCGCCCTCGCGCTGCAGCGGAGCCTGCTGACCGATCCGCCGCTGGTCGACGGCCTGGAGATCGTCGCCCGCTATCTGCCCAGCTCCCGTGCCGACGAGGTCGGCGGCGACTGGTACGACTCCTTCGTGCTGCCCGACGGCGCCACCACCCTGATCATCGGCGATGTCGCGGGCCACGACCTGACCGCCGCCGTCGCCATGAGCAAGATGCGCAACATGCTGCGCGGGCTGGTCGTCGACCGGCAGGAGCCGCCCGGCGACATCCTGCGCAGGCTGGATGTGAGCACCCAGATCCTCGCCACCGAGGAGGGCACCGCCACCTGTGTGTACGCCCGTATCGAGGGTGCCGAGGGCGGGCCCTGGCAGCTGCACTTCAGCGTCGCGGGGCATCCGCCGCCGCTGCTGGTCACGGCCGGGGGCGAGGCGCGGTTCCTGGACGCGGCGCAGGACATCATGCTCGGCGGGCTCGCCCCCGACCAGGAGCGGGCGAGCGCGATCGAGCCGCTGCCGCCCGGCAGCATCGTCCTGCTCTACACCGACGGCCTGGTCGAGCGTCCCGACGAGGACATCGACGAGGGGCTGGAGCGGCTGCGCCGGCACGCGGCCCGGCTCGCCGGCGAGCCGCTGGACGACTTCTGCCGTGAGCTGGTCGCGGGGCCCGCCGAGACCAGCAACGACGACATCGCGGTGATCGCCGCGCGGATGCCGGGGGCGGCGGGGCAGGAGCCGGAGGGCTCGGCGACCGTGGGCTGAGCGGTCACGGTCCGGCGTGCGTCACGAGGGGCGGGGCCGGTCCGGCGTGCGTCACGGAGCCGGTCCGCGTCACGAGGGCCGGTCCGGCGGCCGCGGTGCCGACGAGAACGGCCCGGCGGCCGCCGTTCTGACGAACTGTCCCCGCAGGAAGATCATCGGGCGGGACTCGCGGCCCTGTTCCAGCCCGAGGACCCGCCCGATCACCACGTCGTGGTCGCCGGTGCCGTGCACGTCGGTGATCTCGGCGTGCACCCGCAGCAGCACCTCGCGCAGCGACGGCGTGCCCCAGGGGGAGAGGTCCCAGTCCAGGCCCTCGTACTTCCGTCCCGCCGGCGTCCCGAAGCGTGTGCACAGCTCCGTCTGGTCCTCGGCCAGTACGTTGACCGTGAACCGGCCGGCGGCCCTGATCCGCGGCCAGCTGCGGCCCCGGTGGTCGGCGCAGAAGAGCACCAGCGGGGGAGCGAGGGAGACCGAGGCGAAGGACTGGCAGGTGAAACCGGCGGGTCCGGCGCCGTCCAGGCCCGTCACCACGGTCACCCCGGTGGCGAAGGCGCCCAGCGCGCGCCGCATCTGCGGCGGGGTCGGCGGAGTGTGGAGCGGGGCCGGCGGCGCGGCGAGGGGCGGCGGCTCCGCCCGGTGCGGGCGCGCGGTCCTCGGCTGTGCTGTGGTCGTCATCCGGGTCACCTCGACTGGTCCGGCGCGGGGCAGGCCGCCGCGCTGTGGCTCGACGGTGGACCGTCGCCGCCGGGCCCCGCCGTGCCGCAGCCGCTGCCACGCGGTGCTGTCGAGTTCCCCCGGTCCCCTTGTGCGACCACGGTCCCAAAGGCGTACCACCCCAGGGAAACCAAGGGCAGAGCTTCACGGAACGCGGTGCCGGGTCGGCCCGGCCGGCTAGGCGGCGGTCAGATGGCTTCGCGGATCGCGCGCTCGAAGCCCTCGACGTGGCTGCGGGCCAGCTCGGCCGCCTTGTCCGGGTCGGCCGCCGTGATGGTGCGCAGCAGCGGGCCGTGCTCGCCGACGTGGCCCGCCATGCCGGGCAGCCGGTCGACGAAGAGGCACCACACGCGGGTGGCGAGGTTGTCGTACCGGACGAGGGTGTCCTCCAGGTACGGGTTGTGCGTGGCGGCGTAGATCGCGCGGTGCACCGCCAGGTCCAGGCGCATCAGGTCATCCGGGCTGCTGCCCCGCTCGTCCGCGCTCTCCAGGTCGTGCAGCAGGCCGGTGAGCCGGGCCCGGTCCTCGGCGGTGGCGCGCCGGGCGGCCTGCGCCGCAGCCATCGGCTCCAGCTGCCGGCGGACCTCGGAGATGTGCGCGAGGTCGGTGATGTTGACCTCGGTGGCGAAGGTGCCGCGGCGGGGGAACGTGGCGATCAGCCGCTCGTACTGGAGCCGCTTGAGCGCTTCGCGCACCGGGGTGCGGCCGAAGCCGAGGGACTGCGAGAGCTGGTCCTCGTGGATCGGGGCACCGGGCCGGATGTCCAGCATGACCAGGCGGTCACGGATGGCGCGGTAGGCCCGCTCGGCGAGTGACAGCTCCTCTTCACTGGACGCGGAACCGCTCATCAGAAGCACCCCTTGACCTGTTCTACGGACTCGAATACCTTACCGGACTGTCTGATATATCAGTTGGTCTTCAACTGGATCCCAGGGAGTGCGCAGATGGCAGCGAACCCTACGAACGCCCTCAATTCCCCGCTCGGCGCGCTCGACCCCGAGGTCGCGGCCGCCGTCGACGCCGAACTCCACCGCCAGCAGTCCACCCTCGAAATGATCGCGTCGGAGAACTTCGCGCCCGCCGCCGTCATGCAGGCCCAGGGCTCGGTGCTGACCAACAAGTACGCCGAGGGCTACCCCGGCCGCCGCTACTACGGCGGCTGCGAACACGTCGACGTCGTCGAGCAGTTGGCCAGGGACCGGGTGAAGGAGCTGTTCGGCGCCGAGGCCGCCAACGTGCAGCCGCACTCCGGCGCGCAGGCCAACGCGGCCGCGATGTTCGCCCTGCTCGACCCGGGCGACACCATCCTCGGTCTGGACCTCGCGCACGGCGGCCACCTCACGCACGGCATGCGCATCAACTTCTCCGGCAAGCTCTACAACGTCGTCCCGTACCAGGTCAGCAAGGACGACATGCGCATCGACATGGAGGAGGTCGCGCGGCTCGCCCGCGAGCACCGGCCGAAGATGATCGTGGCGGGCTGGTCGGCCTACCCCCGGCAGCTGGACTTCGCCGCCTTCCGCCGGATCGCGGACGAGGTCGGCGCGTACCTGATGGTCGACATGGCGCACTTCGCCGGGCTGGTCGCCGCCGGGCTGCACCCCAGCCCCGTGCCGTACGCCGATGTCGTCACCACCACCACTCACAAGACGCTGGGCGGTCCGCGCGGTGGTGTGATCCTCTCCAGGGCGGGACTCGCCAAGAAGATCAACTCGGCCGTCTTCCCCGGGCAGCAGGGCGGTCCGCTGGAACACGTGATCGCCGCCAAGGCCGTGGCGTTCAAGGTCGCCGCCTCCGAGGAGTTCAAGGAGCGGCAGCGGCGCACCCTGGAGGGCGCCCGCATCCTCGCAGGCCGGCTGCTCGCCGACGACGTCGCCGAGACCGGAATCTCCGTCCTCACCGGCGGTACCGAGGTCCACCTGGTCCTCGTCGACCTGCGCGCCTCCGCGCTCGACGGGCAGCAGGGCGAGGACCGGCTGCACCGCATCGGCATCACCGTCAACCGCAACGCCGTCCCCTTCGACCCGCGCCCGCCGATGGTCTCCTCCGGGCTGCGCATCGGCACCCCGGCGCTCGCCACCCGCGGCTTCGGCACCGAGGAGTTCCGCGAGGTCGCCGACATCATCGCGCAGACGCTGAAGGACGAGCCCGACGAGCGGCAGGCAGCGCTGCTGCGCGGCCGCGTCACGGCGCTCGCCGAGAAGTGCCCCCTGTACCCGGGCCTGAACGGAGCCACCGCATGACCACGACGCCCTTGCCCGAGCACCCCGCTCACCTGTGGCGCAACCCCGAACCCCGGTCCTCCTACGACGTGGTCATCGTCGGTGGCGGCGGACACGGCCTGGCCACCGCCTACTACCTCGCCACCGTGCACGGCATCACCAACGTCGCCGTCCTGGAGAAGGGCTGGCTCGCGGGCGGCAACATGGCCCGCAACACCACCATCATCCGCTCCAACTACCTCTGGGACGAGAGCGCCGGCATCTACGAGCACGCCCTCAAGCTGTGGGAGGGCCTGCCCGCCGAGCTGGACTACGACTTCCTCTTCAGCCAGCGCGGCGTCCTCAACCTCGCGCACACCCTCCAGGACGTCCGCGAGAGCGTCCGCCGGGTCGGCGCCAACAAGCTCAACGGCGTGGACGCGGAGTGGCTCGGCCCCGACGAGGTCGCCGAGGTCTGCCCGATCCTCAACGTCTCGCGCGACACCCGCTACCCCGTACTCGGCGCCACGTACCAGCCGCGGGCCGGCATCGCCAAGCACGACCACGTCGCCTGGGCGCTGGCCCGCCGCGCCGACGAACTGGGCGTCGACATCATCCAGCACTGCGAGGTCACCGGCTTCGTGAAGGACGGCGACCGGGTCGTCGGCGTGGAGACCACCCGCGGCCGCATCAACGCGGGCCGGGTCGGTCTCGCGGCCGCCGGGCACAGCAGCGTCCTCGCGGAGAAGGCCGGCTTCCGCCTCCCCGTGCAGTCCCACCCGCTCCAGGCCCTCGTCTCCGAGCTGCACGAACCGGTCCACCCGACCGTGGTGATGTCCAACCACGTGCACGTCTACGTCTCCCAGGCGCACAAGGGCGAGCTGGTGATGGGCGCGGGCGTCGACTCCTACAACGGGTACGGGCAGCGCGGCGCGTTCCACGTCATCGAGCAGCAGATGGCCGCCGCCGTCGAGCTGTTCCCCATCTTCGCCCGCGCGCACGTGCTGCGCACCTGGGGCGGCATCGTCGACGTCACCCCCGACGCCTCGCCGATCATCTCCACCACCCCGGTGGAGAACATGTACGTCAACTGCGGCTGGGGAACCGGCGGTTTCAAGGCCACCCCGGCCGCCGGCTGGACCTTCGCGCACACCATCGCGACCGGCTCCGCGCACCCGCTCAACGCCCCCTTCGCCCTGGACCGCTTCGTCACGGGCGCACTGATCGACGAACACGGCGCCGCAGCCGTGGCCCACTGAGAGGACGGCACGGTGCTCCTGCTGAACTGCCCGTGGTGCGGGCCCCGCGACGAAACCGAGTACCACTACGGGGGCCAGGCCCACGTCCCCTTCCCCGACGACCCGAACGACCTCGACGACCGGCAGTGGGCCGAGTACGTCTTCTACCGCGACAACCCCAAGGGCCCCTTCGCCGAACGGTGGATGCACGCCACCGGCTGCCGCCGCTGGTTCAACGCCGTCCGCGACACCGCCACCTACCAGGTGCTGGCCACCTACCGGCTCGACGAGCCGCGCCCCGACGTCCTGTCCGAGGGAGGGAACCGATGACCGACCAGCACCACCGCCTCCCCCACGGGGGCCGCGTCGACCGCACCAGCACGCTCCGCTTCACCGTCGACGGGCGCGAACTGACCGGCCACCCCGGCGACACCGTCGCCTCCGCACTGCTGGCGGCGGGCGCCGTGGAGGTGGCACCGTCCATCTACCGTGGCCGCCCGCGCGGGATCACCGCGGCCGGCGTCGAGGAGCCCAACGCGCTCCTCCAGATAGCCGGACCGTGCTCCGAAGGCATGCTCCCCGCCACCACCGTCGAGCTGTACGACGGGCTGTCCGCCACCACCCTCTCCGGCCTCGGCAAGCTGGACCCGACGCCCGACCCCGCCGTCTACGACAAGAAGTACGTCCACACCGACGTGCTCGTCATCGGCGCCGGGCCCGCCGGACTCGCGGCCGCCGCCACCGCCTCGGCCACCGGCGCCCGGGTCCTCCTCATCGACGAGCAGGCCGAGCCGGGCGGGCGGCTGCTCTCCGGCCGCGGCGAGACCGTCGACGGGCGCGACGGGCTCGCCTGGGTGCGCGAGACCCGCGCCGCGCTGGACGCCGCGCCCGAGACGACCGTGCTCAGCCGCACCACCGCCTTCGGCTCGTACGACGACAACTACGTGCTCGCCGTGCAGCGCCGCACCGACCACCTCGGCCCCGAAGCGCCCGAAGGCGTCTCGCGGCAGCGGCTGTGGCACATCCGCGCGGCCCGGATCGTCCTGGCCACCGGCGCGCACGAACGGCCCCTGGTCTTCGCCGACAACGACCGGCCCGGCATCATGCTCGCCTCCGCCGTCCGCACCTACCTCAACCGGTACGCGGTCGCGCCCGGCAACCGCGTCGTCGTCGCCACCACCAACGACAGTGCCTACGACACGGCCGCCGACCTCTGCGCGGCCGGCGTCGAGGTCGCCGCCGTCGTCGACACCCGCACCGAACTCTCCGACCGTGCGGGCGACTTCGCCACCGAGACCGGCGTCGAGGTGCTCACCGGCAGCGTGGTGACCGGCACAGCGGGCGACCCGCGGCTCACCGGCGTCACCGTGCGCGCCCTGGAGGACGACGGCACGGTCTCCGGGCCCTCCCGGTCGCTGGACTGCGACGTGCTGGCGGTCTCCGGCGGCTGGAGCCCGGTCGTCCACCTGCACAGCCAGCGGCAGGGCAAGCTCCGCTGGGACACGGAGTCGGCGGCGTTCGTGCCCGACGGCGCGGTGCGCGGCCAGCACCTCGCGGGCGCGGTGTGCGGCACGTACGGCCTCGTGGACTGCGTCGCGGCCGGGGCCCGGGCCGGCGCGCTCGCCGCCACGGAGGCCGGCTTCGCCACCGAGGTGCCCGCGGCGCCCGCGCCGGAACGGCCCGGGCCCGTACGCCCCGTCTGGCTCGTGCCCGGCGAGGGCGACGACCCCGGCGCCTGGGACACCCACTTCGTCGACCTCCAGCGGGACGTCACCGTCGCCGACGTGCGGCGCGCCACCGGCGCCGGGATGCGCGGCGCCGAGCACATCAAGCGGTACACCTCGCTCGGCACCGCCAACGACCAGGGCAAGACCTCCGGCGTCAACGCCATCGGCGTCATCGGCGAACTGCTGCGGGAGGCCGGCTCACCGGAGACGTCCCCCGGCGACATCGGCACCACCACCTACCGCGCGCCCTACACGCCGGTCGCCTTCGCAGCGCTGGCCGGGCGCGAGCGCGGGGAGCTCTTCGACCCGGCGCGCCGCACCGCGGTCCACGACTGGCACGTCGAGCACGGCGCGGAGTTCGAGGACGTCGGGCAGTGGAAGCGGCCGTGGTACTACCCGCAGCCCGGCGAGGACATGGAAGCCGCGGTGGCGCGCGAGTGCCGGGCGGCCCGCGAGGGCGTCGCCTTCATGGACGCCTCCACCCTCGGCAAGATCGAGATCTGGGGCTCGGACGCCGGCGAGTTCCTCAACCGCATCTACACCAACGGCTTCAAGAAGCTCAAGCCCGGCTTCGCGCGCTACGGCGTGATGTGCAAGCCGGACGGCATGATCTTCGACGACGGTGTGACCCTGCGCATCGCCGAGGACCGCTACTTCATGACCACCACCACCGGCAACGCCGCCACCGTGCTGGACTGGCTGGAGGAGTGGCTGCAGACCGAGTGGCCCGAGCTGGACGTCAAGTGCACCTCGGTCACCGAGCAGTGGACCACCGTCGCCGTCGTCGGGCCCAGGTCCCGCGACGTCATCGCCCAGGTGGCACCCGGCCTCGACGTCTCCAACGACGCCTTCCCCTTCATGACGTTCCGCGAGACCACCCTCGCCTCCGGCGTGCCGGCCCGGGTCTGCCGGATCTCCTTCTCCGGCGAGCTGGCCTTCGAGATCAACGTCTCGTCCTGGTACGGCAGGGCGGTCTGGGACGACGTGTACGAGGCGGGCCGCCCGTACGGCATCACTCCCTACGGCACCGAGACCATGCACGTGCTGCGGGCCGAGAAGGGCTTCATCATCGTCGGCCAGGACACCGACGGCACGGTCACCCCGCAGGACGCCGGGATGTCCTGGGTGGTCTCCAAGCTGAAGGACTTCGTCGGCAAGCGCTCCTTCGCCCGGCCCGACACCGCACGCGCCGACCGCAAGCACCTGGTCGGGCTGCTGCCCACCGACCGCACCACCCGCCTCCCCGAAGGCATCCAGATCATCGACCAGGGCGTGCCCGTGACGCCGGAGGCCGGCCCGGTCCCGATGCTCGGCCACGTCACCTCCGCCTACTACAGCCCGGCGCTCGGCCGCCCGTTCGGCCTGGCGCTGGTGAAGGCGGGACGGGACCGCATCGGCGACACCCTGCTCGCCGTCGTCGGCGACGACCTCGTCCCCGTCGAGGTCACCGGACCCGTCCTCTACGACCCCGAAGGGACCAAGCGCGATGGCTGAGCCGACCCTCACCGACACCGCCGCCGGGCCGGCGGCGCTCCGCCGCAGCCCGCTCGCCCACCTCGCCGACCGGCTCCGGGACGCCACGGTCACCGGGCCGCGCGCGGTCGCCGTCACCGAGTGGCCGTGCGCCACGATGCTGAGCCTGCGCGTCGCGCCCGACTCGGCCGCCGCCGCGCGCATCGAGAAGTGCCTCGGCGCCGCACTGCCGGCGCGGTGCGGGCAGACGGCGCCCGCGGGGCCGCGTACCACCCTGTGGCTCGGGCCCGACGAGTGGCTGGTGATCGCGCCGCCCGGCGCCGCGCCCCTCACCGCCGAACTCACCGAGGCGCTGGCGGGCGAGCCCGGCTCGGTCGTCGACGTCTCGGCCAACCGGACCGTCCTGGAACTGTGCGGGCCCGCGGCGCGCGGCGTCCTCGACAAGGGCTGCCCGCTGGACCTGCACCCGCGGGCCTTCCCGGTCGGCCACGCGGTCGCCACCCAGCTCGGCCCCGTCCCCGTCCTCCTGTGGCGGACGGCGGAGGAGACCTACCGGCTGCTGCCGCGCTCCTCGTTCGCCGACCACCTCGCGCGCTGGCTGATGGACGCGATGGCCGAGTACGCCGGGCCGGTGGTGCCCTGACGGTACGCCACTCCTTCGCGGGGCCCTTCGTGGAACTGCCCGGCACCACCGGGCAGCAAATACCACAAAAGGCGGTCATTTCGTGCCAGTCTGGGATGGTATGACATGAAATGACCGTTCCGCGGCCGACGCGCCGCACGGAACGCACCGCGAAGGAGAGGCAACTGATGACTGGGCAGACCGCTCATGAGCCGGCTCAATAACCGGGCGGGCGTGGCCCTCGGAGTGCTGCCGCTGCTCGGGATGCTGACCGTCGCGTGCTGGGCGGCGGCTCCCGAGGGCGGCCCGACCGGGTTCTGGGTCGACCCGGACAACCCGGGCGCCCGCAAGGCACGCGTACTGGCCGAGCGCGGACGGGAGGCGGAGGCGCGCATCCTGCGCCGGATCGCCGACCGGCCCATGGCCGTCTGGCTCACCGAGGACGACCCCGCACCCCGGGTGGCCCGCATCACCAAGGAAGCGGCCGGCGCCCGCCAGGTGCCGGTCTTCGTCGCCTACAACATCCCGCAGCGGGACTGCGGCCACTACTCCGCCGGCGGCGCCGGCAGCGACAGCGCGTACCGGAAGTGGGTCGCCCGGCTGGCCCAGGGCCTCGGCAACCGCAAGGCGGTCGTCGTCCTGGAGCCGGACGCGGTGCCGCACGCCGTCGCGGGCTGCCGCAACCGCGCCCGCACCGACCGGCTCGCACTGCTGAACGAAGCGGTCACGACGCTCAAGGCACGCCCCGGAGCGTCGGTCTACGTGGACGCGGGCAACTCCTCCTGGATCAAGGACATCGACGCACTGGCCACCGACCTGGCATCGGCCGGCGTCAAGAAGGCCGACGGCTTCGCGCTCAACGTCTCCAACTTCCAGACCACGCAGGCGAGCGAGGAGTACGGCGACAAGCTGTCCCGGGCGCTCGGCGGCTCGCACTACGTGATCGACACCAGCCGCAACGGCAACGGCCCGCCACCGGACACCCAGGGCCAGGAGGGCGCCGAGAGCTGGTGCAACCCGCCCGACCGTGCGCTCGGCACACCGCCCACCACCCGCACAGGCCACGCACTCGTGGACGCCTACCTGTGGGTCAAGCGGCCCGGCGAGTCGGACGGTACCTGCCGCGGCGGGCCGCCGGCCGGCCAGTGGTGGACCGACTATGCGCTGCAGCTGGCCCGCGCCGCCGTGGAGACCCCGCAGCCCCCGGACCCGCCGGAGAAGCCGGAGAAGCCGGCCGGACCCACCGCACAGCCGGCACAGCAGCCGTCCCGTACCCCGGCACCGCAGCCCACCACGCAGCCGCAGACCCAGCGGCCGGCGCAGACCCCCACCCAGTCACCGGCCCAGACACCGGCACCGACGCAGCAGCCCGCACAGCAGCAGGCCGGCGCCGGGACCTCGGCCCCGGCGCCGGCCGCCTCACAGGTCACTTCACGTGCACCCACTTCGCCTGCGACGGAGTCCCCCGCGAGTCCGTGAGGAACAGCATGTACCAGCCCCGGGGCACCAGTGAATGGCTCTTGGGCACCCGCACCGACAGCGTCCCGCCGCGCCGGGTGAAGTCCAGCGCGATGGACCGCTGCTCCACGTCGGTGACGTGCGTGACGGCGCTCGGGCGCATCAGCCGGGCGGTCTTCACCTTCCCGGCCCCGGCCACGGTGAAGCGGGTGGTCCCGCCCCGCTTCACCTCGGCCGGGCCGCGCGCCGCCGCCGGGCGCTGCCGCCCGTAGCGGTACGGCGGCGTGTAGACCTCGATGCGCTTCTCGAACTCCCCGCCCCTGCTGTTCGCCTTGTCCGAGAACAGCGGGTCCGAGCCGAAGACCGCGATCCGGCCGTCCGGCAGCAGCAGCGCCTCGGAGTGGTAGTTGCGGCCCACTGCCGGATCGGCGACCCGGGTGAAGGCCCGGGTGCGCGGGTCGAAGATCTGGGCCTTGTGGTTGTCGCTGGCGCCCTTGCCGCGGTAATCCCGCGACCCGCCGCTGGTGAAGACCTTGTCGTCCGGGGTGAGCACCGCGTTGAGGTACCGGGTGCCCTCCGACAGCGAGGGCCCGGCGTGGTACCGCGGGTTCTTCTCGGTGAGGTCCACCAGGGCCGTGCGGCCGGTGGACCGCGGCGACTCGCCGACGCCGCCCCCGCCGAGCAGCATCACCTGCTGCTTCTGGGCCGGCGGCAGCAGCACGGACGCCGAGGTCTCGGTCCGGTCGGGCTCGGTCAGGCCCGGCACCGGACGGAAGGTGTTCTTCTCCACGTTCCAGATGCCCGGCACCCGGCCCTTCTCGGCCGGCCCGTAACCCGCGTTGGAGCCCGAGTAGAACAGCTTGCCGTTGCCGGTCAGGAACAGCGCGGGATAGGTCGGGAAGTAGCGGTGCGGGCCCTTGGCCCACTTGCGGGTCTTCGGGTCGTAGATCTCGTTCTTGCCGGGGATGATCTCGCCCATGTCGTCCAGCCCGGACACCGCGAGCACCTTGCCGCTCTTGAGCGTCACCAGGGTGGGGTACCAGCGGGCCTCGTTCATCGGGTCGACCCGCAGGTACCGCTCCGCGACCGGATCGAACTCATAGGCGTCCTTGAGGCCCTGGAAGTCCTTCTTGTCCAGGCCGAGCTTGGTCGCCAGGCCGTAGTGGTTGCGCGCGTCGTCGCCCTTGAGACCCTCGATGCTGTACTGCGCCGCCGCGTTCGTCACCCCGGCCTTGCCGCGCCGCACCGCCTCGACGTACACGCGTGCCTCGCGCGCGGTGACCCGCACCTTGCCGCTGCCGTCACGGGCGGGCGTCTTCTTCGCGCGCGGCACCACCACCGGGAACTGCGAGCGGTACTCCTTGCCGTCCGGGCCGCGGAAGACGGTGCCCTTGCGCAGCGTCTTCGGCCCGTCGGGGTCCTCGTTCTTGACCACCATCAGGCCGCCGGCCCGGGTCACGTCGCCCTTGAGCTTCTCGTACCGCCGGGTACCGCCCGCGACCAGCAACTTGCCGTCCGGCAGCTGGGCGTGGCCGGCGCAGAACATGTCCTTCGGGGTATCGATCTCCTTGAAGGTGTTCTTCGCCGGGTCCCACAGCACGCTCTGGAACGTGCCGGCGTCGAAGTTCCGCTGGTCGTTGCCGGACCCGGCGATCATCAGCACCTTGCCGGTGTGCAGCAGCGCGGCGTGGATGGAGTTGATGCGGAAGCGCTCCGGCACGTCCACCACGTCCCAGTGCCCGTTGCGCGCCTTGTAGGACGGCTGGTTGATCTTGTAGTCGTGGTACTTCTGCGAGGCGTACCCGATGACCGCCGGCGCGTTCATCGCGCCGACCGCGCTCAGCGCGACGGCGCCGATCGCCACCTTGCGGGTGCGCGGGCTGGGTCTGAATCTCACGGTGGGGCCTCCTGAGGCTGAGGCGGTCCGGGAGGACCAGAGAGAACGGAAGGCGGCCCGCCCGGCGAGGCGGAGCGCGTCAGGACTGCGGGGGCGCGCCGGCCCGGTCGCGGCCGGGGGCCCCGCCGTGGCCGGGTGCCGCGTCGGGGCCGGGCGGGCCGCCGCCGGTGTCGGGGCTGCGCAGGTACTCCTCCACCGCCCAGCGGGTCGAGGCGACCTTGACCAGGTCCTTCAGCCGCGCGGCCGACGGCCCGTAGCAGACGTAGTAGGCGGTACGGCGCGGGTCGGTGCCGGCCCGCCGCGCCAGCACCCAGCGCCGGAACCCTTCCTGCGCCGCCGGGCGGAGCGAGACGCGGGCCCAGGCGTACGCGCGCCCGCCGTGCGCGTCGGCCCGGCACGGCACGGACTTCCACGCCTGCCCGGGCAGGTCGGTGACGAGCGTGGCCACGGGCGCGTCGGCGCCGTCCTCGGTGTGCACCGTGGCGTCGGCGCCGACGCCCAGCACGTACGGGACGCGGGACTCCTCCAGCCAGTCGCGGAGCGGCCGGTCCCGGCCGTACGCCGCGTCCGCCGTGACCCAGGAGAACGGCGCCTCCGTGTCGAGCGCGTGCCGCACCAGCTCCTGGAAGCGCTCCGCTTCGGTGTCGTCCCCGGCCGCCCGGCTCTCCGCCGCCGTGCCCTCCTCGGCCGCCGGCTGCTCGTCGCCGGCCGTGAGCCGTTCGGCGGCGGCCGGCAGGGGCTGCGGGGCGGCCGGCAGGGGTTCCGGGGTGGTCGCCGGCTCGCCGCGTGCGGCGCGGCGGCGTTCCCAGGCCCGCGACACCCGCCAGACGACCGGCGGGGCCACGGCGATGACCAGCGCCAGCGAGGCCCACGTCCGCATGGCCACGTGGGTGTGACCGAGGAAGACCGAGACGACCAGCGTCGTGCCGAACAACGCGGCCCACACCAAGTGGGTGGTGAAGGTGCGCAGCCGGTCCGGGTCGGCGGTGCGGCCCTTGGAGGTGACGACGAAGCCCGCCTTCCGCCGCAGCACGGCGCCCGTCAGGGAGCGCGCGTACAGCGGCGCCGCCATCGCGGACATCGCCATGCCCGCCACGCCCGAGGAGCCCTGCGGTTCGTGCGGGCTGACGTTGTGCCGCCGGTTCCACATGTACAGCCCGATCTGCAGCGCCGCGGCGTCGCTGTACAGCATCATCCACATCTGCGACTCGACCTGGAGGCCGGAGGCGCCGAGACAGAGGAACAGCGCGCAGGACAGCCCGCCGATGACCCAGTTGATCCCGGCGATCGGGTAGTAGGTCACCATGAGCCCGTAATTGAGCGCCTGGCCGGGGGAGAGCCGGAAGACCGCGCGCCAGAACTGCTGGATGATCGTCTCGTACGTGCCCCGGCTCCACCGCAGCTGCTGGTTGAAGAAGTCGGTCCAGGTGGCCGGGCCCTCGCCCACGGCCAGCACGTCGGGGGTGTACACCGAACGCCAGGGGCGGCCCGTGGCGGGATTGCGGCGGCGGTGGATCTCCAGCCCGGTGGCCATGTCCTCGGTGATGGAGTCGTAGAAGCCGCCGGCGTCCTTCAGCGCGCTGATGCGTACGCAGTTGTTGGTGCCCACGAACATCGGCGAGCCATAGGCATTGCCCGCGCGCTGGATCAGCGCATGGAAGAGGAATTGCTGGCTCTCCGAGGCCTTGGCGACCGTGCTGTCGTAGTTCCCGTAGACCTGCGGGCCGACCACGAATGCCACGTCCGGGTCCCGGAAGTAGCCCATCATGCGTTCCAGGTAGGCGGGCAGCGGAACATGGTCGGTGTCCACGCCGGCCAGGAATTCATAGGAATCCCCGTGCGCCTCCAGCCAGGCATTGTAATTGCCGTGCTTGGTCTTCGCGCGGTACGGCCCGCTCGGCCGGTTCCATTTCGCCACGCCCTTGCGGGAGAAGTGCCGGACGCCGAGTTCCTCGCACATCCGGCGGATCTCGGGCGTGTTCCCCTCGTCCAGCAGCCAGACGTCCAGCGGCCCGTCGTGCCGGAGCGCGACGGCGCCCTCCAGCGTCGCCCGGACCATTTCCAGCGGTTCCTTGCCGGGCACGAAGGTGGTCAGGAACGCCACCCGCGTGCCGGGCGCCGCGGTGACCGGCACCGGGTCCCGGGCCACGAGCGTGGCGTGCGCGATGGAGACGACGTTGAGCACCCGGAAGGTCTCCAGCAGGCCGATCGCGACGAGCATGACGGCGTCGGTGACGGTCTGCCAGCCCGCCGCGTACTCGCGGTGCACCCAGTGCTGCGGCTGCATGAGCCAGATGAGCAGCGCCAGTGAGGCCAGCGGCGCCCCGGCCAGCAGCAGCGCCGTGAGCAGCCGGTGCGAACTGCCGCTCAGCAGCGAGCGGTACCGCACCCGGTAGGGCCCGTCGCCCGGTTCGGGCTCGGTCAGCGGACCGGCCAGCCGGCTGAACTTCTCGTAGTCGTAACGGGGGACGGACGGTGTATCGGAGGCCGGCGGATGAATTCTGGCCGCCGCTTCCTCCTCCTGTTGCGCCGAACCGTCGATGACCGCGCCCGCCGGGTCGCCACCGCGCTGTTCCATGGCAGTTTTCCGCGAGAACGCCACGTTACCCCTCGTTACGTATGTACCTCATCGGTCCAACGGGCCACTGGAAAGCTAAGCTAACAAACCTTCTGTATGACCGGAGTCCGCCATTCCCTGCTTGCCGCCCGAATGGCGGCGGGGCGCGGACCGGACGACCGGGGGTACGCGGCTTTCCGTGCGTCCGGACAGGTGAAAATCGAAATACTGCGCAACTTCGGGCACAGCTCATCCGATAGGGGAAGGGGAGCGGCAGCACGGCCGCCCCTCACTCTTTTGCGGAAAGAAAGGCCATTTGGCATGTCACGAATCGCGAAGCTCACCGCACTCACGGCTCTTGCGACCACCGCCGTACTCGGCGCGGCGACCGGTGCCTCCGCGCACGACCACGGCTCCGGCGGCGCCTCCGCTTCCGCCGGCGCCGCGGGCTCTCCGGGCGTCCTGTCGGGCAACGTCGTCCAGGTGCCGGTCAGCATCCCGATCAACGCCTGCGGCAACACCGTCGACGTCATCGGCCTGCTGAACCCGGCCTTCGGCAACAGCTGCGCCGACAACACCCAGCAGCAGAACCACCACCAGGGCTGAAGCAGCACCCTGCCGCGCCTCCCCGTCCGGTGCTCCCAGCCCGGCACCGGACGGGACCGGCCGCCCCGCGGCCGGGGCCGGCATCCGGGCGCGGCTCAGCGCGCCGCCAGCACCTCCGGGTTGGCGCAGTGGGCCAGCGGCTCACCGCGGAGGAACCGGCCCACCTCGGCGCCCACGATCCGCGCCGCCTTGTGCGCGACACCCTGGCTGCCGCCCGCGATGTGCGGGGTCAGGACGACGCCGGGGGCGGTCAGCAGTGGCGAGCCGGCCGGCACCGGCTCCTCGGGGAAGACGTCGAAGCCGGCGGCGGACAGCCGGCCGGAGGCGAGCGCGTCGCACGCCGCGTCGTAGTCCAGCAGCGCGCCGCGCGCGCAGTTCACCAGAACAGCTCCCTCGGGCAGCAGGTCCAACTGCTTCCGCCCGATCATCCCGGTGGTCTCCTCGGTGACCCGGGCATGCAGCGACACGATGCGCGACCGGCTCAGCAGCTCCTCCAGCGACACCTGCTCGGCGACGCCCGCCAGCCGCTCCGGATCGGCGTACGGGTCGTGCACCAGCACCGTCGCGCCCAGCGCGAGGAGCACCTTGGCGACCCCGCTGCCGACCGCGCCGAACCCGACCAGCCCGACGGTCGCGCCCTCGATCTCGATGCCGCAGTTGTCGTAGTCGAAGTAGTCGCCGCGCCAGACACCGCGCCGCAGGTCGGTGTGGACGTCACCGAGACCGCGCGCCGCGGCGAGGATCAGCGCCAGAGTGTGCTCGGCGGTGGCCACGGCATTGCGGCCGGGCGCGTAGCAGACGGCGACGCCGTGCCGGGTGGCAGCCTCCAGGTTGGCGTTGACCGGACCGCCCCGGCTGGCACAGAACAGCTCCAGGTCCGGGCAGTTGGCGAGGATGCGCTCGGTGAGCGGGGCCAGCTGGGTGACGCACACCCGGGCACCCTGCAGCGCCTCGATCATCTCCTCCTCGGTACCGGAGGCCTCCTGGACCTCGGCGACCGGGCCGAAGGGGGTGTGCGGCCAGGGCAGCAGCAGCTCGCGCACCTCGGCGGCGCCGCCGGTCGCGGCGGTCACCTGTTCGGTGAGCAGGCGGGGCAGGACGAAGTGGTCGCCGGCGGCGAGGACGGTGGTGGACATGCGGATCGTTCTCCGTAGGTGCGGGTGCGGGTGCGGGTCAGTGGATGCCGGACGGGGACACGGCGGCACAGGGCGCGTTCAGGCGCAGCAGGGACGCCTGCCCGTCCTTCAGGCGCAGCTCGGTGAGGGCCCCGTTGTCCAGGGCCGGGAACACCGTGCGGTACGTGCCGAGCGGGATGCCCAGCAGGCGGCACAGCAGCAGGCGGACGAGGGTGGAGTGGGCGACGACCAGCACCCGCCCGTCCGGCAGCTCACCAGCGAGGGCGTCGAGGCAGGCGGCGGCCCGCGCGGCCGCCGCCGCCGGGTCCTCACCGCCGGGGAGGTGGTGGGCGACGGGATCGGCGAGGAACGCCGCCAGCCGCTCCGGGAATACCTCCCGCATCTCCGCGCGGGTCAGCCCGTCCCCGCGCCCGAAGTCCACCTCCAGCAGCCGCTCGTCGGTCCGCAGCGGCAGCCCGAGTGCGTGCGCCGCCGGTTCGGCGGTGAGCCGGGCCCGGGACAGCGGCGAGGAGACCACCGCGTCGATGCGGGCCCCGGCGGCCCACGCCGCCAGTTCGGCGGCCTGCGCGTGGCCCCGCTCGGTGAGGGCGACGTCGGTGCGCCCGGCGTAGCGGTTCTCCGCGTGCCAGACGGTCTCACCGTGGCGTACGAGAAGGAAGTCGGTCACTGCTGGGCCTTTCCCACGGCGTGCTCGGCCACCTCGGGGGCCAGCCAGCCGCGGTCGTTCAGGGCGTTCACGAACGCCAGGTAGGCGGGGCGGAAGCGGGCGGTGCGCCCGGGGTCGGGGCGGTGCGCGGTACGGACGCGGACCATCGCGGCGGCGGCCTCGGTGAGCGGGGTGCCGTCGGCGGTGGCGGCGAGCACGGCCATCCCGAGGGCGCCCTCGGCGTGCTCGGGCAGCGTCACGGTCCGGCCGAGGACGTCGGCGCGCAGCTGGTTCCAGTACGCGTTCCGGGTGCCGCCGCCGGTGAGCGTGAGCGGACCGTCGACGGGGGCGCCCAGATGGTCGAGGTAGTCGAAGCAGAGCCGTTCGAGGCAGGCGACGCCCAGCAGATGGGCGTGGAAGCGCTCCGCCTCGTCCGCCGGGTCGCCCAGCACGAACGGCCGGGCGCCGGGCGCACGGAAGGGGAAGCGTTCACCGCCGGAGCCGGCCAGTGGGTACGCCACCGCGTCGTGGCCCCGGCCTCCGGGCGCGGCGAGCCGGGCGGCCCGCGCGGTGAGGTCCGCCAGGTCGGCACCGGGGAACTCACGCGTCAGCGCGCCCGCACCACTGCTGGACGCCGCGCCGGGCAGCCAGGCGTCACCCGGGCCGCGGTGGCAGTAGACGAGCCCGCCCGGATCGCGGACCAGCCGCGGGCTCACGCCCTTCAGCACCAGCGTCGTACCGAGGACGGAGTTCCACGCACCGGGCGACAGGGCACCGGCACCGATCTGCGCCGCACAGCCGTCCGTCATCCCCGCCACGATCCGCACGCCCTCGGGAACGCCGGTGACCCGCGCGGCCGCGGCGCACACCGTACCGAGCACCGTCCCCGGCCGTACCACCTCCGGCAGCAGCGCGCCCGGCACACCGAGCGCGGCCAGCTCCTTCTCCGGCCAGCCCTCAGCGAGCAGGTGGTAACCGGTCTTCAGCGCATGGCTGGCGTCGCTCGCCACCTGACGGCCCGCCAGCCGCCAGGTCACCAGGTCCACCTGGTGCAGCAGCCGGGCGCCGGGCACGGTGCCGGCAGCCGAGTGCTCCAGCAGCCACAGCAGCTTCGGCAGCGCCCACGACGGCTGCACGGCCCGGTAGCCCAGCTCCTCCCACACCGCCGCGCCCACCTCGTTGACCCGCGCCGCCTGCGCGGCGGCACGCCCGTCGTCGTACATCAGGCCCGGGGTGAGCGGAGTGCCTGCCTGATCGGCCAGCAGGATCGTGCCGGACGTGCCGTCCAGCGCGAGCGCGGTCACGCGCGCCGGATCGACCTCCGCGAGCGCTTCGCGGCAGGCAGCGGCGAGCGCGCGCCACCACTCCTCGGGGTCCTGCTCGTGCCGCTCACCGGACCGGCTGCTGTGCAGCGGCCGGGAGGCGGCGGCGAGCACCCGGCCGCCGGCGTCCACGGCGACGGCGCGGGCGCTCTGGGTGCCCAGGTCGAGGCCGAGCCGTACCGGGTCGGGGTGGCGGGGCATGTCAGGACTCCTCCTTCGGTGCGTGCGGCTGCCAGCCGGCGTCCCGCGCCAGCGCGCGCCAGGACAGGAAGGCGGCGTACCGCTCGGTGTAGAGCGCGGCGCGCTCGGGATCGGGCTCCCGGACGGGGCCCAGGTGGACGTACGTGTCGGCGGCCCGGTGCATGCTGGACTCGGCCCCGGTGAGAACCAGCCCGGTGAGGAAGGCGCCCTTCGCGCCCAGCTCGGTGTCGGTGGAACGGGTGGTGGGCACGCCCGTGACGTCCGCGATCAGACCGCACCACGCGTCGCTGCGCGCCCCGCCCCCGCACAGCCGCAGCTCGCTGACCTCCGTACGGGAGGCGGTGAGCGCGTCCCGCAGCGTCAGCGACAGCCCCTCCAGCACACCCCGCGCGATGTCCGCCCGCGAGTGCTCCAGGCTCAGCCCCCAGAACGTGCCGCGGGCCCGCGGGTCCAGGAACGGCGCGCGCTCACCGGCGGGGGAGAGGTACGGCAGGAAGGCCAGACCTCGGGCGCCCGGCACCGAACGGAACGCCTCGGCGCACAACTCCTCGGCGCCGGACAGCCCGAGCACACCGGCGGACCAGTTCAGCACCTCGGTGCCCGACAGCGTGGGGAACGCCCGCAGCACGCGCTCCCGGCCCCGGTAGGCGATGTTGATGCCGCTCGGCTCGCCCGCCGTGTCAACGGCCGTGCGCACGACCTCGGCACACAGCGTCGTACCGAGGATGGCGCACGCCTGCCCCGGATTGACCACACCGATGCCGCGCGCGGTGGCGGCGATGTCGTACGGCGCCATGACCACCGGCAGCCCGGCGGGCACACCCAGTTCGGCGGCGGCCGCCGCGGTGATCTCGGCGATCCGCCGGTCGTCGCCGACCACCTCGGGCAGCAGCGGCTCGGCCCACCGCAGCCCGAAGAGATCGATGACCTCCTGGTCGTAACGGCCGGTGGCGTGGTCGAGGAACGGCGCCGAGGCGTCCGACTCGTCGATCACCCGCTCCCCGGTCAGCCGCAGGAACAGCCAGCCGGCGGCGGTCAGCGCGGTGCGGGACCGGGCCAGCCGCTCGGGATCGTGCTCCGCGAGCCAGGTCAGGATCGCGTTCGGCAGGCCCGCGAAGGTGAGCGAACCGTTGCGCCGGAACGCGTCCGCCAGGACCCCGTCACGCTGCCACCCCGTGACCGTGTCCGCGGCCCGCCCGTCGGACCACAGGACCGCTGGCCCGGTCGGCCGCCCGGCCCCGTCCACCAGCCAGCAGCCGTCGCCCTGGGCGGTGAAGGTGACCAGCCACACCGGCTCCGCTCCCCGGTCCCGCACCGCCGCGACCGCCTCCCGCACGGTCGCCACCACCGCGTCCCACACGGCGTCCATGTCCTGCTCGGCCCAGCCCGGGTGCGGCCGGTCGACCACGGTCGCGCGCCGGGCGACCGCCACCTCGTGGCCCCCGTCGTCGTAGACCACGGACTTGATCAGCGAGGTCCCGACGTCGATGGAGAGTACGGACATGCTCACACCCCTTCGGAGGCGCCGACGGCGGACGGTGCTGACGCGGGCACGGCCCCGGGCGCCCCGGCGCCCCGCTCCGCCGGCGTCCGCAGGCACAGCGCCAGCACCCCGCTCAGCGCGTACAGCCCGGCGAAGATCCAGATGACACCCTGCACGCCCAGCGGCCCGAGGAAGACCGCCACCAGCGCGGGACCGACGAACGTGCTGGCCCCTGCGCCCAGATTGAGCGCCGCCATCGCCTGGCCCTTGTGCTCCGGCGCCAGCGACGGCATCAGCGCGGACAGCGGCACGTACCCGGCCAGCGTGGCACCGAACAGACCGGCCACCAGCAGACACAGCCCGTACTGCCCGCCGAACGCCGTCGGCACGTAGTACAGCAGCAGCGACGTGACCGTACAGCCGAAGCCACCGCACCAGGCGACCGTGCGCCGCCAGCCGATCCGGTCCCCGAGCGCGCCGAACAGCAGGTTGAAGACGATGTTCACCGCGAACATCACCGACAGCAGGCGCAGCCACTGCGCCAGGCTCAGCCCGATCGTCTGCGTGAAGAAGGCCGGCAGACAGACCAGGAAACCGAACTCCGGCACCGTATTGATCATGCGGACCACCGCACCGGCCCCGATCCGCGGACTGCGCACCAGCAGCGCCAAGCTCCCGAACAGCGTGGCCAGCGGCCGCTCCCCGGCCGGCGCCAGCCGCGCGAAACCGGTCCGCTCCCGGACGAGCAGCAGCGCGATCAGCCCGCCCAGCACCACCAGACCCAGCGCGAACCACAGGGTGCGGTAGGCACCGACCTGCGGCACCAGGAAGCTCGCGACGAGCGAACCGAGCGTCGGCAGCCCGCCGGTGAACGCGAACCAGAACCACCCGACGGCCGTCCCCAGCCGCCGCTCCGGCGCCGTCGCCGCGATCCACACCAGGAACCCGAAGGCGAACAGCGGATAGCCGATACCGCGCAGACCGTAGCTCAGGAGCAGCAGCGGATAGTTCATCGAAGGCACCGCGATCGCCAGCAAGAGCACCTGGAACCCGATCCAGGCACCGAACCCCGCCATCATCACCCGGCGCGGCCCCCACAGGTCCGACAGCGCGCCGGAGAGCCACGCGGCCACCGACGCGGTGATGCCGTACACGGTGAACAGCATCGCCACCCGCTGCGCCGACAGGCCCTCCTGCGTCAGATACGGCGACAGGTACCCGGACTCGACACCGTCACCGATCATGAAGACGAGGACGCCGAGGAATCCCCACGCCAGCCCGCGCGGGATGCCGAGCCGGTCGGTCCAGGCCGGCCGCCGCCCGGCGAGCTGCGGCGGCCCGGACGGTCCAGGAGCGTTACTGGCCACGAGGCACCTCTTCCAGTCGTACGGGGCGGCGGCGCCCCTGACCGACGCCGCCGGGCCCCTCGGGAACCGATGCAACGCGGGCCGCGCGGAACCGGTCAACGCCTCCCGGCCCACCTCTCGCGAGCCGGCCCGGCCACCGGGTGAAATCCACCGGCGGCACACCGCCCGCTCGCGGGCTTAACATGGCCGCAACGCGGCGTGAGCTCGGCATTTCCGCGCTGACCTGGGGCGCTGACCGAGGACCGCCGTGTGAGATCCGCGTGAAGTTAACGAGAGGTTCCCGCAGTGACCGAGGACGACGGCAGCACGCCCGGCGGCGCGGCACGGCGGGAAGAGGTCCAGCACGAGCGGCGGCAGCGCATCCGCGAACAGGTCGCCGCCGAAGGCTTCGTACGCACCGCCGAACTCGCCCGCCAGTACGCGGTCAGCATCATGACCATCCACCGCGACCTCGACGTCCTCCAGGCCCAGGGCTGGCTGCGCAAGGTACGCGGCGGCGCCTCCTCACTGCCCTCCCTGCTCTTCCACGGCGACCTCAGCGCACGCATGGCCGCCATGAACGCCACCAAGCACCGGCTCGCCCGGGCCGCGCTCCGGCTGCTCACCCCCGGCCAGACGGTCATGATCGACGAGTCCACCACCTGCCTCGCACTGGCCCAGCACCTCACCGAACGCGGCCCGCTCACCGTCATCAGCAACTTCCTGCCGGTCATCAAACTGCTGGCCGGCGAGCCCGGCATCAGCCTGCTCGCGCTCGGCGGCGCCTACTACCCGGCGTACGACGCGTTCCTCGGCCCGCACACCGCCGACGCGGTCCGCTCCTTCCGCGCCGATGTGCTGTTCATGTCCACCACGGCCGTCACCGGCGACACCTGCTACCACCAGTCGCAGGAAACGGTGCAGGTCAAGCGGGCTCTGATGGACCGCGCCTCGCGCCGGGTGCTGCTGGTGGACCACACCAAGTTCACCCGCAGCGGCGTCTACGCGCTCGCCCCGCTCACCGACTTCGACACCGTCCTCGTCGACGACGCCCTGCCCGTCACCGAACTCCGCCGCCTCCGCGACCTCGGCGTCCCCGTGACGACGGTCAGCGGCGGGTGACGCCTGGTCCGCAGTAGCGCGAACGCTCGGGAGGCGGCTCCGGGGCCCTGGCACCGTCCCGGCGTGGCACCGCGGCGGGCCGCCCCGCACCCCGCTGTACGACGACGACCGCGACCAGTCCGAGCGCGAGCCCCGCAGCGGTCCGCACGGAGAACGGCTCACCGAACATCAGGGCACCCCACACCGCGGTGACCGGAGCCATCAGGAACATCAGCGTGTTGACCGCCGTGACACCCCGGCGGCGCAGCACCAGCCAGTACAGCCCGTACCCGCCGAACGTCGCGAACACCACGAGCCAGCCGACCGCCAGCCAGAACGACGCCTCGGCCGGCGGCACCGCCGCCCCCGTGCACAGCGCCAGCACCGTGAAGACCACGGCACTGGCCGCGCAGTGCACGGTCAGCGACACGGACGGCGCGACCCGCGTACCCGAACGGCCCTCCAGGAAAGTGGCCGCGACCAGCGCCAGCATGCCGAGGAACGGCACCGCGTACGCCCACCACGGCACACCCCCGGCCGCCCCCGCCGACCCCGCGTCCGCCAGCGTCACCACGGCGACCCCCGCCGCGCCCAGCCCCAGCCCGAGCCACTGCCGCCGCGAGACGTACTGGCGCAGCAACGGCCCCGCCAGCGCGCCCGCGACCAGCGGCTGCACCCCGTCGATCAGCGCCGTCGTGCCGCTGGAGACCCCCAGCCCGATCGCCGCGTACACGCTCAGCAGATAGCCGCTCTGCGAGAGCACGCCGATCACCGACTGCCGTAGCAGTTCGCGCACGGTCAGCCCCCGCCACGCGGCCCGCCGCACGGCGGCGGCCAGCAGCAGGACGACGGCGAGCGGCAGGAAGCGCCACATCAGGATCGTGACCGCCCCGGCGCTGCCCGCACCGAGCTTGGCCCCGATGAACCCGGAACTCCAGGTGAGCACGAAGGCGGCCGAGAGGAGGAGGTTCATGGGGGCCTCCGGGGTCGAGTTCGAGTGCACGGGCGTCGGTCCGGTCCGGCGCGCGCGGGACGTGCGTGAAGCCGGCGGCGGGTATACAGACCGGTATACCTCGCTGACTCGACCGTACTATACAGATCGGTATAGTGGAGGGGTGAGGACGAACGAGGTGGAGACGAACGGGAGCGCGGCGGACACGGCAGCGGCCGCACGCATCCCGATGACGCCCGGCGCCCGGCGCGTACGGGACGCCGCTGCCCGGCTGTTCTACGAACGCGGCATCCACGCGGTCGGCGTCGACCTCATCGCCGCCGAGGCCGGCGTCACCAAGAAGACGCTCTACGACCGCTTCGGATCCAAGGACCGGATCGTCGCCGAGTACCTCGCCGACCGCGACGACCGCTGGCGCACCTTCCTCGACGAACGCCTCGCCGCCACGTCGACAGAGTCAGCGGCCCGCATCCTGGCCGTCTTCGACGCCTCACGGGACTGGGCGCGCGAACACAGCGCACGCGGCTGCGGCATGATCAACGCGCACGCCGAGATCACCGACCCCGCCCACCCCGCGTACCCCGTGATCACCCGCCAGAAGGCATGGATGCTCCGGCTGTTCACCGGCCTCACACACGAAATCGCCCCGGAAGCGGCCGAGCAACGGGCCCGCACACTGCTCCTGCTCCACGAAGGCGCCCTGGTCACACACGGCATGGGCGTCTTCCCCGACCCCCTCGGCCACGCCCGCGGCCAGGCGGCGGAACTGCTCGCCATGTGGGGCGCGAGCACTCGGCCGAGCGGCCGGGGTGCGCCCCAGGAAGGCCGGTAGTCGAGAAGGCCGGTAGTCGGGAAGACCTGCTGGTCGGCGAGGGCGTGTGGGGCTGCACCGCTGCGCCGCGGCTCAGCCCGGCAGGTCGGGCAGGTCCGGCAGCCGGTCCGGCTCGGCGAAGGAGTACGGGGCCCACGGGCCGGTCAGCTCGATGTGCAGCTCGGGACAGCGGGCCACCACCCCGCCCACCGTCTCGGCGAACGCACCGGCCTCCTCCCTGGGCACCAGATACGCACTGTCCAGGACCTTCCGGCCGTGCGGATAGGGCGCGGCGGAAATGGGCGAGGTCCAGTAGGCCGAGGCCGCCGCACCACGCGCCGGGCCGGAGTCCTGCGGGTGGAACACCCGGCTGCACTCGGAGACGTCCGCCAACGCCTCGTGCGCCGCGCGGGCCAGCCGGTCGGCGGCGTATTCCGTACCGCCTGTCACGGCCTCCGTGGCGCTGCCCGCCGCACCGCTGCCCGCCACCTCGTCCGCGTACGCCTTGACGCCCCACTCCAGCCGCCCGTCCAGCCGCGTCAGCAGCTGCTCGTACAGGCCGGCACGCTCGGCGAGCGCGCGGCGCACCTCGGCCTCGTCCCGGTGGACCGTACCGAGGCGCAACGGCAGCACGCAAACCGTCGCGGCGGCCTCGTCGACGACCCTGCGATGCGCATCGGCCGCAGCCTGCGCGACGTCCTCGGCGAAGCCTTGCGGGGCGGTGCCGGTGGTGCTGCCGACGGTGTCGGAGGGGCCGACGACTGCGGCCGACGGGGCCGCAGGGGACTCCGCGGCCCGCGAGGGCTCCGGCGCACCGCACACACCGCACACCCCGTCCGTACTGCTCACATCCCCCGCACCGCACCCGCCATCGTCAGCAGGCCCACCGTGACCGTGTGCTCTGTGCGGAACGGACACCAGTGCGGCCACCGGCCCCTCCGCCACCGCGACCACCGCACCGCCGCCGACGCCCGTGAGCCCCGGCCGGGGCCGGAACCCCCTGCGGACGACGCCGTGCGCGTGGAGCGGGCCATGATCCCACTGGTGCGGGGAGTTCGCATGCGGACGCGCGGTCACCACCACTGTCCTCTCCGGGCGTTCTCGCGTTCGATTCCTGGTGCTCCGAGTACCGGCCAGACGGCGGCGCAAACCCACCGGCACGAAGACGCTTCCCGAGCGGAGGCGCGGCCCGCGCGCGGACGGGCTAGCCTGCTGACAGGGCCACTCGGCGGCCGAAACGTGAGCAACAACGCACTCATATGCGCTTTTCCCCGCCCCACGCCCGGCACTTTCCGCCGAAAAGGGGGTAGCCGGACTACAGGGACACGGGGGAGCACGGGGAACAGAGGAGCGTAGCGAGCCGAGGGAGGCGGCAGCCATGCAGCACATCGGCGGACGGTGGCGGTGGCGAAGGGGTCCGCTCCGCCGCAGATGGGACGTGCTGGACGCCTGGCTCGGGCTGCTGACCGCGCTGGCCCTGCTCCTCGGCGTGCCGGCCGTGGGGATCTCCGTCGGCCTCAGCGCGTACGGGGCGCAGCGCGCCGAGCGCGCCGAACAGCTCGCGGAGCGTCGCGCGTTGACCGGCCGCCTGCTCGAGGCCGTACCGGCCGACCCCTCCATCACCGGCTTCGCCTCGGGGCTCGACCGGGTGCCCGCGAAGGTCCGCTGGACGGGACCCGACGGACGGCGGCACACCGGCACGGTGGACGTCGAACCGGGTACGCGCAAGGGCGCGGCGGTCACCGTGTGGACCTACCGTGACGGCCGGCTCGCCGACGCACCCCTCAGCACGGCCCAGGCGGCGGACGACGGCGTCGCGGCCGGCCTCGGCTCAGGGATGGCGCTCGGCTTCGCCCTCCTGGCCGTCCGCTGGGGCGGCCGCCGCTACCTCGACCACGTACGGCTGGCGGGCTGGGAACGCGAGTGGGCCCAGATAGGACCGCGCTGGCGCCGCAACCACATCTGAGCCGCCCGGCCGGCCGACCGGCGTGAGGCCGGAAGCGAGGCACGGGGGTGCGGTGCGGGGGAGCCGGGCGCGGGGCGCGGCCGGAGCGTGTCGGCGCGTGCGCGGTGACGTGTCGCGGCGGGTGACGCGTGGTGTGGTGGTGTGCGTTGGCGGGTGGTGTGGTGTCGGCGCGTGGTGCGGTGGCGTGTGCCGGCGGGTGACGCGTGGCGCGGTGACGTATGGCGGCGGGTGGCGCGTGGGGCGGTGACCTGTGCCGGCGGGTAGCGCGTGGGGCGGTGACCTGTGCCGGCGGGTAGCGCGTGGTGCGGGTGCGGGGTGGCCGGGGGGGGCGCCCCGAGGCGGCGAGTCACCGACCGCGTACGCGACCAGGCCGCACGCCACCGACTTCCGTAAGCGCAACCCCACGCGCGTCCGCCCGCCCTTCCGTCCACCCATCCGCCCGCTGATCCATGTCGCGGGCACCGGGCGCCGCGCG
>NZ_PQSQ01000074.1 GCF_002920575.1 Streptomyces sp. Ru73 | reverse complement strand
GCGCAATTCCGCGCCGGGCAGCGCGGTCCCGGCGACGGGTAGCACGATTCCGCGACGCAGCCCGGCCCGCCCGGTCCCGCTGCGGGGCGCGTCGGGCGCACCCACGCGTGGCGCCTCCGGCCCCCTCCGCCTGCCTTCCGGCCGCCTCCCATCCGCCCCCGCCCGCCTTTCAGCTGCCTTCCACTCGCCTTCCACCTGCCCTCGTACCTGGCCGTTCCCCGCCCGGTACCTGCCCGGCACCTGCTCCAAAGCGCCACGCCGGGCCGCGTACGCGCCACAAATAGATCGTTCCGCGCCACCCTTCGGACGCCGCTCCGGAGTCCGTCCTCCGCCCCCTCCGGGCCGCCGTCAGGGGGCGGATCCAGCCCCCGCACGGCACCCGTACGGCCCCCGCGCGGACCGGATCTCGCAGAACCCGGGCACGACGCAGCGTCGAAGACGCCGCGCGAACGCGTTGTTTCTGCCACGATTCCGATGGGGCGGGGACACGGGGCGCTCAGGCGCCGCCCTCGCCCGGCCCGGATACGCCTCTGACCAGTGGGAGAGTCACGGTGTACTTCGCCGCACTGCTCGCGCGCACCGAAGACGGGTGGGAAGCGAGCGATACAGAGCTCGACGATGTGGAGACGCTTGCCGACCTGGCCGACCTGGCCCGGCAGGCGGCGGTCGACGACGACACGGTGGTGGCGTTCATCGAGCAGGAGGGCGCGTGGTTCGGCGTCGTCCGGGTGGACGGCGAGGACGACCCGCGCGTCTTCGTCTCGAACGCCGCCGCCGCGTCCCGCAGCTCGTACGGCGCCATGCTGACCGACGAGCTGATCGGCCGCGACGAGGAAGCCCCGGAGGACCTCGACGATCTGACCAACCTGGACGGTACGGAAGACGGTGAGCCCGAGGGCGCCGGGGACGAGGCGGAGACCGCCGCCGACGACCCGGTACCGGCGGGACCGCTCGGCGACGTCGAGCTGCTCGACGACCTCGGCGTCACCGGCAAGGACCTGCTGACGTTCGACAGCGACGGCGACGCGCTGGGCGAGATCGCCGACGCGCTGGGCTGCACGGACGTGCTGGAGGCGGTGCGGTGACGGCCGGGGAGCGGCGCACCGCCGGCCGCTCCCCGCGTCCACCCGCCGCGGGCCGGCGCGTACTCACCGCGGGACGCTCCGTCCCGCCGCGGGACCTCGTGCGCCCGCAGCAGGCTTCCGTATGACCGTTGCGGGGGCTGTGACCGTTGCGGGGGCTGCGTACGCCCGCGGCGGGGTTTTCGTATGCCCGCGGCGGGGCTGCTCCCGGGCGGTGTGCGGCGTGGCGTCGCCGACACTGTTGTCATGACCGACGCACAGCCCGCCGCGGTCCCGGCGGCCCCCGCACCCGATCCGTTGCGCGACCCGTGGGCCGCGCCCATGCGGCAGGCCCTGGCCGAGGCCGCGCTCGCCCCCGGGACCGGTGACGTCCCAGTGGGCGCCGTCGTGCTGTCCGCCGACGGCCGAGTGATCGGTACCGGCCACAACGCGCGCGAGGCCACCGGCGACCCCACGGCACACGCCGAGGTGCTCGCCCTCCGGGCCGCGGCCCGCACGCTCCAGGAGGAGGCGACGCGCGCGGCCTCTTCGGGAACGGACGATGGCGCCGCACCCGCGGACGGTGGCGCCGCACCCGCGGACGGTGGCGCCGTACGCCGGTCCACCGACTGGCGGCTGACCGGCTGCACCCTCGTGGTCACGCTCGAGCCGTGCACGATGTGCGCGGGCGCGATCGTGCTGTCCCGGGTCGACCGGGTGGTCTACGGTGCCCGGGACGAAAAGGCGGGCGCGGCCGGCTCCCTCTGGGACGTCGTACGTGACCGACGCCTCAACCACCGCCCCGAAGTGATCACCGACGTACTGGCCGACGACTGCGCGGCCCTCCTCACCGATTTCTTCCGCTCCCGCTGAACGGGGCCCCGGCGCGCCGAGCAGAACGCAGCACACGGCCGCCGCCCTTCGGGGGAGCGAGGCCCGCAGGACTGTAAGGACGGCGCTGCACCGGGCCCACGGGAGCGGGCCCCGCGGCACCCGGAGGCAGCCGCATCCGCATTACCTGGAAGGGACGGGGCCGCCGCTCTACGGATGGGACGGGGCCGCCGCTCTATGGGAGAGGCCGGGACCGCCGCTCTACGGATGGGCCGGGATCAGCGCTCCATCGACGCTCTCCGGAGGGCCGTTCCGGCCCGCTGCGCACGCGCCTCCCGGAACCGATTTCGGTGCACGGCCCCTCATGGGCTAGGCTCTGCCTCGGTAGCGTGTCCGAGCGGCCGAAGGAGCGCGCCTCGAAAGCGCGTGAGGGGGCAACTCCTCCGTGGGTTCAAATCCCACCGCTACCGCTCGCACGAAGGGCCCGACTCATCGAGTCGGGCCCTTCGTCGTATCCGGACCCCATGGCCCGCACCGCAGCCGGGAGGAGCACGGTGCGAGCCCCGCAGAGGGGGCCGGTCCCCGCCCCGCGGACTCCTGCCAGATCCGCCGGGCTCCCCTCCAGCCTGCGGCCCCGCCCCGGCCCAACGGGCCGCCGAACGGCCCCGATCGGGAGGACTTTCGTCCCCGCGGCCGCCCTGAGGTGGCTGAGGCGGCCCCGGCGCGGCTGTCTCCGTGGGGCCGGTGTGGTTAAACTCGCCCGACCGCACCGGGCGGGAACCGCCGGTCAAAGCCGTAGGGGAGACGGGGACGAATGGTGGAAACGAAGAAGATCGCGCTGTACGTGGTCGTCGTCTTCGTCCTGTACACGATCGTCACGTCCCCCACCCGGGCCGCCGATCTCGTCCAGATAGGGTTCGAGGGCATTTCGGACGCCGCCCAGGGCGTCGGCCAGTTCATGACCTCGCTGATCCAGTAGCTGACGCAGTAGCCGAGGGCAGTACCGCACTCCGCGGCCACCGTTCCCGGCGCCGGCCGCGGCGCCGCAGAAACGATCCATCGGGCGCGCCCGCCCGTAGGCCCACACTCCAGCACGCCCGTACGTACGCACTCACGGAGGCTCGCCCATGATCCGCCACCTGGTCCTGTTCAAGCTCAACGAGGGTGTCGAGCGCGACGAGCCGCGGGTCGCGGCCGGCGTGAAGGCGTTCCAGGAGCTCGGTGACCTCATTCCCGACCTGGAGTTCTGGGAGTGCGGCTGGAACGTCACCGACCGCCCGATCGCGTACGACTTCGCGATCAACTCGGCCGTCGCCGACAAGGACGCGCTGACCCGCTACCTGGAGCACCCGGCCCACCAGGCGGGCGTCCGCCAGTGGGCGGAGTTCGCCACCTGGGTGATCGCCGACTACGAGATCTGACCGCGGCCCGGAGACACCCGTCTCCCCGCCGGCCCTCGGGGCCGGCAGTGCCCCTCGCCCCCGCGGGCGAGGGGTTTCTTCATGCCTGCCCCGCGGCCGAAGCGCCCGAGGGCGCCCACGTCCCCGGCATCCGCCCGGCGCTCACCCCATCACCCCGTACAACCCCGCTCGCTTCCTCACCACCTTGCGCGCGCCCGTCACCGCCGCCTCCTCGCCGCACTCCGCTCCCGCTTTCCCACCCAACTGCCGCTCAACACGGCGTTATGCGGTGCTTGCACACAGTGCACATGTCTTGTGATGCTATGACCGCTTTTGCCGGACAAGTCCGTTATGAACGATCTCGTCCGGCGCGAGCCCGACCCGACACAGCCCGACCCGACACAGCCCGGCCCGGTGAACCCAGCCCGGTGAACCCGGTCCGGCACACCCGGCCCGACACCAAGCCCAGCCGACGACCAGCCCAGCTCCACCCGCAACCCAGCTAGACCCCCAGCCCAGTCCGACACAAGGCCCAGTCCTGCGAAGGGGAGGCGTGACCGTGACGGCCCGTACTGCACCGAAGGCGCCATCCCGCCAGAGCCGGAGTGCGGACACCCGGGCGCTCACCCAGGTCCTCTTCGCCGAGCTGGCCGGGCTGGAGCCGGGCACGCCCGAGCACGCCCGCGTACGCGACGCGCTGATCGAGGCCAACCTCCCGCTCGTCCGGTACGCCGCCGCCCGCTTCCGCAGCCGCAACGAGCCCATGGAAGACGTCGTACAGGTCGGCACCATCGGCCTGATCAACGCGATCGACCGGTTCGACCCGGACCGCGGCGTGCAGTTCCCCACCTTCGCGATGCCGACCGTCGTCGGCGAGATCAAGCGGTACTTCCGGGACAACGTGCGCACCGTCCACGTACCGCGCCGCCTGCACGAACTGTGGGTACAGGTGAACGGCGCCACCGAGGACCTGACCGTGCTGCACGGCCGGTCCCCCACCACCGCCGAGATCGCCGAGCGGCTGAAGATCGGCGAGGAGGAGGTGCTCGCGTGCCTGGAGGCCGGCCGGTCGTACCACGCGACGTCCCTCGAGGCCGCGCAGGAGGGCGACGGGCTCCCGGGGCTCCTCGACCGCCTCGGTTACGAGGATCCGGAGCTGGCCGGCGTGGAACACCGCGACCTGGTGCGCCACCTCCTGGTCCAGCTCCCGGAGCGCGAGCAGCGCATCCTCCTGCTCCGCTACTACAGCAACCTGACCCAGTCCCAGATCAGCGCGGAGCTGGGCGTGTCCCAGATGCACGTCTCCCGGCTGCTGTCCCGGAGCTTCGCCCGGTTGAGATCCGCAAACAGGATCGACGCCTAACCAGGACGGAGTACGGACCCCGCGGTCGCACCACGCCTTCCTGCAGGGATATGTCGACATGGCGCTACAGCGTGTTGCCGACATGTGACATTCTGCAGGAACCGCGTTTGCCGCGGCGCTGCCTCCGGTATTCAGGTGGAGGCTGAACTCTTCGCTCCGCAAGGGGCGGAAGAGGCGCACCGGCGACCCGACCGCGACCTCAAGGGGGTGGCATGTCCGTAGAACTGGGCAGCTCCAAGGTGCTCCCCGCACCAGCACCGCATGTGCACGACGACGACGTGCATGACGACGCCCTCAACACCCGTACGCTTTCCCGCTCCCTCTTCCTGCGGCTTGCCACGCTCGACAAGGACAGCGTGGAGCGTACGTACGTCCGCGACACGCTCATCGAACTGAACCTGCCGCTGGTGCGCTACGCAGCCGCCCGCTTCCGCAGCCGCAACGAGCCCATGGAGGACATCGTCCAGGTCGGCACGATCGGCCTGATCAAGGCGATCGACCGGTTCGACTGCGAACGCGGCGTGGAATTCCCGACGTTCGCCATGCCCACCGTCGTCGGCGAGATCAAGCGCTTCTTCCGCGACACGTCGTGGTCCGTACGCGTCCCGCGCCGCCTGCAGGAGCTGCGCCTGGCCCTCACGAAGGCCAGCGACGACCTGTCCCAGCAGCTCGACCGCTCCCCCACCGTCTCCGAACTCGCCGCCTGCCTCGGCGTGTCCGAGGAGGACGTGGTCGACGGCCTCGCGGTCGGCAACGCCTACACCGCCTCCTCCCTCGACTCCCCCTCCCCCGAGGAGGACGGCAGCGAGGGCTCCCTCGCGGACCGCCTCGGCTACGAGGACAGCGCCCTGGAGGGCGTGGAGTACCGCGAGTCCCTCAAGCCCCTGCTGGCCAAACTCCCGCCGCGGGAGCGCCAGATCATCATGCTCCGCTTCTTCGCGAACATGACGCAGTCCCAGATCGGCGAGGAGGTCGGCATCTCCCAGATGCACGTCTCCCGCCTTCTGACCCGCACCCTCGCCCAACTCCGTGACGGCCTGACCACGGACTGACGACGCGACGCCCCCCGGGCACCAGGGAAGCTCCCGGCCCGGGGCAGAACCACGCCCTCGCTCTCCCCTGCTTCTTTCCCCGTCGCACGCCTGTACACCTGACGCCCCGTCAGCAACACTGGCCCGATGCGACGGACGACAGTTGGCGCGTCGACGGGTGTGTTGCTGTTACTGGCTGCCCTGCTGGCCGCCTGCGGCGGCGGCGAGAACCAACAGGGCTACGTCGCGATGGGCCCGTCCGACACCAGCCGGGCCCCGGCCGAGCCGGTGGCGCCGACGGATGACGTCACCCTGACACCATTGGACGGCGGTGCCGGTGCCGGTGGCGGTGATACCGGCGACAGTCGCACCGGTGGCGGTGACAGAGGCACCGGTGGCGGTGGCGGTGACACGGGCCGTGACGCCGGCTCTCCGGGCTCAGCGGCCTCCCCCGGCGCGCCTGACGGCCACTCACCCGCCGCACCGGGCGACGGAGCAACCCACGAGCCCCCTCCGGACGCCCCGGAACCCTCGGACCGCCCCCATCCCCCGTCCGGCAACGGCGATGGCGATGGCAACGGCACGACCTCTCCCCCTCCCCACTCCCCCTCACCCGACGACGACTCCCCCGCCCTCCTCAAAGTCTCCGCCCCGGATCTGACCGACACCGACGACCGCTGGTGCGAAAAGGTCACCCTGCGCTTCCGCAACACCGGCGGCCGCCCCGTACGGTCCGGCACCCTCACCTTCAAGACCCACATCATCGGCGGCCTGGGCATCGACTGGGACACCCGCAAGACGACCCGCGACCTCCCGGCCCCGATCCCCGCCGGCGAATCGAAGAAGCACGCCTGGAAGATCTGCGTAGCCGCCTGGCGCGTCCCCCTCGGCATGCACATCGACACGAAGGACGTCGACGTGGAGTGGAAGTGACGGGCTGTTTCTCCGCCCCCGTCGGCTCGGAATGCCCTTGGCACGCTGTCAGATGCGAGTGCGAACATGTGACGCATGAGTTCCAGTGGGGCGGGGGACACCGCAGGTGCTGATGAGGGGGCAGGACGCCGACCGCGGCTGCAGGACCTGCTGCGCCAGGCCGATGCCGAGGCAGTAGCGCGGGAGCAGCGGACGGCCGACGCGCCTGCCGCCGGTACGGACGAAGAGCGGACGCAGGCGCACCGTACGCAGCAGGAACCGCAAACGCAGCTGTCGCAGGACCACGACGGGACGGCGGCCCACCGCCCCGACGCCGCGCCCGGGCAATCCGCTCCCGAGGCCCAGGAGCCATCGGCCCCGGGCGGCACCCCGACCGAAGAAACGGTCACCCGCGAGAAGCGGGCCTTCGCCGCGCGACTGGGTGAGTTCCGCCGTACGGCCGTTCTCGTCCCGTCCCTCGACGGGGACCTCATGACCGCGACCTACGGCGGCATCCGCTGGATCTACGCCTTCAGCGACGAGGCGGCTCTCGCCCGTTTCGCCGTCGCGGCCGGCTGGGAGCCGCCGCCCGCGGACGGCCTGGAGTTCCTCTCCGTGTACGGCGCCCGCCTGCTGGACGTGGTGATTCCTGCGACCGGCCGGCCGACGGGCGTGGCCCTGGACGTCGCGGACGCGGAAACGGGCGGCTGCGTCATGTTCCCGCCGGTACTCGGCATCGTCCCGGACGAGGCGGCCCTCGACGGGGAGAACGGCGAGGCGCTCGCGGCGGCCGCCGCTGCCGAGGACGAGGCCGCCACCGCTGCCACTACCGAGGCCGACGCCGGGGCCTCGGCACCGGACCGGGCCACCGGCGCGGGCGACGGAGGGACGACCGCATGAGCGGCCCGCAGCCCGAGATGAGCGACGAGCTGAGGGACCTCCACGTCTCGCCGTCCGCCATCAAGAAGATCACCGACGGCATCAACGGCGCCATCGACGAACTGCAGGAGGTCGGCCAGGCGGGCAGCGCGGAGGTCGGCCGCGGCTTCGCCGACCTCGCCCTGACCGGCATGGAGACCGGTTACGCCGATCTCACCGCGAAGTTCGCGTCGTTCTGCGAACGCTGGGAGTGGGGCGTGCGCTCCCTCGTGAAGGAAGCCCTGGACTTCGCCGACCGCGCGGGCCTCTCGGCGGGGCTCCTGCACGAGGCGGACGACTACATCAAGGGCACGCTGAAGGTCGGCTGGACGGCCGCGATGGGCAACCCTCACCTGTCCGAGGAGGAAGCCGTAAAGCGCAGCTGGGGCGACACCTTCGAGGACAACCCGATCCACAACCTGGCCAACCCCGACTACAGCGCCAGGTCCGCCCTGGAGGCGCAGCAGAACATCGAGGACACGTGGAAGGCCACGGCACACGACCTCGGTTCCGGCGGCATGATCGGCACGCAGTACGGCGCGTACGCGGAAGCCGCCGGTTACGGGGACGAGTACCGGGCCGCGGTCGACGACCTGGCCCCTGACGAGCAGCCCGACGGCGGCGGCCCCGGGGGGCACGGGGGCGGCGCCGAGCACGGGGACGGCGCCAGGCACGGGGACAGCAGCACTGAGCACGGGGGACGCAACAACTGATGGCCTGGGACGACTGGATACCGGACGGCGTCAAGGACGGCGTGAACGATGTCGCCGACAAGATCGGCGACGCGTACGAGGACGGCCAGAAGGCCATCGGCAGGGGCATCGACCACTACAGCGACCGGCTGGCCCACACCATGGACGAGGCCGGCTGGGACAGCGGCGCCGACTGGGTGCGCAGCAAGGGCGACTCGGTCGCCAACCGCCTCGGCGCCGAGGTCGACGAGTGGGACCTCGGCGAGACCGAGGACCCGAAGAAGCTGGTTCACGGCAGCGTGAGCAAGATCCGCGCCACGGCCAAGCACCTCACCGACTTCCAGAAGGCGTTCGACAAGGTCGCCTCCGGCATGCGGCAGCTGGACTCCGGTGAGTGGCGCGGCCAGGCCGCCGACGCGTTCCGCAAGAAGTTCGCGATGCACCCCACCAAGTGGGCGCACGCCGCCGACGCCTGCGAGAAGGCGGCCAAGGCGCTGTCCGACTTCGCGGACACCGTCGAGTGGGCCCAGGAGCAGGCCAAGGCCGCGATCGACGAGTACAAGAAGGGCCAGGAGGCCACCGCCAGGGCGCGTACCGCGCACGCGAAGGACGTGGCCGCGTACGAGAAGGACCTGCAGAGTTACAAGGACGCGCAGGACGCGGGCAAGGATCCGGGCAAGCGCCCCACCGACCCGGGCGACTTCACCCACGACCCGGGCAAGGCCCTGCGCGACGCCGCCCAGGACAAGCTCGACCAGGCACGCAAGCAGCGCAACACGGCCGGCGCCCACGCGGTGACCTCGGTCGACGCCGCCCTCGCCCACGCCCCGGAAAAGCCGGAGTTCACGGACCGGCTGGGCATGGAGGCGTACGACAAGATCGAGAGCGCGCCGATGGAGCTCCTGCACTTCCAGGGGGGCTTCGCGAAGGGCGCTTTCGGCATGGTGTCCTTCGCCCGCTCCCTCACGCCGATGGACTCCTACAACATTTCCCATCCGTCCGAATTCGCCATGTCACTGAATTCCACGGCCGCCGGCCTGGTCGGCATGGCGAACCACCCGGAGCGGCTCCCCGCCGCGCTCATCGGCACGGGCTGGAGCCATGACGCGTCGGAGGCCAAGGGCCGGCTGGCATTCGACGCCGTCGTGGACGTCCTCACGGGCGGCGCGGGCGCGGCGGCGAGCGGCGCGTCCCGCACGGGCAGGGCAGCGGCGCATGTCGCCGAGGACGCCATGGAACACGGTGGCGGCCGCGCGTTGCGCGAGGGGGCCGAGGAGGCCGGAGAGAGCTCGGCGCGCCGCCACTTGGACGATGCCGACGAGGGAGCAGGGGGTCGCGCCGACGACCAGAAGGTCTGCCTGAAAGACCCGGTCGACATGGCCACCGGCCGGATGGTGCTGCCGCAGACGGACCTGAGTCTGCCGGCCGCCGGTCTGCCGCTGGTCTTCCGCCGTACCTTCGAGTCTTCGTACCGCGCCGGGCGCTGGTTCGGACCGTCGTGGACCTCCACCGTGGACGTGCGCCTGGAGATCGACGCCCGGGGCGTCATCTTCGTGCGCGAAGACGGCTCCATGCTGTCCTACCCGCATCCCGTTCCGGGTGTTCCCACCTGTTCCGAGGACGGAGACGCCTGGCCCCTGGAGCGTGAAGCCGATGGTGGTTACGTCGTCACCGATCCGGCCACCGGCCGCACCTGGTTCTTCTCCCCGCCCGCCGATGGCGCCGCGGACGGCATCGCCCTGCTGGAACAGGTCTCGCACCGCGGCGGCCACTGGCTGACCTTCGCGTACGACACGGAAGGCGCCCCCTCGGAGATCGCTCACAGCGGCGGCTACCGGGTCCGGATCAGCACGGGCGGAGACCGTATCACTGCCCTCACCCTCGTGGGCACCGGAGACACGGCGGACGAGGGCGTCGACGTCATCCGGTACGGCTACACAGACGGCAACCTGGCGGAGGTGACCGGTTCCACCGGTGTCCCCCTGCGGTACGGCTACGACGACGAGCACCGCATCACCTCGTGGACCGACACGAACGGTTCCCGGTTCGACTACGAGTACGACGACCGCCACCGCTGTGTCTTCCAGTCCGGCGAGGCAGGTCACATGCGGAACACGTTCCGCTACGACGAAGTCGACGAGGCCACGGGACACCGCATCACCTCGGTCACGGACTCGCTCGGTCACACCACCCGCTTTCTCGTCAACGACCGCACTCAGATCGTCGCCGAGATCAGCCCGACGGGCGGTGTCACCCGCACCGAACGCGACCAGCGGAACCGGGTGCTGTCGGTCACCGACCCGCTGGGCAACACCACCGCGTACGAATACACCGCCGGCGGTGCACTCGCCTGCGTCATCCGGCCCGACGGCACCCGCGCAACCGCCACGTACAACGACCTCGACCTTCCCACCGAGGTCGTCGCCCCGGACGGTGCCGTCTGGCGTCAGGCGTACGACGAGGCGGGCCGCCGCACGTCGGCCACCGACCCGTCCGGGGCCACCACCACCTTCACGTACGACGAACGGGGCCACCTGTCGGGGGTCACCGACGCGAGAGGACACACCACTCGTGTCCGCTGCGACGCGTACGGCCTCCCGACCGCCGTCACCGACCCGCTCGGTGCCACGACCACCTACGTCCGTGACGCCTTCGGCCGCGTCGTGTCCCAAACCGACCCCCTCGGCGCGACCACGCACTACGAGTGGACCGTCGAAGGCCATCTGGCCCGCCGCACGGCCCCCGATGGCACGACCGAGTCCTGGACGTACGACGGCGAAGGCAACTGCCTCACCCACACCGATGCGAACGGCGGCGTCACCCGCTACGAGTACACCCACTTCGACCTGCTCACCGGCCGCACCGACCCGAACGGCGTCCGCCACACGTTCACCTACAACGCCCAGCTCCAGCTGACCAAGGTCACCAACCCCCAGGGCCTGGAGTGGTCGTACGCCTACGACCCGGCGGGCCTGTTGCTGTCGGAGACAGACTTCGACGGCCGCCAGGTGACGTACGACCGCGACCTGGCCGGCCGCCTCGCTGCCCGGACCAGCCCCCTCGGCCACACGACGGTCTACCAGTACGACAAACTCGGCCGCACAACGGCCAAGCGCACGGCCGACGGCGTGACCACCCGCTACACCCACGACCCGAACGGCCGCCCGCTGACCGCGGCGACGCCGGACTGCGAGGTCTCTTGGGCCCGCGACGCACTCGGCCGCATCACAGCCGAAACCGTCAACGGCCGCACGATGTCCTACGCGTACGACGAACTGGGTCGCCGCGTACGACGTACGACTCCGTCCGGCGCGATCGCGACGTACGCCTACGACGCGGCCGGCAACCGCACATCCCTCACGACCTCCGGCCGCACCCTCGATTTCACCCACGACGCGACGGGCCAGGAGCTCACCCGTACCCTCACCGACGGCCTGATCACCCTCCACCAGTCCTGGGACGTGACGGGGCGGCTGACCTCCCAGTCTCTGTACGGCGGCGGCCCGGGCGCCTCGGAAGCCGCGCCTACCGGCCCCGAGCCCCTCCAGCAAAGGGCGTACTCCTACCGCCCCGACGGCTACCTCACCGGCATCGACGACCTGCTGAACGGCCCCCGCCGCTTCGCCCTCGACCCCGTGGGCCGCGTCACGCAGGTCTCCGCACACAACTGGACCGAGACCTACGCCTACGACGAGGCCGGCAACCAGACCCACGCCGATTGGCCCCGCGAGCACGCCAGCGCGGAAGCGACCGGCCCCCGCTCGTACAACGGCACCCGCCTCACCCAAGCCGGCCGCATCCGCTACGAACACGACGAGGCAGGCCGCCTGACTCTGCGCCAGAAGCGCCACCTCTCCGGCAAGCGCGAAACCTGGCACTACACCTGGGACACCGAAGACCGTCTGACGTCCGTCGTCACCCCCGACGGCACCACCTGGCGCTACCTCTACGACCCCCTCGGCCGCCGCACCGCGAAACAACGCCTGTCCCCGGACGGCGAAACCGTCCTCGAGCAGGTGTCCTTCACCTGGGACGGCACGACCCTCACCGAGCAGACGATCTCAACGGGTGACACGACCCCCGCGGTCACGCTCACCTGGGACCACAACGGCCTCGCCCCCATCGCCCAGACGGAACGGATAAGTGCGGCCGAGGCCCCGCAACACGAAATCGACTCCCGCTTCTTCGCCATCATCACCGACCTGGTCGGCACCCCCACCGAACTGGTCTCCCCCGAAGGCGAAATAGCCTGGCGCACGCGCACCACCCTCTGGGGAACCACCACCTGGCCGAGCGACGCAACGGCCTACACCCCACTCCGCTTCCCGGGCCAATACTTCGACCCGGAAACCGGGCTCCACTACAACCATCATAGATACTATGATCCCGCAACCTGTCACTACGTAAGCCCCGACCCTCTCGGTCTGCAACCTGGACCAAACCCAGTCGCCTACGTCAATAACCCTTTCGCGTTCATTGACCCTCTTGGCCTTTCGGGCTGCCCGAAAGACGTCGCACTAGGAATCAGGGAACACGGCCTACGCGAGTTCGCTGACAGAAACAATTTCACCCACTACCTTGACGACTGGGAGACGTGGGAAGCAGAGGTGCGAGCCGCCGCCCACAATCCAGACGTCAGACTTCACATATCCATGGACGGATTCTCAGGCGCAACCGCGGAAGAGAAATTCATGAACGCTTATCGGGCAGGAATGGGAGATGACTGGTTCGCAACCGAGCGTGAGATGTACCACGTAGGCAAGGCGGTGCGCCTGGAGGATCGAACTTGGGATAGCATCACCTTTTACGAAAACGGCAAGCCAGTGACAATTCCAAAGCCAGAGTCCTGGCCAATACCCGGAAAGTGAGTAGGCGATGAAAGAAGTCGCATCATGGGAGCGCAAGTTTCAAGTTTGGCAATATTCCGTAAGCCACTCCACACTCCTCTTGCGCAGCGTTCACCCGCAGCTCTATGAAACACGAATTGACATTCTATTCCCTGCGGTATCTTTCATGCAGCTACGCCCCAGTTACGACACGCTCACAATCTCCGAAGCCGATGAAAGCGAAACGGAGGAGCTGCTGCCGAGCGGCGTCAACGCCAGCGAGCCCGGGAATCTTTACGTAATCAACCACGGGCAAGGTTATGTGATGGCACCCAAGTGCTCCTGGTTCGAAGACCAAGGAGATCACAGGGCTCCGTCGAAATTCGGCCCGCTGCGAGGTACGAAATAGAACGCGCCAAACGGCGGGTGAGCTCCGCTTCTCAGTCCGAGCGGGACAATGCGTAGCAGGTGACGCTTACCGCTATCGGTTGCAGCGACCTCGCGGAGAGCCCTGTGGGCGTCTCTCGTTCCCGCGAACTGGACCTCGCTGATGAGGTGGTGGGGTGGGTAGTCGCCGGTGGTGATTCGTTGGCGGAGGGCTTCGGCGATTTGGGTCCACTTGGGGCGGGTGGGGTCGAAGTCGGGTGGCGGTGGCAGGGTCATGCGTCCGCCGGAGTGGGCGTGAGGTCTTCCGGGGGGCGCTGCGAGACGAAGGTGCCGGCGCCGGGTTGGGTGTGGGTCAGGCCCTCCGCGCGCAGGCTGCGGTGCACCTTTTGGGAAGTGGAGGTGGCGATGCCGAACTCTGCCGAGAGAGCCAGGACGGACGGTACGCGGGAACCCGGCGTGTAAGTGCCGTCGGCGATGCGCCTGCGGAGTACGTCAGCGACCTGACGCCAGCGGGGCCGGTCCGGTTCGAAGTCCACGCGCCGGACCGTACGCCTCCTAGGCGCACGGAAGCGTTTCTTCGGGGCGCCCTTCACCCGTCGTGGGGACTCTCGGCCAGCTTCTCCGCTGCGCTCTTCGTCACGAAGGAGCCCATGCCGACCTGTGTCTGGATCAGCCCCTCGGCACGCAGTCCGCGGTGGACCTTCTGACCGGTGGACGTGGCGATGCCGAATTCCTCCAGCATCTCGGCCACGGACGGCACTCGCGTACCGGGTGGGTAAGTGCCGTCCTCTATACGCGCGCGGATGATCCTCGCCACTTGGCGCCATCGCGGCTCGTCCGGTGCAAACTCCATCACGGGACCAAGGTAAGCAGCCCACGCCATACCACGCGAGACGTAGCTACGGTGCCTAGGCAAGCTAGGGGTAGCAGACCGCGGTAGACCAGATGCCAAGACCCCGGCGGCTGCGGCAACAGCCCCGGGGTGTGGCCAACGCCGAACCAGTAACAGGAGCGTCGACATGCGTCACCGTATCGTTCGCGTCGGGACATGGGTGAGGGGTTTGTTCTCTCGGCCCGTACAGGCACCGTCCGTCGCCCTTCACCTCCCTCCTGCCGCCCCCGCAACCGGTATTGCTCCCCCGCGGACGGTCGACGAGTTGATCGACGGGGACGCGTCGCGGCTCGTGCGGCCGTATGTCGTCAGTTGTGAGCGGCAGGCTCGGGAGCGGGCCAGGCAGCTCTTCGCGTACGACGGTCAGTTCTCGGTGTACGCGGCGTGAGCGGCCACGAGCGGTTGCGGCTGCTCCCCTGGGCCGGGGGCGACGGGCGGCGGTGTTATCTGTCGACGGATGCGGACGGGGGCGGGTACGTCGCTCGGCTGGCGGATGAGGTGGAGGCCGTGCAGCTCGCCATGGGGGCCCGGATGGTCGAGCGGGCGAGTGAGGTGCTGGGCGCGTCGGGGCGTGAGCGCCGGGCTCGGGCCAATGAGCTGCGGTGCGTGGCGTACGGGCTCGCGGAGGCGCTGCGGGACGCGTTGCGGATCGCGGAGAGCCGGGGTGGGCGGATCCCCCGGTAGCCCTGCCGGGGCCCCCGGGGCCGGAGAACGGGGCCGGGCCTGCCGAATGGCTCATGACCTCATGCGGCGCGCCCGGGCGCGGGTGAGGGTGAGCCCAAGGAAGGGGGGTTCGCGAGAGGAGAGAGTGATGAGTGCCGCGAAGGATGAGCTGTACGCCCTGGACGTAGCGGACGCGCGGTGGCGAAAGAGCAGCAAGAGCCTGTCGACGGGAGACTGCGTTCAGGTCGCGGAGCTGGCCGGCGGAGCGGTCGCGGTGCGGGATTCGCGGCATCCGGAGCGCGGGGACCTGCGGTTCACGCCCCAGGAGTGGACCGCGTTCTGTGCCGGGGTGCGGGACGGGGAGTTCGACTGAGTAAGCCTGCGCACATGCATGAGGGCTTCTCCCGGGGGTGCCGACGAAGGGCCGTCACCCCCGGGAGAAACCCTGGAGTCGTACGGAGCGGGAAGGGGGACGAGGGGGGAGAGGGGCGCGGCCCCTCGCAGAGGCCGGCCGTCAGCTCAGCGCCAGCCAGGCCGCCGCTGCGATGATCACGATGGCGACCACCACGCCGATGATGATGCCCGCGCGGGGGCCCGAGGAGGACTGCTGGGCGGCCGCGGCGGCGCGGCGGGACTGGGGGGCGCCTTCGTCGACGAAAGCGCGGAACATCTGCGTGCTGCCGGCCGGGTCGTAGTTGCCGTCGGGCGTCTGCGGGTTGTTCGCCATAGGCCGAGACCCTAGCGAACCGGCGGGTAGAGGGGCACCCCTGGTCGTCCGTGTGCGGTGGCGGCCTGCGGGCCGCGGACGTCGGCGGGGAGCCGGCCGGTGGGGAGCAAAGCCTTCGAGGGGGCGTGAAGGAGTGTGTATGCCCTGGGGAAGGCGCCCGCACACCCGTCTGACCTGCGGCTTTGCCCGCCATAGTTGGGGGCTTGACTCATGCACGGTACATCTTTTTGCTTTCCTTTACCTCGCAAACGCACCATTCGTTTGCCTGTGGCAACCAAATGGTTCTATGGTTGCCTCAAGCAACAAAAGATGTGTGGAGGTGCCCATGGCAGCGCAGGGTCAGTACCAGGAGCTGGCCAGGCAACTCACCGCCATCGGCGCTGTGAAACGCGAACTCGGGCGCATCCTGCCCCACGACTGCCCGCCCGCCTCGGTAGGCGTGCTCACCATCCTCGACCGGTACGGCGAGATGCGGATGAGCAAGCTGGCCGAGCTGTTGATGATCGACATGTCGGTGACCAGCCGGCACGTCGCCCACATCGCGGAGCGCGGCTGGATCGAGCGGGAGCCCGACCCCCTGGACAAGCGTTCCAGGCTGCTGCGACTGACACCCCGCGGACGTGAGCTCCTCGCCGAGCTGGCCGTCCGCTACACAGACTCCCTCGCCCGGTACCTCGACGACTGGTCCGACGACGACGTCGGCCGGCTGAACGAGCTGCTCGCGAAGTTGCACGAGAGCTTCGGCGACTGCCGCACCCGGGCGGGACACGACCACACCACCCGTACATCAGCAGGATGAGAAGGAATTACATGGCTACAACCACACCAGCCGGTGTGCGGGGCGGCCACGCCAAGCACGGAGGCGGGGACGCCTCCGCCGGAGCCCCCATGACGCACCGTCAGATCATGGAGGCGCTGTCCGGGCTGCTGCTCGGTATGTTCGTCGCCATTCTTTCTTCGACGATCGTGTCGAACGCGCTGCCGCAGATCATCCACGATCTGAACGGCGGGCAGAGTGCCTACACGTGGGTCGTGACGGCCTCGCTGCTGGCGATGACGGCGACCACCCCGCTGTGGGGCAAGCTCTCCGACCTGTTCAGCAAGAAGCTGCTGGTGCAGCTGGCGCTGGTCATCTACGTCGGTGGCTCGGTCGTCGCCGGCCTCTCCCAGAACAGCGGCATGCTGATCGCCTGCCGTGTCGTGCAGGGCATAGGCGTGGGCGGTCTCTCCGCCCTGGCCCAGATCGTGATGGCCGCGATGATCTCCCCGCGTGAGCGCGGGCGGTACAGCGGCTACCTCGGCGCCGTCTTCGCCGTGGCCACCGTCGGCGGCCCGCTGCTCGGCGGTGTCATCACCGACACCTCGTGGCTCGGCTGGCGCTGGTGCTTCTACGTCGGCGTGCCCTTCGCGGTGATCGCGCTGATCGTGCTGCAGAAGACCCTGAAGCTGCCGGTGATCAAGCGGCAGGTCAAGGTCGACTGGGCGGGTGCCTTCTTCATCAGCGCGGCGGTCTGCCTGCTGCTGGTGTGGGTCACCCTGGCCGGCGACAAGTACGACTGGCTGTCCTGGCAGACCGCTGCCATGGTCGGCGGCTCCGTCGTGCTCGCGTTGATCTTCGTCCTCGTCGAGTCCAAGGCGAGCGAGCCGATCATCCCGCTGCGGCTGTTCCGGAACAAGACGATCACGCTGGCCTCGCTGGCCTCGCTGTTCGTCGGTATCGCGATGTTCTCCGGCACCGTGTTCTTCAGCCAGTACTTCCAGCTGGCGCGCGGCAAGTCGCCGACGATGTCCGGCGTGATGACCATCCCGATGATCGCGGGTCTGTTCGTCTCGTCGACCGTGTCGGGCCAGATCATCACCAAGACCGGCAAGTGGAAGGCCTGGCTGGTCTCCGGTGGCGTGCTGCTGACCGCGGGCCTCGGCCTGCTGGGCACGATCCGGTACGACACCGAGTACTGGCACGTCGCGATCTTCATGGCCCTGATGGGTCTCGGCATCGGCATGATGATGCAGAACCTGGTGCTGTGCACGCAGAACCAGGTCGCCCCGCAGGACCTCGGCTCCGCCTCGTCCGTCGTCACCTTCTTCCGCTCCCTCGGCGGTGCGGTGGGTGTCTCGGCGCTCGGTGCGGTGCTGGCAACCCGAGTCACGCACTACGTCAAGGACGGCCTGGCCGACCTCGGCCCGGCTGCCGCGAAGGCGGCGAGCCAGGCCGGCGGCTCCGGTGGCGGCATTCCGGATCTGGACGCCCTTCCGGCTCCGTTCCGTACGGTGATGGAGAGTGCCTATGGGCACGCTGTTGCGGACATCTTCCTCATCGCCGCACCCTGCGCGCTCCTCGCCTTCCTTCTGACGCTCTTCATCAAGGAGGTCGCCTTGAAGACCAAGGGTGGACTGGCCCAGTCCTCCGACGACGGCTCGGACGCCACGGCGCCCGAGAACACCGCGGACGCCGCGACCGCTCCGGCTGCCGCTCCGGCCGCCGCCTCGGCCCCGGCCGCCGCCTCGGCCACCTCGACCGAGGCACTGGAGCCGGCCCTGGTCGGCGCCCCGTCCGTCGCCCCGGACGAGCACGCCCCGTCCTGGGCGCAGCCCCAGCCGGCCGCGGCCGCCCAGGCCCAGCCGCTGGCGGCGTACGCCTCCGCCGGCGACCCCGGCACCCCGGAGGGCCCGGCCATCACCGGCTTCGTCCGGAACGCCGACGGCCAGCCGGTGCCGCGCTCCGCTGTCACGCTGATCTCCCTCAGCGGCCGCCAGCTGGGCCGCTCGGTGGCCCAGGCCAACGGCTCGTACGCGCTGAACGCCCCCGGCGCCGGCTCGTACGTCCTGATCGCGGCCGCCGACGGCCACCAGCCGCAGGCGTCCACGGTCGTCGTCGGCGACCAGCCGGTCGGCTACGACATCCTGCTCAGCGGCACCAGCGGCCTGCGCGGCCAGGTCCGCAGCGTGGTCACCGGCGAGCCGGTGGACGGCGCGATGGTCGTGGTCACCGACATCCGCGGTGAGGTGCTGGCCACCGGCAAGACCGGTGCCGAGGGTGCCTTCGTCTTCAACGACCTGGCCGCCGGTACGTACACCGTCGCGGTGAACGCCACCGATTTCCGGCCGACCGCCCAGCCGGTCGAGGTCAGCGGCCAGGGCACCACCCGCGTCGAGATCGCGCTGCAGTCCGGCGCCCGCGTCCAGGGCGTCGTGCGGGCCGGTGCGGACCGCCGTCCCCTGCCGGACGCGCGGGTCACGCTGGTCGACGCGGCCGGCAACGTGGTCGCCACCTCCACGACCGGTGAGGACGGCGCGTACGCCTTCACCGACCTGGACACCGGCGACTACACGGTGATCGCCAGCGGGTACCCGCCGGTGGCCAACGCGCTGTCGGTGGACGCGAGCGGCGTCGACGGTTACGACGTCGAGCTGGCCCACCCGGGCGACTGAGCCGGGCCGGGCGGTAGAGCCAACGGGGGCCGGGGCATCACGCCCTGAGAGCACAGCCCCGGTCGGGGGCGCGCGTTGAGCGGAGACGCGCCCCGGACCGGACCACAGGGCCCCGGCGGCGGCGGGCATCAAAGGCAGGGGACGGCCTGCTCGCCGCCGGCCGGGGCCCACATGTACCAAGCAATACATCGGGAGTGGGTATGAGTTCGACTGGCGCGGGCGTTCGGGCACAGGTCCGGACACGCGACGGCTGGGCGGTCAAGCACGCGGTGCTGACCGTCACGGACATGACCGGCACGCAGGTCCTGCGGGCCACGGCCGACGAGGAAGGCGTCGTGCGCGACGCGACGCCGCTCCAGCCCGGCCCGTACACGGTGATCGTGACGGCCGTCGGCTATGCGCCGGTCGCCTCGACCTCGATCGTGACGGCGAGCGGCCGGATGGACGTCGGCAACGTGACGCTGGCCCGCCAGGGCGGCGCCGAGCTGCCGCCGCCCGGACCGTGGACGATCGACCCGATGCACTCCTCGGTGGCCGCGGCGGCGCAGCACCTGGGCATCTCCAGCGTGCGCGGCCGGTTCACCGAGTTCGCGGGCCGGATCGACATCGCGGAGGACATCGAGAAGTCGCGCGTCGAGGCGGTCATCAAGGCCGCGTCGATCGACACCGGCAACGGCATGCGCGACGGCCACCTGCGCAACGAGGACTTCCTGGACGTCGAGACCTACCCGGAGCTGACCTACCGGTCCACGGGTCTGGAGGCGGCCGGTCCGGACCGCTGGATCGTGCACGGCGACCTCTCGCTGCACGGCGTCGAGCGCCCGGTGGACCTGAACCTCTCGTACCTGGGGACCGGCCCCGACCCGTGGGGCGGCACCCGGGCGGCGTTCAGCGCCACCGCCGAGCTGCGGCGCGAGGACTTCAAGATGAACTACAACCAGGTCGTCGCGGCGGGCATCGCCGCCATCGGCACCACCCTGCGGGTGGAGCTGGACATCCAGGCGGTCCAGGGGGAGACGCTGCCGATGGCGGGCTGACCAGCCCGCAGGGGGCCGTCCACGGCAGCGCCGCGGGCGGCCCGCGCGCATCGCTCCGGCCGGCCGATCACTCCCGACGGCCGGCCGGGTACGGGTAACGGAAAAGGCGGCGGCCGCTCCTTCGCGAGCGGCCGCCGCCTTTCGTATGGGTGTGCGGCCGGGCCTTTCGTGCGCGGCCGGGGCCGGCCGGGAGACCGGACCCGTCCGGAGGCCGGGACCCGTCAGGGCTTGCGGCCCCGGTCGCGCATCGCCTCGATGCCGGCGATCTGCAGGTCCAGCGCGAAGGCGAAGTCGCGTTCGCGCATCTCCCGGACGCCGACGCCCTGCCGGAGCTCCAGGGACCTGGCGGACATCTCCATCGTCTCGGCGAACTCCGGGCGGCCCTGGACAGCGCCGATGACCTCGTCGAACTGCTCGTCCAGCGACTTGCCGGTCTCCCGGCAGCGCTGCTCGTGCAGCCCCTCGACCGTGCTGAAGCCGTAGACGAACTGGAAGATCGCGCCCAGCGCGCCGGAGATCTGCTCCGGGCTGAGCCCGCTGCCCCGCATGACGCGCAGCGTCGCGTTGGAGAACGCGATCGCCCGCGGGCCCACGTTCAGGTACTCCCCCAGCAGCCGCGGCGCCCAGCGGTGGGCGACCAGCACCTTGCGGTACTCGGCGGCCAGGTGCCGCAGGTGGTCCCGCCAGTCCTTCTCCGGATCGCTCTCGTCCGGCAGTTCGATCTCGCCGGCCACCGCGTCGATGGCCAGCTCCAGCAGGTCGTCCTTGGTGTCGACGTACCAGTAGACCGACATCGCCGTGACGCCGAGCGCGGCGGCCAGCCGGCGCATCGAGAACTTCGCCAGCCCGTCCGCGTCCAGCAGCCGGACCGTGGTCTCCACGATCTTGTCCAGGTCCAGCCCGGCCGGCTGGTCCGCCTTCCGTTTCACCGGAGGACGTTCGGTCAGCCAGACACTCTCCCGCGGCTTTCCGGCGCGGCTGCCCGTCGCTGCCATGACCGGCCCTCCCTCATCGCTGAACTGGTCGTACGCGGTCCTGCCGCCTCGATGCTATTCCGCTTCGGCACGGGGGTGCCCCGTCCGTCCGGCGGCGTCCGGCGCGCCGCCCGGCCCCGGTACCGCGGTGTCCTCGGCCATCGTGACGGCTGTGGCGTCCGGGGCAACGGGCTGTGCGGCGGCGGCCCGTTCGGCGCGCTCGACCCGCCCCAGGAGGATGCCGGCGACCATGCCGCCCGCGAACACCGCGGCAGCGCCGACCAGTTGGCTGGTCTGGATGCCGGTCGCGAAGGCGTCGCGCACGGCCGCGCGGTCGGCGTCCGTACGGGAGGCGGCGAGTGCGGCCGGCAGCGAACCGGCGCCCGCCGCGACCGCCGGGAGCAGCGCGGCGAAGCGGGAGTTGAGCACCGCGCCGAGCACGGCGACGCCCAGGCCCTGGCCGCACTCCATGAGCGTGCCGTTGACGCCGGCGCCGACGCCCGCCTTGGCGGGCGGGATCGCGGACATGATGGCGTTGGCCATGGCGGGCATGGAGAGGGCGACGCCGATGCCCATGACGATCAGGCCGGTGAGCATGCCGCCGTAGGAGTCGGCGCCCAGCAGCGAGATGGCCGCGAGGCCGCCCGCGAGCAGGGTCATGCCGACGGCGATGGTGCGCGGGGTGCCGAGCCTGATCATCAGCCGGCCCGCGATGCCGGAGAAGTTCAGGACGACGGCGGTCAGGGCGAGCGGCGCGATGCGCACGCCGGCCTCCAGCGGCTCGTAGCCGAGCACCAGTTGCAGGTGCTGGGTGAGCAGGAACATCGAGCCGCCCATGCCGAACGCGACGAGGATGCCGCCCGCGACGGCGCCGACGAACTTGCGGTCGCGGAAGAAGTGCATGTCCAGCATGGGGTGCGGGGTGTGCAGCTCCCAGCGCGCGAAGACGGCGAGCGCGAGGACGCCGACGACGGCGGAGCCCAGGACGCGGCCGGAGAGCCAGCCGTGGTCGGGCCCGGAGATGATCGCGAAGACCACGCAGACCATGCCGATCATGGACAGCAGGGCGCCGAGAAGGTCGGGCCGGTCGCCGGAGGCGTTCTTGGACTCCGGTACCAGCTTCACCACGGCGACCAGGGCGAGCAGCGCGACCGGCAGGTTGATCAGGAAGATCGAGCCCCACCAGAAGTGGTTCAGCAGCGTGCCGCCGAAGAGCGGCCCGGCGGCGAAGCCGAGCGAGTTCACCGCGCCCCAGATGCCGATGGCCTTGGGGCGCTCCTCGTCGTCGAAGATCTGGACGACGACGGCGAGGGTGGTGGTGAGCAGCAGCGCGCCGCCGATGCCCATGCCGGCCCGGGCGGCGATCAGCTGCCCAGCGGACTGCGCGAAGCCCGCGCAGACCGAGCCGAGGCCGAAGAGGACCAGGCCGGCGGCGAGCATCTTCTTGCGGCCGTAGCGGTCGGCGGCGTTGCCGGCGGTGAGCAGCAGGCCGGACTGGACCAGTGAATAGGCGTTGATCATCCACTGGATGTCGGCGGTGGTCGCGCCCAGTTCCTTGTTGAGCGAGGGGACGGCGACGTTCAGGACGGTGTTGTCGAGGACGACGGTGAGCTGCGCGAGGCAGATGACGCCGAGGATGATCCAGCGCGCGGAGTGGCGCGGCGGGCTCCCGGTGACGGCGGCAGCGGAGGCCACGGGGGACATGCAGGCTCCCTGTACGGATGTGAGCGGATTGGCTTACACCGTACAGGGATCTCTTATACGCCGTACATTTCATTTTCGGCCGCGGCCCGGGGCACGGAGAGGCGGCTCCGCGCCCCGGGGGGGCCGCTGCGGTGCTACTTCTTCGGGCTGGTCAGGTCGTAGAGCGTCGTGCTGCCGACGGTGACCTTCTCGAAGTTCTTCGCCACCCAGGACGTGATCCTGGCGGAGGTGCCGGAGCTGCCGCCCGGGCCGCCCATGCCGCCGCCCAGGAAGTAGTGGATCCTCCCTTCCTTCACGTACTGCTGGAACTGCTTCAGCGTCGGCGACGGGTCGCTGCCGTTGAAGCCGCCGACGGCCATCACGGGCCTGCCGGTCGCCAGCTGGTAACTCGCCGCGTTCTGCGAGCCGATGGACGCGGCGGCCCAGGTGTACTCGTCCGCGTCCGCGAGCAGCTCGGCCTTCACCTCGGTGCTGACCTGGGCGCCGTTGAGCAGGCCGCCCATGCCGCCGGCTCCGCGCATGGCGCCGCGCTCGCCGCCGGCCCGGCCGGGGCCCGCCTGCTGCTTCGTGCCGCCCGGGCCGGGCCACTGATTCGAGCCGCCGGGGAACGCCTTCATGCCACCGGGCGGCTGCCCACCGGGCCCGGCCTTGGCGTTGCCCTGGGCGCCCGGCATCCCCGGCGGGCCGCCCTTGCCGCCGCCCGGCCGCCCGCCGCCCATGCCGCCGGGGCCGCCCATGCCGCCCGCGACCGACGGGCCGGCCGTGATGATGGAGCCGGTGTGCGGGGTCGTCACCGTGTTCAGCGTGTACGCGACCGGCCCGGCCAGCGACGTGACGAGACCCAGCCCCGCCGCGCCGACCGCGAGCCGCCGCCCGGCACCGGACGTACCGCGCCCGAAGACCGCCAGCGCGACCGCCGCGAACAGCCCGCCGACCAGCACGGCCCAGCGCAGCCACGGCAGCCAGCTCGGCGACCGGTCCAGCAGCACGTACGACCAGACCGCCGTCACCGCCACGGTGAGCGCGAGCACCGAGGTGGCGGCCACGTGCCCCCGCCGCTGCCACAGCAGCGCCGCGCCCATGCCCACCAGCGCCGCGACGTAGGGGGCCAGCGCGACGTTGTAGTACTGGTGGAAGATCCCGGACATGAAGCTGAAGGTCACGAAGGTCATCAGCAGGGCGCCGCCCCAGACCCGGAACGCATTCCGCTGCTGCGCGGCCACCGCGTCCGTCGCCCGGCGGGCCCGCCACAGCACGGCCAGACCGGCGATCAGCAGCAGGAAGGCGGCGGGCAGCAGCCAGGAGATCTGGCCGCCCATGTCGGAGGAGAAGAGCCGGCCGATGCCGGTCTCGCCCCAGCCGCCGCCACCCCGGCCGCCGCCACCGCCGCCGACGCTGCCGGTCTCGTTGCCGTTGATCCGGCCCAGGCCGTTGTAGCCGAAGGTCAGCTCCAGGAAGCTGTTGTTCTGCGAACCGCCGATGTACGGGCGCGAGGACGCCGGCCACAGCTCGACGATCGCCACCCACCAGCCGGCCGAGACGACCAGCGCGAGCCCCGCGAGCAGCGTCTGGCCGATCCGCCTGCGCACGGTGGTGGGCGCGCAGAGCAGGTACACCAGCGCCAGCGGCGGCAGGATCAGCCACGCCTGCAGCGTCTTCACGAGGAAGGCGAAGCCGAAGCAGAGCCCGGCCAGCACCAGCCACTTGGTGCGCGCGTCCTCCAGGGCGCGCAGCACGCAGGCGATCGCGCAGACCATCAGCAGGCACAGCAGCGCGTCGGGGTTGTTGAAGCGGAACATCAGCGCGGCGACCGGGGTGACCGCCAGCACGCCGCCCGCGAGCAGCCCGGCGCCCGCGCCGAAGCGCCGGCGCACGGTGGCGTACAGCACGCCTACCGCCGCGACGCCCATCAGCGCCTCGGGCACCAGGATCTGCCAGGCACCGAGCCCGAAGAGCCGTACCGACAGGCCCATCGGCCACAGCGCGGCCGGCGGCTTGTCGACGGTGATGGAGTTCGCCGCGTCCGAGGAGCCGAAGAAGAACGCCTTCCAGCTCTCGCTGCCGGCCTGGACGGCCGCCGAGTAGAAGGAGTTGGCGTACCCGGAGGCACCCAGGTCCCAGAGGTAGAGCGCGGCGGTGACGGCCAGCAGGAGCAGCAGCCCGGGGCGCGCCCAGCGCGGATCGCCGGGTCTCGCCGGCGTACGCGGCGCGTGCGGCGCATCCGTCCGCCGGTCCTCGTGCAGGGGCGGTGCGGTCATCGGGAGCTCCTGGAATCGCCGGTGCCCTGCTGGGCGGGGGTGGTGCCCGGGAAGACCCAGGCGCGGAAGAGGAGGAAGCGCAGGACGGTCGCGGCGAGGTTCGCGGCGATCAGTACGGCCAGTTCCGTGGCGTGCGAGGGGGTGCCGGTCGCCGCGTTCAGGGCCGCCAGCGAGCCGCTGGTCAGGGCCAGTCCGATGGCGAAGACGACCAGGCCCTGCGCCTGGTGGCGGACCGCCCGGTCGCGGCCCCGTACGCCGAAGGTGAGCCTGCGGTTGGCGGCGGTGTTGCCGAACGCGGAGACCAGCAGGGCCAGCGCGTTGGCGGCCTGCGGCCCGACGCCCAGCCGGAAGAGCGAGTACAGCAGCAGATACGCCACCGTGCTGAGCACGCCGACCACGCAGAAGCCGACCAGCTGGCGGGCGAGGCCGCCCGGTACGCCGGACAGCTGCCGGTCGCGCGGGTCGTCGCCGAAGGGCCGGGCCAGCCGGTCCAGCGGCAGCGCACCGGTGGCCAGCGCCCGTCCGACCCGCCAGACGCCCTTGAGGTCGTCGGTGGCGGTCTTCACGATGTGCACGGTGCTGTCCGGGTCGTCGACCCAGTCCACCGGCACCTCGTGGATGCGCAGTCCGGCGCGCTCGGCGAGCACCAGCATCTCGGTGTCGAAGAACCAGCCGGTGTCCTCCACCATCGGCAGCAGCCGCTGGGCCACGTCGCCGCGGATGGCCTTGAACCCGCACTGCGCGTCGCTGAAGCGGGCGGCCAGCGAGCCGCGCAGGATCAGGTTGTAGCTGCGCGAGATGAACTCCCGCTTGGGCCCGCGCACCACCCGCGAGCTGCGGGCCAGCCGGGAGCCGATCGCCAGGTCGGAGTGGCCGGAGATCAGCGGGGCCACCAGTGGCAGCAGCGCGTTCAGGTCGGTGGACAGGTCCACGTCCATGTACGCCAGCACGGGCGCACCGGACATCGACCAGACCGTGCGCAGCGCCCGGCCGCGGCCCTTCTGCTCCAGCCGTACCGCGGTGACCTCGGCGATCTCATTGTCGAGCCGGGCCGAGACCTCGGGCGTGGTGTCCGTGCTGGCGTTGTCCGCGATGGTGATCCGGAAGCCGTACGGGAACGTGCGGGTCAGGTACTCGTGGAGCCGCCGCACGCACGGTTCGAGGTCGCGCTCCTCGTTGTAGACCGGGATCACCACGTCCAGGACGGTCGTGGTCCGGCCGGGGCGCAGGTGCTCGCGCGGCGGCAGGGAGTCCAGCGGGACGGAGGCCGGTGCGGGTCCCGGAGCGGGGGCCTGGGAGTGGCCCGGGGCCGGAGTGGGGCCCGGGGCCGGCTGTGTCGTCGTCATGCCGCCGACGTTCGTCGGCCCCGCTGTCACCACCGTGTGGTGAGGCTGTGTCCTGCCTGTGAGTCCGCGGCGGGGCCGGTTTCCCGTGCCATGGCGGGGCCGGAGCCGTGCGCCACGGCGGGCTGTTCACCGGGCGTCTCGGCAGGCTGGTCACCCGGTGCCTCGGCGGGCAGCCGGACCGTGAAGACGGTCCGTCCGGGCACGCTGTCCACGCCCACCTCGCCGCCGTGCGCGGCCACCACGGCGCGGACGATGGCCAGGCCGAGGCCGGTGCTGCCGGCGGCCCGGGAGCGCGAGGCGTCGCCGCGCGCGAAGCGTTCGAAGACGTGCGGCAGCGTCGCCGCCGGTATGCCGGGGCCGTCGTCCTCGACCTGGAGCAGCACGGACGGGCCGTGCCGGGCCACCCGCGCGGTGACGGTCGTGCCCTCGGGGGTGTGCGTACGGGCGTTGGCGAGGAGGTTGACCAGCACCTGTTGCAGGCGTGCCGCGTCGGCCCGTACGAGGGCCGGCGCGTCGGGGAGTTCGAGCCGCCAGCGATGTGCCGGGCCGGCCGCGCGGGCGTCGCTGACCGCGTCCACGACCAGCGGCGAGAGGTCGGTGCTCGCGTACGACAGCGGGCGTCCCGCGTCCAGCCGCGCGAGCAGCAGCAGGTCCTCCACCAGCCCGGTCATCCGGGTCGCCTCGGCCTCGATGCGGCCCAGCGCGTGCCGGGTGTCGGGGCCCGGCTCCTCGCGGCCGCGCCGGGTCAGTTCGGCGTAGCCGCGGATGGAGGCGAGCGGTGTCCGCAGTTCGTGGCTGGCGTCCGCGACGAACTGCCGTACCCGCGTCTCGCTCTCCTGCCGGGCGGCCAGCGCCGAACCGACGTGCCCCAGCATGCGGTTGAGGGCCGCGCCGACCTGGCCGACCTCGGTGCGCGGATCGGCCTCGGCGGCCGGTACCCGCTCGTGCAGCGCCACCTCCCCCTCGTGCAGCGGGAGTTCGGAGACGCGGGTGGCGGTCGCCGCGACCCTGCGCAGCGGGCGCAGCGCGAGGCCGACCATCGAGGCGCCGGCGATGCCGGCCGCGACGAGTCCGGCGGCGGTCACGCAGACCTCGACCGTGATCATCGTGCCGACCGTGTCCTGGACCTGGGCCAGCGGGAGCCCGATGACCACCGAACCGTCCTTGGTGGACTGGACGCGGTAGTCACCGAGGCCGGGCAGGGTGGCGGTGTGCGGCGAGCCGTCCCGGGGGACCTCCGCCAGCGCCCGGAGCTGGGCCGCGTTCAGCGGGTCGAGATGGTCGGCCGGGTCGCGGCTCTTGACGTCGTTGTTCTTCGCGCCCTGCGTGATCTCACCGTCGGGCGTGACCCGGCCGCCGACCGTGCCGGTCGGCTGGCCCGGCATCGCGACGAAGTCCAGGTTCCGCTGGGGCGGAACGTGTGCCGCGATCGGGCCCTGCGTGCGCCATGCGGCGTCGTTCAGCTGGTGGTCGAGCTGCTGCTGGAGGTAGGAGTGCAGCGCGATCGTCGTGACCGTGCCGATGACCGTGGCGACCACGGCGATCAGCGTGACCGCGGCCACCACCAGCCGGGTGCGCAGGGACCAGGGACGCCGGCCGGAACGGCCGCCGGGGGTACGGGACATGAGCGCAGGCCGCCTACTCGGCAGGCTTGATCAGGTACCCCGCGCCGCGCCGGGTGTGGATCATCGGGCTGCGGCCCGCGTCGATCTTCCGGCGCAGGTAGGAGATGTACAGCTCGACGACGTTGGCCTGGCCGCCGAAGTCGTAGGACCACACCCGGTCCAGGATCTGGGTCTTGCTGAGCACCCGGCGCGGATTGCGCATGAGGTACCGCAGCAGCTCGAACTCCGTTGCCGTGAGGTGGATGTCCACTCCGCCCCGCGAGACCTCGTGGCTGTCCTCGTCCAGCACCAGGTCGCCGACCGTGAGCACCGACTCCGAGCGCACGGCGGCGGCACCGGCCCTGCGCAGCAGGCCGCGCAGCCGCGCGACGACCTCCTCCAGGCTGAACGGCTTGGTGACGTAGTCGTCGCCGCCCGCGGTCAGCCCTGCGATGCGGTCCTCCACGGCGTCCTTGGCCGTCAGGAAGAGCACCGGCACGTCGGGCAGGTCGCGGCGGAGCCGGCCCAGTACGGTCAGGCCGTCCATGTCGGGCAGCATGACGTCCAGGAGCACCGCGTCCGGTCGCCATTCGCGCGCGGCCCGCAGCGCGCTCGCGCCGTCCCCGGCGGAGCGGATGTCCCAGCCTTCGTACCGCAGCGCCATGGAGAGCAGGTCGGTGAGCGACGCCTCGTCGTCGACGACGAGCACGCGCACCGGGCTCCCGTCGGGGCGCAGCAGTTCCGGTTGCTTCTTCACGGCGGGCGGCGATCCGGCAGTGGCAGTCATACCGGCAAGCCTGGCCCCGGCCTCTGAGAACCCCCTTTCGGGTGTCTGTGAATTTCCTGAGAAACGCAGGTGGCGGCGGGCATGACCGGCTGGGCCGCCCCCCGCGCGGTCCAGCCGGTCCCACTGGGAAAAGCATGGCAGGGGGCACTGACAATCGGCCCTGCGCGCGAGCGGCGCCGGGGTTCCCTGACCCGCTCGCCGCACCGGCCGGACGCCGGAGTTCCGCTGTTCAGAGCCCCAGCAGCCGGGCCGCGTTGCCGTAGCAGACCCCGCGCAGCCAGTCGTCGCCCAGCTCCACCCGCGTCAGGGCCTCCAGCGCGTGCGCGTAGCCGTACGGGATGTTGGGGAAGTCGCTGCCGAAGAGGACGCGGTCGCCGAGGTCCGCCAGCCGGCCGCGCTCCGCCCGCGGGAACGGCGCGGCACGCTCGGCGAAGTCGGTGAAGTTCATCGTCGTGTCCAGGTGCACGCCGCCGTACCGCTCGGCCAGGTCCAGGAAGTCGGTGTACTCCGGCATGCCCATGTGCGCGATGACCAGCCGCAGCCGCGGGTGCCTCGACAGCACCCGGGCGACCGGCTCGGGCCCGGTGTGCTTGCCGGGCGCGGGCCCGGAACCGCAGTGGATGACGACCGGCACCCCGGCGTCCTCGATCAGCCCCCACACCCCGTCGAGCCGCTCGTCGGCCGGGTCGTAGCCGCCGACCTGCACATGGGCCTTGAAGATCCGTGCGCCGCCCGCCAGTTCCTCCCGTACGTACGCCTCGGCGCCGTCCTCGGGGAAGAAGGTCGCGGTCCGCAGGCAGTCCGGGGTGCGCGCGGCGAAGTCGGCCGCCCAGCCGTTCAGCCAGCGCGCCATGCCGGGCTTGTGCGGGTAGATCATCGAGGTGAAGGCGCGGACGCCGAAACCGCGCAGCACGGCGAGGCGTTCGTCCTCCTCGTACCGGTAGGTGATCGGCCACTCCCGGCCCACCAGCGGCCCGGCCGCGTCGAAGTACGCCCAGACCTTGGCCATGACGCGTTCCGGCATGAAGTGCGTGTGCACGTCGATGAGTCCGGGGAGCCCCAGCCCCCGCCAGAACGCCACGACCCGCTCGTCCCCGTCGGCCGCCGCCGCGCCCGGCCCGTCCGTCGCCTTCAGAACAACCCCTCCTGCCGTCCCTCGTCCGCGCCGCTGTCCGCGCGGACCACCGCCGCCGTGGTCACCTTCCCGGCCGCGGCCCGCAGCACCCGTCCGGCCAGCAGCCGGGCGTCCACCACGAGCGCCGGTGCCGCGTCCCCGGCCCGTCCCTCCTGTCCCAGATACAGGTCGGCGCCCGCCGCCGCCATGACCTGGCCCACGATCTCGTCCCCCGCCCGCAGCGCACGGATCTCCGCCACGCCGCCGGGCGCCGCCGGGATCCGGTCCAGCCCGAACACCTCGGAGTGGTCCACGTACGCGTACGGCGCCGCCCGCAGCGCCTCCGGCCAGCCCGGCAGCGACCGGGCCTCGGCGTGCAGCACGGCCAGCGCGGCGGCCCGCTCGGCCACCGGCGGCAGCGCCCGCCGCGCCGCCCGCTTCTCCGCCTTCCCGAACCGGTCCCGCACCGCCAGCGCGCTCCCCAGCAGCGCCTCGGCCCGGCGCGCCGCCATCAGCGGCCCCTGCCCCAGCCAGGAGTACCCGACCGCGCCCTGCTCCAGCAGCCGTGCCGCGCCCCGCTCGGCCGCGGTGATCCCGACCTTCAGCAGGCCGGGCCCGAAGTACGCCAGGTAGACGCCGTACGGCCGGGGGTCGTCGGCCATCGTGTCGGCGGCCACCGACCGCGAGCGGTCCAGCCGCGCGCAGTCCGGGCACTGGTCGCGCGCGCCGGCCCCGTCGAGCACAGCGGCGCGCGGGCAGGCCGTCCACCGCCCGGCCCGCCGTACGCCCAGGCAGCGGCGCTCCCCCTCGACGGCGAACGCCAGCCGCCGGCCGGCCGGCAGCGCGCTCCGCCGCTCCTCGGCCCGCTCCGGGTGGTACCAGCCGAGCCCGAAGGCACCGTCCGACCACCGCGGACCCGTGCACCGCCACATCGGTCCGTCCCCCTCACACCACGGCCGGTACCGGCTCGGCGCGCTCCGGTGCGGCCGCCGGTCCCCGGAACGTGCTGCGGTACTGGCTCGGCGACACGCCCAGCGCCGCCTGGAGGTGCTGCCGCAGCGAGGCGGCCGTGCCGAAGCCCGCGTCGGCCGCCACCCGGTCCACCGAGAGGTCGGTGTCCTCCAGCAGCTGCCGGGCCCGCTCGACGCGCTGCTGGGTGAGCCACTGCAGCGGCGAGAGCCCGGACTCCTCCCGGAAGCGCCGGGTGAAGGTCCGTACGCTCATCGACTCGCGCGCGGCCAGCTCGCGCAGGGTCAGCGGGCGGTGCAGGTTCTCCAGCGCCCAGGCGCGCGCCGCGCCCGTCGTGGCGAACTGCCGGCTCGGCACGGGCCGCTGGATGTACTGGGCCTGGCCGCCCTCCCGGTGCGGCGGGACGACCGTGCTGCGCGCCACCTCGTTGGCCACGGCCGAGCCGAAGTCGCTGCGCACCATGTGCAGGCACAGGTCCACGCCGGAGGCCACGCCCGCCGAGGTCAGCACGTGGCCGTCCTCGGTGTAGAGCACCTCCGGGTCCAGGCACACGGCGGGGAAGAGCCGCCGGAAGTCGTCCGTGGACCGCCAGTGGGTGGTGGCCCGCCGCCCGTCCAGCAGGCCCGCGGCGGCCAGCACGAAGGCGCCCGTGCAGATCGAGGCGACCCGGGTGCCGGGCCGGATGCGGCCCAGCGCAGCGGCGAGCGGCGCGTCGAGCCGCCCCTCCGGCGTGTAGTCCTCGTGCGCGGCCGGCACGACCACGGTCTGCGCCTCGGCCAGCGCCTCGGGGCCGTGCGCCACGTTGATCGTGAAGTCCGCCTCGGTCCGCACCACGCCGGGCTCGACGGCGCAGGTCACCACCTCGTACAGCGGCTCGCCCGCGGCCGATTTCGCCTGGCCGAAGACCCGGTGGACGATGCCCAGCTCCATCGGCAGCATGCCGTGCCGCACCAGTACGGCGACCCGGTGCCGCCCGCTCTCCGTGAAAGCTCCCATGGCCCGATCCTTGCACACCATGGCCATCAGGCCACTCGTTTCGGGACGACCGCTCGCCGACGATCGTGCCCATGAAGATTTTCTGGCTCTACGCCCACCCCGAATCCCGCTCCCTCAACGGCGCCCTGAAGGACGAGGGCGTCCGCGCACTGGAGGCCGAGGGCCACGAGGTACGCGTCTCCGACCTGTACGCGATGAAGTGGAACCCGGTCGTGGACGCGGACGACTACGGCCACGACCGCACCGAGCGCCTCGATGTCGCGCGGGTCTCACAGCAGGCGTTCGAGAGCGGCCGGCTGGCCCCCGACGTCGTCGCCGAGCAGGAGAAGATCGACTGGGCCGACGCGGTGATCGTGCAGTTCCCGCTGTGGTGGTACGGGATGCCGGCCATCCTCAAGGGCTGGTTCGACCGGGTCTTCGTGAAGGGCTTCGGCTACGGCGTCCTCGGCGAGGACGGCCGGACCCTGCGCTACGGAGAGGGCCGGCTGGCCGGCAAGCGCGCCATGGTGGTCCTCACCGCCGGTGCCTTCGAGCCCTCTCTCGGCCCGCGCGGCATCAACGGCAGCCTGGAGTCCGTGCTCTACCCCCTCCAGCACGGGACCTTCTGGTACACCGGCATGTCCGTACTGCCGCCGTACCTCGTCCCCGCGGCCAACCGGGTCTCCCCCGAGCAGTACGCCGCCGCTGCGAGCGGCCTCCGCGAGCGGCTGCGCACCCTCGCCACCACCCCGCCGCTGCCCTACCGCACCCAGAACGGCGGCGACTACGACGAGGACCTGGTGCTCCGCGACAACCTGGCGCCGGGCCGCACGGACCTCGCCATCCACCGCAGCTCCTGAGCAGGCAGCACAAACGCCGGAGGCCCCGTCGATCTCTCGACGGGGCCTCCGGTCGCTGTGCGCTCGGCAGGATTCGAACCTGCAACCTTCTGATCCGTAGTCAGATGCTCTATCCGTTAAGCTACGAGCGCTCGGCCCTCCGGCGGTCTTCCCACCGGTCGGCGTTGCGGAACCACTTTACATGACCTGCGCGGCAGCTCGCTCCGGCGCCGGCGCGCGGCCCCGCGAGCCACACACCCGCCAGATTATTTCCATGAGAAAACCCCCGTCCGGGTGAACCGGCGGGGGTTTCGTCACGGTGTGCGCTCGGCAGGATTCGAACCTGCAACCTTCTGATCCGTAGTCAGATGCTCTATCCGTTAAGCTACGAGCGCTCGGCTTTCCGGTGGCTTTCCCACCGGTCGGCGTTGCGGGAACAACATTACATGACCTGCGCCGGTGCGCGAAATCCGTTTCCCCTACCGCCGCTGAGCTGCGAAAACGCCGCACAGACGACAACGGAGCCCCGGCCTGCTGGCCGGGGCTCCGTGCTGGCGGAGGCGGAGGGATTTGAACCCTCGATGGGCTTTAAGACCCAAACCGCATTAGCAGTGCGGCGCCATAGACCGGACTAGGCGACGCCTCCACGCACCGCCACCCGCGCGAACGCGATGTGGTGTGTGCAGATGATGGCACAGCTCAGCGTGCTGTCACCAATCGAGCCCTACGGTACTAGGCGCGCGGGCCGCTGAGCAAAGCACTTCCGGCGGCAAACGGCGCGAACCGGCGCGCGGCGGAGTGGCGCGATACGCACCGCATCCGTGCGGTTGCGCAACGTACGGACCGGTGGAGCGTTAGGAGAGGAAGGGGGACCGTCCCGGCCCCCCGTCGTCCCCGTAGTCCCACCCCCACGCCCTGGAGAGTCCGATGGCGCCGCGCCGTATCGCCGTTCTCGTCCTGTCCGCCGCCGCCTGTGCCCTCGCGCCGGCCCTCGCCGCGCCCATGGCCGGCGCCGTCACCCCTTCGGAGCAGGTCCGGCAGGCGCCGATCCCGCTCTCGAAGGGCGGTGACCACCTCACGGTGACCGTCACCAAGTCCGGCGACGCCGGGCTGGACGGCACGCACGAACTGAAGTGCCACCCCACCGGCGGCGACCACCCCAAGGCGGAGGAGGCGTGCCGGGCGATGGACAAGGTGACGCGCTGGGGCAAGGACCCCTTCGCGCCGGTGCCGCCCGGCACGAACTGCACGATGCAGTACGGCGGCCCGGCCACCGCGCACGTCACCGGCCGCTGGGCGGGGCGCCCGGTCGACGCCACCTTCAAGCGGGACAACGGCTGTGAGATCGACCGCTGGGACAAGCTCGTCCCCCTGCTCCCCTCCACCGCGGCCCAGTAGGACCCGGCGGAACGTCCGGAAGACGACGTCAGAGGCGGGAAGCGGAGCCGGGAGCGCCGGAGGAAGGGCGTCCGCTTCCCGCGGACACCGGCCGGGTTTCGTGGCCAAGTAGGGCGCCAGATCAGGACGCGGGGCACATGTCGGGCGTGCGCCGAGTCGCACAGGGCCGTGGCATTACCTCCTCGTCATCCGCCTCCGCGTCCCCGGCCGGTGCCCGTAGACTCCCTTCCAGTGACACGCCACGGTGGGTTTCAGTCACACACCACGGTGGGGTGCCGGCAAGATGCGGTCATCAGGGAGGAAGCGTCGTCGTGAGCAGCAGGCCATCCCGAGGCGCTGCTCGCCTCGCAGCCATACTCGACGCCTTGCCCGACGCGTTGCTGCTGGTCAACTGCAACGGCACGGTCGTCAACGCCAACACCATCGCGCTGGAGATGTTCGAGACGCCGGGGACGGCCCTGGTGGGCCGCGGTCTGCTGGACCTGCTCCCGACGTTCGACTCCAAGCGCATCCCCGGCTCCATGCGTCGCCCGGACGACGCCACGCACCAGGGCGGGCGGCAGAAGCCGACGCGGATGATCGCGCGGCGCACGGACGGCACGGAGCTGCTGGTCGAGGTCACCAGCGCCAACCTGGAGGACGGCCGTACCCCGTACGAGTCGGCCTTCGAGGCGGCGTACGCGGACCACCGCACGGGCTACACCGGCAACGAACTGCTGATGCTCGTCGTCCGCGACATCTCCGGCCAGCTGGACATCGAGAGCGAACTGGCCCGCCAGCAGCGCCAGACGGAGATGATCCTGCGCGCCGCGGCCGAGGGCGTGGTCGGCGTGGACGCCGAGGGCAAGGTCGTCCTCGTCAACCCGTCCGCCGCGCAGATCCTCGGCTACCGGGCCAGCGAGCTGGGCGGCAAGGAGCTGCACCCGCTGATCCACCACTCGCGCGCCGACGGCACCCCGCTGCCCTGGGCCGAGACCCCGCTCGCCGACACGCTCAAGTCCGGCCGCAAGCACCGGGTGCGCGGGCAGGTGCTGTGGGCCAAGGACGGCCGCGCGGTCTCCGTGGACCTGACGACCGCTCCCGTACGCGACGGCGACCAGCTCGTCGGCGCCGTCATGACCTTCACCGACCGGCGCCCCATGGACGCCATGGCGGCCCGGCAGAGCCAGCTGCTCGCCGTGCTGGACCGGTCGCTGCGCGGTCCGCTGGAGGAGCTGCGCGCCGAGCTGGGCACCCTGGCGTCCGACCCCGCGGGCCAGCTCTGGCCCGAGGCCAACCAGGTCCTGCACCACCTCACCGCCGGCTACAGCCGGATGACGACGCTGGTGGACAACGTCCTGAGCTACCAGCAGCTCGACGCGGGCACCGACAAGCTGCAGCGGACCGAGGTCTCCCTGGACACGGTGGTCGCCGCGGGCGTGGAGGGCGCGGTCGAACTGATCGGGCCGGGCCGCGCGCAGTTCGCGGTGCACGCCCCGCCGATCGAGGCCGAGGTCGACGCGGCGCGGCTGGCCCAGGCGCTGTCGCACCTGATCGCCGATGTCGCGGGCGTGGACTCCACGGGCAACACGCCCGCGGGCGCCCCGCCGGCCGGCGACTCCACCATCGTGGTCGCCGCGGCCCAGCGCGGCTCGGTCGTCCGCATCGAGGTGCGCGGCCCGTACAGCGGCGGCGACCCGGTGCACGGCCCGATCGTGCGCGGCATCGTCCGGCTGCACGGCGGCGTGCTGCAGACGCACGAGGTGCCGGGGGGCGCGGGCGGCAGCGCGTACGTACTGGAGGTGCCGGTCAAGGCCGACGGCTCGGCCGTACCGGCCGGGCACCAGACGGCCGGCTCCGACGGCACGGTCGAGACGCCGGCGGCCGGTGCCGGCACCCCGACCCCGGCCGGCGGCACGGACGGCGGCACAGCGGGCGGCCGGCGACGGGCCCGCGGCGGCACGGACGGCGCCGACGCGACGGCGGGCGACGGGACTTCCGAGAGCACGGGCCGGGGCGTGCCCGCCGCACCGAACGGCTCGGACGGCCGCGGCACGGGCGGGTCCACCGGTGGTACGCCGGTGGACCCGCGGGCCCATGCGGGCATGCCGGGCGCCGAGGCCGTGCCGCCGGGCGGACGGCGCCGGGGCCGCCCGGAGGCCGAGTCCGCCGGGTCCGGGCTGCCCGCGCTGCCGGCCGCGGCCGGTGGCGAGCAGCAGGGCCGGCCGGCACCGCAGCAGCCCGGTGGGCGCCGGGCGCGCCGGGCGCTGTCCGACACGGCCGGACGCGCCCTCCCCGAGCAGGTGCCGCCGCACGGGACGGGCCAGGCTCCCGACGCCGCGCAGCAGGCCGCGCAGGGCGGCGCAGGGCAGCAGCCCTCGCAGTCGTCGGCAAGCGCGCTGACCCCGGCCGCCGGGCCGGGCCGCCCCGCTCCGGGACAGCCGCACGGCGGCCGCCCCGGCCAGGACAACGGGCAGGCACAGCCCGGCGGTCAGGGCCCCGCCGGGCTCAGTCCCGCACGCGCCGGCGGCGCCCCGGCGGCGCCTGCCGGGCAGCAGGGTCCGCGTACGCCCTTCGCGCTGCCGCCCGCCGCGGCCGACCAGCAGCCCGCGCGGGTCCCGCAGCCCCAGGCCCCGCAGCAGCCCGGTGCGCAGCAGCCGCGCCCCGCGCTGCCCGCTTCCGGCGGCCAGACGCCCGGCGGTCCGGTCCAGGACCCGCGGGCGGCCGGTGCGCAGACGCCCGGCCGGGCCCCGTCGCCCGGTACCCCGCAGCTGCCCGCGCAGGCCGGTCCTGCGGGGCCCGAGGGCGCGGTGCCCGCGGGGACCGGCAGGCGCCGGGCCCGCCGGGCTCCGGAGCAGGAGGCCACGGGTACGGACGCCGGTGCACGCGGTGCCGCGCTGCCCGCCCCGCACGGTGCCGCCGGACAGGCCGGTCCGGCCGCCGGTGGTGAGTGGGACGCGCCGACCGGCCGCCGCAGGGCGCGCCGGGCCGCCGCCGAGGAGCGGGCCGCAGCCGCGATGGCCGACTCCGAGTCCTCCGGCACGTTCGTGGTCGGCGCCGAGGGCCAGGTCACGCACCCCGAGGACGCCTCGGCGGCCACGGCTGCCCCGGCACCGACGGGCCGCCGGCGCGGCCGCCCCAGCCCCGCCGAGGCCGCTGGACCGCAGGCCCAGGAAGCGCCTGCCGGCCGGCAGCCCGAGGCCGGCGCGCCGGGCGACGCCGGTCAGGGCACCGGCCAGGGCGGACCCCAAACCAACGGAGCCAACGGGGCCAACGGTCAGGGCGGGCCCCAGGGCAGCGGTGCGCACGCGCCGTCCGTCCCCGGGCCGCGCCGGTCCGCGCCCGGTGAACAGCCTGCCGGGCAGCCGGGTGCCGCCGGTCCCCTGCCGCTGCCGGAGGAGGAGGGCGGTCCCGCGGCCGGGCAGTCGCACGGCCGGGCGTTCAGCGTGCGCACGCTCGGGCAGGGCGTGCCCTTCTCGCAGCAGATCGCCGATCAGCACCAGCCCGCGAACGGGCGGCCCGGACGGCACGGCCAGCCCGCGGCGGCCGGTGACCCGAACGCCACCGGCGGCGGCAACGGCACGCTCGGCGGCGGCGCCGGTTCCGGCCGCCGCCGGAAGCTCGCCGCGCCGCCGCAGGACGACGAGCGCGGTACGGGCGCGGACACGCCGCCCGCCGCCCGCGGCCAGGGCGCGCAGCCGCACCCGCCGCTGATGGAGTCCACCGAGGGCCGCGCCTTCGCGATCTCCGCGCCGGACGAGGGCCAGGAGGGCCCCGAGCCGCTGGACGGCCCGAACGGCGCCATAGAGGTCGTCGACCGGCAGCCGCCGCCGATGGACGACGAGCTGCCGCCCGAACCGCTGGACAATCCGCGCCGGCTGCTGGTCTGGCCCGCGCCCGACCCGTCGACCCAGCAGGCGCTGAGCGACCGCGGCTACCGCCCGGTGATCGTCAACTCCCGCGAGGAGGTGGACGCGCAGATCGCGGCGTACCCGGCCGCGCTCTTCGTCGACCCGCTGACCGGGCCGATCACCCGCAAGGCGCTGCAGTCGCTGCGGCAGGCGGCGGGAGCGGCCGAGGTGCCCGTGCTGGTCACGGCCGGGCTGGCCCAGGCGACCCGGGAGGCGGCGTACGGCGCCGACCCGGCGGTCCTGCTCAAGGCGCTCGCGCCGCGCGACAGCGAGCAGCATCCGCCGCGGGTGCTGCTGATCGAGGAGAACGACGCCGTCGCGGGTGCGCTCACCGCCTCGCTGGAGCGGCGCGGGATGCAGGTGGCGCGGGCCGCGACGGACGCGGACGCGGTCAGCCTGGCCACCCAGGTCGCGCCGAACCTCGTGGTGATGGACCTGATGCAGGTGCGCCGCCGGCGGGCCGGGATCGTGGACTGGCTGCGCGCGAACGGCCTGCTGGCCCGCACCCCGCTGGTCGTCTACACCTCCGCCGAGATGGACCCGGCCCAGCTGCCGCGGCTGGTCTCGGGCGAGACGGTGCTGTTCCTCGCCGAACGGTCCACCAGCCAGGACGTCCAGGGCCGGATCGTCGACCTGCTCGCCAAGATCGGCACCAACTGACGCGACGGGCGGCCGGCCCGAAAGGACCGGCCGCCCGCTCGCGTCTCACGCCGTACCGACGGCGCCGGTCAGCCGAGCTGCGTGACGTCCAGCCCGCCGTCCGCGTACTGCTTGCGCAGCACCTTCTTGTCGAACTTGCCCACGCTCGTCTTCGGGACGGCCGGGATCACCGCCCAGCGCTCGGGGACCTGCCAGCGGGCGATGCGGCCGGCGAGGAAGTCCTTCAGCTCCTCGTAGCCGGCCGTTGCGCCCTCCTTCAGGACGACCGTGGCGAGCGGGCGTTCGCCCCACTTCTCGTCCGGTACGGCGACCACGGCTGCCTCGGCGACGGCCGGGTGGGCCATCAGGTGGTTCTCCAGCTCGACCGAGGAGATCCACTCGCCGCCCGACTTGATGACGTCCTTGGCGCGGTCGGTGAGGGTGAGGTAGCCGTCGGGGGTGATGGTGCCGACGTCGCCGGTGCGCAGCCAGCCGTCCGGGCTGAACTTGTCCTCGGGGCGGAAATCCTCGCCGTCAGCGCCGCCGTAGTACGCGCCCGCGATCCACGGCCCGCGCACCTCCAGCTCGCCGGCCGACTCGCCGTCCCAGGGCAGGTGTTCGCCGCCGGGGCCGGCCAGCCGGGCCTCGACGGAGGCCGGGAAGCGGCCCTGGGTGCAGCGGTAGCGCCACTCGTCCTCGCCGGTCACGCCGGCCGGCGGGTGCGCGACGCTGCCCAGGGGCGAGGTCTCGGTCATGCCCCAGGCGTGCACGACGCGGATGCCGTGCCGGTCCTCGAAGTCCTTCATGAGGGAGGGCGGACAGGCCGAGCCGCCGATGATGACCGTGGACAGGCTGGACGGGCCCTGGGCGCCCGCCGCCTTTCTGGCGTCCAGTTCGGCGAGGAGCCCCTGCCAGATGGTGGGCACGGCGGCGCCGATGGTGGGCCGTACGGTCTCGATCATCTCGGCGAGCGGACCCGGCTGGAGGAAGCGGTCCGGCATCAGCAGCGAGGCGCCCGCCATGAAGGCGGCGTGCGGCAGGCCCCAGGCGTTGACGTGGAACATGGGGACGACCGGGAGCGCGATGTCGCGGCCGGTCAGCGCGAACGCCTCGGCGCTGTTGACGTGCATCGAGTGCAGGTAGAGCGAGCGGTGGCTGTAGACCACGCCCTTGGGCTCGCCGGTGGTGCCGGAGGTGTAGCAGAGCGCCGCGGCCTGCCGTTCGTCGGTCTCGGGCCAGTCGTACGTCTCCGGGCGGCCGGCCAGCAGCTCCTCGTAGTCGTGGACCTGTGCGGTGCCGCCTTCGAGGACGGAGCGGTCGCCGGGGCCCGCGACGACGATGTGCTCGACGGTGGGCAGCTGCGGGAGCAGCGGGGCGAGGAGCGGCAGCAGCGAGCCGTTGACCAGGACGACCCGGTCGGCGGCGTGCTGGACGATCCAGGTCAGCTGCTCGGCGGGCAGCCGGAGGTTGAGGGTGTGGAGGACCGCGCCCATGGCGGGGATCGCGAGGTACGCCTCCAGGTGGACGCTGTTGTTCCACATCAGGGTCGCGACGCGTTCGTCGCCGCGTACGCCCAGTTCGTCGTGGAGCGCGTGGGCCAGCCGCGCGGCGCGGGCGCCGGTCTCCCGGAAGGTTTGGCGGTGCGGCTCGCCCTCCCCGGTCCAGGTGATCACCTCGGCCTCGCCGTGCACGGTGGTCCCGTGCGCGAGGATGCGGGTCACTGTCAGCGGTACGTCCTGCATCGTGCTCAGCACCGGGGCCTCCCGAAGACCGGTTACGGGCGAGTAGATTTCCGCTGATTCTGCTGCCGTACCGGGC
>NZ_PQSQ01000073.1 GCF_002920575.1 Streptomyces sp. Ru73 | reverse complement strand
ACCGTCCGGACGACCGTCAGGTCGAAAGCCTGACGCAGTACGTGCCACTGCATCTCCACGAGATCCCGAGGTGATCACCGCATGAATGACCCAATGTCCACGCTCCCGCAGTCCACGCCTTCTCCGCAGCAACGAGCCCTGGTCACCTCCGCAGCCGCCGCCTTCATTCAGCGCGAGGACGGGCGCGTGCTCCTGGTCCACCACGCTGGGACGAAGCACTGGGTGATGCCCGGCGGAAAGACCGACGACGGGCCCAAAGGCGGAGAGACACCGCTCCAGTGCTGTGAGCGGGAAGGCAGGGAGGAGACCGGCGTACCGGTCCAAGTGGGCCGCCTCCTTGTAGTGCAGTGGCTGTCCAGCGGGAGTCCGGGAAACTACAGCAATCCTCGCGCGTGCCACCTCTTCGTGTTCAGCGCCACCATTTCCCCGCAGCACTACGACCGCATCCGCGTCCCGGAAGGAGAGCTGCTCGGCTGGGACTGGTGGGAGCCCGAGGCGGCCCTGACGGTGATGGACAGGACGAACGCGCCGCTCCTGACCGCCGCCGTGCAGGCAGCTTCCGGGGCGCAGGACGCCCCGCTGTACCTGGAGGACGACCAGCAGCCGACGGGCACACAGGAGGTACGCCGATGACCACCGCCGAGGAGAAGATGTCGGACTCCGAACGGCTGCTCTTCGGTGGGCGATTACGGGAGGACTTCGCTTGGACGCGCCATCACGGCGCCTTCCTGGAGATGAGCCTGTTGGCGATGGTGCTGCGTCTGCCACGGCTCCTCGCTCTCACCGCCCGACTCGCCCATCAGGCCGACGCCCGCGCGCTGCACAGGGTCGTCGCCGCCGAGATCGGCCGCGGTGCCGCCCAGGCGGTGGGGATGGTGCAGGTCAATCACGTACTGGCCGCCCTGCTGGCGGCAGGCACCACCGCCGAGCGATTACGCGAAGCAGCGCCTGCCTTGGTCATCGCCTGCGTCACCGGGGTGTGCGGCGCGCTGCTGAAGGCGGTGTCGGTACAGGGCACGGGGGTGCTGGAGCCCACCGTCGAGCGGGTGGCGACCGAGATCTACCTCCAGTCCGCCGCCAAGGTGGAGCTGTCCGCGGTGGAGGACGCCGAGTACCGCAAGCGGCAGGAGAGCGCGCGGTTCGGTGCGGCGTCGGCGCGTCGCATGATCCCGTACAGCACCTCCATCATCAACGCGCTGCTCTCGCTGGTCGCCTCGGTCGGCGTACTGACCGCCCTGCACCCCGCCCTACTGCCCCTGATCGTGCTGACGACGGTGCCCAGCGCCTGGGCATCGCTGTCCGTAGCCCGGCGGCGGTACCAGTCCTTCCACGCCTGGATGCAACACGCCCGCGCCGGCCGCCTCATCAGCGACCTGCTGGTCTCCAACCAAGCCGCGGCCGAAATCCGCGTCCACGGCATCGGCGCTTTCCTCCTGCAGCACTTCCGTCTCATGGCCGAGGACTCCGAGCAAGAGCAGGCCCGCCTGGCGCGCCTGGCCGCCCGCACCGGCCTGATCGCCGCCTGCTGCACCGGGCTCGCCATGCTGATCACCTTCGGCACCCTCGGCTGGCTGCTGTGGACCGGCGTCATGGTCCTGTCCGTGGGCGGCACCGCCGTCATCGCCATCCGCACCGGCTCCAGCGCCCTGGACAACCTCGTACGCCAGGCCAACTTCCTCTACGAAGAAGCCCTCTTCGTCGCCGACCTCGACGGCATACGCACCGAGGCCGACGAACGCGCCATCTCCACCGGCGGCGTACCGCTGCCCGCGCGCATCGACGCCGTCCGCTTCAAGAACGTCACCTTCACCTACCCCGGGGACGACGAGCCGGCCCTGCGCGGCCTCGACCTGACCATCCCCACCGGCAAGATCATTGCGTTGGTCGGCCGCAACGGCAGTGGCAAGACCACGACCGCCAAACTCCTCGCCGGCCTCTACCTCCCCGACGACGGACACATCCTCCTCGGTGATGTCAGCACCGCAGAGGCCGACCGCCACGCCCTCTTCTCCCGCGTCGCCCTCGTCAGCCAGGACTACTACCGCTGGCCCTTCACCGCCCGCGCCAACATCACCATCGGCCGCCCCGAAGCACCGACCACCGGCTCGACGACGCCATCCACTACGCCGACGCCCAGCCGATCATCGACGACATGCCCCGCGGCCTGGACACCCTCCTCGCCCGCGGCTACAAAGGCGGCCACAACCTCTCAGGCGGCCAGTGGCAGAAACTCGCCATCGCCCGCGCCCGTTACCGCGCCGGCGACATCCTCATCGTCGACGAACCCACCGCCTCGCTCGACGCGGAGTCCGAAGAGGACGTCTTCACGAAGATCCGCAACCTGGCTGCCGCCGGCCAGACCATCGTCCTGATCACGCATCGCCTCCACTCCGTTCGCCAGGCCGACCTCATCTACTATCTCGACCATGGTCAAGTCACCGAGTACGGGAGCTTCGCGGGCCTCATGAGTCCTGATGTCGCTCCGGCGGGCCGCTTCCGAGCCATGTACGACCTGCAGCGCCGCCAATTTCACCCGGCATAGTCCCAGCCGCTGCCCGTGCACGATCTTCCGACTCTCTCGACGGAACGGCTGGCTCCCGGGCGGACTGTCCTCGGTGGCGAGGTTCTTAATCGCTGTGGTTTTGCAAGCTGGCGCCAGCACCTTCAGAAGCCTGACGGTGCTACACAGAAGTAACCCCATGATCACTCTCTCGAAGCCTCAAACTGTAGCAGCATAGGAGCATTTGATACCCACTCACGGGTATCGAGTGTCAGCGTACGGTCACCTGACATCGCACCCAAAGTGGATACAGTGATCTCTGAACACCATGGGTCGATCATCAGCATAAGTATGGCTGCTTCGGATCGGTCAGCATCACGGAGGGCAGAGTCGGTGGCCATGTTGGCGAGACTCGCGAGCGCCCTGGCGCGGTCTCCCGCGATGGCGAGCTCCCTGCAGACTTGAAGCTTCAGAAGTGGGGCGATGTCCGATTGTTCCGTGAGCGCGCGAAGCGCATCCTGGGCCACGAGACGAAAATGCTGACCGTAAGCCAGTAGTTTTCGGGCTGCCAAGGCACGCATGGCTGGTGTCTCGCTATCGGATACAGCGATTGCGCTAAGGATTGCAGCGGCGCGAGTCCCGTTTCCTCGCCAGTCGAGGTCGCGAATATATGTGATAGTAGAAATTCGGTCACAAGAGTCATGTTCGAGCGCATGTTTCGTCAGGGTTGCCTGTGTGAGGTCATGCAGATCCGGCCCTTTTAAAGCGATAGCCTCCAACATGGTCAGCCATGCTGCGTGCTTGATTTTGGCCTTACCAGAGAGGATGTCGATCTGATTCGCCAAGTCGGCTCGCACCTGCGGACTCAAGGAAGTCAGGGCACCCACTATCTCCAATCGAAGTGAATGCCCGATATCGTTGTGAACCAGTTGCGCTCGAAGAACCCTATCGCATCTGTCGCGCACTGCAGGGGCTATATGCGTGAGGAGTACCGCAGCAAAGGAAAGTTCTCTTGGCTCAGCTGCACCCTCCAAACTGTCAAGGATATGCAGAGCCACGTCCGCTGGTGCATGATCTAGTCTGGCGAGGAGTTGCGCGGCCATGAGTTGTTCAGACTTAGTGGTCTCTACATCCCGCACGACAGCGCTGACGATCTGAAGTGTCGTCTCTGGGGCATACCTCGTCAGCGTCTTGGCCATAGCGAGGCGTTCAACTGCGCTTCTGTCTCGGCCGGCAGCTCGCTTGATCAGGCGGATAGCTTCATTGCGATCCACTGTATCGGGAGTGCGCGTCAATTCGTATGCGGCCTGGCACCAACTGTGAACTTTCGCGTCAAGGCTACCTGACGCCAAGGATTCCAGGTAAATGACAGCATCAGCTCGGTACTCAGGACTGAGCCGCAATAGTGTGGACACCACGAGGTGCGGGTCGAGAGTGGAGCAACCTACAAGGAATTGCACAGCAGTGTCAGCGCCCAGGTCGCGAATCGCATCAAGCATCACAGAGCGAGACACACTCGTCGTTTTTGAGTTGGTGACAATCCGGCAGAGCTGGCTGATGATGAGAAAATTTAGCTCTGTAGACGAAGAAGCGAGACGGTACGCCAAATTCACAACTTGCCCGGGATTCCAGGAAGCGACATCAAACGTGACCAGGTCAACGCAGGCTCGTTGGTGCGCGAGATCCCCACGCGCCAACACAGCTGCTAGAGTCAATCTTTTTGCGCGACTGACCCCAGCAAACCGGTGAGAATCCGGAGCCGTCAGTGACGGCACCTTTTGGACTAGGTCCCGAGCCTGGTTAGCGGCCGCAGACTCGTGATTCGCCGGCTGCGAAGTGAGCCAGTCAGCAATGGCTGACCATATCTGGAAGTTCTCGCGCTGTCGCCCCTTCGAGAGAGCCTTCCTGCGCTTCGTTTGGCGGGTGATCTCTTCAGAAATTTCTGCGACAGCAGCGGCAGCTACGTCTTCTACCTGCACTACCCCTTCAAGCGCAAAGTAACTGACTATATTGTCCGGAACTGGCGAGCCCAGCAATACACGCTCCGAATCGCCGTGCTCACGAACCAGTAGCGTAGGGGAAGCCCACTCTGGGATTTCCTCACCTGAGAATCCCGCGTCCAAGTTGGATGGAGAATTGAGTTCTCGTGCTGACCTATCAACCATAGTAGTGGCCGTGGGAACCGTAGGCTTGTCACGAGAAGGCGAGTCGAACTGGTCCGGAGGCAGAGAGCAGGAGTTCGTGCCAATGAGTTCAGAACTTCTGATGTTCAACAGATCTCTCGCTGCCCGGCGATGGACGTGATGCGCGGATGCACCGTTGACGAGGCGAAAAAGCCCGTCCTGCGCCGCTTGGAAGTCTCCTGCTTCCTGCAGCAATTTAGCTGCCTCGATTCGACATCTTCCCGAGAATCTGTCGTCGCTCAGGAAGCAACGCAATGCGTTCAGCCCGTGCGACCGGTTCGGTTCACCACAAGCCACGAGTGCCTGTGCGACCTCTATCCGCAAAGTATCTGGTTTCTCAGGATCCCGTATGGCGTCACCAAGGACACGTTGCAGCGGACGAGTTGCGTTGCGGACCGTTCTCAGTGCCTTGATCACTTGGTTTTGGAATCCTACTTCACGAGTCGCTCTCCAAATCCAGTAATCGAAAGTGCGAGAGATTGCAGCCTGCTGCCCTGGGGTCGCCATGATGCCATGAGAAGCCATCTCGATGGCCAGTTCTCGGGCCGAGTCATTATGAGCCAGCAGCCATTCCAAAAGTTCCTCGGCGTTCATGCCGAGAAGGGCTCGATGTAGAATAGTGCGGCGCGCGCTGGCCCGCCTTAAACTGCATGCCTCCCAAAGGGTGCGCCACCAAGATGGATCATCCGGGTCGAATTGCGGCGACAAGCGGCGGGCGTCGAGTGCATCACATATATGTTCTGCAAAAGTATGGTGCGTGAATCGCAGTCCGTCACCGTCGTGTACCAACAGGCCTGTAGAAGTGAGTGCGGTGGCGACAACTGCCGACCAATCCGGTGGCGGCGGCGTAGGCTCGAGCCCCGCGGCTCGGAGCCAAATCAGTGCCTCAGGCAAGAGCGGACTATTCGAAAGGGCGCGGGGAGCGAGGTGTTCGATAAGGCTCACTCGTGACTCAGTGAGATGTTGGGCGATGCTCTCCGTTTGAGGCCACCCAGCCAGCCGCGCCCTCACATCATCGTGGAACTGACGCGCTCGAGAGTCATACAGATGCGAAAAATACTGCTCGTACAGACCGAAACGGCTCGCAGGTAGTGGCCGGTCAGGATTCGCTTCGAAGACTATCGCAGCGACAGTAGCCAATAGCGGTATGGACGCAACTTCCCTGAATCTCGCCGCTGAAAGCTGAGTCAAAAATTTTTCACCCAAACCGGGGTCGTTAGCGAACCACGAATGAGCGAACTCTGCGCGCTGATCACGACGAAATGGTTCGATAGTGAAATGAGTGAGTTCTTTCAGCTCCTCCCATCTATCCCGCTCGGCCTCAGGAAGGGGGCGGGAAGTAACAAGCACACTATAAGCACGGAATTGCTCCATGAACACCATTAGCTGCTCGGCCAAGTCGGTGCGATCAGCGGTGTTCGTGACCTCGTCTAGTGCATCTACGATGATGAGCCACCGGTAACCTGGCAGATCGTGTTCCAAGAGGTCCGGATCCAAGTCATGCGTAAGGAAGCGCGCCAATTGGGCTTGAGCGGCATCCATGACAGCTGTCAATAGCCGCATGTGAGGCCTGGCGGCCAACTCTCGGGCGAGTACGCGGACAGGCAGCAGTCTGGCATCCGACGCTTCCGGCAACTCCACTTCGCGTGTGGCTAGCTGGAGCGTGAGAGTTGACTTCCCGGCCCCGGCGTCGCCAGTCAGGAGAATGTGTCGGTGGGCAGCCAGCGCCGATTCGATGGACTTGGGTGCTAGCTCTTCAGGCTTCGGGGGCGAGACGTGAGTTCCCGGGTGCGCAGCAATACGCTTCCTTGCCCCGACAGAGGCCGACATTTGCTGTCGAACATAGACGGTTGCGGGATCGCGACGGTGAAGCCCAACGGCCCGGTAGGGGAAAGCGTGGGCCGCGCTCTTCTGCGCCTGGAGCAGGACTTCAACGCCGCGCGGCAGGGTCTCGCAGTGGGGTTCAGATTCATTCCCAAGGCAGTGCTCCACGATCGCGTCTGCGCGAATTGCATAGCTTTGCCGAGTAGGGTCAGAAGCGCTCATCTTGGCGTACAGCACCGCTTGATGGGCGCTGACGACTATGCCGACGACGGCTTGTCGGTCGCGGTCCCACAGGGGACTTCCGCTGTAACCGGGTTGTACAGCATGGCCTGTCGCCGAACCGCCCAGGACGAGCCAGTCGTCGGCCACGCCAGTGACCTTCGTCCGCACGACCGTCGTGGGTTCTCCGCTTCCGAACCACGTCCATGACTCCTGCCCAAGGCTTGGAGCAGCGAGTGGGACGGGGCCGGAGCAATCCGGTAGGTCGGCAGCAACACGGAGCAGCGCGATGTCTCCGCGCCATCGCTGTTCGTAGCCGGTGAGTCGACTGCTAGCGTCTCGCAGAGAGCTTGCCGGCCACCAACCGGTCACGTACGCCTCTGTCTTGCTACCCGGAGCCGCAGGGAAGGCTAGGGTTACTCGGTGCCCAGCGTCAGGTTCTGTGAAGGCGAACTGCCTTCTTCCTAAGGCCAAATTGACCACGTGGGCGCAGGTGAGCACAACCACTTGGGCTGGGTTTCCGGCCTGCACCAGAACGCCACCACCGACTACACGGCCATCGGTGTTCAGGACCGAGACGAAAGCGGAGTGCAGCGGATCATCCGTGTCAGGGGGATGCACGGTACGGCGCCTGAGATTACTCGGATGAGGATGCAGGAGCGTCACCTTCGTGGCCCTCTCGGGCATCACTGAGGCGCCACGAGGCCGACACGTTGAAGGTGGCCTCGCCACCACTGATGATCGCCAGTTTCAGTCCAGCCGTGAGTTTGACGCCGAATTGGACCGTTACCTCCTCAGGTGTTCGGGGCAACCGTCGCACTTGTTCATGCAAGCTGCCCAGAACCGGTACGAGCGGGGCGAATGCATCGTTCAGAGCTTGGCCAGCCTGCTCCACGACTCGTGCGCCTATGCCCACCGGTTCCACCGTGCTGTTCCCAGGAAGCTGATCTTGTGGATCGGTGAGGGGAGCTGAGGACTGCGTGGGCCATACCTCGATCAGCACTCCAGTGCCATCAGAGAAGTTGAACTCTACAAAGTCGGACATGAACCCACCCCGTGTGCTTGCGCGTTGGAACAATCCCGCCAACCTCAATCGCCATTCATCCTAACGTCCCTCTCCCCCACCACAGCTGGGGAAGCCGCTAGGTGGCTGATCCGCGCGTGTGAAGCTCGTCTGGGTTGCTCGCGTCAGATCCCAAGTGGGCGCAGGTCCCGGTCGGCTAGGTCGTGGGCGTGTAGTCCTAGCCTTCATCCCAACGGTCGATCTGCACCAGTTCGCGACAGCCGGCATCTCTGCGGTGCCGTGATAGGTCGTGTATCGAAAGTGGATCTTGAGCTGTGAATGATCTCGGTTCATAGGACGGGGAGATCTCACGGATGAGCAGCGCGCGGTGCTGGACCCTTTTTGCCGAAGAGAAGGAAGGTGGGGCGGCCGCCGGTGGTCTCGGCGGCAGTTGATCGACGGCATGCGGTTCCGGGTCCGCACCGGGGTGCCATGGCGGGATGTGCCCGTCGAGTACGGGCCGTGGGGCCGGATCTACGACCTGTTTCGCCGGTGGCAGCGAGACGGCACCTGGCACCAGGTTCTCACCCGGCTCCAGGCCCTGGCCGATGCGAAGGGCGGGATCGTGTGGGACCTGAGCATCGAAAGCACCGTGTGCCGTGCGCATCAACATGCGGACGGGGCCCGCAAGCAGGGTGAACTGCAGAAGGAGCCAAGGGAATCACCGGGCCGTGTCTTCGACGACCCGGAGAGCACGGGCTGGGGCGTTCGCGCGGCAGGTTCACCACCAAGCTGCACTTGGCTGTCGGGCAGGGTCAGAAGCCATGACGATCGTGGTGACGGCAGGGCAGTGGGGAGACTCGCCGCAGTTCGAACGGGTGCGGGAGAAGGTCGGTGTGTCCCGCACAGGGCCGGGGCGACCGCGCGGCTGCCCCGACCGCGTGCGGGCTGACAAGGCGTACGCCTGCCGGAAGAACCGCGCCTACCTGCGCCGCCGGGGAATCCGCTGCACCATTCCGGAGAAGGTCGACCAGGTCCGCGACCGCAGAATGCGGGGTCCAGCGGTGGCCGGCCACCGGAGTTCGACCCAGAGGACTACAAGGTCCGGCACGCGGTCGAGTGCGGCATCAATCGCCTCAAGAGACATCGAGCCGTGGCCACCAGGTACGACAAACTCGCGGTCCGCTACGAGGCCGCCGTCCTCGTTGCCGCCATCAACGAGTGGCGGTGAGGTACTGGTCCGACGACAACTCGAAGACCCGGACTCGCCGACCGCCGGTGGGATGGACGGTCTCACGAACCGGATGCATCCCCAGTTTGGTCATGATTCGTTCAGAGGCGTCGTTGCCCACCTGAGTGATGCTGACGATCCGCTCCAGCCCTCGCTCTTCGAACCCGAACCGTACGGCGGCCTCAGCCGCCTCGGTGGCCAAGCCCCGCCCCCAGTGGGAACGTCCCAGCCGCCAGCCGACCTCAACCGCCGGCAGCACCTCCGGCAAGTAGTGGGGCAACGAAAGGCCGGTGAACCCGGCCAGCTCACCGGTGGAACGGAACTCCACGGCGAACAGGCCGAAGCCATGTGACTCCCACTCGCTCTCCCATGCCCGGATCCCCTCGCGGGTCTGCTGCTCGTCACGGACGCTGCCGTCGCGGATCCACCGCATGACCTCGGGGTCGGCGTTGATGGCAGCCATGGGCGCCACGTCCTCCTCGCGCCAGCGACGCAGGATCAAACGAGGAGTCTCAAGCGTGACCATCCAAGCATTCTGATCACAAAATGGGCTCTCCGCCATCCTCACCAGGCACTTTCGATATACGCTCCATTCCTCCTCTTTCGGATAACTCACGGGCGGGCGATAGGTTGCCCGCCCGTGACTGAACTGGGCCCCGTCGCCTGGCCACCTGCCCCGATAAAGGACCGAACGGCTCGTGCTCCGCGAGTCCGAGGCACGAGACCGTGCGGCGTTCATCGAGGTGTTCGCATCAACAGAGGTGAGCACCTACATCGGTGGCTCTCGACCGCGTGATGAGCTTGAACACACGGGGCCTGAAGTGCCCGGGCGGCGACTGGCTTTTTTGTGATCGCTCTCGCCGGAGCGATGATCGGCATGATCATGGTCGAACGGCGCGACGCAGAGCGTCCGGGTCACGTCCGTCCGGATGCCGGGTAGGCCGGGCTCGGCTACATGTTCCTGCCGGAGGCGTGGGGATGCAGGTACGCCGCCGAGACGTGTGCAGCGGCACTCGACTGGTTCGCGGGTGCGCTTCCCGGCGAACCGGTGGTGCTCTGCACCCAGACCGCCAACGACCGCGCGAGGCTCCTCGCGGCGAAGCTGGGGCTCACCGAGGTGGAGCGGTTCGAGGAGTACGGCACAGAGAGTGGTCCGCCGTGTGGCGCGCCCGCGGTATGCCGCTGTTTGGCTACGGGGTGGCGTACGCCCTCGGCATCACGATCTCGCGGATGATCTCAGGATTGTTGGGTGGCCTCAGCGTTTGCGTGCTGATGACTTGGGTTCCGGTGTCGCGTGCGGCGTCGGCCAGCTCTGTGAGAGCTTGGCGCACTACGGCGTGGGCGATGCCCTGCTGGTAGGGGTTGTCCAGCAGGAGCAGCCCGGGGAAGGCACACTCCTGGTCGAGGTCTCTTTCGAGGAACAAGGTGGCATAGCTGTACGCCAGGAAGAACAGGACTGTGGCCTCTGCCCCCAGGCCCTGGTCCCAGGGTCTGGAACCGACGTAGAAGGTGAGATCAGTGTCCCTGATCGATACGTCCCGATTCACCCACAGCGTGTCACGGTAACGGGCGAGGAAGTCGTTCATGCGGTCGGCGAAGGCGGAGCACCGGTCCATAGGGGGCAGTACGGGCCTTACGGATACCGGCTGCTGTTTCTCGATCCGATCCACGGTCTGCTGAGCGGAGAGCAGAGTGTGGTGCGCTTCGTCGCGACGCTGAAGGATTTCTTCTACAGCGGGAAGGGCAGTCAGCTTGTGCTCCAGCTGGGCTATCCGCGCGGCGAGTTCTTCCAGCGTTGCCATGAAAGGGGCAAGTTGCGCAGCGCGCTGCTGGTTGAGTTGCCGCGCCAGTTCTGCTTGCTGGGTATGCAGGGCCTGCTGCTGCCCTCGCGCGGCTTCAAGGTCGCTCACGGTGTGTGCGATGACGTCGTCCAGATCGGACAGTTCTGACTTCAGGGATCTGATCTCGACCTGCGCTCTGCGCTGGCGCTTGTCATCGTCCACCGTCTGGAAGCACAGATAGCAGGCATCCTCATGGTGATCACGGTGCGGATCGACGCTCTGCTCGCAGGCAGGACATAAGCGAACTGGCAAGGCGTCGAAGACCTCAATGGAGGTGATGAGGCGCTCCATCCGGCCTACCTCAGCCGTGACGGTGCGAGCCGAGCGGCGGTGTTCCTCGAGCAGGTGTTCCAGACCTGCTACCTCATCGGTTGCGCGCCTGAGTCGGCTGGTGACGTCGCCATAGGCAGCAGTCAATGAGGAGTCGTAGCCCGCGGGTGCGCCGGCAGACGCGCTTCCTCCAGTGATGCTTTGGATCTCAGCTGTCAGACGGCGCCGATGGTCGTAGATGGCTTCGAGCTCACTTTGCAGCTCGCGGCGTGCTGAGGCGACCTGCTCTATGGAGTGGACGACGGGCAGGCCCAGGTTCTCGGAGATCGCGGTGACGGCCTGGAGAGTGCTCTCCCGGACCTCTCTGCTCACGGCCTCGGCCTCGTCACGGCGCCGCTTTGCCTGAGCGAGCTGGAAGTCCCGGTTAGCTTGGGCGGTTCGTGACCGGGCGAACCCTAGGAGCTGGCTGACGACCGCTCGCCGGACGAACTCATGCTCCTTGTTCGCGAAGCTCGTCCAGGAATCCTCGTTCCGGTAGAAATGACGCAAGGTGTTGCGGAAGGACAGAGAAACCTGTTCATTGGCCGCAGTCGCGTGAAGCCCCTTGGGAATGCGAAGGTTGGGCCATCCCAGCTCGCCCAGGATCCAGTCGGAGAACTCAGCTGCTGCGATCTCCGAACCGTTGATGCTGACCTTTCCCAGCCGCCCTTGCGTGAGGTACCTCGTGAGGGTGTAGGGCCGCCCGTGGATTCTCAGGGCCGTGCTGACCTCGACGTGTTCATCGGCGACCGCCGCTTTGAGGGCCTCGGCAGGGCTACCCCGGTCGCCGAGGCAGTAGTCGATCACTCGGAGCGTCGTGGTTTTGGAGCTGTTGGGCACGCCAGTGAGGACGTTGAGCTTGCCAGATTCGAATACATACTCGTCGAACTCGCCGCCTGGGTGTACCAGCCTGACTTGGGCGATCCGCAGGCCGCGCTCGGATGTGCTGGGCTCGCTCATGGACGGATCTCCTGGTGGAAGGTCACGTTGCCGACTTCATCCGGAAACAGCTCGTAGATGAGATTCTTGAGGTCGGTACCTGACATGTCCGCCAGGTTGCCCTGCATGGCTCGACATCGCTGGACCAGGGGTTGGAACTGCTTCATCGCCGTGAGCCGCGCCGCCGTCGTCTTGCCGGCGGACGTGAGCTTCACCCGCTCCGGGTTGTGGCTAACGGTGACGGTCACAAGACCGCGCGCGGTGAGAAAGGACAGAAATTGACGGTAGCGGTGATCCCAGGGGCCGTACCGGTAGCGCACCATCGGCGCCTCGATCTCGGAGGCATCCGGTGCGACGAACACCTCTGACGGGCCATCCCTCCCCGGGAGCAGAGTGGCGTGGGCCCGTTCTAGGAATCCGGGGTAGCGCAGGAAGAAGTCGAGCTTCGCGAACTTCGTACGTCCTTCGATGTACGACCCAGGGTTCTGACCGCACAGATAGATGAGCAGCAACAGGCGCGAGCCATGGAAGTCGATGGAGTCGTCGGGATCCCATGCTCTATGGAGGGGCGGCACGACCTTGCTGCCGATCTTATGAGGCATCTTCGTACCTGTTCTGGCAGCGCGCGGTGATGTCGCTCAGCGCAGCCAGCGCTTGGCTGAGGTCTACCGTGCCAGAGACCACTTCCCGCATCTGGCTGACTGCAAGCATGGTTGCCCTGTACGCGGGTTCCCCTGCCTCGATCAGGCCGCCGCGCCTTTGCATTGAGGTGAGCTGGCAGATGGCGTAGACCTTGTCAGATAGCTCGGCGAGACGCTGGCGCTCGCTGCCTAGACTGCGGCGCTGGGTCTGACGGAACGCCAGCATGGCCTGATGCTGGCGCTCGGCCTCCGCATTGGGTACGCCGGCTGGCCGGAGCTTCGCCTGAAGTGTCATCAGAGGCTCAGTGGAACCATCGGGGCGCTGACCGGTCACCTGGAGAATGGTCTTTCCAAGGATGCACCGGAATTCGTCGGCCGTGTGGCGTCGAGGCTCTGGTTCGGTAGCCCGGCGCGCGATGTAACCGTGGAGACCCAGCAGGACGTTGTCCACTTCCTGCGCCAGAGGGTCCTGGCCGAGGTATGTCGTGATCAGCGGAACCAGACGTCGACGGGCTTCATCTTCGACCTGATCGCAGCTGCGTGCTGTGACAAGGACATCCAGGCGGTCGACACACCATCCGACGTCACGACCGTCGGGCAGGCTCAGACCGTCGAGCTTCTCCACAATCCGCTCGCGGTCCTCGGCGCTGATCGGCCCGCGCGTGCCGCCGCGCTCACAGACAAACTGGAACAGATCGCGCTGGGGCGTCTCATTCACGATCAGCGTGAAACGCGTTCCCTCAGGAAGTGGCTTTCCGCCGAACAGCTTGCCGAGGTAGCTCGTCGCCGCCGTTCTGTTCTCGGTCTTCTTCGCTGGATCCGGCTTACAGATATCTGCGATGCTGTGACGCTTCGCCCCCTCAACTGTCTTCACCTGCCGGTAAGAAGGCGCGTCAGCCGTATAGCAGAGGACGTCCTCCAGATCCTCCCAAGAGACTTCCGTCCAGTGGCCGTCCAGCATGTCGAGGCAGTCCAGGAGCGTGACCGCGTCCTGGTACAGAAAACCGCGCCGGCTCCGCCGGCCACCATCAGCAGGCCCAAGCGTCACCGGTGCTCCAGCTACGCAACCATCCAATGCCGACCACCAGCCCCACGGCACAGGTCTTTAATCGCATAGTCCCCCCAATGGACGCTCTGAGAAATGGAGTAGACACCAACCACACAGGGATCGCAACGGTGCATTGGGGGCGCACAAGAACAAGCTGATCCCGCCGGTCGTCCTGTGAGGGCCAGCTCGGTGGGCTTCGCACTCCCGCTGCGGCAAGACGATCCACGCCAGCCACAGGCACGTGGGCGGGTCCGCCTACACGAAACGCCGTCCCAGCACCAACGATCGGCTCCACATCGCCGTCCGCTACGCCGCCGTTAATTCCATCCGTAGTCCAGTACGGCCGTGGTCGGCCGCGGTTGGTCGAAGAGGAAGTCTCAGCCGCGCCTCGTCAAGGCGAGGACCGGTATGTCGACTAGCTACCAAGTGACCACCGTGCCGACCGGCACCTGGCCATGCTCCAGCAGAGGTACGGAGATCAAGGCATAGGCGTTGCCTGCCGCGGACAGCGTGCGCACGCGGCCGTTGACGTCGTTCCCGCGAGAAGCAACCGGTCGCCCTGCTCACGCTGGTCTGAGCCCCTGCACGTCAGCACTGACCGGAACAGAAGTCGGGCAGCCCGAGATGACCGCGCCACGTGAGCTACCGCCTCGGCCCGATGCCAGGTTCGACTCCCGTGGGGAGCGGCATGGCCGGCGGGACGCGCCGTACGCATGAGGACCGTTGGAAGCACTTTCACAGTTCTCTCTGGGGCGAGTCAGCGGGACGACGTTGTGGCAGCCTCACGAGCCTGAGCTGGCCCCAGTCTGACCACTGCCCGAGATACCAATGGCTTCAATCCCGACATGACCACCAACACACTGCCCCACGCCAAGCGAACGCGCCAACCATAGCCAACCGCATCAGAGGTTACCTGTAATTCCCCTAAGCGTCCTCCCCTGGTGCCAGATCCCGTCGCACTGAGCACATTTGGCGCGGCCGGGATTATGGATTACAACATCATCCACTCGCCGAAGCTGCGGACGCAGCGCGGCGCTTCCGAGAGATGGGTGAGCAATTTGGCCACGATCAGCGACAGCGGAGCTACGGCTTCTGGCAAGCGATGGGTGGTTCGGTACCGAGAACCGGGAGGGCGCTCTGCGCGGCAACGCCAGAAGGCCTTCGCGCGTAAGAAGGACGCCATCGATTTCGCCACCAAGGTGGAGAACGACAAGCGTGAGAACACATACATCGACCCGTCAGCGGGGAAGGTCTCCGTCCGCCGGTACGCCACGGAGTGGCTGGAGCAGATGAGCGGCGCGGCCGGGACCTATGAAGCGTACGAGCGTGTCATGCGGCTGCACGTGGTGCCGCATCTGGGCGGCAAGACCATTGCCCAGGTGACAGCCTCGGATGTGGAGGGGCTGTACGCGCTCTGGCGTCGGGGCGGTGCGGCACTCAACACGGTCGAAGCCCGGCGCATCCCTCTGTCAGGAATGTTCTCGCACGCCGTACGGCACAAGCGGATACCGAGCAACCCGGTCAAGGAAGCGAAGAAGCTTGACAACCCGATTCTTCCGGTGGATGAGCGAGCGCTTCCAGGTCCTGATGAAATCGCGGCGCTGGCTCGGGAGATCGGTCCACGCCTGGAGCCGGCTGTGTGGCTCATGGCATGCGCCGGGCTTCGAATCGGCGAATCTCTTGGAGTGTTTCCTGAGGATGTTTCGAGTGGTGTTCTGCGAGCTCGGCGACAAGTGGTTCGCGTCAAAAACGCGTCGGGTAAGTACGCAGCGAATTACGCGGCACTGAAGCATCGCCAGGAAGGCGAGTGGCGAGACATACCAATCCCGGAATTCTTGGAGCACTTCAAAGATCGGCTACCGATCCTCAATGAGCGGGGCGGTATCCCACACAGCGGTTTGGTCCGTAAGTCGTGGGACAGGGCGATCGAGCGACTCGGCCTTCCGAAATACACGCCTCACGACCTACGGCACCAATGGGCTACCGTCACGCTTTCCCACGGCGCCGCTTTGCACGAGGTCTCACACTGGATGGGACACCGCACGATCAACACGACGGCGGCCGTCTACGGCCATCTCACCCTGGACGGGCGGGAGCGCTGTCGGCAGATCCTGGAGTCGACGTACCGGCCCCATGCCGCCCCCGAGGCGGCGACCGAGGAGGAGTGCCGTGCTGACTTGGTGCTGACTTCGTGCTGACTTTTGCCGTCAGAGCTCTCCAGCGTCACGGAGAGTGACTGATGCGACAGAGCCCTCATCCAGCTCGGCCGGGCGGCCCTTACGCCTCTCCCATGCCCTCGAACCAAGTCGGCGCATCCTCCGTGGCCAGCTTGATTCGATGAAGAGCGAACTCTTCCAGCTGGGGCAGAGCATCGAGCTCGAACCAGCCGACTTCGAGCGACTCGTCGTCGTTCACGCGGCACTCGTTACTCTCCGCATGGCAGAGGAAGCAGATGTCCATGAACTGGCAGCGGTCGCCGTTCGGGTAGGTCACCGGTTCCAAGGCCTCGACCAGGAGGAGCCGCTCCGGGACGCAGTGGACGGCGGTCTCCTCCAGCACCTCGCGGACGGCGCAGACGGCGGGCTGCTCGCCCGGCTCGGGGATGCCGCCGATGATCGACCAGCGGCCGCTGTCGGCGCGGCGTCCCAGCAGCACCCGCCCCTCGTCGTCGAGGACGATCGCGCTCACGCCCGGCATCCAGAGCAGCTGATGGCCGGCGGTCGCACGGATTTCGCGGATGAAGTCGGGTGTCGCCATGCCCCGCACCCTAGCGAGCCCGCCAGGGCGGAACGAAATGCTTCGGAGGCGTGACGGACGCTCCGCGGCGGCCGGTCTCCCGGACCGGTACGGCCCGGTGGCGGCCCGCTAGGCGGTGCCCCTGGCCGGCTTCGGTTCGAGGCCGAGGCGGGAGCGGATGCAGCGGACCGCGGCCTCCGCGTCGTCGACGGTGACCGTGAAGGTACGGCCGTCGCCGAGCCTGAGGATCACCGCCTCACCGCGCCGCACGATGACGCCCGTCCCCTGCTCGGGGCGCCAGCGGTAGCCCCAGCCGCCCCAGTGGCAGGGCGTGACGCGCGGCGCGAAGTCGACGTCCACCACGTGGGTGAGGGGGATGCGCCGGCGCGGCAGTCCGATGTGGCCGCAGCGCACCTCCAGACAGTCCTTGTCGACCCGTACGGCCACGTGGACGAAGGCGAGCGTGCCGAAGAGGACGAGCAGTCCGGCGGCGACGCAGCCGACGACGGCCATGACCAGCGGGGTCGCGCCCGACGTCCAGGCGTTGTCGACCGCCAGTTCGATGCCCAGCGCCATGCACGCGGCGCCGGCGGCGGCCAGCAGCCACTGGAAGCGGTTGGTCGCCCGGCCGTGCCAGACCTCGGGTACGGAGGCGCAGGGCGAGTCCTGCGCGCCGTTGCCGTGGGGGGCAGCTGCCCCCTCCTGGGGGTGGTCCCTCATGGTTCGCAGCGTACGCGCCCCGCCCCCGCCCGGCAGCGGGCGACGCGGCACACTGTGACGCACGAGACGCGGGGTGGTACGGATGCCGACGAGGCGGAGCCGGTCCTTCAGCGGACCCGTCCGTAATACGCCGGACACGTGACGTCCGGGTGGCCGCTACGGCGCGGCGCCTCTTGGAGGGCCGCTGCCCGCAGCGCCTCTCAGTGCGCCGGTTCCGCGGCCGGCTCTCCGGGCGCGGGGACCGCGGCACCCGTAGGGGCGCCGGTGGCCGTACCGGCGAGCAGCCTGCCCTCTTCGTAGGCCAGCGCCGCCTCCGGGAGCGTGCCCGCGCGGCCACTGAGGAGGACGGTCAGCTCACGGCTGGGGGTGGCCGCCGGAGCCGGTTCGGCACCGATGCGGCGGAGCGCCTGGGCGGCGACCGCCTCGGCCGACCCGTACAGCGTGAGCGCGGGCCCTTCGGGGCGCTGCACCGCGTCCCTGATGCGGTCCGCGACGAGCTCGTAGTGCGTGCAGCCGAGGACGACGGAGCGTACGTCCGGTGGAGTGAGGGCCGCCGCCCTGGTGATCGCGGCGGAGATCGCCGCCTCGTCGGCGGCCTCCACGGCGTCGGCGAGGCCGGGGCACGGCACCTCGGCCACCTCCGTGTCCGCCGCGAAGCTGCGGATCAGGCCGCGCTGGTACGGGCTGCCGGTGGTGGCGGGCGTGGCCCAGATGGCCACCGGGCCGCCGGCGGCCGCTGCCGGCTTGATCGCGGGGACGGTGCCGATGACCGGGAGGTCCGGCTCCAGCTCGGCGCGGAGCGTGGGCAGCGCGTGGACGGAGGCGGTGTTGCAGGCGACGATCAGGGCGTCCGGACGGTGCGCCGCGGCGTGCCTGGCGACCGCGAGCGCGCGCTCGGTGAGGTCGGCGGGGGTCCGTGGGCCCCAGGGCATGCCGTCGGGGTCGGAGGAGAGCACGAGGGCGGCGTCGGGCCGCAGCCGCCGCACGGCCGCGGCGGCCGCGAGCAGGCCGGTGCCGGAGTCCATGAGCGCGATCTTCACCCGGACACTTTACTCAGCCGGGCCCTGTGCGGGCCGCACCGGGCCGCCTCCACGGCCGCCGGTCAGCCGTGCGGCAGACTGCCGGGGTGGCTGTGATGGCATGGATCGCTGGGGCGTCGCTGGCGGCGTGGGTGTGGCTGCTGGCGGGCCAGGGTTTCTTCTGGCGGACGGACGTACGCCTGCCGTCCGGGACGGCCCGCCGGCCGCCGGACGGCCGTCCAGGGGCCGCACAGGGCCTTCCCGGGGCGGCCGGCGACTGGCCCTCCGTGGCCGTCGTGATCCCCGCGCGGGACGAGGCGGCGGTGCTGCCGGCGAGCCTGCCGTCGGTGCTGGCGCAGGCGTATCCGGGGCGCGCCGAGGTCTTCCTCGTCGACGACGGCAGCACGGACGGCACCGGGGAGCTGGCCCGGGCCCTCGCCGCCGGGCACGGCGGGCTGCCGCTGACCGTGACCTCGCCCGGCGAACCGGCTCCCGGCTGGACGGGCAAGCTGTGGGCCGTACGGCACGGCATGGCGCTCGCCCGGGAGCACACGGACGCGGAGTACCTGCTGCTGACCGACGCGGACATCGCGCACGGGCCGGACAGCCTGCGCTCCCTCGTGTCCGCGGCGCGCGCGGCCGACCTGGATCTGGTGTCGCAGATGGCGCGGCTGCGGGTGGCGGACTTCTGGGAGCGGCTGATCGTTCCGGCGTTCGTGTACTTCTTCGGGCAGCTGTACCCGTTCCGCTGGGTGAACCGGCCGGGCGCGCGTACCGCTGCGGCGGCCGGCGGCTGCGTCCTGCTGCGCCGGGACGCCGCCGAGCGGGCCGGCATTCCCGACCGCATCCGGCACGCGGTGATCGACGACGTGACGCTGGCGCGCGCCGTGAAGCGCTCCGGGGGCCGGCAGGGGCCGGGCTCGGGGCGGATCTGGCTGGGTCTCGCCGACCACGTGGACAGCGTGCGTCCGTATCCGCGCCTGGCCGACCTGTGGCGGATGGTGGCGCGCAGCGCGTACGCGCAACTGCTGCACAGTCCGCTGCTGTTGGCGGGCACGGTGCTGGGGCTGGCGCTGGTCTATCCGGTGCCGCCGGTCGCGCTGGTCGCGGGCCTGGTGGCCGGTGCCGCGCCGGCCGCCGTCCTCGGGGGCACGGCGTGGGCGCTGATGGCGGGCACGTATGTGCCGATGCTGCGCTACTACGGGCTGCCGCCGTGGACGGCTCCCCTGTTGCCGTTCACCGCGCTGCTGTACCTGCTGATGACGGTCGACTCGGCCGTGCAGCACTACAGGGGGCGCGGCGCCGCCTGGAAGGGGCGGACGTACGGGGCGCCGCCCACGGGGGCGGCGCCCGGAGAGGCGTCCGAGGGCGCGTAGCGGCACGGCCGGGTACGGGCCCGCGCGGCTGCCGGGCTCACTTCCGGCCCGGCGCCCAGCGCATTCCCCACCCGTACGCCTGGTCCACCGTGCGCTGCGGGCTGACGCCCCGTTCGGGCACGAGGTAGCGGGCCTCGCGCTGGACGACCAGTTCGCTGCCGGTGTTGAGGAGCAGCGCCAGGGCGCACACGTTGGACGGGACGGTGCACTCGTCGAGGGAGAAGTCGACGGACGCGCCGCGCTGCGGGGTGAGCGTCACCGTGGCGTTCAGCCCTTCGAAGCTGCGCGCGCCTTCGTAGATGGTGACGAAGAGCAGGATCCGCTTGATGAGGTGCTGGTGGTCCAGGCTGACCGTGAGGTTCTCGCCGGTGGAAACGGCGCCGGTGCGGTCGTCGCCGTCGAGGTGGATGTACGGCGGGCCGTGCAGCGAGCCGAAGGCGTTGCCGAGCGCCTGGACCACGCCCTTGCTGCCGTCGGTGAGTTCGTACAGCGCGCACAGGTCGAGGTCGAGCGCCGCGGGGCCGGCGAGCGCCCGGCTCAGCTTGCGGCCCCAGCCCGCCCCCTGGGGCGCCGGGCGCGTCTGCCAGTTGAGGTTCACGCGGAGTTCGCCCGAGGTGCCCCCTTGCTTCGTCAGCGAAACGGCTGGGGCTTCCTTCGTCAGGGTGACTTTCGAGAGGCGTACCGGGGCGGGGGCGGGCGCGGTTGTCGCGCGCGCCGGGGGCGCGGGAGTTGACGCATCCGGTTGACCCGGCGTCAGCACGCGCGCCGGGGCGGCCGCCGGCGCGCTCGGGACGGTCGCCGGCGCCCCGGAAGCCGCGGCGGCGGGTGCCGGGCCCGGGTCGTCGACGGTGATCCCGTAGTCGGTCGCCAGCCCGGCCAGGCCGCGGTCGTAGCCCTGGCCGACCGCGCGGAACTTCCAGCCGCCCTGCCGCCGGTAGAGCTCGCCGAGCACGAAGGCGGTCTCCACGGTGGCGTCCCGGCTGTCGAACCGCACGAGCTCCGCGCCATCAGGGGCCGCGTGCGCCGTGCCTCCGGGTACGGCGCCCGCCGCGTCGAGGACCCGTACGCGCAGCTCCGGCACCTGACCGAACGTTCCGCCGTCCGCCGAGGCCGCGAGCACCACGCGCTCGACCGCCGGCTCCACGGCCGCGAGGTCGACGGCGAGGGTGTCGGCCGCCGTGCCGTCCGCGGTCCGCCTGCCCTCGTGGCGTACGGCGCCGGAGGCGTGCACCGGCTGGTTGTAGAACACGAAGTCGCCGTCGTGCCGCACCTTGCCGCCGCTCAGGAGCAGCGCGGAGGCGTCCACGTCCGGGACGCCGGGACCAGTCCGCCAGCTGACCTCGATCCGTACCGCACCGGACTCCACCGGAGCGTTGCCCCCCTTGGGCATCGACATGGCCGCCTCCTTCGGATTCGCGCTCCCGCTTCGCGGCGCGCCACCTCCCAACCTACGGGGTGCCCGACGCGCTCCGGACCTCGTGCGGAAGGCAAGATTTCACCTGTTGGTGGGTGGGCCTTTACACGTTTCAAACGGGTGTTGGCGACCGATTTTCCCAGGTTCACCCGCATTAGTGATCCGCCACCACTACCGACACGTAAAACAACCCTCTTTTCAGGCTCCCCAACCAGCACATCGTGGGCTTAACTTAAGAGGCATGACCTCCCCCCGCTCTACCTACGGCGGCGGCTACTACGCTTCGCCCTCCTTCCCGGACACCCCGATCTACGACAGCCTCGTCGCCGAGCGCGGCACACCCCAGATCGCCCCGATCAGGGTCCAGCCGCCGTACGACATCGGCTCGTCGTCCTCGTACTCGGCACCGGCCCTGCCGGCGCTCCCCGCACTCCCCTCGGGCCCCTCGCACACGCCCGCGCAGCAGGGGTACCCCGCGCAGGCCCCGATGCAGCCCGCGCCGACGCCCTACATCCCGCAGCAGTCCGGTCCGCAGGGCTACCCGGGCCAGCATCAGCAGCCGCGGCGGCCGATGAGCACGGGGTACGAAGCGATGCGCCCGGCGGCCCCGGTCGCGCCGCGCCCCGCTCCGTACGAGGACCCGTACGGCCGTCCGCAGCCGCCGCGCGGCTACTGAGCCCGCTACTCGGACAACTGTCCGGCCGTCCGGCCAATTGTCCGAGCCGGCTGGCAGGATGGGCACATGCCGAACTCATGCCTCCGTGCCCTCCAGCTGTACCCGGTGAAGTCGCTCGCGGGTACCTCCCCCGACTCCGCCGAGGTGGAGCCGTGGGGCCTGGCGGGCGACCGGCGCTGGATGCTGGTCGACGAGGAGCGGCGGCTCGTCACGCAGCGGTCCCGGCCGCGGCTGGCGCTCGCCGTCGCGGAGGCACGGCCTGACGGGGGAATCAGGCTCAGCGCGCCGGGGATGGCGGACCTGTCCGTGGAGGTCCCCGACCCCGGCGCGACCGTCCCGGTGCAGGTCTGGCGGGACAAGGTGGACGCCGTGCCCGCTTCCGCCGAAGCCGCCGAGTGGTTCGGCACGTACCTGGGCACCGAGGTCACGCTCGTCCACATGGACGCCCCGGCCGTCCGCCGCGCCGTGCACCAGGAGTACGCACGGCCCGGCGACACGGTCAGCTTCGCCGACGGCTTCCCGCTACTGCTCACCACCGCGTCCTCGCTGGACGCCCTCAACTCCCTGATCGCCCAGGGCGACCACGCCGACGAGGGCCCGCTGCCGATGGACCGGTTCCGGCCGAACGTGGTCATCGAGGGCACGGCTCCGTGGGCCGAGGACGACTGGCGGCGGGTGCGGATCGGCGAGGTGACCTTCCGCGTCGCCAAGCCCTCCGACCGCTGCGTGGTGACCACCACCGACCAGCGCACCGCCGAGCGCGGCAAGGAGCCGCTGCGCACCCTCGCCCGCCACCGCCGCTTCGGCGACGACCTGGTGTTCGGGCAGAACCTCATACCGGAGACGCGCGGCACCCTCAGGACCGGTGACGACTTCGAGGTCCTGAGCTGACGTCAGCAGGCGTGCCCGTGCTGCCGCGACGCCCTGTTTCCGCGCCCCGCCGCGCCCGCGTCCCGAGGCGCGGCGCGGCACGGTTACGCGTACCGCCGTGCACCTCGCGCTTCCCCTCCCGGCCGCGTTGCGGGGCCCGGCCCGCGCTGCCTATGGTGAGCGCACTGTATTGCGACAGGGGGATTCACGTGCGGATGCCCGCCGGGGACGCGTCGGACGCGCGCCTGATCCCGGTGCACCACATGCGGCCCGGCGACCACGCTTTCGTCAGCTACGACAACGACGAGGTCCGCTGGGAGACCCTGACCGCCTTCACCCGGCTCGGCCTGGCCCGCGGCGAGCGGGTCATCGTCTTCCCGCACCCCGCCGTCAGCGAGGAAGAGGTCCTGGCCCGGCTGGACTTCCCCCACCGCACCACGGCCACGGCCCGCGCGGAGGGCCGGCTGGTGCTCAGCAGCATGCGCCGGCTCATCAGCCCCGACCCCGCCTTCACGGCCGACCGGCAGTGGAGCCGGCTGCGCGAGGAGACCGCGCGGGCCGTCGCGGAGGGGTTCACGGGCCTGCGGACGTTCATCGACATGCACTGGGTGCCGGACCTCGGCGCGGACGTGCACACGATGATGCACCGCGAGTCGAACGCCCACGACCTGTTCCGGGACCGCCCGTACAGCGAGATCTGCGCGTACGACCGGCGCTGGTTCGCCCCCGAGGTGCTCACCGCCATGGCGGACGCGCACCCCCGCAACCTCCTGGAGCGGCTCGGCGCACTGCGCGCCGAGCGGGCACCGGACGGCGCGCTGTGCTTCGTGGGCGAGGCGGACACGGCGACGAAGCGGCTGCTCCGCACCACCCTGGAGCTGGCCCTGGCACAGAGCGCGGCCACGGGCCGGCTCGTCCTCGACCTGTACCGGCTGCACTTCCTGTCGGTCGGCTGCGCCACCGTGCTCCTCTCGATGGTCCAGGACGCAGACGGCCACGACCGGGTCGACGTGCGGTGCGGCCCGGTGCAGCTCCGCCTCCTGCAACGGCTGGGGGCCTCATCGATTCCGCGGCTGACGCTGTCGGAGGTGGCACGCCCGTGCTGATCCCCGAGTCCGCTCGCCCCCAGGGCACCACCGACGAGCCGGGTGCCAGATATCTGCTGCAGCGCCGCTTCACCGCCCGGCTGCTCCCGCAGGTGCGGCTGCTCGTCGAGGAGTGCGCGGCCCGTGAGGGGCTGGCCGAGCCGCGGCGCGGCGAATTCGTGCTGGCGGTGGACGAGGTGGCGGGCAACGCCGTGGAGCACGCGGGCGGCAGCGGCCGGCTCGTCCTGCGCCGGGTCCAGGACGAGTTGGAGTGCCTGGTCACCGACTCCGGCCCCGGTTTCACGGACTCCGTCATCCCCGAGCTGCTGCCGGGGCTGGACGGTGCGCCCACGGGGCGCGGGCTGTGGATGGCCCGGCTGGTCGCCGACCGGCTGACGATCGACCGCGGTCCGGTGGGCGGCGCGGTGGTCACGCTGGCGATACGACTGTCCTGAACGCCCGCGACAAGGGCCCTGGATGGCCGCTCAGCGTCCTCGCGCCACTTCCCGCACCCCGCACAGCCCCGCCCGCTCTCCGGGCCCTCTCACGGCCCTCTCGCGGCCTCCCGTCGCACGGCCGTCACACCCGGCAGCGATAGAGTGGCGGTCCGTACCGGTGGGGCGCCGGGCGCCTCGCGCCCCGGAGCACCCGCCTCCCGCACCATGTCGCGACGGCCGCCGCCGAGCAGGGTCATGTCCGGTGATTCTGCTCTCCACTTGGTGAAAAGCGTGCATGTGGGGCACGGAATGAGGTAGTTAGGCACACGGAAGGGGGGTGCCGGACCGTGCGAGCGATGAGTGGACTCTGGCGCTGGCGGCGCAATCCGCTGCGGCGTGGCACCGATCTCGCCGAGGCGTGGCTGGCGCTCGCCGCCGCCCTGCTGATCGTCCTCGGCGGAGCGGCGGCCGGCTGGGCCACGGCCCGGACCGCCGACGGCGTGCTCCAGGAGGCCGTGCGGTCCCAGCTGGCCGAACGGCACCTGGTGTGGGCGCAGGTGGACCGGCTGCTGCCGCATCCCCCCGTGGATCCCGACCCCGAGACGGCCACCCGCCGCGACGCGCACCGCAGGGTGCTGGCCAATTGGCGCGGCGTGGACGGCAGCCGGCACATCGGGCCGGTGGCGGCGCCGCGCCCCGTGGAGCCCGGTGACCGCTTCCGCATCTGGACCGATGACCGGGGCCGCATCACGCCCCGCCCGATGGACACCTCCACCGCGAGTTCCCACGCGGTGCTCGCCGGACTGGGCACGGGTGCCCTCGTCGGCGCCGTGGTCGAGGGCGGCCGTCGGCTGGTGCTGTGGCAGCTGATGCGCCGCCGGTACCGCGCCTGGGACGAGGCGTGGGAGCGCGCGGGCCAGGACTGGGGGCGGGCCGGCGCCGGCAGCTGACCTTCCCGCGCCCTCGCGCACGAGCCGCCGACCACGTCAACTGCCTTGCCCGGAGCGCGCTACGGTGGTGCAGCCAGCCGCTCGGCTGGGGCCTGCGCAGCCCGTACGCGGACATTTTCGTGCGTACCACCGCGGGCCGGAAGCACGCCGCACGAGGTGGGGGCACGACATCGCCATGGCACAGGGCTCGGTCCAGGTCACGCACTCCGGGACGTCGCGCTGGCGGCGTCGTACAGGGGAGTACAGCTCCCTGGCCGCCGCCCTCGAAGCCGCCGGGGACGGCGACGTACTGACCATCGCCGCCGGCACGTACCGGGAGAACCTCGTGCTGCGCCGCGCGGTGACGCTGCGCGGGCCCGACGGAGCGCGCGGCTCGGTGCGGATCGCCCCGGCGGACGGCGTGGCGCTGACCGTACGGGCCTCGGCGACCGTGCAGGACCTGCACGTGGAGGCGCAGGACTCGGCCGCGCCCGCGCTGCTGGTGGAGGACGGCGCGCCGGAGCTGGCCGGCCTGCGCGTGGTGACGCGGTCGGCGGCCGGCATCGAGGTGCGCGGCGGCGCCCGGCCCACGGTACGGCGCTGCACGGTGGACAATCCGGGCGGCGTGGGCATCAGCGTCCTGGATGCCGCGGGCGGTGTCTTCGAGGAGTGCGAGGTGCTGGCGGCCGGGCAGGCGGGCGTAGCGGTGCGCGGCGGGGCGCACCCGCGGCTCGAGCGCTGCCGGGTGCACCACGCGAGCGGTGCCGGACTGTCGGTGAACGGCGAGGGCAGCGCGGTCGAGGCGATCGGCTGCGAGCTGTACGAGATCAAGGGCGCGGGCGTGCAGATCGCCTCGCGCGCGACCGGGCACCTCACCGACTGCACGGTGCACCGGACCTCGGCGGACGGCGTCACGCTGGACACGGACGCGGTGCTCACGGTCGCCGACTGCGACATCCACGACATACCCGAGAACGCGCTGGACCTGCGGTCACGTTCGGTCCTGACGCTGACCCGCAGCCGGGTGCGGCACTTCGGGCGCAACGGCCTCTCCGTATGGGACCCGGGCACCCGGGTGGACGCCAACCAGTGCGAGATCCACGACAGTACGGGCGACTACCCGGCGGTGTGGGTCAGCGACGGCGCGACGGCCGTACTGGACTCGACGCGGGTGCACGACGTGCCGGACGCGCTCTTCGTACTGGACCGCGGCTCACGCGCCGATGTGGTCGATTCCGATCTGGCGCAGGTGCGGAACACCGCCGTATCGGTCAGCGACGGCGCCCTCGTGCAGCTGGACGACTGCCGCATCCGGGAGGCCGCGACCGGCGCGTGGTTCCGGGACCACGGCAGCGGCGGCACCCTCTCGGGGTGCACGTTCGAGGACACCCAGACCGGCGTGATCGTCACCAAGGGCGCCGACCCGACCGTCGAGCGGTGCACGGTCAGCACGCCGGCCGAGGCGGGCTTCTACGTGTCCGCCGAGGGCCGCGGCACGTTCCACAACTGCCGCGTGACGGGCAGCTCCGGGTACGGCTTCCACGTGATCGACGGCTGCCGCACGACGCTGACGCGGTGCCGTACGGAGCGGTGCGCGCGCGGCGGGTACGAGTTCGCCGAGGACGGGCCGTCGGCGGTGGACTGCACCAGCGACGAGAGCCGGATGACCCAGCCGGCGGGCGCCGCGGCACCGGCCGTCCCGCCCCCGCCGACGACGCCCCCGGCGACCGTGCCGGCGGCCCAGCCGGCGGGCACGGCGGGCCTGCTGGGAGGCGTCCCCCCGGCGCCGGCGGCGCCGCCCGCAGCGGCCGCCGAACCGGTCCCGGACACCCGCCCCTCCGACGTCGTCCTCGGCGAGCTGGACACGCTGGTCGGCCTGGACAGCGTCAAGCGCGAGGTGCGCAGCCTGATCAACATGATCGAGGTGGGGCGGCGCCGGCAGGAGGCGGGCCTGAAGGCCGCTTCGGTCCGCCGCCATCTGGTCTTCACCGGCTCCCCCGGTACGGGCAAGACCACCGTCGCCCGGCTGTACGGCGAGATCCTGGCGTCCCTCGGGGTGCTGGAGCGCGGCCACCTCGTGGAGGTCTCCCGGGTGGACCTGGTGGGCGAGCACATCGGCTCGACGGCCATCCGTACCCAGGAGGCGTTCGACCGGGCGCGCGGCGGGGTGCTCTTCATCGACGAGGCGTACGCGCTGTCCCCGGAGGACTCCGGGCGGGACTTCGGGCGCGAGGCCATCGACACCCTGGTGAAGCTGATGGAGGACCACCGGGACGCGGTGGTGGTCATCGTGGCGGGCTACACCGCCGAGATGGAGCGCTTCCTCGCGGTCAACCCCGGCGTCGCGTCGCGCTTCTCGCGGACCATCAGGTTCGGCGACTACGACCCCGAGGAGCTGCTGCGGATCGTCGGACAGCAGGCCGAGGAGCAGGAGTACCACCTCGCCGACGGCACCTCCGAGGCGCTGCTGAAGTACTTCACCGCGCTCCCGAAGGGCCCGTCGTTCGGCAACGGGCGCACCGCCCGGCAGACGTTCGAGGCGATGGTCGAGCGGCACGCGGGCCGGGTGGCGCAGCTCCCCGACCCGAGCACCGACGACCTCACGCACCTCTACGCCGAGGATCTCCCGGCACTGCCCTGAGGCGCCGCGCCCGCGCTGCCCCGAGGCGCGGCGTGCGGCTCCCCCGGACTGCGCTCGGCTTCCGGCCCCCTCGGCTGCTGCGGCACTCCGGGGGCCAGGTGGGCGAGGAGTTCCGCGCGGGCCACGCCGAACTCCGGATCGGCCTGGTAGTCGCCGTGGCCGAGGATCTGGGCCGGCAGCGGGTACCGGAGCGTGCGCCCGAAGACGAGCGGGTCGCGGAGCGGGCCGCGGTCGATCGCGGCGCCGTCCTCACAGGTGAGGCGGACCGGGCCGCCGATGGGGTCGGTGAAGCGCCACAGGTTGCGCCAGGCGTCCATCTCCCGGTGCAGCCCGGTGAGCGCGGAGGGCCCGAAGAAGGCGGGGAACCAGCGCCCGTAGAGCCGCTCCAGCGGCGACCCGTAGGTGAGCAGCGCGACCCGGCTGCGCGTCACCGGGTCCAGCTGCCAGACGGCGGCGGCCGCGAGGACGCTGCCCTGCGAGTGCCCGGAGAGGACCAGGCGCCCGTCGTAGGTCTCGGTCCACGTGGCCATCCGCCAGGTCAGGTCCGGTACGGCCCGCTCGGCGTAGCACGGGGGCGCGAACGGGTGCGCCGCGCGCGGCCAGAAGGTGCCGACGTCCCAGAGGATGCCGATGGTGCGGCGGGCCGACGCGTCCTTGTAGGCGCGGCGGCCCATGGCGAGCATCAGGACGACGCCCGCGCCCATCAGCCAGGAGCCGAGCGCCTGTGCCGTCTCGGCGACGGCGTCCACGAACGCCGGCGCGTCGTCCAGGGCGCGGCCCGGTGGCAGCCCCGTGAGCCAGGCGCCGAGCACCGCTCCCGTGCCGAGCACGAAGGTGACCGCGGTGATCACGCCGATCAGCACCGGCGCCCGGTCGGTGAGCCCCGCACGGGCGATCGTGCCCGCGATCCTGCGGGCGCGCTGCGCGTCGGGCTTCTCCTCGCCCTCGTACAGGCCCGGGATGTCCGGGAGGACCTTGCGGCGGACGGCGAGCACCTGGAAGGCGGCGATGGCGACCAGCACGAGGACGACGACCAGCAGCAGCGGGATGACCGAGGCCTGCCACGAGAGCAGCACGGGCGGGCCCGCCATCGAGTCGTGCGGGTCCCCCGGGGTGGCGCCGCGGTCCAGCCAGTCGGCGGTGCGCTGCGCCGCTCCCCCGGTGAACACCCCGCCCAGCGCGCAGGCCAGCAGCGCGACCGAGCCGCCCGCCAGGCCCGCCAGCGCGGTGCGCTCCGTGCCGCGCGCGGCCCGCTGGAGCACGGCGGCGGTCAGCAGCAGGCCGACGACCAGCGCCCCCTGGAGGACGGCGATGACGGCGAACGCCTCGGCGCCCGGCAGGTGCCCCGAGGAGGTCCAGCCGGGCCGCCACCAGGCGGTGTGCAGGGCGGTCAGGCCCAGGACGCCGAGCGCCGCGTACGGCAGCCAGCGGACGAGGGGCCGGTCGGTCTCCACGTCGGGCTCCGCCTCGCTGCGCGCGGTACGGCAGACGATGGCGGCGCTGAGCACCGCGAGGACGGCGACCAGCGCGGCCAGGGCGTACCCGGTCCAGCGCAGCACCGGGTCGGCGCCGGGCCGGACGTCGGCGTCGTGCGCGGTCAGCAGCAGCGCGGTGGCGATGGTGAGCAGGCCCGCCGTGGCGTGCGCCGAGCGGAGCCGGGCGACGACCCGGCGGCCGTACCAGAAGCCGTCCAGGCAGAGCGCGGGGCGCTCCGAGGGCGGCGTGTCGCGCGAGGTGGCGGGCCGCCGGGGCGGCGGCGAGGCGGACTCGTACGCGCTCCATGTGCGGTGCGAGAGCCACCAGAGCAGGCCCACGAGGAGCAGCGGGAGGACGGCGGCGACCACGAGGCGGCGGCCCGGCAGGCTCCACCAGCCGTGGTGCGCGGTGGTGAGGAAGCCGAGCCAGGAGCGGTCGGCGGAGCAGGCGGCGCTGCCCGCGCACTGCCAGGCGATCAGGTCCAGGGCCACCTCGCAGGCCGCGGCGGCGAGCAGCACGGTGAGGGTGAGCGCGAGGATCCGTACGAGGACGTCGTAGAGCCGCTGGGCGGGGTGGCCGCGCGGAGCGGCGGGGCGCATCCAGTGCGCGAGGTTGGCGACCATGAAGGGCAGCAGGATCAGCCACAGGGCGCGACTGCCGTTGCCGGAGGTGAGGTTGCACCAGACGTACGCCTCGGGGATCGGCTCCTCGGGACGGCCCTCGCGCGGGTCCGCGGGGTGCTCCTCGGCCTCCGCGTCCGTGGTGCGGCGGTAGATGGCGGCCGTGTCGTCGCCGGTGACCCGTACGACCCGGGGGTCGTCCAGCATCTCGGCGGGCGTGGTGCCGCCGACGCCGTGCACCAGCAGTTCGAGGGCGGTCCCGGGTGGTCTGTGCGCGGCGCCGGCCTCCGCGTCGCCCTCCGGGTCGGTCGTGGCCGCGGGTGCGGACCGGTGCGTGCTGTCCACGGTGGTTCCCCCGTTGTCCGTACGTCGATGTGCGTCCCGGATTCTTTCTTGCCCGCCCGGGCACCGCATTCACCTCGTCCGGGCCCGCGAGTCGGTGTCAGTGCGCCGTGCGAGGATGTCTCCGAACGACAGCGCTTGTGCGGCGCGCGGTGAGCCGGGACGAAGGGACAGGCCGGGTGAGTGACAACCAGAACCTCCTCGCCGAGCAGCGGCGCGCCCTGATCCTGGACGAGGTGCGGCGGCGCGGCGGCGTCCGGGTCAACGAGCTCACGCGCAAGCTGAGCGTGTCGGACATGACGGTCCGTCGGGACCTGGACGCGCTGGCCCGCCAGGGCGTGGTCGAGAAGGTGCACGGCGGCGCGGTCCCGGTCAGCGAGCCGAGCGCGCACGAGCCGGGCTTCGAGGCCAAGTCCTCGCTGGAGCTGTCGGCGAAGGAGGCCATCGCCGAGGCTGCGGCGCAGATGGCGGCGCCGGGCAGCGCGATCGCGCTGGCGGGCGGCACGACGGCGTTCACGCTGGCCCATCAGCTGCTGGACGTGCCGGACCTCACCGTGGTGACCAATTCCGTCCGGGTGGCGGACGTCTTCTACGCCGCGCAGCGGGCGGCGGCCGGTGCCGGCGGCCCGCGCCCCGGTGCGGCCACGGTCGTGCTGACCGGGGGCGTGCGGACGCCGTCGGACACCCTGGTCGGGCCGGTCGCGGACGCCGCGATCCGCTCGCTCCACTTCGATGTGCTCTTCCTCGGCGTGCACGGCATATCCGTCGAGGCCGGGCTGTCGACGCCGAATCTCGCCGAGGCGGAGACCAACCGCCACTTCGTGCGGTCGGCGCGCCGGGTCGTGGTGGTCGCCGACCACACGAAGTGGGGCACCGTGGGTCTGAGTTCGTTCGCTTCGCTGGACCAGGTGGACGTGCTGGTCACCGATTCCGGGCTGCCGGCTCGGGCGCGCGCGGAGTTCGCCGAGCTGCCGCCGCGGCTGGTGGTGGCGGGTGAGCCGGAGGACGACGCAGACATGTGACGAGGCGCCAGCTATGGTGTGCGTCGCCGGTGTGTTCGACGGCCGGTGTCCGCTTCGTCACCGTCTGCAGGGGGTGTCCGTCCCATGACGCGCCGACTGAGCCCGGTGGGGCTCGACTTCGCCGAGTCCGCGCCGCTGCGGATGGTCTTCGCTGCCGAGCTGTCCGCGCCCCCGGAAGCGGTGTACGCCGCGCTCGCCGACGACGTCTGCGCCTGGAGCGCCTGGTTCACCGGCGTCTCCCGGATCACGCCCGTCGACGGCGGCAAGGGCCGCGTCGTACGGCTGACGGGCGGCACCCGCTTCCGCGAGAGCATCATGGCGGCCGAGGCCGCCGAGCACTACGCCTACCGTGTCGACGAGACCAACGCGCCGGGCCTCCGCGCCCTGCTGGAGGACTGGCGGCTCACCCCGGGCACCGGCGGCACGCTGGTGCGCTGGACGTTCGCGGCAGACGGCCCCGCGGCGTTCCGCACGGTGATGCAGCTGGCCCGGCCCATGCTGGGCCGCGCCTTCCGCGACTCGATGCGCCGGCTCGACCGGCGCCTGGTCACGGTGTGACCGTGCCGCGTCTCGGCTCGGTGTGACCGTCCGGCGCCACGGTACGGCGCAAGCACCCGGCGCCCCGGTACGGCACGGGCTCCCGCTACGTCAGTCCGGCCAGGTGCCCTCGGCGAGGAACGTCCGCAGGGTCCGCTCGTACGGCGTGATGTCGAGCCCCTGCTCGGCCAGCCAGGCGTCGGAGTAGTACTTGTCCAGGTAGCGGTCGCCGGGGTCGCACAGGAGCGTGACCACCGAGCCGGTACGGCCCGCCGCGACCATCTCCGAGACGATCCGCAGGGCGCTCCACAGCCCCGTGCCGGTCGAACCGCCCGCCTTGCGGCCGATGGCGCCCTCCAGGGCCCGTACGGCCGCCACGCTGGCCGCGTCCGGCACCTTCATCATCCGGTCGATGGCGCCGGGCACGAAGCTGGGCTCCATCCGCGGCCGTCCGATGCCCTCGATGCGGGAGGCGGTGCGGCAGTCGGTCTCGGCGTCGCCGTTGAGCCAGCCGTCGTAGAAGCAGCTGTTCTCCGGGTCGGCGACGCACACCCGGGTGTCGCGCTGGGTGTAGTGCACGTAGCGCGCGATGGTCGCGGAGGTGCCGCCGGTGCCGGCGGTGGCCACGATCCAGGCGGGCTCCGGATACCGCTCCAGGCGCAGCTGCTGGAAGATCGACTCGGCAATGTTGTTGTTGCCGCGCCAGTCCGTGGCCCGCTCGGCGTAGGTGAACTGGTCCATGTAGTGGCCGCCGGTCTCCGCGGCGAGCCGCGCGGAGACGTCGTAGACGGTACGCGGGTCGGCGACGAGGTGGCAGGTGCCGCCGTGGAACTCGATCAGGCGGGTCTTCTCGCGGCTGGTCGTCGCGGGCATCACCGCGATGAACGGCACCCCGATGAGCTTGGCGAAGTACGCCTCGGAGACGGCCGTGGAGCCGCTGGACGCCTCGATGACCGGCTTGCCGGGCCGGATCCAGCCGTTGCACAGCCCGTAGAGGAAGAGGGAGCGCGCGAGGCGGTGCTTGAGGCTGCCGGTGGGGTGCGTCGACTCGTCCTTGAGGTAGAGGTCGATGCCCCACTGCTCGGGCAGCGGGAAGCGCAGCAGATGGGTGTCGGCGCTGCGGTTGGCGTCCGCCTGCACCTTGCGGACGGCATCTTTCAGCCAGTTGCGGTAGTCGGCGTCGGTGCGGTCGACGTCGAGGGTCGGCAGCGGCGCGCCTTCCGGGGCGGCCGGCGCGGCACAGGAGGGACGGCTGTCGCCCGTGAGGCCGCCGTCCCGCCCGTCCGTGTGCTGTGCGGTACTCATCGGCGTGCTCCTCGCGGTGGGTCCGGCCCGCGGCTCCTGCCGGGCCGGGTCGATGATAACCATCCGCCTCACAGTTCTCACCTGCATAAACAGCGCTTTGGGTAGCCCCAAGGAGCGATCTGGGTATGCGTGTTCGAGAGGCTTGCGACCAGGGGAACTGGTGCCCGGGCCGGGTTCCGGGCAGACTTCTTGACGGCGGGGGCCTCACCCCCGGGCCATGTGTGCGGAGGAGGCGGTGCTCCATGAGGGAGCCGGAGTTCAACGCGACCGGTGTGCGCATCGAGCGCTGGCTGCGTTCATTGACCCGTGCGGGTCAGGTCATCATCAGGGACGGCAGGCTGGCGCTGCTGACGAGCTACGGCACGGAGATCGACAGTGCCCCGCTGTCGTCGGTGCAGGCCCACCGCCCGAAGCTGCTGGCCAGGGACCGCGCCTTCGCCACGCTCAACGGACACCGCTACTCGCTGACCATGGGCGCGCCCGAGCGCTTCATGGATGCGGTGCGGGCGGCGGGCGCACGCACCTGACGCCGGGGACGGCGGACGGACACGGCACGACGGGGCCTACGGGCCGCACGCGGACGACAGCGGGAGCACGCGTCCGCATGCGGGGGAACGCCGACTGCATTCGAGTGAAGACCGGTGGGACGCGCTGGGGTTGCGGGCGGCCTGCGGTTGCGGGAGTACGGGAGCGGGCCGACCCTGGTACTCGTATCACCGAGAGTTCACCATCGGTGACTCTCGGTGGACGGGACATCGCCGGACCCGGTCCTCGCGATCCGTAGCGGCGGGCGCGCCCGGCCTCATCAGGGAGTCGCGGTCGTGATCAGGCAGCCCAGCAGGCACTGCGCGGTGGAGCTCCAAGCCCTGCCGGCACGCATCGGACAGATGCGCAGAATCGTATCGGCACAGCTACGTTACTGGCGTCTCGACGCCTTGATCGACGCCGCGACCCTCGGGGTGACGGAGCTGCTCGCCAACGTCCATCAGCACGCCCGTCCGAGCAAACAGTGCACGGTCGAACTGTCGGTCCTGCTGGACCAGTTGACCGTGTCCGTACGGGATTTCGACCCGCGGCTGCCGCAGCCCACGACGGCGGGGCCGCTGGACGTCGGCGGCCGGGGCCTCACCCTGATCGCCGAGCTGAGCGAGAGCTGGGGCGCCCGCCCGGAGGAGAGCGGCAAGGTCGTCTGGTTCACGCTGCCCGCGCCCACCCGGGGCCGCGAGGAGCCGGGCCACGCGCTCACCGCCCTGCCGACGGCGCCGCCCGAGGCGGAGCACACGGAGGCGAGCGGCGGAGCACGCGCGTCCGCACGCGGCGCACACGTGGGCTGAGCGCCCGGTCCCTTCGGGGGCCGGGCGCTCAGCCGTTCGCGGGCCGGGGCGCCTTCGTGTACGCGGGCCGCCGCCTCTCAGTGGCGGCCGGGGTCACGGCGCACTCCCCTTGCGCTTGTCACGGACCCCGAACTGCTCCTCCAGGACGGACAGCCGCCGCCAGTACTCGTCCTCGTCGATCTCGCCGGACGCGAACCGGTTGCCGAGCACGGTGAGGGGCGAGGGCGCGCCGGACGCCGCGCCAACGGGTCCGCCGGGCCGCTGCCAGGGCCCGCGGCCGCGCCACACGAAGCGCCGCAGCACGGCCACCGCACCGATGACGGCGACCGCCCACAGCAGCGGGAAGAACAGGATCCAGGGCCCGGGGCCACCGCCGGACCAGGGCATCGCCAGAACGTCCATCATGATCAGCTCCTCGAAAGCCGTGCCGCTTCTGCAGCACCTTCGAGTTCGAGCCTCCTCCGCCGGCCGCCCGCCGTCGTCGTACGGACAGCGGCACCCCGGCTACCTCTCGGGGAGTACGCCGGGGGGAGCGCCGTCCACACCGCGGCCCGGACGTACACGCGCGGCTCACGCTGGTGACGGGCCTGACGTACGGGGCAGCCGACCGCAGACCCGGGAGGTCAGCCGGCCGACTCGGCGCCGAGGACGATCAGCGGGTCGTCCAGCACCGGCTGCCAGGCCAGTTCCGCCGCGCCCACGAGCGCGTTGTGGTCCAGGGTGCACGGCAGGATCGGTACGCCGCCGCTGCGCCCCCAGAGGCTGCGGTCCGCGACCACGGCACGCAGCCGCTCCGGATCGGCCTCCAGAAGCGCGCGGTGCAGCCCGCCCAGGATGATGCGGTCGGGGTTGAGGATGTTGACGAGCCCCGCGATGCCCAGGCCGAGCCGGTCGATCAGGAGTTCCCCCGCGGCCCGTACGGACGGGTCGGCGTACTGCTCGCGCAGCAGGTCGGTCGCCTGCTTGAGCAGCGAGCCCTCAGGCCCCGGAGCGCGGCCCGCTGCACCCAGGAAGGCCAGCGGGTCCGCCTCGACGTCCAGGCAGCCGCGGCTGCCGCAGTGACAGGGCGCGCCCTCGGGGTTGACGGTGAGGTGGCCGACTTCGAGGGCCAGCCCGGAACTGCCGCTGTGCAGCCGCCCGTCCAGGACCAGCGCGCCGCCGACGCCGCGGTGGCCGGACGCCACGCAGAGCAGGTCGCGGGCGCCGCGGCCGGCGCCGTGGCGGTGTTCGGCGAGGGCCGTGAGGTTGACGTCGTTGCCGCTGAAGCCGACGTCCGGGGTGACGCCGGGGATCTTGGCGTCGGTGAGCGCCTGGTGGAACAGCCGCCGTACGGGGGCGCCGGCGGGCCAGGCGAGGTGCAGCGGGTTGAGCGCCTCACCGTCCGGCTCGGCGACCGCCGACGGCACGGCGAGCCCCGCGCCCAGGCAGCGCCGCCCGCTCTCCCGCAGCAGGCCGGAGCCGGCCTGTACGGCCTCGGACAGGATGCGGGCGGGATCGGCGGGGATCGTGCCGCAGCCGGACGTGGTGGACACGATCCGGCCACCGAGCCCCACGAGCGCGACCCGGTAGCCGTCCGCGTGGATCTGCACGGCCAGCACGACCGGCCCCCGCTCGGCGATGAACAGCCGGTGCGAGGGGCGGCCCTGGGTGCCCGCCGCGGCGGTCGGGTGCGCGTCGACGGTGATGAGGCCGAGTGCTTCGAGTTCGGCGGCGACCGCGCCGGCCGTCGCGCGCGTCACGCCGAGTTCGGAGGTCAGTACGGCACGCGTGGGCGCGCGCCCGGTGTGTACGAGCTCCAGCGCGGGTCCGAGCGCCCCGCGGCCCCGCTCCAGCCTGGTCGTCCGAGTGTGGGTCACGCCGTCCATTCTGACTTTGTATCCGTCATGAACAAAACACGGCCCGCCGCCTCACGGAAATCGCCCCGTCGCGCACCGCACACCGAGACGCTACCTCGCGCCCGCCCCGGTACGGACCGCACCCACCGCTCCGTTGCGGGCAGGAGCGCCCGGCCCGCCCCGGTACGCCCGGCGCGGACGCGGCCGGAACCACGCACTGACAGCCGCCGGAACCGGCTCGATACTTGAGTACGGACACCGCTTCGTGAGTACGAACACGGATGTCCGTCCCGCCCGGAGCACGTACGACTGGACGCGTACCGCTGTATCCGCACTTGGACCGCCCCTGGGGGGACACATGAACGCCACACCCCGGCTCCGCGCCCCCGATAAGCCCCGCCCCGACGCACAGCAGGCGCCCTGGCTGCGCGGCCTGGGACGGCTGACCTTCGGGAATCCCGTCTCGCGCGTCTACCTGGCGCTGGTCGCAGCGGCGGTGGTCTTCGCCGTCGTCGACTCGCTCTTCATCGACCACCCGGACGCCTCCATGTCCGGCGTCTGGGCCGCGCTGCTCACCTCCCCGACGCTCTTCCCGCTGTGGTTCGCCGGGGACGCGCTGTGGTCCGGCGCGGGTGCGCCCGCGTGGTACTCGGTCACCACCCTCGCCCTCGCCGCGCTGGTCAACGCGCTGCTGCTCGGCCTGGTACACCGCGGTCTGCGCGGCCGGCCCGCCGCGCCCCGGCCGGTTGTCAGTGGCGGCTGGCACACTCAACGCCATGGAGATCACTGACTACGTCGAAATCCTCCGCAGGGAGGGCTCGTTGCTCGCCGACGCCGCCGACCGGGCCGGCCCTGACGCCTCTGTCCCGGCCTGCCCCGACTGGCAGGTCCGCGACCTGCTCGCGCACATCGGCAGCGTCCACCGCTGGGCGACGGGATACGTCACGGGCGCGCCGGGAGGACGCGTGCCGTTCCCCGAGGCGCCCGACCTGGACGGGCCGAAGCTGGTGGCGTGGGTGCGCGAGGGGCACGACGCGCTGGTCGCCGCGCTGTCCGCAGCGCCCGCCGACCTGTCCTGCTGGACGTTCCTGTCCGCCCCTTCCCCGCTGGCGTTCTGGGCCCGCCGGCAGGCGCACGAGACCACGATGCACCGCATCGACGCCGAGACCGCGCTGGGCGCCGGCTTCTCCGCGGTCGACCCCGTGTTCGCCGCCGACGGCATCGACGAGCTGCTGACCGGCTTCCTCCCCCGGGACCGGGACCGCGCGCGCACGACGCCCGCCAAGGAGTTGTATATACGCACCACGGACGCACCCGACGCCTCGGGGGCGGGCTGTGCCGCCTGGCGAGTGCGGATTTCGGACGAACCGCCGCGCACGGAGCGGGTGACGGCGACCGGCGAGGACGACGGCGCCACGACCGGCTCCGGTGGCCCGGCGCCGGACTGCGTGCTCGAAGGCCCGGCGGCGGATCTCTACGCGATGCTGTGGAACCGCCTGCCGTGGCAGAGTTCGGCGGCCGTGACGGTGACGTCGGACGAGGACGGCTCGTTCGCGCGGCTCTGGCGGGAGCTCTTCGCCGTCTGACCGCCCCGAGACGGGCCTGGCGGCGCTCCTCAGCCGGCGAACGCCGGCTGTGCGAGCCCCCTGCCCGCGCCCGGGACGACGAGCACCGAGCCCTCCAGGGGGTGCCGCGGCGCGTCCTCCTGCGCCGTGGTGATGTAGAGGTCGGTGAGGTCGCGGCCGCCGAAGGCACAGGCCGTCGGGCGGCGTACGGGCAGGTCGACCGTGCGGTCGAGGGTGCCCTCGGGCGTGTAGCGGCGCACCTGGCCGCCGTCCCAGAGGGCCACCCAGACGCCGCCCTCCGCATCCACGCACAGCCCGTCCGGGAAGCCCGCGCCTTCCTCGATCTCCACGAAGGCGCGGCGGGTGGGCACCAGTTTCTCCACCGCGCCGCCCCAGCCCGTTTCGCCCGCCTCGAAGACGTCGATCCGCCGGGTCGGGGTGTCGATGTAGTACATCAGCCGGCCGTCCGGGCTCCAGCCGATGCCGTTGCTGACCGTGACGTCGGGGAGCACGGGTTCCGCGTTGCCGTCCGGCGCGATCCGCGCCAGCGTGCCGCCGCCCGGCGCCTCGTCGTACCGCATGGTCCCGGCCCAGAGCGCGCCGTCGGGGGCCACGGCCGCGTCGTTGCCGCGCCGCCCCGGCACGGCCTCGTACGCCAGCCAGGAGAAGGCCCCGTCGGCGTCGTAGAGGCCCACGCCGTCCCGGAGGTTGACGACCAGCCCGCCGCCCGCGCGCGGCTTCGCCGCGCCGACGTGCTGTTCGGTGACCATGACGGTCCGGCGGCCGGTGGCGGGATCGTAGGAGTGCACCCGGCAGGTGAGGATGTCGACCCAGATCAGCAGCGCCCGCGCGGGGTCCCACGTGGGCCCCTCGCCCAGCCGCGCACTCGACCGTACGGCAACGTCCCAATGCCTCATGACCGCTCGCCTTCCTCCGGCACCAGTTCTTCGGGCGCGAACAGCCCCGGCACGAGGCGTGCGCCACTGCCGTGCATGCGCGGGTTCCGGCCGGTGACCGGCCGGGAGCGCTCAGCCTATGTAGGGCCGGAGGGCAGCGGCAATCCCGGGCGCATGACAGACTCCTTCCGTGTCTCCGACCCGCTCACAGGCCCAACGGGACGCCGTCACCGTCGAGATCGCCTTCGCCGTCGTGACCGGTGCGCTCGCGGGCGGCCTCGTCTTCCTGCTCTGCGCCGCGCCCGTCCTGTGGGGACTGGTGTCCGCCTCCTGGCGCGGCTCCTGGCTCATGGCGGCCGCGGTGCTCGGCGGCGCGGCGTGCGCGCTCCGGGTGGTGCGGGTCCTGTGGCGGTGGCGTCAGCCCAGCCAGCCGGGGCGCACCAGCCCCGACTCGTAGGCCAGTACGACCAGTTGGGCCCGGTCCCGGGCGCCGAGCTTCACCATGGTGCGGCTGACGTGCGTCTTGGCCGTGAGCGGGCTGACGACCAGCCGGCGCGCGATCTCCTCGTTGGAGAGCCCGATGCCGACCAGCGCCATCACCTCCCGCTCGCGTTCGGTCAGCCGGTCCAGTTCCGCCGCGGCGGCCGGTTCCTTGGAGCGGGCGGCGAACTCCGCGATCAGCCGCCGGGTCACCCCCGGGGACAGCAGCGCGTCGCCCGCCACCACCGCGCGCACGGCGCGCAGCAGTTCGTCCGGTTCGGTGTCCTTGACGAGGAAGCCGGAGGCGCCCGACCGGATCGCCTCGAACACGTACTCGTCCAGCTCGAAGGTGGTCAGCATGACCACCTTCACCGCGGCGAGCCGTTCGTCCCCGGTGATCCGCCGGGTCGCCTCGAGGCCGTCCACGACCGGCATCCGGATGTCCATGAGCACGACGTCCGGCAGCAGGTCCCGCACGGCCGCCAGCGCCTCGTCCCCGTCGGCGGCCTCCCCGACCACCTCGATGTCGGCCTGCGCGGCCAGCAGCGCCCGGAAGCCGGCCCGCACCAGCACCTGGTCGTCAGCGAGCAGTACCCGGATCACGTGCCCTCCTCGTCGTCCCCGGCCGCCGTCCGGCCGGCCCCGCCGCCGCCCCGCAGCGGAATCGTGGCGCGCACGGTGAAGCCGCCGTCAGCGCGCGGCCCCGCTTCGGCCTCGCCGCCGAGCGCGGCGGCGCGCTCCCGCATGCCGACCAGGCCGTTCCCGCCGCCGGCCGGGCCGCCACCGGTGGCCGGACCGTCGTCGTCGATACGGATGCGCAGCGCGTCGGCCGTACGCGCCACGTGGACGCGTGCCGTGCGGGCTCCGGAATGCCGCACGATGTTCGTCAGCGCCTCCTGGACGATACGGAACGCCGCGAGGTCCGCGCCCGGCGGCACTCCGGCCGTCCGGCCCTCGACCGTCACCGTCACGTGCAGGCCCGCGCTCTTCGCCTGTTCGGTGAGTTCGGGCAGCCGGGCGAGTCCGGGCGCCGGCGCGCGGGGCGCCCGCCCCTGCGCGCGCAGCGAGTCGAGCACCTGCCGGACCTCGCCGAGCGCCTCCTTGCTGGCCCCCTTGATCGTCGTCAGGGCGGTACGGGCCTGCTCGGGGTCGTCGTCGAGCAGGGCGAGTCCCACACCGGCCTGGACGTTGATGACCGAGAGGCTGTGCGCGAGGACGTCGTGCAGCTCGCGGGCGATCCGCAGCCGCTCCTCGTCGGCCCGGCGGCGTTCGGCGGCCGCGCGCTCGGCCCGCGCGTGCGCGAGCTGTTCGCGGCGTACGCGGCCCAGCTCGGAGGCGGCCAGGATCGCCACCACCCAGGCGGTGACGGCCAGTTCCTGTCCCCAGGGGGCGGCGCCGTCGGTGCCGGGCGGCAGCCACCGGTACAGCCAGTGCGCGACGAGGAGGTGCCCGGCCCAGACCAGCCCCACCGCGCTCCAGGCGGCGATCCGCCGCCCCGCCACGACCGCGGCGAAGCAGCCGACCGCCACGAGCAGGAAGACCGGACCGTACGGATAGCCGCCGGCGAGGTACAGCGTCGCCACGGCCGCCGTACCGAACGCGGCGACGCGCGGCCACCGATGCCGTACGAGCAACAGGAGGGAGCCCACGACGAGCAGCACCTCGGCCGGACCGTCCAGCGCCACCCGCCCCGGCTGCCCGTGCGCCGCGAACCGCGTACCGACCTGGACGATCGCGGCGATGAACACCGTCGAACGCCAGGGGAGGGAGCGGAACGGGGCCGGGCGATGTGTCCCGTGGGGCCCGCCTCCGATGCCGCCGTCCGGCAGGGCGTCGGCGCCCGGCAGAGCGTCGCCGGTCGGCAGGGCGTCGGCGCCCGGCAGAGCGTCGGCACCCGGCAGGCCGTCGGCGTCCGGGAGGTCGGCGGAGGGCGGCGTGCCTCGGGGTGCGGGCGACCGGCGCCCGCCGCGTACGTACGCGAGGCAGTGCCGCACCCACGACGGCCGTCCCTTGTCCATACGGTCACGCTAGCCCGCTGCGACCTCGCACGACGTCCCCCGAGCGCGGTGCGCCCGCGTACTCCGCGGGGAGTACGGGGCGGGGAAGCGCGGCCGGGGGCGTTCCGCCGCGCGCGGACCTGTCGGCCGCCGGCTCAGCGTGGGGGCGCGGGCAGGCCGACCGAGCGGGCGAGCTGCAGTACGGCCTGCTCGAAGAACT
>NZ_PQSQ01000072.1 GCF_002920575.1 Streptomyces sp. Ru73 | reverse complement strand
AAGGGAAGGGGACGAGGCGGTCCGATCGCCCGATGTGCGGGACCGGAGGCCGTCGCGGAGGCCGGTTGTCGCGGAGGCCGGTTGTCCGATGTACGGGACGGGGCGGTGCCGGTCGTCGGAGGTGCGGGACGGGGCGGTACCGGTCTTTCGTCCCACGCGCGGGGCAGTGGTGGGACCGGTCGTCCCATGCGTGGGGCAGTGGCCGGACCGGTCGTCCCATGCCTGGGGCAGTGGCGGGACGGTTCGTCCATTGCGTGGGACGGGGGAGAGGCCGGCCAGCCGGGCAACAGGTCAGCTGCTACGGTCGCCCCCGCCGGGAGGCCCATCTGAGTGAGGTCTGCCGGCCGAGTCGGCCTGGTCGGCAGGGCTCGAGGCGAATCCCTCGGCCTGCGTCGCCTCGTCCGCGACCCGAACGCCATAGCGGTACGAGAGCTTGCCGCCCAGCCATCCCGAGACGCCCAGCACGGCGAACGCGACGGCGTTGAGTGCCAGCGGTCCGGCCGCAACGCTCCCCGAGGGGCCCGCACCGGCCTGCCGCCACAGGAAATTACCGAGGTAGGCGGCGGTGACCAGCAGGTTCAACGTCATGTGGAGCAGCGCCACCCGAAACGCAGGCGTACCGGTCGGCACGGCGAACAGGTCCAGGAAACCGACCATCGCCGCCGCCAGCGCACCGATCACTCCGAGCGCGATCAGCCACATCGCCCCGCGGGACAGGAACTCCGGGTCGCCCACGAAGCGCGAGGCGATGTCGAAGACGAGGCTCGCCGCCCAGGCACCGATCGGCACGGTGACCAGCATGGGGTGGAACGGATGCCCGTAGGGACCGGCGAGTGCCGCACTGACCGGTTGTTTGGCCTGATGCGGATGGGTCATCGCGGCCACCTCCTTATTTCACCAACAAATCTTGGTCTTATTCCGGGAGGCGGTCAAGTGCACCAGCCCGAGCGCCCTCGATTCACCGTCCACCCACGTGCGCTGGCGTTACCGTGAAGGGGTGACCTCCGAGATGACCCCGCCGGCCTCGCCCGACGACGCAGCTATCGACTCCGTCAGTGCGCTGGGGGAGGGCACCCGGCGGCAGATGTTCGCGTTCATCCGCCGCGCCCGCCGGCCCGTGACCCGCGACGAGGCGGCCGCCAGCGCCGGCATATCGCGCAAACTCGCCGCCTTCCACCTCGACAAGCTCGTCGACGCCGGCCTGCTGCGCGCCCGCTACGCCTCGCCCAACGGCATCCGCAAGGTCGGCCGGCAGCCCAAGGTGTACGAACCCACCGACACACCGATCCGCGTCAGCATCCCCGACCGCCGCCACGAACTCCTGGCGGACCTCCTCGTCCAGGCCGTCCTTACCGAAGGCGAAGACGAGACCGCCACCGAGGCGGCGATGCGTACCGCCGGACAGCGCGGCCAGGAACTCGGCGAGGAAGAACGCACGGAACTGCGCCCCGGCCGACTAGGCGCCGAGCGCGGCCTGACCCTGTGCGAGCGCATGCTCGACCGGCATGGCTTCGAACCCGCACGCGAGGCCCCCGACCGGCTGCGACTGCGCAACTGCCCCTTCCACCCCCTCGCCGCCCAGGCCCCTGACCTGGTATGCGGCATGAACCACGCCTTCCTCAGCGGCTACCTCGAAGGTCTCCGCGCCCCCGCGGTCGAGGCCGTCCTCGCCCCCCGCCCCGGCGAATGCTGCGTCGAACTACGCCCCACCAGCGACCGCCCCGCCGGCGACCGCGCAGCGAGCGACCGCCCCGCTGGCGACCGCCCTCCGAGCGACCGTCCCGCGAGTGACCCCTCCGCCACTGACCGCCCCGACGGCGAAATCGGCTGACGGACATGAGCAAAGTGCAGCACCACACGGACGCAGCCCCGCACCTCAATAACGGGTAGCCAACCGGCCGGAGTTGACGCATCAGGGAGGGCCTTCCACGGTCCGCCGAGTGGCAGATGGTTTTCGGCTCACGGACGGCGATAGGCAGAGCGGTTAGTGCCCGGCGGCGGTTCGTGGGTCAGTGTCACGTCGCAGGGACAGTCGGGAACCCGGTACCGGCGTTCCCGTCGGCATCCCCGTGGGCACCCCCGATGGCATTCCCTGTGCGACCGGCAGCGGTCAGGCGGTTCCGCGGTGCTTGAACCCCGTTGGCCGTTGTGTGCCGAGGCCGTCGAACTGAAGGTCTCGCAGTGGGTCTTCCTGGAAGGCGGTGTACGTGAGGGCGCTGGGCACGAGGTGCAGTTCGTCGGCGAGGACGCGCGTCACTGCGGCGGCCAGGCGCTCGTAATCGGCCCGGTCCGCCGGCTCGGGCAGTTCCTGAGTCCAGCTCCAGCGCTCCTTCGCCTGCGGGGGCGTCCAGCCGGCGGCCGTGAGCCGGGAGCCGAACTCAGCCCACTGCCGCCGCAGTGCCCGCCCGCGAGGAGAGAGCAAGGCGGCCAGGCGCGCCGGAGCGCCGCGGGAAGGAACGGGGCCGATCTCGGCCGTCAGTCCGTCCTGGTCCTTGATGAAGCCCACGAAGAGGCTTTCCGGGGGCTTTTCGTTCAGCGTCAGTTTGCTGCCGTCGTTGTACGCAGGCATCTCTTGCAGCGCCGCGCCCAGAGCGGCGGTGAAGTCGGTCCACTGCGAGCCGGGGTCCTGATCAAGTGCCATCCGTCCAGCATGACCCATGTGGTGGTGAGGCAGTCCAGAGCCGCCGAGGCGTCCTGCCTGCACTGCGAACAGGACCTCCGGCCCGTCAGGGCGTGCACTGCTTGCCCAGCCGGGTGGGGCGAGCGGCCCTCCCGCCCCCACGCTCAGAGTCGCTGATATCGCCGATATCAGCGGCGCAGCCGTGTGCGTCCGTGCTTCGTGTGCGGGGCGGGGCTCCCGCCCTGTACCGTCCACGGTTCCGACGTGCTCGCGGACGTGCCGGCCGCCGCGTCGGCGATCTCTGGCTGGTGTACGCGCGTACCGGTGGGCCGCGGCGGCGTGAACTTCACGGGCAGGGAGAGCAATCGGCGCGAGACCCAGGCCGACTGCCACGTCAGCACCTCCTCGGACACGACCAGCTCCAGGTCCCGCAGGCGGTTCAGCAAGATGTCGATGCCCTCTTCCGCGATCGCCTGCCCGGTGGTCCGGGCCGGGAAAGGGCACTCGTGCGGGCCGGTGGAGAACGACAGATGGCCTTCGTTGTACTCGACCGAGAGTCCGGGCCGGCGGGCTGCCGGGTCGGCGTTGGCAGCCTCGATGCCCAGGATGATCATGTCGCCTGCCCGGATCTGCTGACCGCCGAGGACCATGTCTCCCGCTGCCCAGCGGGTCGGCAGCAGGCTGATCGGCGGGTGGTCCCACAGTACGCGGTTCAGGGCTTCGGGCAGCGTCATCTGACCGCTGGTCAGATTCTGGCTGAACTGCCGCTGCGTGAGGATCTCCAGCAGGGTGTTCGCGATCAACGCCACCGTCGGTGTGTACCCGGCGACGAAGACCAGGCGCAGGTGCTCCACGACCTCCTGCTCGCTGAGACCCGATTCGTGCTCCAGGAGCCGGGAGACGAAGTCGCGGCCGAGGGTGTGGGAGCTGGTCTCGCCGGCCTGACGACGTTCGACGAGTTCCTGCATCGTGCGAGTGACGAAGGCGTTGCCCTCGGCGGCTCGCTCGTTGCCGCTGGTCAGGTCGCGTACGGCGGAGACCAGGGCGGGACTCTCCTCCTCCGGCAGGCCGTACATCCAGGCGATCACCAGTGCGGGCAGCTGTGCGGCGTACTCCGCTACCAGGTCGGCGGTGCCGCGGCCGGCGAAGCCGTCGATCAGGCGGTTGGCGTACCGGCCGATGTAACGGCGCAAGGAGTGCCGGTTGAAGTCGAGGCTGTCCGTGACGGCATTGCGCAGCCGCTGGTGGGGCGCACCGTCCTCGAACGCCATGACCGGTTGGTAGGCGGTCATGGGGGCCAGCGGGTGGTCGGCCGTGATCAGGCCTTCCTGGTAGACGCGGCCGCGGCGGGAGTCGCAGGTCAAGCGGTTGCTGGTCTGCATCGCATCGCGGATCGCGTGGTAGCCGAGGATCAGGTACGCCGGTATGTCGCCGGGGGCGAGCACGGGGGCCACGTCGCCGTACTGCTGCCGCAGCCGCTCCAGTACCGGCCCCAGGGGCTCGGCGTCGGGGCCGTAGATCCGCTGCCAGGGACGGGCAGTGCTCTGCGTGTGCGCGGGGCATCCGGGAGGCGGCGCAGGTGTGGAGGAGGAGTGGGGGTCCGGATGAGTGGTCATGGTGCCTCCCGGCAGTGTTGCGACAGATCCCCTGCTGCCCAGCCTGCCGGTCGCGCTGTGGCTCCCGGCATCCCCGGTGCTGGGACACATCACCGCCCTGTGCGACGGCACACAGGGCGTGATGATCAACATTGATCATTAGCCTACCGACCCCGCTCCAGGCGTGACCTGCGGAGTCTTGGGCCATGGGTCAGGGCCGACGGTGACTGCAGGGGAACCGCAGACGCAGTGGATGACGCAGACGCAGTGGTCGGCGCAACGGGCGAGGCAGTGGTCGACCAGGCACTGGCCCCTCACCGGCCTCTCAGCCGGCCCCTCGCCGGTCCCTCGCCGGTGAGGGACCGGCGAGGGACCGGTGTCGTTCAGTGGTCCGGCCCGTTGGGGGCAGGGGTACGTGGCTGCACCGTCATGGGCACCCGGTCCGGCCGGGCCACCGCGCTGATCACTTCCTTCGGGGTGTGACCGCGCTGCGGCACCATGCGCCAGTCCCGGAGCACCTCCGCGATGGCGATGGTGGCCTCGGCCAGCGCGAACTGGTCCCCGATGCACTTGCGGTTGCCACCGCCGAACGGCATGAACCGCCGCTTGATCTCGGGGTTGTCCAGCCACCGGTCCGGATTGAACTCGTGGGCGTCCTTGCCGAAGACGTCCGGGTCGCGGTGGATCGCGTACATCGAGAACGCGACCTCGGTCCCCGCGGGCAGTGCGGTGTCGCCGAGGGTTACCGGCTCGGTGCTGCGCCGCATGAGGAAGGTGACGCCGTGCAGACGGATCACCTCGTCCAGTACGCGGCGGACGGCGGTCAGCCGGGGTACGTCGGTGATGGCCACCGGGCGGTCCGGGCCGACGACCGCCAGGATCTCGTCGACCACCTGGCGTTCCGCCTCGGGGTGGTGGGCCAGGTAATGCCAGGCCCAGGCCAGGGTCGAGGCCGTGGTCTCCGCTCCGGCGAACAGCAGGGTGGCCACTTCGTCGCGGACCTGGACGTCGCTGAGGCGTACCTCGACGTCGTCATGGACCTGCGTCCTGAGCAGCTGCGCAAGAAGGTCGTCGTGCTGCGCGGCGTGGTCGCCGTCGCGCGCGGCGGCGATGACCTGGTCGATCACCCCGCTCAACTGCGCGGACGCACGGTCGAAGACGCGGTTGTAGCGGACCGGCACCCGGTCCAGGAGCTTGGGGGAGGCGGCGCGCCTGAGCAACATGTCCAGCAGTACGGGCAGCTCGCGGCGGATCGTCTCCACCGCCGGCGTCCCGATGTCGGACGAGAACAGGGACATGGCGATGGAGTCGATCGAGTAGCCCGCGGCTTCCTCGTAGATGTCCACCTGCTGCCCCGGCCGCCAGGAGCCCGACAGACGCCGCGCGTTGCTGCTCATGACCTCGGAGTAGCCGGCGATGCGTTCCTTGCTGAACAGGGGCTGGAGGAAGCGGCGGTTGCGACGGTGCAGCTCACCGTCCGCGGTGGAGAGTCCCTCACCGGCCAGGCGTTTGAGGCGCTGGAAGAACCGGCCCTTCTCGAACCGTCGTCCCTCGGTGACCAGGACGTCGTGCAGCCGCTCGTGCGTGGTGACCACGTAGACAGGCATCCAGCCCAGCTGAATGCGGACCAGGCCGCGGTCGTCGGCGTGGTCCCGTAGGCGCAACAGGAATCCGAACGGGTCCCGGATGAGGGCCGGTGCGTGCCCGAGGAGGGGCACGGCGCCCGGCGCCCGGGGTATCGGACGAGTTCCGGCTGACGGGGCGGCGTCGACAACCACGGCGGGTCCTTTGCTGTAGGCGGCGCTGCGCGCCGCGACCAGGGAACTGTTGATCAAGCTTGCCCGGCATCGTCACGGACAGGCAAAAACGGAACACGAGAGTCTGTACGTTCCTGCCGTACGGACGGGAAGCCGCGGGCGCGACGTCGTTGAATCCCGTATCAGTGCAGGTGAGAGGCGCTCTGTGCCGTGCGGGGGAGGGCGGAATGCGCGATTCCCTTCTACTACGCTGCCGCCATGAAACTCACTGATCTGGAATGCGACATTCTGGATCACATGTGGCACGAGCCCGGTGAACCAGTACGAATCCGCGATCTGCGCGAAAGGCTGAACGAAGTTCGCGCCCGCCGCGGTGAACCCCCGTACGCCTACACCACGGTGGCCACCGTGGTGCAAAACCTCAGGGGCAAGGGGGCAGTGGTGAGCGCCGGGGGACGGCTGGCCGGCTACCTTCCCGTTGACGACCAGGCGGGCCGGACGGGTGACCGGATGCGGGAGACCTGGGAGGAGTCCGGTGACGCCGACGGTGCCATCGAGCGCTTCCTGTCGGGACTGACCGAGGAGCAACTGGGCCGCGTCGACCGCGCCCTCGCCGTCGCGCGCCGCAAGCCGGCCTCGCGGCAGGACGGGATGCCGGCACGTGCACGGCTCGTCCCCCGGGCGTACCCCGTGCCGGCACCTTCCGGCGGAGGGGCTCCGCAAGGAGACGTGCCACATGACCCGAACGCCTTGATCAGTGGCCTTCTTGAACAGCAGCTGAAGACGCTGGCCCCCAGGAGGATCACCAAGCGGGCGATCGCCGGCCGCCTGGGGGTCCACGAGAAGACGGTCGCCAAGCGGATGGCCGGCGCAGCCGACCTGCCCCGGGAGCAGCTCGAGGAACTGGTCGACGCTCTCGAGACGCCGGACGACATTCGCCCCGCCATCTTCCGATTGGCCCGGCGCATCCCTTCACCCAAGGAAGCCGTCGACCCCCGTCGTCTCCCCGACATGCCCACCATGCGGGCCTACCTGGACAGCATCAAACGCCCATCCGTCCTGTACGACGATGCATGGGATGTCGTGTACTACAACAAGGCGTACGGCGAGCTCTTCGCGCCCGGCCCCCTTATTCCGGACCGTCCCGGGGTCATGCCGCTGGAAAATGGCGTCCTGTACATGCTTTTTCACCCGGACGCCGTCCGGCTCCTGGGCGCCGGCGACCCGGAGGCGTACGACCGTCACTGGCGCACCCTTGCCGTGGCGCACTTCGCCGCAGTCTTCGAGGGAAATACCGGAAATCCCCGCTTGAAAAGCATTTTCCGCCAGATCAGAAAACGCCCCAACCTGTACCACGCCTATCGAAACGCCGCGAAACTGATTCATGAGCACGGCGACGTGGCCGTCAGCAGCGAACCGCGCCCGTTCTTCGATCCACGCAGCAGAACCAGGACACGGGCCCAGGTGCTGACCGAAGCACACCCGAACAGCCCGCTCCAGCACGCCACTTGGATGATCGAGGGCGAGGGCGAGGGCGAGGGCGAGGGCGAGGGCGGGGGCGAGGGCGAGGGCGAGGGCGAGGGCGAGGGCGAGGGCGTGGGCGAGGGGAAGATCGAGATCCAGAGCGCCTGCGACGAGGACTGACAGCACATCAGGCTCGGGCCGCACACCACACGGTGCCCAGAGACTACTACGCCTCATCGTCGAATAGGAAAGCTGCGTTCCATTTCGAGGTACGGACGGCCAAGGTCGGTAATGATGGTCCCGGCCACCCCACAGAGCTGAAACGGGGGCAGGCGAGGCGTTCCTCCACGCCTGTCAGCCTGTGAGGTGGCGCAATAAGTACCGGCCCCAGCCCCAGCCGGTACCGGACCGGCAGAGGTCGGCCCGTCCCGCCGCGGAAGCGAGGAAGCCACAACGCACACATCAAAGAACCGGAACTAGAACTATGACACCCTTCGGGGCGCACACGGGCCCGGCATGTTGCAAGCACGTCACGGGTGCTCGGGGTGACCGTGTCCGTCGGCCACGTGGAACTCCCGTCTGTACGCATTGCGGCGCAGGCTCTTCCTGGACCGTGAGTCTCCAACGCAACGCGGATGACCAGCCGGGATACGAGCGCTCGCGCTCGGCTGCTGTCGATCTGCCCAGCAGCCCGCACACGGGCGGAACGCCGCGCCGCCACCTCTAGGCCGGCCGCACCATCGCCACGTGCGGCTTCTCCAGGCGCACTCACGCCGAGCCGTACCGGGTACACCTAGGCTGCTCGGCCGCCCTCTTTCGCGGCGGCGAGCTGCCTCCGAGGCCGCGCTCGCCGGGCTGGACCACACAGGGGATGGCCCAGCCCGGGAGGCGGCCTCTCCCCATCCCACGGCGGCGTCCGAGGCAGTGCCGGTTGCAGGACGTGCTTGATACAGCGGTGTCTTCTGCGCCGGCCGGGTTGCCTGACCCGCCCGCAACCGCAGCACGAACGCAGAGGGCTCCTGCCAAGGAACGGCTGGAGCCAGCACATCGTCCTGGCCAGTGACGACCAGGACCGCATTCGCTGCGGCGTGACGACTCCGTCGACTAGTACGTCCTGCACTGGATCGACACCCTGCAGACCTTCTTCCGCCATGGCCTCACCAACGACGTCGTGGGGAAGCTGGTCGCCACCATGGAAGCCTCCATGCCCGAGGCGGTGGCGCACGCGCCGAGCGGCTTCGTCGACCGGATCGACTACCAGCCGGCCGCCCTGCTCGGCGGGCCTGGGCCGGTCGACGGGCCCGGGCCGGCCGGTGCTGTGCGACGTCCATGGGCGCCGGCGCGCGGGCAGGTGAAGGCCACGGGCACGGACGCCTGAGCCGGCCCCGGGCGCTCCGCCGGTGCCCTTCCGCAGGCCGAGCTCGGTGAAACAACAGCGTGGCGGGGCATGACCACGGACATGGACTCAGCAGTGCTCTCCGGAACGATAGGCCTGGCCGGGGCCGTGGTCGGCGCCGCGGCCACCTTCGCCGGCGTGGTGTACCAGCAGCGCCACCAAGAACGCACGGCCCGCGAGGCCCGGCGCAGCGAGCGGGCCGAGGCCGCGACCGAGGCGATCCTCGCCGAGCTGCTGGCCATTCAGGCGCTCGCCCGGCGCAGCGAAGAGGGACTGCGGGCGGAGGAACTGCAGGAGCGGAAACGCAGCATCCACGACCACGTCGCAACGATTATTCAAGTCTCGCACCGCCTCACCGAGAAGAGGCTTCGCGAGCGAGTTCAGAACAACGCATTCTTCGTCCTGCTGTCACCGCCCGGCGACGACAGGTCCAGACTCGACAAGCGCCTCGCGATGCTGCACCTGTGCGAAGACTCCGTGCTCGCCCTCGGGGCTCACCTGCGTGGCGACCCACCTCCTGAGGTGGGCCTGCAGGTGCGGCGGTTGCACGCACGATGGCCGGAATTCCTGGGATCCACCTGGTACGTGGAGAGCTGACCTGCCGCCTTCAGCATTCTTGGAGTTCAGCCGTCTGCTGATGATGAGACGGGCTGGACCAGTTTCCGGCCCAGGGTTTGTGGCCGGCTACCAGGTGATGACAGTCCAGGGCGGCGCTCTGCTTCGCTTGCTCGCGCCTGCCGGCCTCTGGCCCGCACGCGGAGGCGCCGGTCACGTGAGGCCGCGCTGTCGGCACTGTTCTCGCCTGAGGTAAATCACCCGGTAGGTGATATTTCCTGCCGCGCGGTCTGCCCAGTCTCGACGCCGCGTATGCGTGAGGTTTCCCTTATTTGAGCATTGTTGAAGTCGGCGTGTTCGAATTGCGCGCTGGGCAGTCTCCTGCTCAAAGCGCCTGATACAGGCGATGGACTGCGCTGCATGGCACACATGGCACTTGGTGGTCCTGCGGCGCCGAGATTGAGCGGAGATGCCGTGACGATTGCCGCAACTCAATCTGTCGGAGTGCAGTCGATACCTCAGGCACCCGGCGCATGGCCCCTCCTGGGGCATGTCCCCGCACTGGCCAGAGACCCGTTCACATTTCTGCTGTCGCTACGAGAACATGCGTCCGCCGGCCTGGTCCGTATCCAGCTGGGCACGCTACCTGTGTATGTCGCCACGACAACCGAGACGGTCACTCAGGTGCTGGTCCAAAAGGCCCGTTCCTTTGAGAAGGGCCGGTTCTTCGACCGCTTGCGGGCGCTGGCCGGCAATGGGTTGGCCAACGCGGACAATGCAACCCACCGGAAGTCGCGTCGGCTGATGACGCCGATGTTTTCCAACCAGCGTATTGCCACCTCCTACGCACGCATGATGCTCGCCAACGCGCGGGCTCAGGCCGCTGCCTGGAAACCGGGACAGGAACTGGACGTGCACCGGGAGATGGCGCAGTACGCCATCGCCACCGTCGCCCGGTCCCTGTTCTCCTCCGTGACACCCGAGGTGCTGGACCTGGTCCAGCGCCACCTCCCCATCGCGTTGGACAAACTCCTCAAGCGGGCGGCCTCTCCGAAGCTGCTGGACCGGCTGCCGGTACGCCACAACCGCCAGTTCGACGCCGCGGTCGCGCAACTCAACGCTGTCATCGAGCGCATCATCTCCGATCGCCGCCGCGCCGGGCAGACCGACCAGCACGATGACCTGCTGGGCTTGCTGCTGGCGACCGGCATGGAGGACGTGCAGATCAGGGACGAGGCCAGCACCCTCTTTTACTCAGGTGCGGAGACCACGGGGGCCATCCTGGCCTGGTTGTGGATGTACCTGGCCCGGCATCCCGAAGTGCAGGACCAGGTAGTGGCTCAGATTCAGGAGACCCTCGGCGACCGCGAGATGACCATTGCCGATGTCCCGCGCCTGACTGCCCTGCGGCGGGCTCTGGACGAGGTGATCCGTCTGCACGGCGTCACCTTCTTGATGCGCCGCACCACCGAGCCCGTCGAGATCGGCGGCGTCGAGCTGCCCCAAGGAGCGGAGGTCGGCTTCAGTCTCTACGCGCTGCACCGTGACCCTGCCCTCTACGGCGACGACGCGGCGCAGTACAACCCCGATCGATGGCTGCCCGAGCGACAGGAGCAAAGCGGCCGCCTGCCGTTCTTGTCCTTCGGGGCCGGTGCCCACAAATGCATCGGAGAGGCGTTCGCATACACCGAGGCGACCATCGCGATGGCGACGTGGCTCAGGGACTGGAAACTCGTCGCGGAACCGGGCCACGCCCCGAAGCAGGTCCCCAGCGCGGTGTCCCGCCCTGACCGCATGCCCATGACGGTCCAGCCTCGCCACCCCTGAAGCACTCCTGAATGGACTGCTGAATGCACCCTGAAGGCACCCCAGAAAATACCCCTGAAAGTCCGCGCCTGTGCCCAGCGAGGGACCCTCGCCGAGCCGCGGTACGCCGGCCAACAGACGCCACGCCGCAAGGGCCACCGCTCCGCCCGAACCAGGCTCGGGCGGAGCGCAGTTGAGGGCAGGGTGCCGCAAACGGCAGCCTGTTCGAGTGGCGGTATGGTGGCCGTTCACCTGCTGATACCTCACACCGCGTCAGCCGAAGCGGCGTGAGGTATCGCGGCTCCCAGCCGACGATCCACCGCTGTTCCGGAGGCCCCGTGACCACCTCACACACCCCCGACAACCCCGCTCCGCCCCCGGGCTGCCCCGCTCATGCCGGATCCGACGCCCTCGCCCCGCCCCGCATCCACGGATCCGCCCCGGTGACCGACCGCGCCTTGCACAACCAGGGCGGGCCGGTGGTCCGGGTACGGGTGCCCGGAGACGTGGAGGCCTGGCTCGTCGGCGGCTACGACGAGGCCCTCCACGTGCTCAGAAGCCCCCACCAGTTCGTCTGCGATTCCCGTGTCGGCCGCGTCTACCGGGAGAACCTGCTGTCGGCCGACTCGCCGCTGCGGCCCATGACGCAGTGGGCCCCCTTGCTGGCCTTCGCCGACGGCGCCGAGCACGCCCGGTTGCGCCGGGCGGTCGCCGAAAGCCTGGAGCAGCTGAGCCGGCACAACATGCGCCGCTACATCAGGCACTACGCCAAGCAGCTGCTCGCCGCGTTCGAGGACCGAGGCCGGGCCGACCTCATAGCCGACTACGCAGCCCCCCTGCCCGTCCTGGTCATGAACCACCTGCTCGGCCTTCCCCCGGAGATGGGACCGAAGCTCGGGCAGGCGGTGGCCGACAGCATGAGCGGCAAGAGCAATGCCGCGGACGCGAATGACTTCGTCGTCCGCACCATGGAAGACCTCGCCCGCAGCAAGTGGAGCGCGCGTACCTCCGACGCGAAGGTCATCGACTTCACCAGTCTGCTGATCCGGCATCCGGAGCAGCTCACCTTTGAGGAGGTGGTCCAGCACCTGCGCCTGACGCTGGCCACCAGCTGTACGCCCACCACCGGCCTCATCGGGAGCGCGCTCGGAGAGATCCTGACCGACCGGAAGTTCTCCGCGGACGTGCGGCGCGGCCAGATCACGATGTCCGAGGCCCTGAACCGGGTGCTGTGGAACCACCCGCCGCTGGCACTGCTGCCCACGCGCTGGGCGGTCGGCGACACCGAGCTGGGCGGGCAGCACATCCGCGCCGGCGACCTGGTGGTGCTCGACTTCGGCGCGGCCAACCGCGACCCCTCCAAGCGAGGCCCGAATCTCGAACTCCCGGTGGACCACAACGAGGGCCACCTGGCGTTCTCGGCCGGGCCGCACGAGTGCCCGGGGCGCGACATCGGCCGTGCCATCGCCGAGACAGCCGTCGATGTCCTGCTGGAGCGCGTCGAGGACCTCGAACTGACCGTCGAAGCCGAAGAGCTGGCCCGCATTGAGGCATTCATCTCCCGCCCCCTGGCTGCCCTGCCGGTGGCCTTCACGCCCCCGCGGGCGGCGCCCCGGCACAACCGGCGACCGGTGCCCCAGGCCACGGTGACGCAGACGCCGGAGCCCGGACCGGCCGAGGACGCCGGTACCCGCCGCTCGTCTCGGCGCCTGGAGCGCCGACGCTGACGATGCCCGGCGACATCGCCGGTTCAGGGGCGCTGTCTCCTCGGCGCGGGCCCTTGCACCGAGGAGTGCGGGCCCCTGCATCGAGGAGACAGCGCCTCCGCCTTGGCCGGGCGGAGGCGCGCCGCATTGACAGACACCGCCACCGCCCGCACCCCGCCCGAGGACACCGAGGTCCCTGAGGACCCCGAGGCCCCCGAGGGCACCGACGAGGCCGGCCACCCCGAGCCCGGCCACCCCGTGCCCGGCCCGATCGATGACGGAGAAGCCCGCTTGGCATACGGTGACGTCATCCACGCTCGCCATCGCTTGGGCTTGGGCGGCCTGTCCTGGAGCAACGATCACCCCGTCGGCACCCTGCCGTGAGCATGCCGGCTCTACCGAACGTTGCCGTACGGCCCGAACGTTGCCGTACGGCCCGACCGCTCCTCGCGGCGTGGGGCTAGCTCCTGGCCGGGGCGGCCTGGACGCTCACCGTCCGGTACGGCGGCCTGGACGCTCACCGTCAGGTACGAGCCAAAGCCACCGTATCGGGTCACGGCTGAAGCGACTCCACCGCAGCCGGGTGCGTTCACGTGCGCATGTGGTCGATATCCTGGCGTGATGGCTGAGAGAACCGGCGGTGAGCCGCAGATCGACGGACGCTCCACCCGCTGGGACGAGCACAAGGCACAGCGCCAGATGGAGCTGGTGGATGCGGCGGTCGCGCTCATCGAGGAGGAAGGCGCGCCGTTCCGGGTGCAGCGGCTGGCGGAGCGCGTGGGCCTGTCGCGGTCGGTGCTGTACCGGCACTTCAAGGACCGTGCGGGCCTGGACGAGCTGATCCGGCGGCGTGTGGTGCAGTCGTTCATGCGGCGGATGGAGCCCACGCTCACCTTCGAGGGCACCATCGAGGAGTCCGTGCAACGGGTGGTAGGCGCACACCTCGACTGGGTGGCCGAGCACCCGCGCCTGTACGCCTACATGGGTGTCGGCGAGCACGCGATGGGGGACGGGTCGTTGGTGGCCGACACCAAGACGGCCATCGCGCTGATGCTGAGCGAGCGGTTCGGGGACGTACTGAAGGCGCTCGGGGTGCAGGACGCGCCGATCCGGTCCGTCGCGGTCGGGATCGTGGGGTTCGTGGACACCTCCGTGAACCAGTGGGTGCGCGATCCCCAACGCGAGGTGTCCAAAGAAGAGTTGCGGGCGATGCTGTGCCGCTCGGTGTGGGCGGTGCTGGACGCGACGCTGCGGGATCTGGGGATCGAGCTGTCCCCGCAGCAGAAGGTGTCGGAGCTGGAAGGGGCTTGACGTGTGCGCTGTCAGGGGGACGAGCCGCCGGCACTGAGCACCGGCCCGGGGTTACCCGCTCACCCCGGCAGCCGGTCGCTCGGCCCCATGGCCCCTACGTCAACCGCATGCCGCCGCAGCGCCGTTCGCCGCGCGGCGCAGGGACTCCGTGTCCGTGAACTTCACCCGCGGGCGGCCCTCCGCCTCGCCCGCCGCTCGCTCCGCGCGGTCGATCGCGCGCCAGGCGTCCAGACCCAGCGCATCCACCGCCACGCCAGTGCGGGCGTCGGCGGCCGGCTGGGTGAGGCGGCCGCCGGCGAAGTCGTCCAGGAGGGATTCGACCGTCTCGTGGGCACACGTCTTGTTGGTGCCGATGAAGCCGGTCGGGCCGCGCTTGATCCAGCCGGCGACGTAGACACCGGGCTCGACCCGGCCGTTCTCGTGCGGGACGGTACCGCCGGCCTCGTCGAAGGGCAGGCCGGGGACCGGTCGTGCCCGGTAGCCGACCGAGCGGAGGACCAGGCCGGTCTCCAGCCTCTCCGTGTCACCCGTGGGCCGTGCGCGGACCGTGCCGCTCTCATCGGTGTGCAGGGTCGTGGGCGTGATCTCCAGGGCGTCGACCGAGCCTTCGCCCGTGAGGCGGACCGGGCTGGTCAGGAAGCGCAGCACGATGCGGCGCCGGCCCGCCACCGGTTCACGGGCCGCCAGGCCGGACAGCAGACGGGTCTTCTCGGTGGCGTCCGGGTCCAGTCCCTCGGGCCAGCCCTCCACCGTGACGTCCACGTCCTTCAGCGCGGAGAGCGCCAGGAGTTCGGGCACCGTGAACGCCGCCTGGGCGGGGCCGCGGCGGCCGAGCAGGACCACCTCGCGGACCTTGCTCGCGCGGAGGGCGGCGAGCGCGCGGTCGGAGATGTCGGTGCGGGCCAGGGCTTCGGGGTCGGCGGTCAGGATGCGCGCGACGTCGAGGGCCACGTTGCCGTTCCCGATGACGACGGCGCGCTCGGTGTCGAGGGAGTACGTGTCGAGCGCGCGGTCGGGGTGGCCGTTGTACCAGGCGACGAAGTCCGTCGCGGAGACGCTGCCGGGCAGGTCCTCGCCCTCGATGCCGAGGCGCTTGTCGGTCGCCGCGCCGACCGCGTAGATCACGGCGTGGTGCTCGCGCAGCAGGTCGGCGTGGGTGAGGTCCGCGCCCACCTCGACCCCCAGGCGGTAACGGAAACCGGGCTGGGACTCGATGGCCCGGAACAGGTCGGTGACCTGCTTGGTGTCCTGGTGGTCCGGCGCGACGCCGGCCCGCGCGAGTCCGTACGGGGTCGGGAGCCGGTCGTAGACGGTGACGCGCACGCCGGGGTGGCGCAGCAGCTCGTCGGCCGCGAACAGCCCGGCCGGACCGGCGCCGACGACGGCGACGCTCAACTCGCCTGCCGGGAGACCGCGTTGCTTGGGCAGCACGTACATCGGCGCACGATCGTCGTGCGGATTCTCCTTGTAGTACGAGGCGTTCAGCTCGAGGAAGGGCAGTTCCCCCTCGCCGAGCGCCGTGTGGGGCTTGAGCGCGTCCACCGGGCAGGCGGTCGTGCAGGCGCCGCAGTCCACGCAGGTGCGCGGGTCTACGTACAGCATCTCGGCGGTCCCGAAGCCGGGCTCCCCCGGTGCGGGGTGGATGCAGTTGACCGGGCAGGCCAGCACGCAGGAGGCGTCGGCGCAGCAGGATCGGGTGACGACGTACGGCACGGCGGGCGGGTCTCCGTTCGGATTCAGTGCAAGGGGTACGCGGCGCGCGGGCGCTCAGTCGGCATGCACGGCGGGCTCGCCGCGGAAGCGCGCGGGGCGGCCGTCGATGCGCAGGGCCCGCCACACCGAGCGGGACACCTTGTTCATCAGGCCGATGTCCTCGGCCAGCATCCGCACGTCGGAGAAGAGGTTGCGGAGCATCTTCTCGCCGGCCTCGGACTTCCAGAAGACGTCCTTGATCACCCAGGCCGGGATGCCGACCTCCGCTGCGGACTTCCGGTCGGGGATCATGATGACGTCGCACAGCACGCGCATGATCACCGGGAAGAGAACGGACAGGGCGCCGCGGCGGGCCTTGCCGTAGTTCGGGACGCGCAGCCGCAGGAACTCGTGCGCGAAGGAGATGTGCCGGGCCTCTTCGGCGATGTGGATCTGCATGATCCGCTGCGGGAGCGGATGCACCGGCTCACCGCTGCGCAGCGCCCCCTTCTGCAGGTGGTCGATGGGCTCCTCACCGGCCAGGATGCCGGTGAAGAACGCCTCGGGGTAGAGCGAGCCGAACAGCGGCAGTACGCGGCTGAGCTGACGGAACCAGCGCTTGCCGCCCGCGGTGTTCACGCCGGTGCGGTTGACCAGCTCCTGGAACATCTGGGTGTGGTGGGTCTCTTCGGTGATCTCGTGGGTGAGATACCTGAACTCCGGGTTCTGATTGCCCAGTTGGTAGATGTAGTCCAGCGCTCCGCGCATCAGCAGGTTCTCGAACTGCATGCCCACCTTGGCGATGACCGCCCAGCGCCAGATCCCGATCCGGATCTGCGTCTCGAGCGGCTGCTCCTGGTACCAGGGATGGGCGCCCAGGGCGTCCGCCGAGGTCAGCACCCAGCGCGGATCGCTGGTGTCCACGGCGAACTCGGGGTCGTCCCACTTGATGTCGATGAAGGCGTTGAAGTTGACGTTGACGGAGCCCTCGGACAAGGTCCGCAGGCGCTCGTCGTACACCTTCCGGGTCAGGTTCGCAGACATCTTCGTCCTCGATTTTTTGGGGGAGAGGCGGGAGGCGGGGGTGCGCGGAGGAATCCGTGCGGCTGCCGGTGTGCCCCGGCCCGCCGGCCGGAGACACCGGTCCGTCAGGCCGCGCGAGTCGTTTCCGGGGTTTCGGCGCCAGCGGCCGCTGCGGCTGCTGCGGCCGTTCCGGTTGCCTTCTCGAAGCGCAGCGGCTCGTCCTCGATGGGGGCGTCCTGGAGCATGGCGCGGTCGCGGTAGTAGTTGTTCCACAGCCGCCACGGGTCGCGGGTGCCCTGGCGCGGCATGACCTCGTTGGCCCGGGCGATGTAGCCGGACGTCAGTGCCTCGCCCATGACGGAGAACTCGGAGCGGTCGCCGTCGGAGGCCACCGGGGTGGCGATGTCGTGGCCGTTGCGGCGCATGTGGGCCAGCAGGCGGGCCGTGTAGTCGGCCGCGAGGTCCGCCTTGAGGGTCCAGGAGGCGTTGGTGTACCCGATGACGAGCGACATGTTGGGGACACCCTCGAGCATGACGGCCTTGTAGAGGACGCGGTTCTTGACGTCCACGGGGCGGCCGTCGACGGAGAGGTCCATGCCGCCCATGAGGCGGACGCTCAGGCCGGTGGCGGTGACGACGATGTCGGCCTTCAGCTCCTCGCCGGACTTCAGGCGGATGCCGTCGGCGGTGAAGGTGTCGATGTGGTCGGTGGCGATGGCTGCCTTGCCGCTCTTGAGCGCCTTGAACAGGTCGCCGCCGGGGACCACGCAAAGGCGCTGGTCCCAGGGCTTGTAGTGCGGGCTGAAGTGGCGCATGTCGACGCCCTTGCCGGCCTGCACCCGTACGAGGCCGAGCAGCGCCTTGCGGGCGAGGCGCGGGTACCTGCGGCAGAAGGCGTAACTTCCGCGCTGCAGCGCGATGTTGCGGGCCCGGACAATCTTGTACGTGAGCCGGGCCGGGGCGTGCACCTTCTGCAGCACGGAGGTGAGCGGGTCGACCTTGGGCAGGGTGAGGACGTAGGTGGGCGAGCGCTGCAACATCGTGACGCTGGCGGCCTCGTCGGCCATCGCGGGCAGCAGCGTGATGGCGGTGGCGCCGGAGCCGATGACGACCACGCGCTTGTCCTTGTAGTCGAGGTCCTCCGGCCAGTGCTGCGGGTGGACCAGGGTGCCCTGGAAGTCCTCCTCGCCGGGGAACCGCGGGCGGTACGGCCGGTCGTAGTCGTAGTAGCCGGTCGCGCCGATGAGATAGCCGGCACTGTACGACTCGCGCTCGCCGGTGGCCTCGTCCTCGACCTCCACCGCCCACCGGCCGGTGCTGTGCGAGAAGTCGGCGCTGATCGCTCGGCGGCCGAAGCGGATGCGTTCCAGCACGCCACGGTCGGCGGCGGCGTCCTCGACGTACTGCCGGATCTGCGCGCCGTCCGCGAGGATGCGCGCGTCGCGCCAGGGGCGGAAGCCGAAGCCGAAGGTGGGCATGTCGGAATCGGAGCGGATCCCGGGGTACCGGAAGAGGTCCCAGGTGCCGCCGACCCGGGCGCGGCGCTCGAGCACGACGAGCGACGCGCCGGGCTCGTCGCGCAGGACGCGGGACGCGGCGCTGATGCCGGATATGCCGGCGCCGATGACCAGGACGTCGACGTGCTGCTGCTCCATGGGTGGAGGTCCTCACTCTCGCTGGCGGGGCCCTGATCGAGTCAGATGCGGGGCCGCCGCCGCTCGGGACACTGACGACTGTTTACGCGTGGTTCCACAGCTGTTGCGTTCCCGCAATGTACCTGCGACACGCTGTTCCAGATACCGCCGGTAACGTGATATGGGTCACGTTTAGCGGTGCGAGGTGCCCGACCAGCACACGGGCTCGGCTCGGCTTCGGGAATCCCGCCGACGAATTGGGGGTGCGTTTCGGGGGGTGCTTCGGGGATGCGTTTCAGGGGGCGTTCCGAGGGTGCGGACTTCCTGCCGACCCGCAACGCATGACGGGCGGGCGCTGGTCGGTAGCCGGGCCGACGTCGGGGGCCGTCGACGGGGTGGTGCTGACCCGGTCCGCTGACCCGCAGTGTGGCGAGGGCTTCTGACCTGCGAAAACAGCCACGAGGGCTTGGGCAGGTCAGGACGTCGGCCGGTGGCCGACGGGCGGGGTGGCTTACGTGGAAGAGTCGGCGGGGGCGCTGCCAGCGCAGGTGGGGCAGCTGCCGAGCGTGCTCAGCGGTGCTGGCGGAGTGCGCTTGTTCCGGAGATGGCGCATTCCGGGGCCAGCGCACGCCAGCGCAGAGAGCCCACCTGTTGCCGAACTCGATCACACCGTGGAGGCCCATCCCGCGATGGGCGTCAGCGTCTCCGCGGTACACCTCGGCCAGTCCATGCATCGCCCGACTCGCGAACGTTCTCGGCGTTCACCCATGGCGACGCGGGCCGCCTCGAGCGGGACGCTGGGGGGCGGTGCTCCCGCACAACCGCCATTGTTCGATGGGGCGCCAGGGCGCCAGGGGCGCCAGGGGTTCCAGAGGTGGCAGTGGCTCTTGTGATGTGTGGCTGGCCGGGCACAGATGGCCTCAACTGGTCATGGGAGGTTCATGATGTTTCTGTTGATGGCTGCTTTTGGCTCTGGAGAAGCAAATAGTGGGCAAGTCGGTTGATTCAGCATGTGATGTGCTGCAATGCGCTTCATGGCAGCAGGCATGGTGCGGCAGGGGCGCTCTCCGGTGCGGGGCGTCGGAGGCCAACAGGATGTGTTTCGTGAGCTGGTGGAGTCCTCCCAGGACGCGATTTTGATCAAGCGAGTCGATGGGGAGATCACCTTCTGGAACGCGGCGGCGGAGCGGCTGTTCGGCTACAGCCCCGCCGAGGCGGTCGGCCGCCATGTGGGGATGCTGGTACCTCCCGGCCTGAAGGAGGAGGAAGACTGCCTGCTGGAGCGCATCGCCCGCGGCGAGTGGATCGAGCACTATGAAACGCAGCGGGTGACGTGCGCGGGCAAAGTGCTGGACATCGACGTGTCGTTGTGGCCGATCCGTAACCGGGACGGCAGCGTCACCTCCGCCTGCTCCCTCATGCGCGACATCACCGACTGCAAACGCGCCGAGGCGGAGCTGGCCGCACTGCACGCGCAGCAGCGGCACATCTCCCTGGCCCTGCACCTCATGGGCGCCTCGAAGCAGATCCCGGGAGCCCGGGCGGCCAGCCGTTACCTTCCTTCCACGCAAGGGCAGGGAGTGGGCGGGGACTGGCTGGACCTGATCGATTTGGGGGCCGGGCGGGTAGGGATCTTCGTCGGGGACGTGATGGGGCGCGGTCTGGACGCGGCCGTGGTGATGGGCCAACTGCGCTCGGCGGCCCGCGCTCTGGCCCTGGCGGGCTTGCCGCCGTGGGAGCTGATGCGGGCCCTGGACGCGTTCACCCACGACCTGCCCGAGCAGTTCGTCACCTGCGTTTACCTGGAAGCCGACCCCGTGCTGGGCGAGGCGATGGTGTGCTCGGCCGGCCACCTGCCGGTCCTGCTCATCGAGCCGGACGCCTCCGTCCATCAGCTGCCGGTGCCCACCGGCCTTCCCCTGGGGGTGGGCGGCCTGCCGCACGAGCAGGTGCGCATCCCGTTGCGGGCCGGCGCCACCCTGGCCCTGTACACCGACGGGCTGGTGGAGACCGCGCACAGCGACATGGACCACCGCCTGGACCTGCTGGCCGGCACGCTGGGGGAGGTCTTCACCACCGTCGGTGACCTGGAGGAAGCCGCTGACCGCGTCCTGCACACCCTGCTGCCGGACAGCGCCGTCTATGCCGATGACGTGACCCTGCTCCTGGTCGACTTTCCCGCCGCGCCGCTGCAGACCGCACAGACCGAACTGCCCAGCCAGGCGTTCTCCGTCCCGGCCGGCCGGCGGTTTCTGCGCGGGCACTTGTACGCCTGGGGGCTGGCGGCGCTGGCCGACACCGCGCTGCTGCTGGCCTCCGAACTCCTGACCAACGGTGTGCAGCACGGGCAAGGGCCGCTCGGGCTGCGGGTGTGGCGCAGCAGCCGCGAACTGGGCGTGGAGATCAGCGACCGCAGCATGCCCCGGCCCCGTGCCCGCCTGGCGGCGGGTACTGAGGAGAGCGGCCGCGGGTTGATCCTGGTCAGCAGCCTCGCTGATGCCTGGGGCACCCGCCCCACCACCACCGGCAAAACGGTCTGGTTCACTCTGCTCACCGAAGCGGCCCCACACGAGCCGGCCTGCCGGACAAGAGGCGCCGACAAGGAAGCGGGCGAGACCCCAGCACCTGTCTGAGCGGCGGGGTGAGGCGGGCCCGCTGTTCGTCTCGCGGGCTCTACCTGTCACCGGTACCGAGATACCGTGCGGGCCGTTGGCCGGTCCCGAGGTGCCACGAGACCGGCCATGGAGCCCCCACGCCCCCTGGGAGACCCGGCTGCGCACCGCGCTGCTCACGTTCGCACTGCTCACGATGACAGTGGCCGTGGCGGTGATGGTCGCGTACCGGTTTTGAGGTGAGGGCGGTCCGACGCTGCGTGAGAACACGCACAGGTCTTGTCATTCCCGTGCGGGCGCGGTTGCCCTTTCGTCGCCATCGATCACTTTCTCTCCGGCCGGCATGCGGCGTGGCAAGGGGCGGCACACTGTGCGCGTGGACCGCGCGGGCGGTGTGCACAGAGGTCGGGAAGGGCGCGCGTGACCGGTGACCAGCAGCGGGTGGGCAACCTGCCGGCAGCGAAGACGAGAATGGTGGGCCGCCGTACGGAGCTGAGGGGAATCCTGCGGCTGTTCGCGGGGACGGCGCAGCTGGTGACTCTCACAGGCGTTGGCGGGGTGGGCAAGACCCGGCTCGCCCTGGAGGCCGCCCGCGCGATGCAACCCCGTTTCCGGGACGGGGCGTGGCTGGTGGAACTCTCACCGCTGCGTCAGGGCGAGCTGCTGGCGCACACCCTCGCCGAGGCGCTGCCGTTGGCCGACCAGACCACCCGTCCGATGATCGATGTACTGGCCGACTACCTGGCGGACCGGGAGCTGCTGCTGGTTCTGGACACCTGCGAGCACCTGGCCGACGCCTGCGCTCTGACCGTCCAGGCGCTGGCACGGGCCGCGCCGGGCCTGCGGATCCTGGCCACCAGCCGCCGGCCCCTGGACGCCCCCGGCGAGGAGGTGATCACGGTCGAGCCGCTGCCGGTCCCGGAGACCGACGATCCGGCGGCCGCGCAGGCGGATGCGGTGGTGCTGCTGGCCGAACGCGCCGCCCAGAGCGTCCCCGGCTTCACGGTCTCCGAGGCGGGCCGGGCCGAGCTGGTCCGGCTGAGCCGTCGTCTGGAGGGCCTGCCGCTGGCCATCGAGCTGGCCGCGGCCCGGCTGGGTGAGCTGTCGGTGGGGGAGTTGACCGAGCGGCTGGACGACCGGTTCGCCGTCCTGGGGGAGACCGACGAGGCGGTCGACGGGGCCGAGCCTCCCTCAAGCTCTCGGCTTCTGCCCCAGCCTTCGGCCGGGAGGGGCCGCCAGAGCGGGGAGGGGCCTCCGTGGCATCAGGCCCTGCGGACCGCGATCGGCTGGAGTCACCAGCTGTGCAGCCCGGCCGAGCGGCTGCTGTGGGCCCGGCTGTCGGTCTTCGCCGGGTCCTTCGACGCCGAGGCGGCCCGGCTGGTGTGCGCGGACGCGGCTTTGGCTGCCGAGCGCATCCCCGCCCTGCTGACGGCGCTGGTCGACACGTCGATCCTGACCTGGTGGCCCACCGGCGGCGGGGAGCGGTACCGCATGCTGGACACCCTCCGCGAATACGGTGCCGGCTGGCTTTGCAACCTGGGCGAGGAGGACGAGCTGTGCCGCCGGCACCGGGACCACTACCGGGCTCTGGCCCACCGGGCGGATGCCGCGTGGATGGGGCCGGACCAGATTGCCTGGCACCAGCGGACCGTCACCGAGCACGCCAACCTCCGCGCCGCGCTCGATTTCTGCCTCGCCGAAGAGGACGGACACGCTGCACTGGAGATGGGCGGGGAGCTGTGGTTCCTCTGGTTCGCCTGCGGTTTCTCCAAGGAGGGCCGTCACTATCTGGACCGGGCCCTGGCCTTGGCCCCTGCGGCCGGGCCGGCCCGGGCCAAGGCCCTGTGGGCCTCCGGCCTCATCGCCATCGTCCAGGGGGACGCCGAGACCCTCGGCCGCGTCGCCGGCACCTTCCGAACGGCCGTGGCCGGGGAGATTGATGAGTCCGCACCGTACGCCGCCGCCTATCTGGAGGGCGCCGACTTCACGATGCACGGCCGGATGACACAGACGGCCGAAGTGCTGGACGCGGCACCCGGGCCCCGGCCTGCCGGCGGGCGCTACCGGGCGGGCTGGTTCCTGGCACGCACCATCCGGGCCTTCGCTCACGTCCACCTGGGGCAGTTCGCCGATGCCGCGGCCGTCGCCGATGACCTGCGTGCCGAGTGCGCCCGGTGCGGCGAGACCTGGGCCCACGCCTGGGCCCACTACATGCGTGCCCTCGCCGCGCTCGGGCTGGGGCGCACGGAGGAGGCTGCGGACCATGCCCGCACCGCCCTGGAGGGCAAGCGTCGCCTGCACGACAGCCTCGGCATCGCCTTGGTCGTGGACCTGCTGGCCTCCGTGGCCGTCGCCTCCGGGCACGCCGAGCGGGCTGCCTGGCTCCTGGGCAGCGCCGAGCAGATCTGGCACACCCTCGGTGTGCCGCAGGTGGGCCAGCCCGAACTCGTGGCCGCCCGCGAGAAGTGCGAGGCCCAGGCCCGCCGTCTTCTCGGGAACGACGCCTACCAGAGCGCGTTCGACGCCGGCCATCACGCCGCCCCCGACACCGGCATCGCCTACGCCCTCAGCTCTTCCGGCGTACCCCCACAGTTTTCCTCGTCCACTCCGGCCAACTGATCACAGAGCTCTGCTCGCCCCTCGCCCCGGCCGCCGATACCACCTGGGGCCTGCAACTCCCTCCCGTACCGACCACCGATCCGATCGCAACAGCCGCGTGGCCGAAGAGCCGTCACCGCCCGGTGAGGTCATCGCTGGTGAACATCCGCAGCACTCAAGGCCGCCAGCTGCTCTGCTCCACCCCTGCCCCATCGCTGCTGCTTCACGTGAAGAAAGCCACCCTGGCTTTGTATCTCTGTGCGGGAGTCGTCTTGAGGTGGCTGTGGGAGTCGCCTTCTGACCGGCTTTCCGATGTCGGTTTGTTTGACGTCACTCAGGGGCTGGCGGTGGGGCGGTGGGGTATCACCGAAACACAGAGGTGCAGTTGCCCAGGTGATCGCGCCAAGGGACCGAGCCGCGCCACATGCGACAGCCGCCCCGGTCTCCTCGACCCCGCACACTGCTGCGCGGCTACCGCGCCAACTACGAAGGCAACACCATCGCCGACAACGTGCCTCTCGCCGACCCCGGCAGCGCCGGGGGAGCCGTACGGCGTCTGTGAGGCCGGGGCTGCCCCGCCCGGCCGCACGAGCAGACTGCCGAGTGAAACCAAAACTCATCGACATTGATCATGAAAAGCATCGCGAGTGACTCCGAACCCACCTCGAAACGACATCCTCGGAGAGGCTTTGGTCCACCTGTTGTGGTCGCGTCCGCGGTGTGGCTCCGGCCTCCCGGCCCGGCACCGGCACGGTGGTCTCTGCGCCGTGAGGAGGTGCTGGTCATTTCTCCTTCAGGCCCGCGACCATCGCCGCGACCTGGTTGCGGGAGCTGAAGCCGAGCTTGGACAGGATGTGCTCGACGTGGGTGTCGGCCGTGCGCTTGGAGATGACCAACCGCTCGGCGATCTGGCGGTTGGCGAGGCCCTCGGCGATGAGGCGGGCGACCTGCCGCTCACGAGCTGTGAGAGGGCCGAGAGGGCTGCCGTCCTCGGTGGCCCGGAGCGATCCGGGGCCGCGGGTGCGTCCACAGGCCACGTCCACCAGTTCCTCGGTGGGGAGTCGTGCCCCCTGCGCGTACACCTCGGTGAAGTGCTCGGCGCCCAGGCTGAGCATCAGCGTGCCCTCGATGTCGTTGTGCAGGTGCGTCAGGCCGGGTTCTCCCCACAGCAGTGTGCCGACCTTGCGCCACAGGGCCCCCGCACCGCCCAGCAGCAGCGTGGCCAGTTCGTGCTCCTCTTTCTTGCAGGCCACCCAGGACAGGTATTCCGTCACGGCGGCGATCCCCATCGTCTCTCCCTGCTCGACGATGGAGGGCAGTACGGATTGGCCTTGTTCGCGGCTGCCGTCCAGATCGCCCGCTGCCCACAGGCACAGCACCTTCATGATCAGCAGGTAGTTCCGCACCCAGCGCTCCTGCGGGCTGCGTTCCAAGGAGCGCAGCCCGTGCTCCACCTCCTGCAGAGCCCGGACGGGATCGCCGTGCGCGGCGTGGATCGCCGCGGTGTCGGTGCGGGTGGCGGCCAGCAGAAACTGGTCGCCGGTCGCCGCGAGCTGCTCTCTCGCCTGTGCATACAGCGCAAGCGCCTGGTCCGTGTCTCCCCACAGGGCCGTATCGATCGCCTCCGCGATCGTGGAGCGCGCCCGTAGGAAGTCGTCGTCCAGTCGCTCGGCGACCGCCCGGCAGCGGCGGACCAGTTCGCGGACCGCCGGGTCTGCCTGCAGCAGTCCGTACAGGCACCCGTGCCAGAGTGCCCTGCCGTGCTCGGCCGTCGCCTCCTCCTCAGTCGCGAGGGCCTTGTCCGTCCAGCGCCGGGCCTCCGTCAGCCTGCTCTTTCCCAGCCACAGCCCCCACAGGCCGTTCACCAGCCGCAGTGCCGCCTCGTCCCCCGGGTGTGCGACGGCGCAGTCCATGGCCACCCGGAAGTTGTCGAGGTCGGCGGCGAGCCGCTCCCCCCACCTGACCTGGTCGTCGCCCATCCACTCCTGGCCGGCGCGGGTGGCCATCCGCAGGAAGAAATCCAGGTGGCGCCGCGCGTAATGGGCGGTGCGGCCGCTCCGCGCCAGCCGCTCGGCACCGTACTCCCGGAGCGTGTCGAGCATCCGGTAACGGTCCTCCTCGACGCCGTCGGTGCGCTGCACCACCGACTTGTCCACCAGGGCGAGGAGTACGTCGATCACATCGACATCGTCCAGCCCGTCGTCGGAGCAGACCTCCTCCACCGCCGCCAGCGTGAAACCGCCCGCGAAGACCGACAGCCGTGCCCACAGTTCCTGTTCGTGCGGCGAGCACAGATCGTGGCTCCACTCGATGGTGGCGCGCAGCGTCTGGTGGCGGGCGTGCGCGGACCGTACGCCGGTCAGCAGCTGGAAGCGGTCGTCGAGGCGGCGCAGGATCTGTTCCAGGGAGAGCGTGCGCAGCCGTACGGCAGCGAGTTCGATGGCCAGCGGCATGCAGTCGACGCGGCGGCATACCGCGATGACCTCGGCGCGATTGTCGTCGCTGAAGACGAAGGAGGGGCAGGCGGCCCTGGCCCGGGCGGCGAACAGCGCCACGGCGTCGTTGGTGCTCTCCGCCGCCTCCGCATCCGGCTCGGGCAGGGGCGGTACCGGCAGCACGTACTCGCCGGCCAGCGCCACCGGCTGTCTGCTGGTCAGCAGCAGGACCAGCCGGGCGGAACTGTGGACGAGGATGTCGGCGAACATGGCCACGGCGTCCACGAGGTGCTCGCAGGTGTCGAGCACCAGCAGCGCTCGCTTGTCCGCGAAGTACTCGATGACCCGGTCCATCGCCGACTGTGCCGCAATCTCGGGCAGGCCCGCAGCGGAGGCCACGGTGTGCGGCAGGAATTCCGCATCCCGCAGACCACTGAGTTCGGCGATGCTGACACCGTCGGGAAAGTCGACGCTCAGCTGCTGTGCGGCCCGCAGGGCAATACGGGTCTTGCCCACTCCACCGGGCCCCGTCAGCGTGATGACCCGCGCCAGCGCAACGGCCCTCGCGACTCCGGCGAGCTCCGCCGCTCGGCCGATGAAACCGGTGGGCTCATGCCGCATACTGCCCCTGGCCCACTCCCAATGCGCCACGGAAGCAGTATCCTCCCGGACCGTACAACTCCACCCTGGATTCCAGGATGTGGGTATGACGACACGTCTTCTGCGCTATCGTTGCCCGCTCTCGCGGACCACGCGACGCTCAGCGCGGCGGGCCCGAGACCTTCGCGACGGGCGCGCGCCGAACCGCAGCATCTGCGGACTGTTCCGAACAGCCCAGCGGTGACGACGGCTCCTGCCGGACCAGGAAGCATGCCGGCCACGGCAGGGCGCGCCAGCGTTCCCTGCCGCGAACGAGTCCCGTTGGCGTAACCGAGCGTCACCGGACCACAAGAAGTGGACCAGAGCCCGCGGAGCGAGAAGTGGGCCAGAGCCCTCGGAAAATGACACAGCCACCACTCTGCCGTCTGCATGCCCCGTGCTACGTCCGGACAACCGGAGCTGCTCGGCGAGTCGGGGGATTGGCCGGCAGGTTCGCGCCGGAGCCGGTGGATGTGCGGGCGGTAGGCCGAGAGGTCGTACTGTCCGCGGCGTGACCGCACGGGAACGGTCGGCTCTTCCCTGCTGTGGTGCTGCTTCTACAGGACGGGGTGGGGGAGGGCGGGGATCGGTGCGGGGAGGATGCGGCGGGTGTGGAAGAGGCGGGTGGTGGGTGGTGCGCTGCGGGCCGTGCCGACCGGGTCGCGCTCGTCGTCGGCAGCCCAGTGGCGTGCGCCCGCCCGGCTGACCGCCCGCCCGGGGACGTCCCAGGCGGGCGGTGCTGTTCGAGGCGGGTAGCCGGGCCCTCGTCACGCGAGGGCGCGGGGCGGTGCCAGGGAGGCGTTAGTCAAGGATTAGTCGATCATCAGCGGCGGCGCACAGGGTGGTGTGCAGGACGCGGAAGGCACCGCGTCCCGGGCGCACTTCAACCACCAGGGGGTCCCATGTCGCGCATGACCGCTGTTCGTCGTACCCGCACCGTCGCGGCGGCCTCGCTGATCGCCGCTGCGGCGTTCTCGCTCACCGCCTGCGGCGGCGACACCGCGACCGGTGCCAAGGGGGACCCGTCCCCGGCCGCCACGCCCGTCCACCCCGGCGGCACGCCCACCGCCGACCCGGGCGGCTCCGGCAAGGCAGCCGAAGCCAAGGCGGGCAACGCCTCCGAGGGCTCCTCCTCGGCACGCCGGTGCACCAGCGACCACCTGGGGGCCGCCTGGTCGACCTTCGAGGGCGGCCCGGACATGGACTACGACGGACAGCAGACCGCCCGGGTGGTGCTGACCAACACCGGCACATCCGGGTGCACCCTGGCCGGCTTTCCCGGCGTCCAGCTCCAGACCGCCCACGGCAGCACGTGGGACCTGCGGCGCAGCAGCAAGAAGCCGGCGTCCGTCCGGCTCGACGCCGGCGGGAAGGCCGTCTTCGACATCACCTTCCTGGCCTCCACCCGCGAGGACGACCGGAAGTTCGCACCGCACCAGGTAGTGATCACGCCGCCGAACGAGCGCCGGGACCTCGTGCTGGACTGGCCGTACGGCGGCGCCCTGCTGGATCAGTCGGGCGCCACTCGCCCGGGCACCTTCGTCGGCCCGGTCACCACAACGGAGTGAGCCTGGAGGCAGACCTTAGGCGGGCGGGAAGACAAGACCCTGTGACGCTCGGGTCACCTGATTACGCCGCGGGGCCTGCCCCGGTGCGTGGTAGGTCTCGGTCATGGTGCGGATGCCCGGCGAGCCGATGCTCACCCAGCCGGTCGACACCTTCGCGCTGCCGGCGGGGTGGGCGGCGGAGCCGAAGTGGGACGGCTTCCGTGTCCTGCTCGGCCGCGACCAGGAGCGGACGTTGCTGCGCTCCCGGCATGGCACTGACCTCACCGCCGCCTTCCCCGAGCTGGTTGCCGCGGCGGCCGAGCAGCTGCCGTACGACGTCATCCTGGACGGCGAGGTGGTCGTCTGAGCGGACGGCCGCCTCGCCTTCGACTACCTCACCCGGTGGCTGAACCGCCGCGCGCCTGGCCGAGCAGCACCCGGCCCACTTCGTCGCCTTCGACCTCCTCCACCACGGTGCCGACCTCACCGGCCGCCCATACACCGAGCGCCGCGTCGCCCTGGAGGCCCTCTTTGCCGAGTACGGGCTCGGGCCGCCGTGGACGTAGTGTCGATGACCACCGACGGGGCGACGGCCCCGGGGGGGCTGTCGTGGTCGGCCGTCGGCATCGAGGGCGCGTTGTGGACAGGCTTTGCAGCTGCCCGTTGACCACTTGAGTCCAATCTGGGGTCGTACGGCCTTTGCTCGTCTCATCTGCCCGACGGTCCGCTCGAAGGCTGGGGACCTGGTGCCCGCGTACGCGGCGCGCCCGTGCGTCGTCTACCCGGCCGGGCAGAGCGGGGCGCCGGCTGACGGCGGCGGTGGGCACGCCGCGTCGGGGTCGGGCAGCTCGAAGAAGAAGCATCCGGCGGCGAAGCCGAAGGCGCCCACCGCGAAGGCGCCGGCCGCCCCGAAGGCCCCGGCGGCGCCCGTGAGGGTCGCCCCGCCGCCGGTCCGCCTCTCCAAGTAACGCGGGACGCAAGGCGTCGCCCTCGGCCACGGTCGCCGCTCCCAACCCGAACTCCCGGAAGGGCCGGCCCGTGGCCGACACCACCGCACCCACCACCGCACCCACCCCCACGCCCGTGTGCGCGCCCCTGTGCAAGGCGGCCTGCATCTCCGCCCGGCGCCGTGCGCTCCTCGTCGTCCTGGCGCTGCTCGCCGCGAACCTCCTGATCGCCTCGGCGACCCTCGTCCCCGGCCTGGTCGACCGCGACGGCGGCGGTTCGACGTCGCCGTCACCGAAGCCGACGACGACCTCGGAGCTCACGCAGGAACCGACGCAGGAACCGACGCGCCCCGCCCAGACGCCGATCCCGGATCAGACCCGGGACACGCCGATCGACGAGGGCAGCACGAGGGGCGGAGGCACCGGGGGCGACGTCGGCGGACCGACCCCCTGATCGTGTGAAGCGCCCGCCCGGACCGAACCATGGTGCGGGCGGGCGCCGTCGTCTCCGCCATGACGAAGCTGCACGAGATCGAACCCGGCCACGTGTCCCTCACGATCCACGGTGCCGACGACACGACCGTGCTCACGATGGCGGAGGGGGGCTGAACCGCTGCCACAACGTCATCGGGCCCGGAGAGCCATGGCGCGTCCCCGGGCGCCTGGCGCGCGCATCCATCTGTACGGGCACACAGGGCCCGCCGCCGCGGACTGAGCCAGTATCCCCTCGGTGTCAGTGCCGGCCCCTACTGTGCGACGAGCAAGGCCGCACCAGAGGTCAGCCCCCGAGAGGACAGCAATGCCGTACTGCACTACGCCCGAAGTCGCCCTCACCCCCGCCGAGATCGAGCGCCTGAACGGCCTCCCCGGGGCGGCGCACGAGGTCAAGCCCGTCATGGAGTGCGAGCTGGAAGACCAGCACGCCGGGCTGCACATGGCGCTCGCCCAGGCGCAGGACCGCGCCCACGACGACGTGACGAACTGGTGGCTCACGTGGGGCGACGGTGTCCGCCGCGTCACGCACGAGCCCACATGCCGCTTCGAGGTCGAGACGGACGCCGCGTTCTACTGCCTGCTGCCGGTCGAGCACGACCGGGCGCACAGCGACGGCGAGCGCTGGATTGCCCGCGTTTCCAGCGCCCCGCCAGCGCGGCGTTCCGACCGCGACTAGTGCCAGGCGATGTCCTTCTCGTTGATGTACTGCCCATTCGTCAGCTTGCGGAAGTAGCGGTACTCGCCGCCCCAGATGTGCTCCGCGTTGACACAGTGGGTCGCGGAGCAGTCAAATTCGCCCGCCACCACTTCCTTCGTCAGCCAGTCGCCAATGCAGGCCCTGCTGGGCAAGTACGGGCCGTTCTGATTGAACTGGTGGCGCTTCCTGTAGGCGTCTGCCCAGCTGTGGTCCCACGCTGAGGTGCCGTTGGGGTTCCCGACAGTGGCCCTACAGTTGGGAGCGGCTTCGGGTGCCTGAGCTGCGGAGGTGTCTGCCGCCGCGGTGGCGCCGGGCGCAGCGAGTACGCAGGCGACAGCAATCGTGGCGATGCGCCCCAGGTGCCTCTTTCTCAGCATGAACAGCCCCTTCTTGTTCGGTTTGGCGCGTGTGTTCAGGGCACAACTACCGCCTGTGCCAGTGGCGAAATCCATGATCGTTTAGTCGCCACTCGAACAGCTCCGAAATCGGCTCCGGGATCTCCAGCCGACGCCACTGCCGCCCGGCTCTACCGAGAAAACCCGCGTGATCGTGGCGACGGTATGCCTGGTGGTCCCTGCGGCGGCCTCGACGACGAGCCCGGGGCCGGCATTCGTGTACGTCTCGCCGTCACGTGTGCGGGCGCGGCGCCCAGCGCCGGCCACGGCCAGATGGGCGGTGGCCTCGGCCGCGATTCGTCCGGTGAGTGCCTGCGAGCGCATGATCCGCCCGTCGGGTAGCCGTACGACAAGGTGCCGCGGTCGCGTCGCCGGGCCGGTGAAGCCGACGACGGGACAGTCCACGGTCTGGGTGTTGACGGGCCCGGGTTGGCTGCTCCGCCTCCGCGCGGACCTCGATCCGGCCGACGTCGCGCGGACCTCGATCCGGTCGACGTCCCGCGGTTCGGGCAGGGCAACGAGCCGGCGGCCGGCTGATCCGGCGCACCGGTGAGATCACCGGTGAGAGCGGATGTGGTGAGGAGAACGTCGGTGGGACCAAGTACGTTGCGCGGCTGCAGTTCACTCCGGGCGGTGCGGCAGTCGAGGGGGAGTGGACTGCGGAGCAAACTGCCCGGGCCCGGTACACCGAATGGGTCGGCCGCTTATGGCAGCAACCCGACCGTGATCATCCGCCTGATCGTGGACACCGACGGCCACGAACGCGTCGTGAAGACCTGGACGGCCCAGGGCGTGGTGGACGGGCCACAGGTTCCGTAGCGGGGATGGGCGCGGCCGCGCGGGACATCGCCGAAGGCCACCGAAGTTGCGGCCGCCGGCAGTGCCATCACTCCCGCGCGGCTGCGCGTGTTCAGGGGCCCGTATTCCGGGGAGGAAGCGGGAGTCCTCGAAGGAGGTGGACAGTCCCCGGCCCGCTGACGGCCGCCCGCCGGTGCCTGCTGGCGGGCGTGTGCGGGTCAGCGCAGGTGCAGGCGGGTGAGGGCGGTGGTCCAGCGGTAGCCGATGTCGCCGAGGAGAGCGCCGAGGGTGGTGCCGAGGCCGATGCACAGGACGATCACCAGCACCGTGGCGGCGTAGCGCGGCGCGTCCGACAGGCCGAGGCCGAGGTGGAGCAGGCTGCGGTAGGCGTCGGGGCCCGGGAGCACGGCGCCGGCGAGGCCCGGCAGTACGAGGGCCCGGGCGGACAGCCGGAGTGGGGGAGCGATCGCCGCGGCGAGGACGCCCATGAGCGCGGTGGCGCACAGTGCGGCGAGCGCGGTGGGCATTCCGGCTTCGCGCAGGAGCAGCACATTGGCGCACGCGCCGCACAGTGCGGTCGCCACCGCCCAGGGGATGAGCCGGGGCGGACCGCCCATGAATACGGCGTTGCCGATCGCACCGACCGAACTGGTGACCAGCGTGAGCGCGAAAGGCAGGGCCCGGAACGCCGTGTTGCGTAGGTCCGTGTCGAGTTGACTGATGAGCGGCGCGGCCAGAGCCGCGCCGCCGACGATCGCGCCCAGCAGGACGAGCATGGTACTGAGACGGCCCGCCGCGATGGCGGAGTAGCCGAGCACCGAGTCCTCGGTCGACGAGATGACCTGGAAGATCGGCAGCAGCAGGATCAGGTTCGCCGCCGCCAGGCTCACGGTCCCGGCCCCGCTGAGTACACCCCAGTGCGGCAGCAGCGCGGCACCGACCGTCACCATCACCGTCTGGCACGCGGTGACGAAGAACGGCGGGGCACCGCCCCGCCCCAGGATCCGGCCGGCTCCCTGGACCGCGACCGCGAGCACCGGGGAGAGCAGCGCCGCCGCCACCGACCCGCCGGCCAGCAGGCAGAGCATCGACGCCAGCAGCGCGGCGCCGAGGACGGTCACCCACCAGGGCCACGCGGCGCTGCCTGCCGCGAGGACATCCAGGCGTCGGGCAGCCTCGGTGACCCCGACCCGTCCGCGCACGACGCCCTCGGCCAGCCGCTCCAGCGCGATGAGACCGGCGAGTTGCTGGGCCGGGTTACCGCTGAGCACCTGAACACGGTGCAGCGCCCGCGCGGTGGTCGGCGCATACTGGCACTGGATCGAGTGCGTGCTCAGGTCGAAGGAGACACCGCCCATCCCCCACGCGGCGGTTGCGGCCACGAGCGCCGCCTCGACGCGGCGCGTGGACGCCCCCGACAGATACAGGTACCGGCCGAGCCGCAGCACGGTGTCCATGGCCTGGTGTGCGTCCTGCGACGAGAACTCCCGTGGCGGCGGGAACTTCACACCCTCGTACGGGCTTCCCCGTAGCCGGGCCCGCAGCGCTTCGCGGTCCTGGTCCAGCCTGACGGGGTTGCGGCCCCGCACGGAACCGCCTGCCTCACTCATCGACACGACACACGCGCCAACGCTCCTCCGACCTCCGCCTCTCCGCCCTGCCGGCCACATGTCGCGGACATGGACGGACTGAACTGTAACCGGGCGAAAGGTTTCATAACGGGCGACGGGTCGGGGCGACGACGCAACTGGGTGAACGTGCGTGGGGAGGTTCTCCGGGCTGAGTCATGGGAAGGATTGGCTTGCCATCGTGTCCACGGCCCCGTGGGGCCCCGGCGTCGGGGCCGGCAGCTGCTGGCTGTGCTCGCCGAACGCCAGCAGTACCACGATCGCCATGGAGGCGAAACCGATGGGCAAGGCGAGGTCTTCCCAGCCCAGGAGTGAGGGGCCGACCGATGTGGCGAGGGAGGTGACGACGGCGGCGATCTCCTTGAGGCGGTCGTAGTCCTTCGCCGGGTCCAAGCCCTCCAGTTCCTTGGCGGACAGGAGGTTGCTCACCTCGCCTTGGGCGTACCGGCCGGCGATCCGAACTGCTTTAACGCCCGGAAGTGGCCATGCGGGACCGGTAAGCCCTGACAGCCTTTCTGACGCTTCGCCCCATGCCGGACGGGCGGGCGCAGCCGGGAGCCCCCGGGACAGGGCCGTCCCTCCAAGGGAAACACACTTGGGCGCCGATGAGTTCGCCCTAGTGAGGCCCGTGAGGCGTCAGCTCTGTGCCGTGGGGCGGACGACGATGTCGCAGACGTCGACGTTCGACGGCTGCTCGATCGCGTAGGCGACAGCGCGGGCTATGTCGTCGGGGGAGAGGGAGAAGTCGACCGCCGGGGTCTGCGACTTGACGGTGGGGCTGGTGACCGAGTCGGCGAACTCCGTCGCGACGTAGCCGGGCGAGACCATGGTGACCCGCAGGTCGGGCCCGGCCTCCTGGCGCAGCCCCTCCGAGACGGTGCGGACTGCGTTCTTCGTCGCCGCGTAGACAGCCTGGTTCGGCACGATGCGCAGCCCAGCGGTCGAGACGACGTTGACGAACTGCCCCCTGCCCTGCTTGCGGAACACGGGGAGCGCTGCCGCGATTCCGTGCAGCACGCCGCGGAAGTTGACGTCGATCATCTGGTCCCAGTCCTCGACCCGCAACTCGTCGAACGGCGAGATGGGGCCGATCCCGGCGTTGCTGACGAGGACGTCGAGTGCGCCATAGCGTTCGCAGGCGTACGCCACCAGGTTCGCGAGGTCCCCGCGGCGACGCACGTCCGTCGTCGTCCAGGCGGCCGTGCCGCCATCGGCCTCGATGCGGGCGCCGAGCGCTTTTAGCCGGTCGCTCCGACGCCCGCCGAGGACGAGCTTCGCGCCACGCGACGCGAGGAGCAGCGCGCTCGCCTCGCCGATCCCGCTGCCCGCGCCCGTGATGGCCACCACCTTGCCGTCGATCCCTGTCATGGGCCGCCTCCGGTGCTAGAAGTAAGAGGGCTATCACTTTTAAAGTAAGTGGCCTCTTACGTATGGTCAAGGAAGGTGGGCTGAGTGACTGATGCAGCAGTTGGGGCGGGCGGTGGGCGCCCTGCCCGGGGGCGGCTCCGCTCGGCGCTGATCGATGAGAGCTTCGTGCTGCTCTCCGAGACGGGGATGGCCGGCTTCTCCGTCGCCGAACTCGCCCGCAGGCTCGGGGTGAGCACGGCCGCCCCGTACCGTCACTTCCCCAACCGTGAAGCGCTGCTCGCCGTCGTCGCGGCACAGTCCGCCGACGAGCTCACCCGCTCCATGAAGGCCGCCGCACAGGCGGCCGGCCCCGACCCGATCGACCGGCTCGCAGCCACCGCGGGGGCATATGTGCGCCACGTGTCCGACCGCGGCGCCGGCCTCGACGTGATCTTCGCCCGCGAGCTGAGGCCGCTGCGCGACGCCGACGTGGCTCGGGCCGGCCGGAACCTGATGGCGCTGCTGCTCGACCTCGCCCGGCAGGCGGGCCACGACGACCTTCCCCAGGCACTGCTCCTACTGGAACAGCTCTTCGTCCTGGCCCACGGCTACGTCACCCTGGACACGGAGGACTTCCTGACCCGCTCCCGCCTCTCCTCCGAGGATGTCGCCACCCGCGCCACGCGCGCAGCGACGGCGCTGCTGCGCGGCAATGTGACGTGAGCGCCAGCCGGGAGGTGGTGCGGTCACCATTCCCCGACCGCAGCTCCAACGTCGCCGACTGGAAGATCCACAGGGCCCGGGCCTGCCCCCGCTCCAGTGGCGTCCGGCCCGGGGGGGGGCTTGACCGCCGGGCCGGACGCCAACCGGATCGAGAACTCCGGCACGGCCACCCAGGGCCAGGGCGGTGGGTGCGAGGCGGACAGCGTGTTGCTGTGGGCGCGTCCGGATGCGGAGGGGCGGCGGCTTGACGCTCCGGTTGGTCCGTTCGACGAGGTGAGAGGTGGTGCGCGGGGACGGTGTGCAGGGTCATGCCGAGGAAGGACTTCGCCCGGGGAATGATTTCGCCGCCGTAGGCGGAGTCGGCTCAGGCGACGGTCACCTCGGGATGGGCGAGTCGGAGGCGGAAGAGCAGATCGCGGGCCGGGGGCGTCGCGGTTGGTGGCGGGGGCGACCATGCCCTGCAGCGGCATGCCGCGCATGTCGACGACCAGGTGCCGCTTGCGACCGTTGATCTTCTTCCCGGCGTCGAAGCCGCGAGCGGCCGCGCCCACCGTCTCGGCGCCCCTGACGGACTGCGAGTCCAGAATCACCGCAACGGTGCGAGGGCTGATCCCGTCGTGGAGGTGGGCCCTCTGGTGCAGCTCGGCATGGATGCGGGCCAGGACTCCGCTGTCCCGCCGTTGGAAGAAGCGGACAAGACCTACTCGTCTCGCGCGATCCGCGACCACCTGCCCAGGCGCGGCATACGAGCGGTGATCCCGATTCTGGGCTCTCGCGAGTTCTTTACCTCCGCGTGCAGGTCAACGTTGTCCGGGTCCCATCACCGTCGACATGGACGATGTGCAGCGCACCCGCGGCGTACGTGACTCTCAGCTCGTCGGTGTCGGGGGAGCCGCCGTGAAAGATCTTCCAGGGAAGCCGGAACGACTTCTCTTCGACGACCCGGCCAGGAACGTCCAGTGCGACCCATCGCCTCATGGGGCCCGACTCGCCGGCGTGCCAGGGGCCCTTGAGCGTCAACTCACGTCCCTGGATGGCCCACTGGCCTTTCCAGTGCCAGACGTCGTCCTGCTGCCCGCTGTGTTCCGCTTGCGGCTCGACACTCCAGCTGCTCGCGGTGATCTCGGCCAGAACGACCCCTCCTTGAGACCTGTCGGAGGAGATGTCGACCCGCCACTTGCCCTTCACGAAGGCGCTGACTGTCTGCCCGGCAAGACCGGTACTTCCCCCGCCACCGGAACCGTTGCCGCACGCGGCAAGAACCCAGGCTCCGATACCGGCAGATACGTACCGCAACGCGGTACGCCGGCCCACCGCCCGCATCACGGTCCGCATCTGACGACGTCTCGTCACGCCACTCATCGCAACCCAGCCCCCATGCGTCGACGCTCTTGCCCCAAGGATGCTCCCGTCCGCCCGCGCGAACCAGAGGACTGCACCGGCAGAGCCGGACCGTGACCAGACCCGGAAACAAGCCCGGCTTCGCCCTGCAGCTCGACCACCGCATCGGTTCCTCCGAGCATGCCGAACGACGGCACCGCCCTCACGAGCACGGTCATGAGAGCCCGTTCCTGAACTGCTGATTCTGGAAGCTGTGGCCATTGGCTGTTGTGGTTATGGCGGCGGGCGGAGGCTGCGGTGTGCGGGGCCGGTCGCCGGCGAAGCGGGAACCGCGTCCCGGCCTCCAGGGCTGCGGCGGCAGCACGGCCCGGCGGGCTGGTGCAGGCCGCGTGACCGAGCCATCGCGAGGCGCGCGTACGGCGCACGACGGACCTCTGCCGGCTGTGGCGGCTGCCCGGCCGCGCTACTGCGTACCGTGTGCCCTGCCGGTGTCGGCAGGTGTGATGCGTTCGGTCTCGTCCTGCACGAGCAGGGAGAGCAGCCGGGCCACGGTCAGGCCGGACTCCGCTGGATGGCGCAGCACCTTGCCGGGGTCGATCGTGTAGACGTTGCTGCGTCCCTCACGGGTACGGGAAAGGTAGCCTGCTCGCGCCAGGTCGCCGATGATGTTGTTTACGGCGCGTTCGGAGAGCCGGCAGTGGGCGGCGAGGTCACGGATGCGGGCATGTGGGTTCTCGGCGATGGCGGCAAGCACCCGTGCGTGGTTGGTGAGGAACGTCCATCCGGTGTGCGGCTCAGGTACTCCGTCCATGGCCCCACCATAGGTGCACGCGGATACCTGTATCCAAAAGCATGTACTTATTTTCCGGTATTGGTTGCCGATGGGGGCCGGAGCCAGCAGCCTGGCAGCACAGCCGGTCGCCAGGGCCAACGCACGGTCGCGGCCGGCCCGTCGGCAACCTGACATCAGCTCAGCACCGCGCCGGGCTTCTCCCGGCCCGTTGAAGAACACCATGCGCCACCCGCCAGGAGCGCAAGCCACCGCAGGAACGGGCCCCTGCGCGTGCCGGCCTCACGGAGGGACGCTCAGACGCAGGCGGCCGGTGATGATGTCGCAGGCGACCTCGCGCAGCGGACGGTCATGCGCGCCCAGGCGTGGGAGCGCAGGCGGAGCAGGGCCTGGTTGATGGGGGAGGCCCAGTTGTACGGACCGGATGCCGGCGGCCTGGTGGACTTCGGCGCGGTACAGGTCCACGGCAACGCCGAAACGGGTGGGGCTGGTCAGTGTGGCGGGCGGGGTGTGCAGGAGGAGGTCCAGGGCGATGCGGGTGAAGGTATGGAGGTTGGTCAGCTGGTCGGGGCGAAGGGGCAGGGGGTGGTGCGGTAGCCGGTCAGGGCGCCGAGGGTGGCGGCTCCCAGGCGCAAGGGGAGGGCGATGACGGAGTGGACCGAAGTGGTCCGGGCGGCGGAGGTGAAGGCGGGCCAGCGATCGGGGTCGACGGCCATCAAGTTGCGGTCCCCGGCGGTGCGTCCGGTGCGGGCGGCTTCGAGGGTGGGGCCCTCGACGAGGGTGTACTGCAGATCCTCCAGGTCGGTCCCGAGCTGGTCGGCGGGGTCGGCCCGGATCAGCTCCAGCGCACCGCTGGCGGAGTACAGGCCCAAGGGGTCAGGGCGTCCAGGTCCAGGAGCGGGAGAGTGCGGCCGCGGAGGTGTAGTCCAGGGGCTGGCACGTGCGCGCGGCTTGGCGCAGGTGGGTGAGGAGCAAGGTCAGCTCATCACAGGCTGACGCCGAGGCGGGTGGAGAGAACGCCCTTGGCCTGTTCGATGGCCAGGCGGCTGTCCAGCGCGGTCTGCAGCTGCTGAACGATCTCATCCCGCTGGCTCAGCCGGTGGCGGTGGGGGAGAGCGGCGGTGGCGGCCTCCGCCCAGAGCTGGGCCAGGTCCAGATCGGCCTCGGTGGCGTAGGGCGGGTCGGACATCAGCAGATTGACGGCGCCCAGGGCGAAGTGCGGATCGTTCATGATGGCAGCGGCCGCCACCTGGTCCCGGCCGCACGCGCCCGCGGCGCCAACAACGGCCAGCGGTCGGCACCGGGCCCCTGGACGAGGTCAATGACAGGCAGGGGCTGCTGGGTGCGGGCGCTGTCCAGGCACGGCCCCTGATCCAGGTCCAACTGGTCCTCCTCCAGCGCCCGGCACCCCTCACGACCGCCGAAGTGATCACTAACCGACTGACCACGGCCACCCCGACATGAGGCACGAGTAGCGGGCGGACGTTGCCTGATGCGGCACTGGGGCTGTCCGACGGATCATGGACGAACAGCCCCTGGCTGGCCTGAATTTGCAGTTGTGTAGGAATTTCGGGCCCGCCGAGGGGCGAGGGGCTCGACGACTGCCCCGCAGGTCCTTTCGGTGCCCCCCTGCACGTGACCCCTCGGTGGCGTGGTCGTTCAGTCAGGATGAGTTGATCACGGGCGAGGCGCGCCCGATGGAAGGTGGAACCCGTGAAGAAGCTGAAGGTCGCAGCCGTTGCCTGCGGCGCCATCGTCGCCGTCGGCGTAGGTGCACCGGCGTTTGCCGACGAGGCGCCCGCACCGCAGACGGCCCCGGTGACTGGGACCGTAGCGGATGGCGAAGACGCGCAAATTGCAGCCTTGGATGCGGAAAGCGTGAGGAAGGAGGCGGCGCAGCGAGAGGCGATCCTGAATCAGGACCGGGAAGGTTTGCTGACCCTGACGGCGAAGCCTCTGACGAAGACGGAAGATTCGGAGTGGTACAAGAAGCAGATGAAGGAGGATGCGGAGGCTGAGTTGAGGCCGTCGCCGGGGAGCGCAGACGAGAAGTTCAATGCCTGGATCAAGGAGCGAGACGCGCGCATGCGTCAGTCGATCGTGGGCCTCTCGGACTCGCAGACGCTGGGCCTTAACCCCTTCAGGCCGGGCTACTAGACGCAGCGGCAGGCCGAACGCTACGGCCTGCGGTTCGTCGTGATGAAGTCCGACCTTGGCTTTCTCGGCATGGTCGGCAAGCGCGGCATGTGGCCCGATGCCCAGAATCGGCTGTGCGCAGTTATCTGCACCAACTCCCCTCGCTGATCGACGTGATGATCAGTGCGATCGACGAGGAGGAACACCTTGGAACTGCGACATGAACTGATCGAGGGGGGCGGGGCGAGCTGCCCCGGATGAGGGGCCGTTGTCCCCGCTCGGGGCATCCACCCGCCGTACGTCGCCGTGAACGCGTACGACGAAGAGATCGAGGCGGTTACCGCCTACCTCGGGAAGCCGACCTCCTGCAACGCAGGACACAGGCCGAGGCCGAAGGCTGGATCGGTCAGAACGAGGGCCTCGACCTCACCCTTACCCTCCTCCCCGCCAAGCGCGACGAGAGGCGACGCCGGGCCCAGCGGCCGCCCGTCCACCTGGGCATCCCCAAACCCCGCACCACTCCCTCACCGCCGGAGGCCCCTTGACTGACCACATATCTCAAACCGACGGCGAGCTCCCGCCCTGCTCAGTCCTCCGCGAAGTTGATGGCCTGCACAGGGCAAGCCCTCACAGCCTCATTCAACAACGGGTCGCCTCGACCGTCCTCGCTTCCCGGACGCACCAACCCGAATCCATCGTCGTCAGAACCGAACACCGCCGGGGCGGTCAACGCGCACTGCCCACTGCCGATGCAGAGGCCACTGTCGATGCTCACACGGCTGGACACAGGACCGCCTTCCCCAAGCTCTCAATAGACAAGGTCACATGCGCACGCCATGATTCCGTGCGCCGACCCGATCGCAAAGCAACACTCACAGGAGCCGCCCGTTCGGGCGAAGTGCAGAGAAGCACCTCCACTCTCAAGCGCGACCAGGCCGCCAAGCCCATGACCGAGGTCATCGCCGCGCCTGGCCTGGACGACCAGGACGTCGTCCTCAACTGCCTGCGCATCCGGGCAGAGGAGTCGCCCGCACGGCTCAGGAAGCCGGATCTGGCCATCGACCACCGCGCCAGCCACGGCCGGCGCCTGGTGCTGACCTGGCATCCCGTCTTCCACCTCTCCGAGACCGCCATATGGCAGGAGATCGCGGAGGAGAGGCTGGAGTACCACTCGGTGTATGACACCCTCACCCCCGCCTCAGCTACACCTTCTGCATCCTTGCCGAGGTCGATGTCCTGGTACGGGCAATCCGACTGTGCCGGGTGCTCGACCTGCCCACCCCGAACACCTACGTCGACCTGGAGAGGAAGACGAGCGTGCCTATCACAGCCGAGATGGTCGGTGATCTCGCCCTCCAGGTGGACTCCAGCAGCCGCTTGGTCAACTGCTGCAGCCGCCCGCCCTCTCCGGTCAGCCGCAGACCCTCGGCCTGGGCGCGGTTCACCGGCTCGTCGATCAGCTGATCGTCCACGGCCGGCGCCGACAGGGTCGTCGCCGGCTCGATGGGCTCCTGCTCGGTCACGTTTTCACTGGTCATCGATGCATCTTCCGTGTTCGGGAGTTACACCGACCGATTACAGCCCCTGGTGACCCGTCCCGCCCCGGTCTGTGCCGCTGAAGCGAGTATTCGTGGTTTCTATGGGGGACTGGTGGCGGAGATGAGGTAGTCGACGACGTCGTGTGTACTGGAGCGTTGGCGGTAGGCGGCGCGTTGGCGGTCTGCGCCAGTTCCTTCGGTGCGCAGGCGCTGCCACTGCTCGTGTACCAGATCGAAGTCGTCGTTGTGCC